>DATBBA010000036.1:0-79238 GCA_036271235.1 Gaiellaceae bacterium
GCGGCACAGGATCGCTACTACCAGAAGGCGAAAGAGGAGGCTCGATGACAAGAATTGCCACGGTTCACGGCAGGCGGGTGGTCGACTCGCGTGGCAATCCGACCGTCGAGGTGGACGTGCGCCTCGAGTCCGGCGCGACCGGCTCGGCCGCGGTTCCCTCGGGCGCCTCGACGGGGGTTCACGAGGCGGTCGAGCTACGAGACGGAGGCACGGAATGGGGCGGCAAGGGGGTCACGGCTGCGGTCGCGAACGTCAACGGGGCGCTCTTCGCCGCAGTCGCCGGGCTCGACGCAGCCGATCAGGCCGCAGTCGACCAGGCGCTGATCGAGGCCGACGGCACGCCGAACAAAGGGCGCCTCGGCGCGAACGCCATCCTCGGGGTGTCGCTCGCCGCCGCCAAGGCCGCGGCAATCGACGCGAACCTTCCGCTCTATCGCTACCTCGGCGGCGAAACGGCGACGACGCTTCCCGTACCGATGCTGAACGTGATCAACGGCGGCATGCACGCCCAGAACTCGATCGATCTCCAGGAGTTCATGCTCGTCCCGTCCGGTGCGGAGCGGTTCGCCGACGCGATCCGGATCGGCTCCGAGGTCTATCACGCGCTCCGCGGCGTTCTCCACGAGCGCGGGCTTGCGACAGCGGTCGGCGACGAGGGCGGCTTCGCCCCCGATCTGCCCTCGAGCGAGTCGGCAATCGAGGTGATCCTCGAAGCGATCGCCCGGGCCGGTCATTCGGACACCGTCACGATCGCACTCGACCCCGCGACCAGCGAGGTCTACCGCGACGGCGCCTACCGGTTCGAGGGAAAGACGCTCGACGGGGTGGAGCTCACCGCGTTCTGGTCCGATCTCTCCGCGCGGTTTCCGATCGTGTCGATCGAGGATCCCGCGGCCGAGGACGACTGGGAGACCTGGAAGCGCCTCACCGCGGAGCTCGGCGAGCGGCTCCAGCTCGTGGGCGACGATCTTTTCGTCACGAATCCCGAGCGGCTCGCACGAGGAATCTCCGAAGGCGCAGGCAACTCGATCCTGATCAAGGTCAACCAGATCGGCACCCTCACGGAGACCCTCGAGGCGATCCGGGTCGCGCACGAAGCCGGTTTCACGACCGTGATCTCGCACCGCTCCGGGGAGACGGAGGACACGACGATCGCCGATCTCGCCGTCGCGACCGGAGCCGGCCAGCTGAAGACGGGCGCGCCGGCGCGGTCCGAGCGTGTTGCCAAGTACAACCGGCTGCTCCGGATCGAGGAGGAGCTCGGCGAGGCCGCCCGTTACCCTGGCTGGAGCTCTTTTCCGCGGTACTCACGCTGAGCTTCGACCCGGCGTCGTTACGCTGGGCGAGATGATCGAGGACTTCAGGCGAACGAAGATCGTGGCGACGATCGGGCCCGGCTCGGGCTCCCGCGAGATGCTGCGGGCGCTCGCGGAGGCCGGAATGGACGCCGTGCGCCTCAACTTTTCGCACGGCTCACACGACCAGCACGGCGGCTGGGCACGACGCTCGCGGGAGGTTCAAGCGGAGCTCGGGCGGCCGCTCGCGCTGATCGCTGACCTCCAGGGGCCGAAGTTCCGCGTGGAGGATCTGGCGCGGCCGCGGATGCTGACGACCGGCACCACGGTCTACGTCGCCTCCGAGCTGACCGCCCAGGAAGGAGACCTCGTTGTTGCGCCGCCGCCGATCGCCCAGGTGCTCGAGCCCGGACACGACATCCTGATCGACGACGGCCTGATCCGGCTCTACGTGGAGCAGGTCGACAACGGGCGCGCCCGCTGCCTCGTCGTCGTGGGGGGCGAGGTGAAGGCGAACAAGGGCGTCAACCTGCCGCGCGGCGTCGCGATCCCGGTGCCGTCGCTGTCGGAGAAAGACCTTGTCGACCTCGACTTCGCATTGAGCCTCGATGTCGACTACGTGGCGCTCTCGTTCGTGCGCTCCGCAGCCGATGTCCGCGAGCTCAAGGAGATCATCCGGGACCGCGGCTCCGAGGCGCGCGTGATCTCGAAGATCGAGAAGATCGAGGCGGTCGAGGCGCTCGACGAGATCCTCGCCGAATCGGACGCGCTGATGGTGGCCCGCGGCGACCTCGGGGTCGAGATCGGCGCAGAGATGGTGCCGATGCTCCAGAAGCAGATGATCCTGCGTTGCCTCGAGGCCGGCCGCCCCGTGATCACGGCAACGCAGATGCTCGAGTCGATGGTCGAGCACGCCGAGCCGACGCGAGCCGAGGCAAGCGATGTCGCGAACGCGATCCTCGACGGCACCTCGGCCGTGATGATGTCCGCCGAGACCGCCGTCGGCGCCTACCCGGTCGAGGCCGTCCGCACGATGGATCGGATCGCCCGGGCGGTCGAGCCGACGATGCGCTACCGCTACCAGATCCCGGAGGCCTCCGATCTCGCCGACGTGCGGCGGGCGATGTCGAACGCGGCAACCGACCTGGCCGAGGCACTCGACGCCAAGGCGATCCTGGCAGCGACCGCGACGGGGCGCACCGCCTCGGAGATCGCACGCCTGCGCCCCCGGCGGCCCATGGTCGGCCTCTCGCATGCGCAGACCGCCGTGCAGCAGATGGCGCTCGAGTGGGGCGTGCTCCCGCTGCTGATGCCGTCGACCGAAGACGTCGAGGATCTCTGGGTGCGCACGATCGAAACCGCGCGCGCGGCAGGGATCATCGACCCGGGCGACCTCGTCGTCCTGATCGCGGGCACGGCCGTGAATCTCAGCGGCTCGACGAACGTGATCAAAGTCGACATGGCGTAAGCACTGCCACTTCCCCGAGAGGAAAGTGGCTGGCTAACGGCTCGGGTTCGCCGGTGCCGGCGCTCTTCCGGCTCGAATTCGTGGGAAAGAGCAGGACCGCAAGGCTGCCGGGCGAAGTCGTCTTTCGTGCTCCGGCCTACTCGTCTGCTTGCGCTCGGTGGGCTCGTGCTCGTCGGTGTCCTCTACTGGAAGCCGATTCGCTCGTACGAGCACACCCACGCGGTGCTTGCGAACCGGCAGGCGCAGGTGGCGCGGCTCGAGTCCCAGCAGCGCGAGCTGAAGGCGCGCATCGCGACCGTCGGCAGCGGCCAGGAGCTCGTTCGCGAGGCCCGGCGGCTCGGTTTCGTGAAGCCTGGGGAGCAGCTCTTCATCGTCCGGGGCATCGGCCTCTGGCGCAGCGCCGGGGAACCGAACAAGGTTCCCAAACGGGCCCCCTCGTCCAACTGACCGACCGGCGGTTGCAGGGCCTCGCGCCCGATGAGCCGGCCGCGGCCTCAGCGGCTGCTGGTCCCTCACCGTTTCGCCGGCCGGAACGTCCGGCTACTGTCGAGCTGGTGGACGATGACCTCGTTGTAATCGAGCGGCAGCTCGGTCGGGCGCCGCGGGCGTTTCGGCGGGTTGCGGTTCGCTGCCCGTTCGGGGCGCCTGCCGTTGTCGAGCAGGAGCCGTTCGGGGCCGACGGGACGCCGTTTCCGACCCAGTTCTGGCTGACGTGTGCCCATCTCTCGACCGCGGTCGCCCGGCTCGAGGCCGGCGGGGGAGTGGAGCGCTGGACGCGGGCCGCCGAGACCGAGCCGGAGCTGGGGGAGAGCCTGGCGCGTGCCCACGCCGAGCAGCGAGAGCTCCGGCCCGAGCTTCCGGGCGGGATCGGCGGAGCGACGCGGCATGGAAGCCTCAAGTGCCTCCACGCACACGCGGCCTTTGCGCTGGCTCGGCCCGGCTACCTCCTCGGCGACCGGATCCTCGCGGAGGCCTCGCCGCTTTGGCCGCGGGAGCGCTGTTGCGCCTCTCTATGATCCGCGCGGTCGTGAATCTCGAGCTCGCACGCCACCAGTGGGCAGAAGGCCGCCGTGCCGTCGAGCGGACGCGGTCCGACCCCACGGCCCATCGCCGGCTCGTCGCGCAGGTCGAGGTCGTCGCCGCCGAACTGACGCGTCGCGTGGGTCAGAGCTTCACGCTCGACGAGCTCGCGACGGAGTACGACGGCGCGGACCGCTGGACGCTCGAGACGATCGACGACGCCTTCCCCGACGATGCTCCCAGGAACGTCTCGACCTCGGCCGACGCCGCCTTCGACCTGTACTCCCGCCGCGCGTCCGACTACGCACCGTGACGGTCACGAGGCCCCGCCGCGCTCCACGCCGGCGCCGCCGGGGCCGCTGGGTTCGCAGGATCCTCCCGATCCTCGCGCTCGCAGTCGCGTTCGTCGTCGGGATCGGTCTCGGAGAGGCACTCCACGACAACCCGAAGCCCGGCGGAACACAGACGCTCGTGCGCACGCTCCATCCGCTGCCGCTCGTGCCCGTCGCGCAGAACACGGTCACGGTCACCGTCACGACGCCATAGCGGACAGGCGCTTCGCTAGCGTCTCCGTACGTGAGCTATCAACGACCGGTTGCACGCAAAGCCTCTACGGGGGAGCCCGACTGGCTGACGCTCGGCCAGGCCGCCAAGTATCTCGGTGTCGCCCAGTCGACGATTCGCAAGTGGTCCGACGAGGGGCGGGTGCCGGCGTTCTACACGCCCGGAGGCCACCGCCGGTTCCGGCGCGCCGATCTCGAGTCGTTCATCGACCGCTCGGGGCCTGTGGGGAAAAGCGGGGACGGCCCGCTCGTGCTCGTCGTCGACGACGACCCGCGGATCCGCGAGTACATCCGCCTCAACCTGGAGCTCGCCGGATACGCGGTCCGCGAGGCCGAGGACGGGGAGCACGCCCTGACCGCGATCGAGGACCAGGCACCGGACCTCGTACTCCTCGACGTGGTGATGCCCGGGATCGACGGCTGGCAGCTCCTCCGCCAGCTCGAGGAACGCCACGGCTCGATTCCGGTGATCATGTTCAGCGGCCAGGCCGACGCGCGCACCGCCGCCGAGCGCGGCGCGAGCGCCTTCATCGGGAAGCCGTTCGATCCCGACGAGCTGCTCACACGCGCCAAGGCGCTCGTACCGGTTTCTTCGCCCTAGAGATCTTCGGCGGCGCGCAGCAGGCCGCCGGCGATGACGCCGAGCGAGGCGATCAGGGCGATCCAGAGGCCGACGCCGCGGCTGTCGGCCGGAAGCACGGAGTCCGGGATGTTGATCACCCGGATGAGGACGAACACGGTCGCGAGCGCACCCAGCCCGAGGACGAGCAGGCTCTCCGGCACCGAGGCCGGCAGGTCGAAGCCGCGGGAGCGCCACGCGACGAGCGCGATCACGGCGAGCCCGATGAAGAAGACGAGCTTGCCGATGATCCCGGTATGCCAGCCGATCACCGAGAGCGAGACGCCGAGCCCGGAGCCGGAGTACCAGTCCATGAAGGTCGACAGCGAGAGCACGAGGCCCGAGATCCAGGTGATCGTGTCGCCCATCCCCCAGATCCCTTCGGGCCGGGCCCGCGGGTAGGCAGGGGGCGGTGACCCGGACGGGCTCGGGTCGATGAAAAGGTCGGAACCCTCCACAGCCGGAAGTATGGTCGAGAAACCGGACGAAAGCTCGGGCGAGCGCAACGTTCGGTCCAGTTCGGGTTCACTACGCCCGCGATGGTGCGCTGGGACCAGCGGCTCGAGACGTGGATCGCGGCCCATCGCCTGGGGCCGATCGACTCGCTCGCGCGCGCTCTGAGCGTGCTCGGGACGGACGGCGCCGTCTGGCTCGCGATCTCCGCGATCGTCGCGCTGGCTCTTCGCCGGTGGGGGCCGCTGCTCTGGGTCGCGGTTGCCGATGCGCTCGCACAGCTCGCGACGATCTCGATCAAGACGGCGTTCCCACGGGCGAGGCCGAACGTCGAGACCATCGTCACGGAGCCGAGTACCCACTCGTTCCCGTCAGGTCATGCCGCCTCGAGCTTCGCGTGCGCCCTCGTGCTCGGCTCCTTCGTCCCGAGGTTCCGCGTGCCCCTCTTCGTGCTCGCCGCCCTGATCGCGGCCTCCCGGGCCTATGCCGGCGTCCACTTCCCGTCCGATGTCCTTGCCGGGGCGCTCCTCGGCCTGCTGATCGGGTCGCTCGTGCTGGCGCTGCGAGGCGCTACTGAAAGACGCCGAAGCTCGTCTGGACCTCGTGCAGCGCAGTGAGGGCCACGACGACCGTGATCAGCGCCAGGATCGCCATCATCACCCAGAACCGCGCATTCGAGTTGCGGGCGTACTCCCGATGGTCGAGCTTGGCCCGCCTGCGCGCGCGCTCGCGCTCGTAGGCGCGCTCGATCGCGGCGGGGTCGAGAGAGGGCGTGTTCTCGTCGATCCTCGGCATTCTGCTCGCAGGCTCGGCCATACCGGGGCAGTTTAGCCCGGATCCACCGAAATGCGTGATCGCGGGGCGTTCGGTGGAGGCCGGTCGGGAAGCGCCCCGGCGAGGCCAGAGGGGCGCACCGCCCACGCAGGTCGGTGGATCCGGGCCTAGTCTGCATGCGTGCAAATGCCCCATCCCGACGGCCGGCCCGCCGTGATCGGCCACCGGGGCGCGGCCGCGGTCGCACGCGAGAACACGCTCGAGGCGCTCGAAGCCGGCATCGCCGCCGGAGCAGAGCTCGTGGAGTTCGACCTCGACGACGGGCTCGTGCTCGGGCACCCCGGAGTCGAGCGCCCCGACCCTCCCCCGACACTCGAGGATGCGCTCGCCTACATCGCCTCGACCCCCGCCGGCGCGCACGTGGACCTGAAGTTCGAGGGCGCCGAGGCCGAGGTGGCTGCGGCCCTCCGCCGGCACGGCCTCGCGGAACGCTCGCTCGTCTCCTCGGCCTCGGCCGCGTCGCTCAGGCGGCTCGCCGGAGAGGCTCCGGAGCTCGGACGGGCCCTCGGCTACCCCCAGGACAGGCACGGCGTCTCGCGTTTCGCCTGGCCGAAACCCGTCGTCGCCGCCTCGATCCGTGCAGTCGGGCCCGTGCTCAGGCTGCGGCTGCCACCCCTCCTTCGGAGCGCCCGGGCCGACATCCTCTCGCTGCACCAGTCGCTCGTCACTTCGGCGCTCGTCCGAGACCTCCATCGCCGGGACGCCACCGTGATCGCCTGGACGGTCAACGATCCCGACCAAGTGAGACGGCTGACGGCCCTGCAAGTGGACGGGATCGTGACCGATGACCCTGGAATGGTCATGCGCGTCCTGGCTACACTGACCATGCCGTGAAGGGGGTTTCTCGATGATTTCCCGGATTGCCCAATGTGGTGTGCTCGCCGTGGCCGGCGTCTCGGCGCTCGCCGTCTTCGCAGGAGCATCCGCCGCCGCCACGAGCAAGCACGCCGTCCCGTCCGGGGTCCGCATCGCCGGGATCCGGGTTGGAGGGCTTACGCCCGGCGCGGCGACGAAGGCCGTGAAGACCGCCTTCTCGGCTCCGCTCCCGCTCGTGATCGACGGCACCAAGGTCGAGCTCCACCCGGCCAAGCTCGCATCGGCCTACATCGATCCGGCCGTGGGCCAGGCACGCTCGGCCTCGCACGGCACGAACGTCCACCTCGTGGTCTCCGCGCACGGCGCCGCAATCCGGGCAGCCGTCGACAAGCTGGCGAGCCGTTTCAGCCAGAAGCCGCGGAACGCGTCGCTCGGGATGGTCGCAGGCCGGCCGCGGGTCAAGCCCGAGCTCGACGGCATCTCGCTCGACCGTTCGGTGCTGCTCCAGCGCATCGTCCATTCCCTCACGGCCAACTCGCGACGCCCGATCTCGCTGCAGACGAAGAAGACGCTGCCCGCGATCACGGCGGCGAGTCTCGGCCCGATGATCCTGATCAACCGGGCCGCGAACAGGCTGACGCTCTTCCATAGCGACAACACCGTCTGGCGGGTCTTCAACGTCGCCACGGGCCAGTCGATCTACCCGACGCCGGCCGGCCGGTTCTCGATCGTCGTCAAGTGGGTCGATCCCACCTGGTATCCGCCGACGCAGGACGCCTGGGCCGCAGGCCTGAGCCCGGTGCCGCCCGGGCCGGGCAACCCGCTCGGCACGCGCTGGATGGGGCTCTCGGCCCCCGGAGTCGGCATTCACGGCACGGACGAGCCCGACTCGATCGGCTCGAACGCCTCGCACGGCTGCATCCGAATGCAGGTCCCGGACTCCGAGTGGCTCTTCAGCCGCGTTCGCGTGGGAACGAGTGTGTTCATCGTCTGATGCTGCGCCGCGCCGCCCAAGCCGTCAGCGTCGTCTTCGTCTTGGCGCTGCTCGGGCTGCTTGCCTACAAGGTCTTCCACAATCCGCCCGGGATCGCGAGCAAGGTCGACAAGCAGGAGATTGTCCCCGCCTACCCGTTCTCGCGGAAGCTCGTCGGCGAGCCGGGCACGGTGAGCCTCTCCTCGCTGCGCGGCAAGGTCGTCGTCCTGAACTTCTGGGAGTCCTACTGTGCGCCGTGCACGCACGAGGCACCGGTCGTCGCCGCGACTGCGAAGGCGTGGGCCGGAAAGCCGGTCGTCTTCGTCGGAGTCGACGAGCAGGACCTGACCGGCCCGGCGACCAAGTTCATGAAGCGCTTCGGCATCACCTATCCGGTGATCGCCGACGACGGCCCGCTGATCGGCCACTACGGCGTGACCGGCTATCCAGAGACCTTCTTCATCGACCCCCACGGCAACGTGATCCCGCTCCCGCAGAACAACCTCGGCGCGGTCGGGCACATCATCGGCCCGGCCACCCGGCAGCTCCTCGATCTCGGGATCCGGAACGCGATGAAGCAGTGAGCGGCACGGGCAGGAGGATCGCGCGATGAAGGCATTCGTCGCGGTGCTCGTAATCCTCGCGCTCGTGTTCGGGCTTTCTTTCGCCTTCAGGTCGAGCGGTAACGCGCACCCCACGCAGGCGCAGATGGAGGCCGATCTCGTCTGCACGACCTGCCACGAGCCCCTCGACGAGTCGACCTCGCCGCTCGCGCAGCAGATGAAGGTCGTGATTCGCCAGAAGATCGCGGCCGGCTGGACGAAGAAGCAGATCGAGAACTACTTCGTCGTCACCGAGGGAATGGGCACCGCCGTGCTGGCGACGCCGGGCTCGCACGGCTTCGACCTTCTCGCGTGGCTCCTTCCCCTCGCGGCGATCGTCTTCGGTGCGCTCGCGGTCGGCCTTGGTGCACGCACGTGGCTCAGGAACCGCGACGACACCGGCCCACCTGATGACTCCCGGATGGCGCCAGCTCTCGAGCGTCGCGTCGACCAGGAGCTCGCGAGCTTCGATACCTAGACCCCATGTTCGAGAAGCTTCCGGTCGCGTTCATCGCCGGCCTGGCGTCGGTGATCACGCCGTGCGTACTGCCGCTCGTCCCGGGTTATCTGTCTGCGGTGTCGGCGGTCGAGGTCGAGCGGCTCGGCGAGCGAGGCAGCGCCCGGCGCGTCGTGATCGCCAGCATCCCGTTCATCGCCGGGTTCAGCGCCGTCTTCGTGGTGCTCGGAGCGGCCGCGGCCGCGATCGCGGGCCAGGTCGACAAGCAGACGCAGACCGAGATCGCCGGCTTCATCCTCGTTGTGCTCGGCCTCGCATTCGTCGGCCTGCTCCCGTGGCCCGAGCGGGTGATGGCGCCAGGGCTCGTCCATCGCGCCCGGCGAAGCGGCTCGGCCGTTCTCCTGGGCGGTGCCTTCGCGGTGGTCGCAGCGCCGTGCATCGGCACCGTGCTCGCGTCGATCCTCGTCGTTGCCAGCTCGAGCGGCGGCGTCACGCGCGGTGCGGTGCTGCTTTTCTCCTACTCTCTCGGCCTGGGGGCCGCGTTCGTCGTCGCCGGGGTGGCGTTTGCCCACGCGATGCGCTGGTTCCGCTGGATCCGCTCGCACTACCAGGCGATCAGGATCGCCTCCGGCGTCACGTTGATCGTGCTCGGACTGTTGCTCTTCTTCAACCGCGACTGGTGGCTTCGGATCGGCCTCGACCAGCTCTTCGCGAAGCTCGGGCTCTCCACGTCCTGACCGCTCGCGCCGGTTGTTACCATCCGAGGCGGCGTGGCGAGAGTCCTACTCGTGGGAGTGGATCTCTTCCTTCGGGCGAAGCTCGAGGCGGTGCTCCCGGAGCACAAGCTCCTGACGACCCAGGGCATCGATCCTCCCGATCTCGTGCTCGCAGACGTCGGACGAGTCGATCCCGACGACGTCGCCGACACCTTCCCCGACGTGCCGCTACTCGGTTTCACGAACCACAAGGACACGGACGGGCTTCGCCGGGCACACGCTGCCGGCTTCGATCGCGTGATCGTGAAATCGGCGCTTTTCGAGGGGCCGGGTGAACTGATCGAGGGGCTTTTGGCGCCGGTAGAGTGATTCGCGTGACGTACGTGATCGCCGAGCCCTGCATCGACATCAAGGATCGCTCCTGCGTCGATGTCTGCCCCGTGGACTGCATCCACGAGGCCGCGCGCATGCTCGTGATCGATCCCGAGGAATGCATCGACTGCGGTGCCTGCGAACCGGAGTGCCCCGTCGAGGCGATCTTCCCCGAGGACGCGCTGCCCGAGAAGTGGGAGCCGTTCGTGAAGATCAACTACGCCTTCCCGGAGGGCTTCGAGACCGTGAACCCGCTCGTCGACTCCTACGCGACCGAGTACAACGTCTCGAACTGAGGCCATTTCCCCGGCACAAGCGCCGTGTCGATCCTCACCACTGATACGACGAGGAAATGGCTAGCGGGCAGAGGCTGCGGTGGCGGCGCGCAGGCGTTCTGCGAGCTCTGGCGTGAGGTCGCCTTCGTGGAGTTGCCACTTCCAGTTGCCTCCCTTCGTGCCCGGCGTGTTCAGACGGGCATCCTCACCGAGTTGTAGTACGTCCTGAAGCTGAACGATCGCGAGTCGCGCCCGCGACGAGAGCGCCAACCGGATCAAGGCCCACGCCGGCTCGGGATCGTCGATCTGCGCTTTCGCAAGGGCGGCTGCAGCGCTCCGCCGGATCCGCTTCGGCGCCGAGTCCCACCAGGCTGCGAGCGGGCTGTGGTCGTGCGTTCCCGTGTACACGACGCAGTCTTCGGGGTGGTTCTCGAGCGCATTCGGGTTCGAGGCGAAGCCGCCGAAGCCGAACTGCAGGACGCGCATTCCGGGTGCGCCGATCTCGTCGCGGAGCCGGCGGACGGGAGGCGTGATCACGCCGAGATCCTCCACGACGATCGGGATCGAGCCGAGCTCGCCTTCCGCGGCCGCGAAGAGGGCCCGGCCGGGGCCGCGCCGCCAGTGTCCGGAGGCGGCCGGCGCACCTGGCGGGATCGCCCAGCCGGCGACGAAGCCGCGGAAGTGATCGACGCGCGTGAGGTCGGCGAGGTCGAAGGCATGGCGGAACCGCTCGATCCACCAGCGGTAGCCCTCCGCCCGGTGGGCGGGCCACGCGTAGAGGGGGTTTCCCCAGTGCTGGCCGAGCGGGTTGAAGTAGTCGGGAGGCGCGCCCGCCTCCTCGCTCAGGTTGAAGAGGCCCGGATGGGCGGCCGTGTCGGCGCTGCCGGGCGCGACGTAGATCGGAAGGTCGCCGAGGATGCGCACGCCTCGAGCGGCCGCGTAGGCGCGAAGCGAGCCCCACTCGCGCTCGAACCGCACCTGATCCTCGACCGCTCCATCCCCGGCGAACCTCTCCCAATCGGAGACCCAGTAGCGATACCGCTCGCGGAACGCGGCGACCTCGGCTCTGGAGACGCGCGCGGCCGGGGCGTGCAGGAGCCCTGGCCAGCCGGCAAACGCGGAGGTCGACGTGTAGGGCGATCCGTACTCGTCGGGAGGGCCGAGCGGAAGCACCTGCCACCAGGTCTGCCCGGCCGCTGCGAGCCAGTCGACGAATCGCTCGGCCTCCGGCCCCAGGCGACCGCCCGGAAGCGAGGTCGGGTGCAGCAGCACTCCGGACGACCTCGACGCGAGCCCCGTGACCACGAGACGAATGTACGCGCCCGTGCGTCCGGGGGCTGGCTAATGCGTGCCGACCGTGTACACGCAGCGGCGCCCGTCACCCGGAAGCGGGGACGCTCCGACCTTCACGACCTCGAGCCGGTGGCCGTCGTCTTCCAGTTCGGCTCCGACCTCGGGCGGGTCGCCGTCGCGCTCCCTGAGCTCATAGCCGTTCGGAGACCACGCAAACACGAGGTACACGCGACGGGCGCCGTTCTCCTCGGCCATCGCGGACAGGCTACCGACGTGCGGTGTGGGCGGGCAACGTCACGCGGATCTCTGTGCCGGTGCCGGTGGCGGGGGTCACCTCGAGCGTGCCGTGGAGCTGCCGGACGCGCTCCTCGATCTCCTCGAGCGAGCGCATGCGGCGCTCGCGGTCGGCGTCGTCGACCACCGTCGCGACGAGCTCGCCGTCGGCGGACTGGACGATCGCGATCGCGATCCGCTTGGGCGGCCCGCGCCGCACCGACTGGTCGACGAGCTCCCGAAGGATCGTGTACAGCGCGATGCTGGCCGTCTCCCCGATTCCCGCCGCCCTGTCGGTGTCGACGTCGCAGACGAGCCCGTGCGAGCCCGCGACCTGGTCCGCGAGCGCCCGCAGGGCCGGCCCGAAGCCATGATCGCGAAGCACCACGGGCTCGAGCACGAACGACAGGTCGCGAAGCTCACGGATCGCGGCGCGCTGCTGACGGAGCGCGAGCTCGACGATCTCGCGGGCCTCGACGGCCTCGCCCTTCTCGAGCGAGTGCATCGCCCCGTCGAGCATGAGCGCGATCCCGGAAAGCTGCTGCACTGCGCCGTCGTGCAGGAAGAGCGCCAACCGCCGCCGCTCGTCCTGCTCGGCGGAAATCAGCCGCTCGAGAGCGTCGTGGTTCTCCACCGGGCTCGTCGCTAGTCGATCATCGCCTCACGCAGCGCGATCGCGACAGCCTGGGTGCGGGTGTCGGCTTCGAGCTTGGTGAGGATGTGGCGGACGTGGCTCTTCACGGTCTCCTGCGAGATGAAGAGCCGTTCGGCGACGTCGCCGTTCGACAACCCGTCGGCGAGGAGCTGCAGGATCTCGCGCTCGCGTGGGGTGAGCATGTCGCTCTGGTCGCGGCCCGACAGGAACTGCGGCATGAGCGCGGGGTCGACGTACCCCTCGCCCGAAGCGACCTTCTCGATCGCGCGAACGAGCGTCCCGTGCGGTGCCTCCTTCAGCACGTAGCCCTTGGCGCCGGATTCGAAGCCGCGGCCGAGGAGGGAGCGCTCCGAGTATGCCGTGAAGATGAGCACCTTCGTCTCGGGGAGTTGTTCGGAGAGCTGGCGCGTCGCCTCGAGGCCGTCCATCCCGGGCATGCGGACGTCCATGATCACCACGTCCGGCTTGCGGCGCAGCGCGAGGTCGATCGCACTCTCGCCGTCGGATGCCTCGCCGACCACGCGGATGTGCGGGGCTCTCGAGAGGGACAGGCGCAGTCCCTCCCGGACGACCTCGTGGTCGTCGACGATCAGGGTCGTTATCTCATCTGGCATTCCGAGGCCGATTGTATTGCCGCCATCGGTCGCTGCCCCTTGGCCGAAAGGCCCAATTGGGCCGAAAGGCCGGGCGGGCCTGAACGGTCAGAGCTCGATCTGGAGCTGCACCGGCGAGGGCGGCGGCTCGAGCGGCACCCGGCGCCGGTCGCGGATGCCGTGCGCTCTCGCGAGGCCTCGGACCGCCTCGCGCACGGGGTTCACCTCACTCGGCCGCAGGTAGGCCCGATCGTCGTAGAGGCGCTCGTATTCCGGCAGCAGCTCGGGCCAGGAGCGCTCGAGGCTCTCGAGGAAGTGCTCGCGTGTCCCCGGCTTCAGGTAGAGGACGTTCGCCCAGATCCCGCAGGCCCCGGCGTCGCGGGCTGCGCGGACGACCGCGTCGAGCTGCTCCGGCCGGTCGGAGATCCCCGGGAGGATCGGTGCCATCCCGACCGAGGCCCGGATCCCTGCGTCGACGAGCTGCGAGAGCGCGCGGAGCCGCTGTCGGGGCGGGGCGGTTCCCGGCTCCGTGCGGCGCCAGACCTCGTCGTCGAGGGTCGGGACGGAGAAGCTGACGCTCACCTCGGCCCGCTTCGCCGCCTCGGCGAGGACGTCGATGTCGCGCACGATCATCGGCCCGCGCGTGATCAGCCCGAACGGGTTCGCCGCAGCCGCAAGCTCCTCGATGCACGCACGCGTGAGGCGGAAGCGGCCCTCGGCCGGCTGGTACGGATCGGTCGCGGCGCCGATCGTGACCCCACCGCCGGCCCACGAATCCCGTGCGAGCTCTCGCCGCAGAACCTCCGCGACGTTGATCTTTACGCGGATCGACGTGCCGTACCGCGCATCCGCGGGACGGTCGGCGCGCAGCTCGAACGCCCTCACGTAACAGAAGGTGCACCGGTGCACGCAGCCCATGTATGGGTTCAGCGACCAGTCGAACGGCATGCCCTTGACGCGATTCAGCGCAACCCGACACGGCTCGATCCGGTACTCGGCGGACATCGGGAGAGGATAGAACATATGTTCGTGCTCCGGTGGGTCGGATACGATACGAATGAGCTTTGGACGACGACCGATCCGCGAAAACGTCTGAGGCAGGCCGATGACGATCTCTCTCGAGTTACTCGCCCTCCTCGGGCTGATCGCGTTGAACGCGGCTTTCGTGGCTGCGGAGTACGGTCTCGTCACCTCGCGCCGGACCCGCATTCGCGAGCTGGCCGACGAGGGCAACCGCCGCGCCCGCGCCGTCCTGCGGATCACCGGCGATCCGCCGCGCTTCATCGCCGCGATGCAGCTCGGCGTCACGATCACCTCGCTCTCGATCGGTGCCCTCGGCGAGCCATTCTTCGCGCACCTCGTCGAACCGGTGGTGGCAACGATCCTCGCCGTGCTCTTCTCGCTCTTCGTCGTGACGTTCCTGCACGTCGTCCTCGGGGAGCTCGTACCGAAGGGCATCGCCCTCGGCCATCCCGAGCGGACGGCGCTCTTCCTCTCCGGGCCGGTCCGCGGCTTCTTCACGATCATGGGGCCGCTGATCTGGCTGCTCCAGCGCTCCACGGAGCTCGTCCTCGGCCTGCTCGGGCAGAAGCCGCCCGGTGCCGACCACTCCGCTCACTCCGAGGCGGAGCTGCGCATGCTTCTCTCCTCGTCGGCCGAACAGGGGGAGATCGCTCTCGGCGAGCAGGAGATGCTGTACAAGGTCTTCGACTTCGCCGACAAGGAGGTCGCCGACGTCATGGTCCCGCGGCCCGAGGTGATCGCGCTCTCCGTCGAGCTGCCGCCGAACGAGGCGCTCGAGGCCGTGCTCGCCTCGCCCTACACCCGTTACCCCGTGTACCGCGAGACGCTCGACGACGTCGTCGGCATCCTCCACGTTCGCGATCTCTTCCAGGCGATGCACGACCCGGACGTCGTCCCGATCGACCTCCAGGGGCTCGTGCGACCGGCGACGATGGTCCCCGAGACGAAGGATCTCGCGGCGCTGCTCACGGAGTTCCGCCGCTCCAACCAGCACCTTGCGGTCGTGATCGACGAGTACGGCGCCGTCGAGGGGATCGTGACGCTCGAGGACCTGCTCGAGGAGATCGTGGGGGAGATCGAGGACGAGTTCGACCTGCCCGACGAAACGGTGGAGCGGATCGACGACGACACGATCCGGATCGACGGCACGTTCTCGATCGACGACTTCAACGAGGAGTTCGACGTCGACCTTCCGGTCGAGGACTTCCACACGATCGCCGGCTTCGTGCTCGGCCAGCTCGGTCGCGGCGCCGAGCCGGGCGATGAGGTGACCCACGACGGCACGGTCTTCAGGGTCGAATCGGTAGAGGGACAGCGCATCGATCGTCTCGTCGTCCGCTTCGGGCCCCGCCGTACGGCGACTCCCGACTCGGACCACGACGACTCCTAGCAGCGCTTCTTGCGAGCTCGGGGGTGGAGTCCGACGCCGCGGAGTGGCCGCACCAGCCTCGCAGTTTTTGCTGCACAGGCCCTTACTCCGCGCTCCGTCAGATTTCCGGGGCCGAGACCGCTTATTTATGTCGGACTCTTGACAAACACCGGTCGAAGTGGTGAAACTGCCGCTCGATGGCGACGGCGGGATCGCTGGAAGCTCTTCGTGAGCTCAACCGGCTACGTGTAATCGACGCACTGCGGCAACGGGGGACCGCCAGCCGGAGCGAGATCGCACGGCACACCGGACTCTCGCGCACGACCGTCACGACGCTCGTCAGCGACCTGCAGGCAAGGGGGCTCGTCGTCGAACAGCCCTTCGGCGAGTCCCAGGGCAGGGGAAGGCCTCCGACGCTTCTGCGGCTCGACCCGTCGGTCGGTGCCGTGGTGGGGATGCACTTCGACCACCGGCACGTGCGGGTGGCGGTCGCCGATCTCTCGTCGACGGTGCTCGCGGAGCGCTGGGAGGAGCTCGACGTCGACCACGCCGCGACGACGGCACTCGATTCCGCGGCCGCCCTGGTCGCGGTTGCACTCGAGGAGGCCGGGATCGAGCGATCGCGGGTCGTCGGTGCCGGGGTTGCGCTGTCGGGCCCCGTGGATCGCGACGGAACCGTCGGATCGACCGTGATCCTTCCCGGGTGGGAAGGATTGAACGCGATCGACGAGCTCACGCGGCGCCTCGAGCTCCCGGTGTCCGTGGACAACGACGCCAACCTCGGTGCGCTCGCCGAGGTGTCGTTCGGCGCCGGGCGCGGCATGTCGGACGTGATCTACGTGATGGTCGCCTCGGGCGTCGGCGCGGGGATCGTTCTCGACGGCCGGCTGCATCGCGGTGTCACCGGCCTCGCCGGCGAGCTCGGTCACGTGCGGGTGCGGGCGGAAGGTGCCGTCTGCCGGTGCGGGAATCGCGGCTGTCTCGAGACCGTGGCCTCGACCGACGCGATGCTCTCGCTGCTCCGTCCCGTCGAGAGCGGAGAGACGAACATCGGAGCGCTCGTCGAGATGGTCGCCGCGGGCGACATCGGGGCGCAGCGTGTGGTGAACGACGCCGGCCGGGAGATCGGCCGTGTGGTCGCAGGTCTTTGCAACGTCCTCAGCCCTTCCGGGGTGATCGTCGGCGGCGACCTGGGCATCGTCGCCGACTCGCTCATGAACGGGATTCGTGAGGCGCTCGACCGCTATGCCCTTCCACCCGTGCGGGCGGCGCTCGAGCTCAGGGCAGGCGTGCTGGGCGAGAGGGCCGAGATGCTCGGTGCACTCGCCCTCGTGATCGGCGATACCGATCTGCTCCGGTCCGCCGGACTGGCTGCGCTGCACACGGAAGCCGGGGCGACGGTGGCGGCGTGACATCCCCAAACCAAGAGGTGCTTCTGGACGTCTTTACAGATTGTTTTGTCGTAGGCTTGCAGACGCACTCGCCCCGGTTCGCAACTGGATCCGCCGCACAGAGCTCAGGTGGATCGGATCAGCACGACGATGTACCCCCGAAAAAAATGCGATACCAAAGGAGAACCAAGTGAGGAGATTCGTTTTCTGGGCGGCGTCCCTGCTGCTCGTCTCCGTGACGGCCGTCGCCGTCGCCGGAGGTGCGGTGGCTTCGCACACAGCGAGTGTTCAGGTTTGCGTGCTGCTTCCGGACACCAAGTCGTCGGTTCGCTGGGTGCAGTTCGACGCACCTGACTTCGCGAAGGCCCTGAAGGCCGCCGGCGTGACCTACTCGATCAACAACGCCCTGAACGATCCGGCCAAGCAGAAGGCACAGGCTCAGGCGTGTCTCGCAGCCGGCGCAAAGGTCGTCATCGAGACCGCGCTCGACAACGGCTCTGCAGCCGCGATCGAGAAGCTGTTCACGGGCTCGGGCGGATTCGCGATCGACTATGACCGCCAGGTGATCGGCGGCTCGGCGAACGTGTACGTCACCTTCGACGGCAAGGCTGTCGGCGAGGCCCAGGCCAACGGGCTCATCGCCGCGATGAAGCACAACGGCACCTACAAGTCGAGCAGCACGGTTGCCGAGCTCTTCGGCGGCCCGACCGATCAGAACGCGTTCTGGTTCAAGAGCGGCAACGACGCCGTCTTCAACCCGCTCTTCGCGGGCAGCAAGCTGAAGAAGGGCCCGGAGCAGTTCGTGCCGGACTGGGATGCGAACAACGCTGCGACGATCTTCTCGCAGATGCTCGTCAAGACGAACAGCAACATCCAGGCAGTCATGGCCGCGAATGACGGCATCGCCGGCGCGGTCGTTGCAGACCTCAAGGCGAAGGGCCTGAAGCCGGTCCCGCTGAGCGGCCAGGATGCGACTGCTCAGGGCATCCAGTACATCCTCGCCGGGTGGCAGACGGGCACGGTCTACAAGTACGTCCCGCTCGAGGCCAACGCCGCTGCAGCCGCCGCGGTCGCCCTGCTGCACGGCGCGAAGCCGCACACGAACACGTTCCGGCTGAACGGCAAGGTCAAGGAGCCGACCGAGACCCTCCCCGTGGAGTGGATCACGAAGGCGAACTACACCCAGCTCTTCACTCAGGGCTTCCTGAAGAAGAGCGCGGTTTGCGTGGGCTCCTACAAGCAGTACTGCTAGAAGAGATCAGTCTCAGCACCGGTGGGGGCGTCCTCGTGACGCTCCCACCGGTGTGCTTTCAGCTTCTCCCCCGTCAACTTCTTCCCGCGAGATGACCGCCGCCGCCACCCCCATCCTCGAGCTTCGTGGCATCACGAAGTCGTTCGGGTCGGTGCAGGCGCTCACCGACGTGGATTTCTCCGTCGGGCCCGGAGAGGTGATGGCACTCGTCGGCGACAACGGCGCGGGCAAGACCACCCTCGTCAAGTGCATCGCGGGCACGCACGCCGTCGACAGCGGCGAGATCATGTTCAAGGGCGAGCCTGTCACCATTCACGGGCCGAAAGACGCCGCTCGCCTCGGGATCGAGGTCGTGTACCAGGATCTGGCGCTCTGCGACAACCTCGATGTCGTTCAGAACATGTACCTGGGACGCGAGCTCAACACCGCTCAGATCCTGAACGAAGCCGCGATGGAGCAGCGGACCGCCGAGACGCTGAAGTCTCTCGCTGTCACCACGATCGGGAAGATCAGGCGGCCTGTCGCAACGCTCTCGGGCGGCCAGCGGCAGTCGATCGCGGTTGCAAAGGCGGTCCAGTGGAACTCGAACCTCGTGATCCTCGACGAGCCGACCGCCGCACTTGGGGTCGCACAGACCGAACAGGTGCTGTCGCTCGTTCGCCGGCTCGGCGAACAGGGGCTGGCCGTGATCCTGATCTCGCACAACCTCCACGACATCTTCGAGACGGCGGACAAGATCACGGTGCTCCGGCTTGGCCGGAACGTCGGCGTGTTCGAGCGCAGGGCGACCACGCAGCAAGAGGTCGTCTCCGCGATCACCGCAGGCGTCCCGACGAAGGTTGCCGGGATCCCGGCGGCGAACGGACCTGCCGCATGACGATGGCCGAACCACTCGAACCGGTCGCCGCACTGCCGGACGTGGAGGCGGAGCCGGGGATCCTCACCCGCATGACGACCAACCTGCGGTCGGGGAACATCGGGATCATCCCGATCGTCGTCGGGATGATCTTCATCGTCATCTTCTTCGGCTTCACCGCGACGAACTTCTTCACCGCGGTCAACTTCGGCAACATCATCATCCAGATGGCCGGCACGACGATGCTCGCCTACGGCGTCGTCTTCGTGCTGCTGCTCGGTGAGATCGACCTTTCCATCGGCTATGTCGCCGGAATCGGGGCGCTCACCGTGGCGGAGCTGCAGCTTCCCGGGAGCGGGCATCAGTACAGCGGCCTGATCGCGATGCCGATTGCGATCGCCGTCTGCGCCCTGATCGGACTGCTTCAGGGCTCGATCGTGGCGTATGTCGGAGTGCCCTCCTTCATCGTCACGCTCGCCGGATACCTGATCTGGCAGGGTGTGATCCTCGGGCGGCTCGAGGTTCCGGGGTCGATCATCATCCAGGACCGCTGGATCAACTACACCGCGAACTACTACTTCTCGCCGGGGAAGGGACTGCTGATTGCCGGGATCATCACCGGCCTCTACCTGCTCGCCGTGTTACTGCCGTTGAGGAACGCGCACGGGCGCCGGGCGGCGCGCAAGAACTGGCTGGTGACGACGGCAAAGGTCATCGGGGTCGCCGTTGCCTCGTTCGGCACGGTTCTGATCTGCAACCACGGCATCGTGCAGGACAGGCGGCTCGGATTGCCGCTCGCAGGCGTGATCATGGTCATCTTCCTCGTGCTCCTCACCTTCGTCGCGAAGCGGACGACCTTCGGACGCCATGTCTACGCGGTCGGCGGGAACGCCGAGGCGGCCCGTCGGGCGGGCATCAATGTGCCGCGGATCCGGATCATCGTGTTCATGATCTCGAGCGCGACCGCGGCCATCGGGGGGATCATCCTCGCGGGCTACGTGAACTCGGTCGCACTGACCTTCCCGCCCGGAACCCTCCTCCTGAACTCGATCGCGGCGGCCGTCATCGGCGGGGTCAGCCTCTTCGGCGGCCGTGGCGAGGTCCGCGGCGCGCTCCTCGGCTCGCTCGTGATCGCGACGGTGGCGAACGGCCTCGACACTGCCGGGTACTCGAACGGAACGATCTACATCGTCACAGGGCTCGTGCTCCTGTTCGCCGTGACGCTCGATACGATCGCGCGCCGGCTGCAGGTTCGCTCGGGCCGCTAGGCAAAGCGGGAGCTCGCGACGTGACCGAGACCAGTGTCGAGAGCCAGCAGCTCCTGGCCGAGTCGATCGGAGAGCTGCGGGCGCTCGTACTGGCGGCACCCGAGCCGGCAGAGGCACTCCGTCCCTACCTCGAGAAGGTCAGGACGAGCGCCGTCACCGTCACCGACGCCGACATCGAGGAGCTGAAGGCCGCCGGAGTCGGCGAGGACGAGATCTTCGAGGCGACGGTCGCGGTGGCGATCGGCGAAGGGCTGCGACGTCTGGATGCGGCGCTAGGGGTGATCGGGTGAGGCTCTCGGTCGTCGACAACGGCCACGCGCCGGCAGAAGCGGCCGTCCTGGACGTCATCCGGGCACGCAGCGGCAACGAGCCGCTCGGCGTCGTGAAGACGCTGCTGTACCGGCCCGAGCTCTTCGGCCGGCCCTTCTCGGAGGCCCTGCAGCACGCGATGCGCGGCCCGTCGGAGTGGTCTCCCGGGGAGCGGGAGCTGTTCGCCGGGTTCGCGTCGCAGCTGAACCAATGTCTCTTCTGAGCGGGCTCCCACGGCGCGGTCGCGTCGTACGCACTGGGCGAGGAGGTATGGGCGGCGATCGTGGCCGACTGGCGCACCGCGCCGATCGACCCGAGGCTCGCAGCGACGCTCGGCTTCCTGGAGAAGCTCACGCTCACGCCCGACGAGCTCGAGCCTGCCGACGTGGAGGCCGTGCGGGCGGCGGGCGTCTCGGACCAGGCTCTTCGCGATGCCGCAACCGTGGCCGCGCTCTTCAACATGATCGTGCGTCTCGCCGACTCGCTCGGTTGGGAGGTACCGAGCTGGGAGCGCCTGATGGCGCGCGCTCCCGCGATGCTCGGCGAGGGGTACTCGCTCGCATCGATCGGCGGCCGGTAGAGGTGGCGCTGTGAGGCGGAGGGTGGTTGCGGCGGCTTTCTTCTCGGTGCTCGCGGTGGGGGCGGCCGGTTGCGGTTCGTCGAAGAAGCCGGCGGAGACAGCGGCGACGACCAGGAGCGCGTCACCGGTTGCATCGCTGCGGTCGTGCCTGAGCCGGCATGGCTATCAGGTCACGCCGGAGACGGCGGAGGTCCGTGGCACCGCGCCGGACCGGTTCGAGTTCCTCTCCGTCTGGAATCTCCTGAACCCGGAACGGATCGCGCTCGCGGTCACGATCTCGAAGACTCCGGCCGGCGCAGCGCGCGCCGCGGCGTGGACGCGGCAGGAGAACGAGAAGCTCGGCAAGGGCGTGGTGCATGCCCCGGCGGTTCAGTTCGGCCGGATCGATGTCCTCTGGACGGCCGCGCCGAACCGGGCCGACCGCAACGACATCTACGGCTGCGTCCGGTCGAGCTCGTAGGGCACGGTCAGCGCTCGTCGGGCGCGCGTAGCCGGGTCGCGCGGATCACGGCGTCGACACCGGTGCCCTCCGCGGCTCGCGGGCGATCCTCGGCAACGACGAACTCCCACTCGGCGGGGTCGAGGGCGGCGAGCGCGGCATCGACCGAGACCTGCCGCTGACCGGCGGCCGGCGTCGCGGCTCCCGTGACCGGGTCGATCGGGCGGTGCCCGACGAGAAGCAGCGTCCCGCCCGGAGCGACCGCCGCAGCGAGCCGCCGCACCATTTCCGCGACGGTCCCGGCCACGTGGACGTACAGCGAGACCACGAGCTCGAAGCGGCCGGTCTGCGGAGTCCAGGTCGCGAGGTCGGCCTCGATCCACTCGATGCGGGCCGCGAGCTCCGGTCCCGCCGCCTCCGCCGTGGAGCGAGCGTGAGCCAGGGCGGCTGCCGAGAAGTCGACCGCCGTGACGCGCCAGCCGTGTGCGGCGAGCCAGAGCGTGTCGGAACCGTGGCCGCAGCCCGCATCGAGCGCACGCCCCGGCTCGAGGCCCGAGAGCTCCCGGGTGAGGTGTGCGTTCGGAGGGCGCCCGGCGACCCGGTCGGGGTGCTCACGCAGGACGCGAGCCCAGAGCTCGTCCCAGTAGCCGCGGTCGTAGGTCGGAGTGGTCACCCAGCGCCACGCCGGACGATAGTCGTGCCACGAACGGTCGCGCGGATACCCGGACGCACACCCGTCGCGGCTGCGACGATCCAGAGATGCCGGACGAGACGCTCGAGGTTCGCCCCGCAAGCGACGAGGATCGCATTCCCATGGCGACCCTCTGGGCAGCGATCGCCGAGGAGGGCGACGGGATCGCGTCGGAGCCGCCCATCGACATCGAGGCGCGCGCCGCGAGCTGGAGGCTCGACGGGACACTCGTAGCCGTCGGGGGCTCCGAGGTCGTCGGCATGCTCCACATCGAGGCCAGCCGCTTCGGCTTCGGAACGATCGGCATGGCGGTTGCCCGCGACTGGCGCCGTCGCGGTGTCGGCTCGGCCCTCATCGCAGCCGCGATCGAGTGGGCGCGGGAGCGGGGGCTGCACAAGCTGTCCCTCGACGTCTTCCCACACAACAGCGGCGCGATAGCCCTCTACGAGAAGTTCGGCTTCGTCCATGAGGGACGGCGCGCCAAGCAGTACCGGCGGGCCAGCGGCGAGCTCTGGGATGCGCTCGACATGGGGCTGCTCCTCGACTGACCGCCTACCGCCCCGGGCTCCGACGACGCTGGGTCTGCCTCTCAGAACGACACGACCCGCCGGGAAGGCAGGTCGAGTCAAACGGTGGGTGACGAGCCCACAACCGGTTGAGAGCCAACCCGGATCATACTCGGTCGGACCGGCTGACTCGACCTGCCGTCCGGGGCGGTTCTTACGCGGAGGGGGACTCGAACCCCATCCGGGGGTCATCCCCGACTCCTGGCTCTCAACCAGTTGTGGCGCGCCTGTCCACTTCACCCTCCGCTCTCAACGGTGCCTGCCGTCGCCCCGTCGCACAAGTGTCCAGACGGGACAGCCGGGGTCGAGGCGTTTGCGCTCCAGGAGCTCGTGGACGAGTTGGCGATGCTGGCGGGGCATCTGAGTGCGGGAATGTGCCGGTGGCTCGAGCTGGTGGGGGAGTTCGACCGACGTGACACGTGGGTGCGGTGGGGTTACGGGTCGTGCGGGGAGTGGTTGGCCTGGCGTTGCGCTTTGAGCCCGCGGTCGGCGCGGGAGCATGTCCGGGTCGCGCGAGCGCTTCCCGGGTTGCCGTTGATCACCGAGCGGAGCGCTCGAGGCCGAGGCGACGCAGGGAGCTCTCGAACTCGGGAACACGTTCTCGGATCCGTTCGAAGTCCGGGCCGGAAAGCGAGAGCAGCCTCATGGGGGTGCGGGCGACGACCGTGGCAGTTCGCTGTCCGGTCAGCAGCAGCCCGATCTCGCCGAACGTGTCGCCCGGGCCGAGCTCGATGGGGGTCGGGCCACCGGTTCCCGTGACTCCGGCGCTGCCCTCTTCGATCAGGTAGACGGTCGTGCCCGACTCGTCGGCCGTGGTGACCTCCGTCGCGGCCTCGACCTCGGCCTCGCCCATCACTGCTGCGAGCTCGTCGAGCTCCGCCGCAGGCAGCTCGGAGAAGAGCGGCGCGCTTGCGAGCCGGGCGGGATCGATGACGGCGGCCGGCGGGATGGGGTGGTTCGCGACGAACACCCCGGCGGGGTCGTAGGCGGCCTTGATCCTGCGCAACCGCTGGTAGGTGTACGCCTTCAGCGGGTACAGCCGGTGGCCCCCGACCTGCTGCTCGGAGAAGTTGAAGTACGTCCTCTCCGACTCCCACGGGGCGAGTGCCGTCTTGACCCGGTCGACCGCTTCGCGGACGGCGGCGGCGATCTCCGGTGTCGGTGCCATCCCGGCCGTGAACATCACGTAGCCGGCATCGAGCGAGCCGACCGCACCATGGCCGTCCGAGGCGCCGGCCATCACACCGCCGAGCTGCCGGATCTCGAGCGTGACGAGCGGCGGGACGCCGGTCTCGGCGACAGCATCGATCGCCTCGCCGGGGAACTGCTCGAGGAACAGTCCGTCACCGATGCCCGGGACGGGGTGGGGTGGGTCCATGTGCAGGTGCTGAAGGGCCCGAGGGCCCACGGCGGCGAAGGTGTCCATCACGGGCTCGAGCTCCCGGAGCGGCGCCACGATTGCGGTGCCCTCGCTCTCCGAGCCCACGAACACCGCCTCGACGATCACGACGCTGTTGCCGCGCAGCGGCTCCGGAACGTCCGGAAAGGGCGGGAAATGAAGGATCCGGCCGACCGTCGTGACCTCGTCCGGCAGCGGCTCGGCCCATTCGCGCCAGCGGCGCAAGACCTCGCCGGCCCGCTCGACGGGCCAGAACATCGCGCCGGCGTAGAGGTCAGGCGTGGGATACAGCTCGAGCTCGAGCGCGGTCACGACGCCGAAGCTGCCGCCGCCGCCACGAACCGCCCAGAACAGATCGGGCTCGCTCTCGTCGTCGATTCGCGCGAAATTGCCGTCGGCGGTGACGAGCTCGACCGCGGTGACGCTGTTGGCCGCGAGCCCCCGGCTCCGTGCAAGCCAACCCATTCCGCCGCCGAGCGTGTAGCCGACGACCCCGACATCGGGAGAGGAGCCATGCAGGACGACGAAGCCCTGCTCCGCGGCGGGCTCGACGACGTCCTCCCAGAGTGCTCCGGCTTCGATGCGCGCGCGACGAGCGCCGGCGTCGATCTCGACGCCGCGCAAACGCGACATCTTCACGAGGATCGTGTCGTTCAGCTCTGCGAGCGCCGATGCTCCGTGGCCGGTTCCCTGCGGCGCAACCCGAAGCCCGTTCTCGCGCGCGAAGTCGACGACCTTGACCACATCCTCGACGGAACCGATCAGCGCGACCGCGAACGGCCTCTGGTCGACAGCGAGATTCCAGGCCCGGCGAGCCTCGTCCCACGAGGGGTCGCCCGGAAGCACGATCTCGCCGGCAACCGCGCCGCGGAGAGCGAGGATCCCGGCGTGGTCTGACGGGTCGACAGAATGAGCGTGAGCCATCGCGGCGTGATGCTACTGCCCTGGCACGCCGGATGTTTACAGCCACGATCCAAGCCAAAGGCCGGCCACGCGTTGCCTTGTCACATCGGGCGGGGCATGAGAGCCGGGAGCCGGGTGTGCATACTGCGACGGTGGGGGCCCGGCGGCTGGCTGCGTGCATCGTCTTGCTTGCACTGACGGCAGGCGTGTCCGGCGGCGGCGCCTCTGCGGTTGTGGGAGGCCGAGCGATTTCGGTGCGTTCCGCACCGTGGGTCGTGTCGCTCCGTGACGATTTCGGCGGCGGCGAGCTCTTCAACTGCAGCGGAGTCATTCTCGATTCGACCCACGTGCTCACGGCCGCGCATTGTCTCTTCAACTCGAGTGGGCTGCTCGTCCGGCTTCCGCAGGTCACGGTCAGCGCCGGCCTCTCGAACTTCAGGCGTGCATGGCGTCAGGATCATCCGCAGGTTCGCAAGGTCGCGTCGGTCCGGTTTCTCGCCGGTTACGTCTGGACGCCCGACGACAGGCCAATACGCCGGCTCGGAGCGGACGTTGCGGTTGTACGCCTCGACAGGCCGTTGAATCTCTCGGGGACGGAGGTACGCGCCGTGGCGCTTCCACCCGACGGCGCTCCGCGGCCGTCAGGGACAGGCTTCCTGCTTGCCGGGTTCGGTCGGGAGCACGCGACGCGGGAGTCGAGCAGCGCGCTCAACGAGATGAGCTCCGGGCTCGTTCGGTTCCCGAACTGCTCATCGACACGGACGCTGTGCGGCATCTCGCTGACGAGCTCGAGCTGTTCCGGTGACAGCGGCGCCGGTCTTGTCGTTCCGGGTGCGACGCCCACCCTCGACGGAATCCTGGTCACGGGAACGTGTATGCGCGGGTTGATTTCGAGCTACGTCGACGTTGCCGCGAAGCCGGTCCTCGGGTTCGTCGAGGGCTCGGGCGGCGTGTCGCGGCCACCCGAGCCGCCGGCGACGCGCTGGGTACCTCCCGGGTGGATGGGCCATCGTGCCCTTGGCGACAAGAACACGGCCCTGCCGTTCGTCCTCTCGCTCCCACGCTCCTGGATTCCGGGGTCCACCGCGAGCGGCATGGAGAACCTCTGGAACCCACCGACGCGGGCGGAGGTGAACACCTCGGTGATCGGCCACTACAAGTCGCGGACGAACTTCTTCACGTCCATTCTTGCGTCGGCAAAGGAGAAATACCTCGGCCAGGACGCGCGCGCCGTCCTGCGGAGCCGAATCGTGAAGCTCCCGGCGGGCCGCGCCCTCGAGCTCATCGCTCATGTGACGCTGAAGGTCGACGGCCGACGGTCGTTGCTGTGGGTCGAGAACTACAACCTCTTCCGCAACGGCGTCGGCTACGACATCGAGTACCAGGGGCACCCGCCGTACGACGGGATCGACATTCCGGTCTGGCAGCGGTCTGCGCGCACGATCCGGTTCGTCCCGGTCGGCCGGAATCGCTGATGACCGGCAGCCCAGTGTGAAGCAGGCCGGTTTCACCACCAGAGGGCGGATCGAGCCCGAACCGCGGCACGAGCTCGTTGGTTCCAGCCGTGTAGGACTGAGGCTGCGGGGCAACACACCAGGCTGGTCGGGCGGGAGCATCGTTCGCTGCGCCGGCCCGTCGCCTCGGACTGGACTCATATTCCGTTTCGACCGAAGACGGAGCCACGTTCTACGGCGGCTTGAGGACGGCGAGTCTGAGGGGACTTGGGCCTCAGGCTGCAGCTATCGCAGCAAGCGTCCGACGTGCTCGGCCTGCCACGTCTGCTTCTTCTCCGTCTACGAGACGACGCCGAGGCGGAGATTGCTCGTCAAGGCTTCATGCGTATTGGTGTCGCTGTCACGACCGCCTAGCGAAAGGAACCTCGGTTGCGCGAGTGTTGCGCTATGCCGCCTGGCGGGCGTATCCTCATTCCCGGACAGTTGGCGCCGGTTGAGTTACCCGAAGGCCCGCCTCGCGGCGGGCCTTCGAATGTCCTGGGCCCCAGAGCGGCTGGATGACCCTGATGCAGGTGAGCAAAGGTGGCGAGCAAGTGGGTTGACGCCAAGGATGGATCAGGCAGGACTCGCGTTCAACGACGGACATCCACTCGTCTTCAACAATCTCGACGATGCGCTCATCGCTTTCGGAGAGGTGTTCAGCTGAGCGTCTGGCACGGTCGGGACGCGGCCGAGCGACATGTCCCTCGGCTGGGCGAGCGTGCGCGAGTGCCTACTTGAGGATGGTTGAGTTTGGAGTCGCGCAACATTCCGAGCTCCGCGGTCGCCTCATGACGGCATCCTGGTGCTGGCCCAAAAGAGGGCTAGGCCAGTCAGAATCAAGAATAGGCCCGGCCACCTTCGCATGAAGTCTTCTCTCTCCTCGCGTCGTCGACGACCTCGGTCCGTTACCGCGGACTCCACGTAGAAGCGGGCGTACCGGGTTCCGAAGCCGCGCCAATCCTTGGCTATGGGAACGCCGATCGCAGCGACTAGCCCGCCCGCCAGAAGAATCACGATGTGAGCCATGCCCGTCACCAATTATCGCTCGGCGTGAAGGAATGCGGGCGCCGTTTCGAGATCGCTGCCGCCGAGTCTGCGAGGCGTGACAGAACTCGACTGTGCCAGCGTTTCTAAATGACGCCTGGCGGCGGCCGCGGGGCACCCTGAGCAATAGGGTGTGTGAGCTATCGCCGAAGAGCCGCACAATCGAATTCTGAGGGCTGCTGCCAGGGAGGTTCTGCGGCCGATGGGTGTCGCGCAGAAGGGGCGGTCCCGAACCTGGTTGGACGATCATGGGTGGTGGTTGTGCGTGGTCAACTTCGAGTCCTCTGACTGGTCGAAGGGGACTCGGTTGGCCGTGAGCGCGGACTTTCTGTGGCACGACCGCGACTGGCTTGCGCAGTCATACGGTGGTCGCCTATGCGAAGCGGACGGGAGTGAGATTCACGTGGCTTACGAGAGCGACTCGCAGTTTGCTGCCGAGGCGAGGAGGCTCGCGGCTCGGGCCGCCGAGGAAGTCGTCTCGTATCGGGCTCGCTTCGAGGGCGTCGAGGAATGGGCAAGTGAGCTGAGTGCGACCGCCGACGACATCTTCTGGCAGCAGTTCGACGCAGGCATCGCATGTGCGCTCGCCGGACGACCTCGGGAGGCGCACCACTGGCTGCGACTGGTTCGCGAATCTGGCGATGATCGTGACTGGGTAATCGCCGCTTGCGACCGCGCGCGCGAACTCGATCAACTCGTCGACCCGGGGGACGCCTTCGTGGACGCGATCTCCGAGTCCGTCGCTCGTTTCCGATCGAGCCTTCGCCTCGCCGAGATCGACGTGGCGAGCGGTCTTCGGTCGCGCTGAGGCGCTCTAGCGTGATTGCTCTGCCCTGTGCGAGCGCCCTCACGCCAGACGTCGGCGGCTCAGCCCGCCGTCGGCGGCGACACCGTGATGATCTTGTCCGCGCCGACGTTCGAGAGGTGCGAGACGCGCCCGTCCGGCCACCGGATCGTCAGGCTCTTCACGCTCGTCTCGCCGCCGAGGCCGAAGTGGGCTCGGGGATCCGCGGACGAGAGGTAGCTGCTCCCGTCGTGGAGCTCCTGGACGAGCTTCCGGCCGTTCGGGAGGGTGGCGGTGAGGACGGCGCCGGCCTGGAAGCCCTTCAGGGACACGTCGAGCCAGTGACCGACCGGGCCGGTGGGCTCGAGCAGGACGAGGGGGCCGCCGATCGTGTTGATCGCGATCGCCATCCGGCCGTTGTTGTCGAAGTCGGCGGGGGCGAGGCCGCGGCCGATGATCTTCGGCATGCCGTTCGGGTCGATGATCCCGGTCGCGTTCGTGAACCTCGCGCCCGGAAGGCCCTGGAGGATCTGGACCGGCTCGGTGTCCTGCTTCAGGCTCGTGACGGGGATCGCGCCGTTTGCCAGGATCAGGTCGAGGTTGCCGCTGTTTGCGAAGTCGACGAACGCATCGCCCCAGCCGACCGTCTGCTTGCGGTCGAGCGCCTTCGCGAACATCTGCGACACATCTCTGTAGCTCGTCTCGCCGTTCGGCAGGATCGTGCTCTCGTAGCCCGCATGCGGCTGGCCGCGTGAGTTCGTGACGAACAGATCCGGGCGGCCGTCGCCGTTGAAATCGCCCTCGGCGACGCCCATCCCCGCGTTCGGGTCGGCGACCCCGAAAGCCTTTGCCTCCTCGACGAAGTGGAAGCCGAGCGGGCCGCCGGGCTCGTTGATGTAGAGGTCGTTCGGATCCTCGTCGTTCGCGACATAGAGATCCGGGCGGTCGTCGCCGTTGACGTCGGTGAACGTCGCGCCGAGGCCGTGGCGGAAGTGCGACGACTCGAGCCCGGCCTGCTTCCCGACCTCCTTGAACTGCGAGCGGCCGTTGGCCCCTTTCCCCTCGTTGAGATAGAGGAGGTCGCGGATCCCGCCGTAGTTCGTCGGGAAGCCCGCGATCGACCCCGGGATCTGACCCGCCATGTTCGTGTAGCCCGCGACGAAGAGGTCGGGGCGGCCGTCGCCGTTCACATCGGCGATGGTCGCGCCCGAGTACCAGCCGTACGGCGCCGGCAGCGTCTGCCGTGAGAACGTCCCGTTGCCGTCGTTCCAGAGGATGTCGACTCCGGTCGCCGAGGTGACGACGAGGTCGGTGAAGCCGTCGCCGTTCAGGTCGGCGGCGGCGCAGCCCGTGCCCTTGACCCGGATGCCCGTGTGCGAGGACGCGGTGACGTTCACGAACTTCCCGTGCTCGTTCTGGAACAGCTCGCTCTGCGGCGTTCCCCCATGGGCGTCCCACACGGGCAGGTCGACGTCGGCATACGAGTTGACGGCGAAGAGGTCGAGCCAGCCGTCGTTGTTGTCGTCGATCCAGCAGACGCCGCCGCCCATCATCGCCTGCTGGTCGTACGACCACGAGTACTGGAACGCGCCCTCCCTGAAGTCGAGCCCGAGCTGCGGCGCGACGTTCACGAGGCTGAGCCTCTTGAACGCGCCCACGCCCTTGGGCTGGCTCGAGTACTTCGGCTGCGAGACCGGCGGCGCCAGCTGCAGCTTCGTGCCGCCCTCGCCGACCAGCAGGAAGCGGCCGTTCGTGAGCGCCAGGTCGAAGACGTGCTTGAAGGGCGTGGTCGGGCCGTTCTGCGGCTTCGTCGAGCCGACGGCGTAGGTGACAGGAACGAGCTGGCCGGTCAACGTCGCAACGACCGTGGGCGGCGCCTGGTCGACCGCCTGGAGGAGGCGCAGATCCACGGTCGACACCGAATAGCTCGGCACGACGATCGGCTTGCCTGCCGCCTTCGCGATCTGACCCTTGATCCCGGTGAGGTAGGCCCCGGTCGCCGCGCCCGTGGCCTGCGACGCATCGCGCTTGCCGAGCGCCGTGGACACGAGCTGAAGGTTGGCGACCGCGTCGCCCGCAATCTGCCTCCCGAGCTGCGGCGAGATCGAGACGACGTTCGGCGTGTGCTCGACCGTCACAGCGACCCCGCCCGACAGCGCGCTCGAGGAGAGCGTCGCGACCGAGCGCGCCGGACTGCCGGCGGCGACGAGGAGTGCCACGAAGGCTGCGACCCCGGCGACGGCGAGGAAGCCGAGCTGCGACCGGCGGCGGCGAGCCGGGGCGGTCTCGCCGGAGCGGCGCCGTGCCAGCGCCTCGCGGCCGAGGATGACGACCGGCCGCGCGGCGCAGACGATCGTGAGCGAGATCAACAGTGCCACCTTCGCCCAGTACTCGGTCTCCATCGGGGCGATCAGGAGGGCGCCGAGCAAGCCGAGTGAGACCGAGTAGATCCGCCGACCGCGCGCGGTCTCCGGGGCCGTCCGCGGGTCGGTGATCATGAACGCCAGGAAGATGAACACCTCCGGCGAGAGCACGAGCACCTTCCAGAAGTAGTAGTTCGCGACGGGCCCGAGATGCCAGTTCGCGGTGAACGCATGACCGCTCGCAGCGAGGATCCCGAGGGCGATCGCGAACGTGATCCAGAAGATCGCCGCGACGGCGAGCATCCCGACCCGGGTCAGCACGAGGAGCGCCCCGCCGACGATCACGATGAGCACGATCACGAGTGCCGGTGAGAGGGGCCCCCACCAGAACTGGAGCGGCTCCACACGGCTCGAGCCGAGGATCACGAAGGCGAGCACGAGCGCGAAGTTCGACGGGTTGAAGATGTGCCTGCCGCGGAACTGGATCAGGTACTTCGACGCCATCGCGACGGCCCCGACGAGGCAGTAGATCCAGACGCCCTTGAACGACCACCAGTCACCGTGCTGGGTTCCCGGGATCCGCATGATGAACGCGATCCCGTTGCCGGTCAGCATCGCGCTCGCCGGCCAGATGATCATCTTCTTCTGCCTGAAGCTGATCACGAGCTCGATCACCGCGCAGGTGAGGACGGAGAAGATGATCTGCGGGAACGAGAGCCTGAAGTGGAACTGGGTCATCCCGAGCACGTAGAGCACGAGGAACGTCGCCGAGACGTGCAGGCGCGGGTCCTTTGGCGACGGCAGGATGACCGGATACGATCGGCCGGCGATGCGAAGCGAGTGAGAGGGCGCACGGGGCTCGCCGGCCACATCTGCATCGTAACCTCCATCGGGCCTGCGAAGCACGCGGTGCTTCACAAGAAAAGGAGCCGGAATGCAGCTCGAACAGGCACTGAAGATCGTCGATCACGTCGTGGCGGGCGCGCCGGGGGCGGTCTCCGTGTTCGTCGCCGACGACCATGGCGAGGTCGTCGCCGCGGCGACGATGGACGGCGCAGCGCCCGACACCCGACTGAACGCGCAGCGGAAGGCCTACACGGCCGCGCGCAGCGACGCGCGCACGACCGCCGAGCTCGCCGAGAAAGCGCGGGCAGACCCGGTCGAGCGGGCCAGCTTCGATCCGTTCTTCACGTTCTTCCTGGGCGGTGTGGCCGCGTTCCAGGGCGGTCGCCGCGTGGGCGCCGTGGGCGTGAGCGGGCTGCCGGGAGCAGAGGACGCCGCCCTCGCAGCCGCGGCGATCGAATCCGCCGGGCTCTCGCAGCAGCCCTGACGTAGGATGCCGCCGTGCAGAGCGGCGAGCCCCCCGAGATCGGTGTCGGCATGCTGGGCTACGCCTTCATGGGCAAGGCCCACTCGGCCGCGTTCCTGAACGTCCGCCAGGCGGCGTGGCGGCCCGCGCTCCAGCCGAAGCTCGTGGCGATCTCGGGCCGAGACGAGGCAGCCGTCGCCGACGCGGCAGCCAGATACGGCTACGAGCGGTGGACGACCGATTGGCGCGACATCGTCGCCGACCCGTCGATCGGGCTCTTCGACAACGGCGGGCCGAACATCGTCCATGCCGAGCCGACGATCGCAGCGGCCGAGGCCGGCAAGCACGTGCTCTGCGAGAAGCCGCTCGGCCGGACGGCCGACGAGGCCTACGAGATCTGGTCGCGCGTCGCGGCCACCGGCGTCAAGCATCTCTGCGGGTTCAACTACCGGTTCGTGCCGGCCGTGAGGCTCGCCCGCGAGCTGATCGAGGCAGGGGAGCTGGGCGAGATCCGCCACTTCCGCGCGCGCTACCTCCAGGACTGGGCGGAAGACCCGGGCCTCGACACCTGGCGCTTCAGCGTCGAGGACGCGGGCTCCGGCGCGATCGGCGATCTCGCGACCCACGTGATCGACCTGAGCAGGTTCCTCGTCGGCGAGATCGCTGCGCTCTCGGCGGTCGTGAAGACCTTCATCCCCGGCCGCAAGGTCGACGATGCAATCGAATCGGTCGTCGAGTTCGACAACGGCTCCGTCGGCACGATCGAGGCGACCCGGCTCGCGCTTGGCCGGAGAAACGCATTCCAGTGGGAGATCAACGGCTCGAAGGCCTCGCTCTGGTTCGACATGGAGCGGATGAACGAGCTGCAGGTGTTCCGGGCCGACGGCGACCGCGCCCGCGGCGCGAAGACGGTGCTCGTGACCGAGGCCGACCACCCGTTCATCGAGTACTGGTGGCCGCCGGGCCACATCGTCGGCTGGGGCGACACCTTCACCCACGAGGTGATCCACCTGCTCGAGGCGATCGCCGAGGATCGCGACGTCGCGCCGTACGGCGCCACCTTCGAGGACGGCTACCGCGCGAGCGAGGTCGCAGACGCGATCGTCCGCTCCTCGGAAGAGGGCCGGCGTATTCCGATCAGCTACCGCGCGCTGTAGGGTTGCGCTGCGGATGAAGACGAGCTTGGGAATCTGGGCCCTCGGGCCGATGTCGACCCGCTTCGTACCGGGCGGCTACCAGCCCCAGTGGATCGGGGAGTCGATGGAGGCGAAGGTGCGTCGCGCGGTCGACGGGCTCGGCGATCTGATCGACGGCTACGAGTTCCACTATCCCGGCGAGCTCTCGCCCGACAACCTCGACGCCGTGCGCGGCGCGCTCGACGGCCACGACATCTACTGCGTCGCGAGCGGGATGCACCTCGACCCGCTGTTCGGGAAGGGCGGTCTCTCCTCGCCCGACGACAAGGTGCGAAACGAGGGAATCAAGCGGACGCTCGACGCCGTCGACTTCACCGCCGAGCTGGGCGCGCACTTCATCATCTGGCCGGGCGTGGAGGGCTACAACTACCCGTTCCAGACGCCCTACCAGGAGTCGTGGGCGCGGTTCACCGACGCGATCGGACAGGCCGCCCAGCGCGCCGCCGAGAAGGGCGTGACGATCTTCCTCGAGCACAAGAACTCCGAGCCGGCGATGAAGATCTTCATGCGCAACATCGGGATGACGCTGCACGTGATCCATACGCTGCGGCGCCAGGGGATCGACAACGTCAAGGTCAACATGGACTGGCAGCACCTGATCATGAACGGCGAGAACCTGGGCGAGTACGCGGCCCTGCTCGCCGCCGAAGGGCTGCTCGGGCACCAGCACGCCAACTCGGGCTGGGGCACCTTCGACGACGACAACATGGTCGGCGCGACCGCCTTCATGGAGACCCTCGAGCTCGCACTCGAGCTGCGTCGCGTCGGCTACGGCTCGGCAGGCGAGCGACTCGGCTTCGACCTCTACCCCTACACCGAGGATCAGGTCGGGGCGGTTCGCCGCTCGGTGCTGCAGTGGCGGTTCATCGACTCGGTCGCCGGCCGGATCGACGAGGCCGCGCTGCGCGAGGCGCAGGCGGCCAAGGACGCGGTTCGCGCCTACGAGCTCGTGTACGCAGCCCTCGGCGCCTGATGCGCCTCCAGCATGTGACGATCGCGATCCCGCTCGACGGGACGGGCGAAGCGCGCGCGTTCTACGGCAACCTGCTCGGGCTCGACGAGAAGCCGGTGCTCCCGAACCTCGATCCGGCGAGGTTCGTCTGGTACGCCGCGGGCGGCGACAACGAGCTGCACCTGCAGCTCAGCCCCGAGCCGCCGCCCGACAAGCCGCACTTCTGCCTTGCCGTCGACGATCTCGACGAGCTGCGCGGGCGGCTCGAGGGAGCCGGGGTCGAGACGATCGACCCGACGCCGATTCTCGGCCGGCCGCGGTTCATGTGCCGCGACCCGTTCGGCAACCTGATCGAGCTCGTGCACATCGACGGATGAGCGTTCTCGTCGGCCTCGACGTCGGGACGAGCGGGGTCAAGGGCGTCGCGCTCTCGGACGAGGGCGAGCTGCTCGCGACGGCCGAGGAGGGCTACCCGCTCTCGACGCCGCAGCCCGGCTGGGCCGAGCAGGACCCAGAGGATTGGTGGCGCGCCTCGCAGGCGGTGCTTACCCGGCTGCCGAAGGGGCCGGTCGGCTTCAGCGGCCAGATGCACGGGCTCGTCGCGCTCGGCGAGGGGGACAAGGTGCTCAGGCCGGCGATCCTCTGGAACGACCAGCGCACCGCGGCCGAGTGCGCCGAGATCGAGCGCCGCGTCGGCCTCGAGCGCCTGATCGAGCTGACCGGGAACCGGGCGCTGACCGGTTTCACGGCCCCGAAGCTCCTGTGGCTCGCGCGGCACGAGCCTGAGACCTACGGACGGATTCAGCGGATCCTGCTCCCGAAGGACTACGTCCGCCTGCGGCTCACCGGCGAGCACGCGATCGACGTCGCCGACGCCTCGGGGACGCTGCTCTTCGACGTCGGGGGGCGCCGGTGGTCGAACGAGGTGTGCGACGCGCTCGACATTCCGCTCGAATGGCTGCCGCCGGCCCACGAGTCGACCGAGATCGCCGGGGCGGGCGACCAGGCGGCAGGAGCGCTCGGGGTCGGCATCGTCGAGCCGGGCCCCGTGTCGGTCGTGCTCGGAACCTCCGGTGTCGTCTTCGCGGTGCTCCCGGGATACGCGCCCGATCCGGAGGCGCGCGTACATGTCTTCTGTCATGCGGTGCCCGGCAGCTGGCACGCGATGGGGGTGATGCTCTCCGCGGCGGGCTCCTTCTCCTGGCTAGGAACCGTCCTCGGCGCGCCGTACGGGCAACTCGACGACGAGGCGGCTCGCTGGGAACCCGGCACCGAGGGCCTGCTCTTTGCGCCGTACCTGCAGGGCGAACGCACCCCGCACGCGGATCCCGACGTGCGCGGCGCCTTCACGGGACTCTCGCTACGCCACGATCGCGGCGCGCTCGCCCGTGCCGTGCTCGAGGGCGTCGCCTACGGCCTGCGTGACTCCCTCGAGTTGCTCCGCGCGCTCGGCGTCGAGCCGACCGTGGGCCGCGTCTCGGGCGGCGGCGCCCGCAGCGACCTCTGGCTGAAGATCGTCGCCTCGGTGCTCGGAATCCCGCTCGAGCGCACCGAGACCGACGCCGGGGCCGCATTCGGGGCAGCGCTCCTCGCCGGCGTGCGGGACGGCGTCTTCGCCGACGCCCGCGAGGCCGTCGCTCGCTGCGTGCGCGTCACGGGGCGGACCGATCCCGAGCCCGGCTGGGCAGGCGCTTACGAGGACGGGTACGGGCGTTTCAGCATGCTGTATCCCAGGCTGGCCAGCTAACGTCAGCCCGTGGACCTCGCGATGGGCATCCCCGCAACGGAGCTCGAAGGCCGGCGCGCACGGCTGCGCGAGCACGTTCAGCGCGAGGGTCTGAGCGGCTATGTCCTCTTCGGGCAGGACTACATCCGCTACTTCACCGGGTTCGTCTTCCTCTCGAACGAGCGGCCCGTGATCTTCGCCGAGAGCGCAAGCGGCGACGGCGTCGTGTTCGTGCCGGAGTTCGAGGTCGAGCGAACCCGAGTCGAGACCTCGTTCGAGCGGATCGAGTCGTACCCGGAGTACCCGGGGAAGGAGCATCCGATGAGGATCTTCGCCCGCGTGCTCGCCGACCTCGGGATCCGCGATGCGATCGGCGCCGACGGGGACGGCTACCCCGGGATCCTCGGCTACGAGGGCCCGGCGCTGAGTGACGTGGCCTCGAGTCGGGTCGTGCCGCTCACGCAGACGATCGAGAGCATGATGCGGCGTAAGAGCGAGAGCGAGCTCGAGTTGATTCGCGAGAGCGGTCGCTGGTGCGCGCGTGCCCACCGGCTCCTGCAGGAGTACAGCCGCGTCGGCGCCACCGAGACCGAGGCGAGCCTCCGCGCCGGGTACGAGGCGACGATCGAGCTCTTCAAGGCACTCGGCGACGAGATCGGGCAGCAGGGGTCGTCCGACGGCGTCTCGGCGGGCTACCGGGGCCAGATCGGGCTCCGGAGCGCCTGGGCACACGCCGTGGCGCACAACATCGCGTTCCAGCCGGGCGACGTGCTCGTCACCGAGACGAGCGCGCCGATCTGGGGCTACAACGCGGAGCTCGAGCGGGCCATGATCATCGGGCAGCCGACCGACGAGATGCGGCGCCTCTTCGGCCACACCGTCGCGATGCAGGAGGTGGCCTTCGCGGCGCTTCGGCCCGGCGTGACCTGCGGCGAGGTCGACGGCGCCGTCATGGGCTATCTCGAGGAGAACTCGCTGCTGCCGTACTGGCGCCAGCACACGGGCCATGGGATCGGGCTGCGGAACCACGAGGCGCCGTTCCTCGACGTCGGCGACGGCACGCGCGTCGAGACCGGGATGGTGTTCACGATCGAGCCGGGCGTGTACTCGCCGGAGCTCGGCGGCTTTCGCCACTCCGACACGGTCGCCGTCACCGAGGACGGGATCGAGATCCTCACCGAGTACCCCCGGGATCTCGAGAGCCTCACGATTCCGGTCTGAGCGTCACTCCCCGGCGACGAGCGTCGCGCGCTCGACGCGCGGATCGGTGAAGACGTCGAGCTCGTCCCGGCTCGTCGTCGAGAACTCGCTCACGATCGCGCCCTCGTCGCCCGCCTGGAACCAGTGGAGCGTGTCGGGCGGGACCAGGTGCTGCTCGCCGGGACGGAGCACGACCTCGTGCCAGACCGTGAACACCTCGCGGTCGCGCTCGTCGAGCCGTGCGGACGGTGCCGGTGTGTGCTCACCCTCGACGTAGAGATAGACGACGCCGGCGCGGCAGCGGAAGGTCTCCTCCTTCCCGGGTGTGCCGTCGAACGGTGGGTGGCGGTGCTCGGGGCAGGTCTGACGCGGAAACAGCACGAGCTCCTTCGAACCGACACGCTCGGTGTTCGTGTAGACGACGACCTCGAGCCCGAGCTCCTCGAGCCGCGAGAGGCCGAAGTCGGCGATCTCGATCTGCTCGCGCTCCTTCGGCGTCAGCACGATGCCCGCGCCGTCGAGAATCTCGGCGGCGCGCCGTCTTGCGGCGTCGACCTCGTCCGAGGTCAGAGCCATGTGCGTACGGCGCATTCGGGCATGGGGCCGATCGTACTGCGTATCCTCGCCGGAGCGGCGGCCGGCTCGGGCCTCCGCGGACAACGTCGAGCACTGGAGGGTGAATGAGCCTGGAAGGGAAGACAGCCGTGATCACGGGTGCGAGCGGCGGCATCGGCGCCGCGGTGGCACGCATGCTCCATGAGCGAGGGGTGAACGTCGGCCTCACCTCGCGGAAGGGCGCTGATCTCGGCCTCGAGGGCGCGGTCGCCCATGCCTGCGACGTGCGAGACGCCGCCGCGTTGAAGACGCACTGCGACGAGGTGGCCGCGCGGTTCGGCGGGATCGACATCGTGGTCGCGAATGCAGGGGTCGGTGCCTACGGGCCGTTCCTCGACCTCTCGCTCGAGTTCCTGGACGAGATGATCGACGTGAACCTGAAGGGCACCCTGTATGCAGTGCGCGCGGCGCTGCCGCACATGCTCGGGCGCCAGGGCGACGTGATCACGCTGGCCTCCGAGGCCGGGCGGCGCGGGCTGCCGTTCGAGGCGGTCTACTGTGCCTCCAAGTTCGGCCAGGTCGGGTTCACGCGTGCGCTCGACCACGAGCTGCGCGAGCACGGGATCCGCTGCACGAACATCTGCCCGGGCGGCGTCGCGACCGAGTTCGCGCTCGAGCCCGGCCGCGGACGCACGCCGGACGCACTGCCCGGGATGATGACCGCGGAGGATGTGGCCGAGTTCGTCGTGTTCGCGCTCGAGCGGCCGCGGCATCTCCGGATCCTCGAAACGGCCCTGCGTCCGGTCACGGAAGCGAGCTGGGGATGAAACCGGTCATCTGGGGGATCATCTCGACCGCGGACATCAACCGGCTCCTGATCCCTGGAGCCCACGCCTCGGCGAAAGTCGAGCTCGCCGCCGTCGCCAGCCGTAACCAGGCCCAGGCCGACGCCTACGCGGCGAAATGGGAGATCCCGCACGCCTACGGCTCCTACGAGGAGCTTCTCGCCGACCCGGCGATCGAGGCGGTCTACATCTCGCTTCCGAACACGATGCACAGCGAGTGGTCGATCCGCGCGGCGGAGGCCGGCAAGCACGTGCTCTGCGAGAAGCCCTTCGCGCGCGATCCGGGTCTCGTCGAGGCGGCGTTCGACGCCGCCGAGCGGGCCGGGACGATGCTGTCGGAGGCGTTCATGTACCGCCACAACCCGCAGACTTCGCGGGCGGCCTCGCTGGTCGCCGAAGGCGCGATCGGCGAGTTGCGGGTCGTCCGCTCGACGTTCGGCTACTCGCTCTACGACGCCGACAACATCCGCCTCCGGCCCGAGGTGGAGGGGGGAGCGCTGATGGACGTCGGCTGCTACTGCGTCAGCGGTTCGCGGCTCTTCGCGGGCGAGGCCGAGTCGGTGTTCGGCACGGCCTGGACGGGCCCGAGCGGTACCGACTGGGTGTTCGCCGCAACGATGCGCTTTCCGGGCAACGTCATCGCGCTCTTCGACTGTGGCACGGCGCTACCGGGCCGCGACGAGCTCGAGGCGATCGGCAGCGAGGGCTCGCTCTTCCTCGACGACCCGTGGCACTGCCGTGAGCCCGTGATCGAGCTGCGTCGTGGGGATGAGGTGGAGCTGATCGCGCTCGAACCGGTCGACTCCTACCGGCTCGAGCTCGAGAACGTGAGCGACGCGATCCGCGGCGAGGGCGAGCTGCTTCTCGGCCGGGAGGATGCCGTCGCCCAGGCGCGGACGCTCGAGGCGCTCCATCGCTCGGCCGGCAGCGAGCAGCAGGTCGCGCTCGCCTGAGCCGAAGGCACGTCGCGTCCAAACCCGCCAAGGTCGACTACGGCCATGGCAGGGGACAGTCCCCGTCCGAGCCCTTCAGGCCATGTCCAGGGGACTGTCCCCGGGTGTGTCGCTTTCGGCCCCGGATGTGTCGCATTCGGCCACTGTCCAGGGGACTGTCCCCTGGACATGGCTTTTCGGGTGGTATCCCGGTCAGCGATGTCAGGTCCGCGCATGACCGACGTGACACGTCCAGGGCTGCTCCCGACGGGGCTCGAACTGCCGCCGAGCCTTCCAGCTAGGACAGAGGGATCTCTTCGAAGTCCTCGGGAGTGATCCGCCAGGCGCGGAGCTCCTCGAGCTTCAACCCGTAGATCAGGAACGGCTTGCCGGCCCAGAGCCCCGACAGCTCACGATCGGTGCGCGACGGGCGCGGCTCCGTCTCCGGATGGGAGTGAAAGACGGCGAGCTCGAAGCCCTCGTCCTCCATGAACCACACCTCGGGGTCGATCTCGAGCTCGTAGCGGTACGGGGAATCGAGCCGGTTCCGGCCCCGGATGTAGCGCTCGGCCGTGCCGTCGCGGAACAGGATCACGCCGCAGCACTCGTTCGGCGCCTCCTCGGCCGCGTGTGCGTGAAGCTCCGCGCGAATCGGGGCGGGCACTACCACCAGAGGGTGCTCTCCATCGACTCCTCGACGTTATCGGAGCTCCAGAAGTCGCCGGAGAGGTACTTCCAGCCGCCGTCCGCGAGCACCGCGACGACAACGGAGCCCTCGGGCAGCTCGCCCGCGATCTTGCGGGAGACGTGGATCACCGCGCCCGCGGAGACGCCGGCGAAGATGCCCTCACGGTCGAGGAGCGCGTGTACGGCGGCGACCGACTCGGCGTTCGAGACGAGGATCTTCCGGTCGAGCTTCGACACGTCGAGGATCGGCGGCACATAGCCGTCCTCGAGCGACCGCAGCCCCATCACGGGATCGCCCGGGAGGGGCTCCGCCGCTGCGACCACGACGTCCGGGAAGGCTTCGCGCACACGCCTGCCGGTGCCCATCAGCGTTCCGCCGGTGCCGAGCCCGGCGACGAGGGCGTCCACCCGCGGCAGGTCGCGCACGATCTCGGCGCCCGTGCCCTCGTAGTGCGCGCGTGGATTCCATTCGTTCGCGTACTGGAAGAGCATCGTGTACTGCGGGTTCGCCGCCGCCAGTTCCTGAGCGACGCGGACCGCGCCGTTCGATCCTTCGGAGGCCGGGGAGTCGACGATCTTCGCCCCGAAGAGCTCGAGCACGAGCCGCCGCTCGGGCGTCGCGTTCGCCGGCATCACGCAGGTGAGCTTCAGCCCCCGCAGCTTCGCGACGAGCGCCAGCGAGATCCCGGTGTTGCCGCTCGTCGGCTCGAGCAGCTCGGCGCCCGGCTCGAGGTTCGCGGCGTTCACCATCGCGAGCGCCACCCGGTCCTTGATCGACCCGGTCGGGTTCTGCGCCTCGAGCTTCGCGTAGATCGTCACACCCTGGGGCGACAGATGCGGAAGCGCAACGAGCGGCGTGTTCCCGATCAGGTCGAGCAACGAGCTTGCCGTTGTCGCGCTGTGGTTGTCGTGCTGTGACATCGTCGTTGTCGCCGTGGTGTCCGCCGCGCCTTCGCCGGAGCCGGGCTTGCCCGGGAGGAGGCTCACGCGGGCCGTCGTGTCGGTACCCGGGAGGAGTGGGCTCGTGGGGGAACCGCTTTCGGTTCCCCCGCGCTAGCCGCCCGCCATCGCAGGCAGGAGGACGATCGTGGCGCCGTCGCGCACCGGGGCGTCGAGGCCGCCGCTCGTCCGGACGTCCTCGCCGTCGACGTACACGTTCACGTACGGCCGGATCTCCGAGCCGTCGTAGACCTTCTCGCCGAGTGCCGGGGTGCGGACGCTGAGATCCTCGAGCAGCTCGCGAACGGTTGCGCCGGAGGCCTCTACCTCACGCGCACCACCAGCTTCGGTCCGGAGGACCGGCGGGACCCGAACCGTACTCACCGTGTGCAGAACTCGACGTAGTCGATGTACTCGGTGATGCTCGGATGCTCGCCGCACACAGGGCACTCCGGGTTGCGCTTGATCTTCACTTCCGTGAAGTCGGTCTCGAGCGCGTCGAACAGGAGAAGCCGGCCGATGAGCGGATCGCCGGCGCCGATCGCGAGCTTCAGCGCCTCGTTCGTCTGCAGTGTGCCGACGATCCCGGGCAGGACGCCCAGCACTCCGCCTTCCGAGCACGACGGTGCGAGCTCCGGCGGCGGCGGCGAGGGATAGAGGCAGCGGTAGCACGGCCCGTCGAAGGGCTTGAACACCGTGACCTGGCCCTCGAAGCGGTAGATCGACCCGTGCACCACCGGGACCCCGCGCCAGACGGATGCGTCGTTCACGAGGTAGCGAGTCGGGAAGTTGTCGGCCCCGTCGACGATGATCTCCCAGCCGTCGTCGAGGATCCGGTCGATGTTCTCGGACGTCAGCCGCTCGCGGTAGGTCGTGACCTCGACGTCGGGGTTGAGGGCCTCGATCGCGCGCTTCGCGCTGTCGACCTTCGGCGTGCCGAGGGTGTTCAGCGAGTGGGCGATCTGGCGCTGCAGGTTCGACTCGTCGACGATGTCGGCGTCGATGATCCCGAGGTGGCCGACGCCGGCGGCAGCAAGATAGAGCGAAGCAGGAGAGCCGAGGCCTCCGGCCCCGATCAGGAGGATCTTCGAGTCGAGGAGCTTGAGCTGGCCCTCCTCGCCGATCTCCGGGATCAGCAGGTGCCGCGAGTAGCGCGCACGCCGCTCGGGGGAGAGCTTCTGCGAGATCACGATGTCGCCGCCGTTTCGCTTCCACTCGGTGAACCCGCCCTCGAGCGAGACCGCGTGCTCGTAGCCGAGCGCCGTCAGGCTCTCGGCGGCGAACGCCGAACGTGCGGCCGAGGCGCAGTAGAGGACAACCGGCGTCGTGCGGTCGGAGACGACCGCCTCGATCCGGGACTCGAGATTTCCGCGCGGAACGTGAACCGCGCCGGGGATGTGACCCTCGTCCCATTCGTCCTGCTCGCGCACGTCGACCCAGGCGGCGCCCTCGAGCTCGGCCGCCTCACGGGCGTCGACCTCGACGATCCGACCCTTAACGTCTTTTAGGAGTTCCCTGTAGCTCGCCATATCTTCAAAAACGATAGTAGCCGCCCCGGGCATTCCCGCTACCCTTTCTTCAGCAAGTGTCGACTCGCACCGCCATGTATGTGAACGTCGCGGTCGCGGCGATCGCCGCCGCCGGAATCGTGATCGGGCTGACGCTCGACACGCGGACGACGCCGACGCAGCCCAAGGCCTTCCCTGGAAAACCGCCGATGCCGGTGAACGTTCCGGCGTCGGTACGGCCCCAGATCGACGCAGCGTTCAAGAGTTGGCCCAAAGGCAGCGTTGCCGCGATGCAGCGCCTCGGGCTCGCGCACCTTGGCGGCGCGACGCCGAACGAGCGCTACGTGAGCGCGATCGTGCAGTACTTCCGCGGGGTCGCGCTCGACTGGGCCGGGTACCCGATCGACGCCTCCGCGGCGCTCGAACGGGCAAAGACCCTCGGGAAGAACACGATGATCCACAACGAGGCAGATGCGCTCAACCACCGCGGCTTCCTGCAGACAGGGCCGCCGTTCTACCCGGTCTTCCAGCCGTCCGTCCCGAACAAGCTGCTCCAGCAGGGCTCCCAGCTCCAGGTCCAGGGGCACCAGGTCTCGGCCGAGCATCTGTACGCGAGAGCGGCGAAGCTCGACCCGAAAGACATCGAGGCCCGCGTCGCCGTGGCCGTCGGGCTCTTCGACGAGGACAACCTGCTGCCATCGTTCTCCCGGCTCGGCCCGCTCGTGAAGCAGAACCCGAAGAGCCAGGCCGCGCACTACTACTTCGGGCTCGTGCTCGCCTGGACGGGCCAGAGCTCCGATGCGATCGCCCAGTTCAAGAAGACCGTCGAGCTCGACTCGAAGAGTCCGATAGGCAAGCAGGCCGAGTCGATCCTCGCAGGCATCGCCAAGAACGAAGCCTCTATCGGAAGCTAGAGCTACGCCGCGTCGTCCGACGCGGCTGTTAAATGTTCCGCGTCGCTGTTGGGGAATCGACGAGGAGCGCGCTTGGGCGAGGACGAATCGGGCACAGCCTTCTTCGAGGAGGAGCTCGAAGAAACGGAGTTGGCTGTCGAGGTGGAACCGGGTGAGTCCCCGGAGGAGTCGGACGACGCCGATGCGGCAGCTCCCGCCGACCCCGAGGCTCTCGACGACCCGGTTCTCGACGAGCCCTTCGAGATCACGACGGACTCGCTGCAGCTCTTCCTGAAAGACGTCGGCAAGGTCGATCTCCTCACGGCAGCGCAGGAGGTCGAGCTCGCGAAGCGGATCGAGCGGGGCGACCACCGCGCGAAGCAGGAGATGGTCGAGGCGAACCTCCGCCTCGTCGTGTCGATCGCCAAGCGCTACCGCAACCAGGGCCTGCCGTTCCTCGACCTGATCCAGGAGGGCACGATCGGGCTCGTGCGCGCGGCTGAGAAGTTCGACCACCGCCGTGGCTTCAAGTTCTCGACCTATGCCACCTGGTGGATCCGCCAGGCGGTCGCTCGTGCGCTCGCAGACAAGGGGCGCACGATCCGGATGCCGGTGCACGTCGTCGAGAAGCTCAACCGGATCCTCCGGGCCGAGCGGAAGCTGCGTACCGAGCACGGCCGCGAGCCGACATCGGCGGAGATCGCGATCGAGGTCGAGATGGCGATCGAGGAGGTCGACCAGATCCGTCGCACCTCGCAGACTCCCGTTTCGCTCGAGAAGCCCGTCGGTGACGACGACGAGTCCGAGTTCGGGCACTTCCTCGAGGACGACTCCGAGCCGCTTCCTGACGAAGCGGCGGGCCTGATGCTGAGAAACGAGGCTCTCGAACGTGCCCTCGGGATGCTCGGCGACCGCGAGCGCCGCGTCCTCGAGCTCCGCTTCGGCCTGAACGGCGAGTCCCCGTGCACACTCGACGAGGTCGGCCGCGCCTTCAACATCACCCGGGAGCGCGCACGCCAGATCGAGAACCGCTCGCTGAAGAAGCTCCGCGTCTACGCAGACGCCGAGCAGCTTCGCGACGTCGCATAGACTTCCCGCGCGATGGCGGAACCGGGGCGCGAAGAACCAGTGTCCGAGAAGCCGGCCTGGTTCGACGAGCTCGCCGAGTTCCTGCGCATTCCATCGGTGAGCGCCGATCCGTCGCACGGCGCCGACGTCCGGCGAGCGGCCGAATGGGTTCGCGAGTTCGTGATCGGAGCCGGCGGGCAGGCCGAGGTGGTCGACTGGAACGGGCGCCCGCTTGCGATCGGCGAGATCCCGGCTTCGGGAGGCGGTCCCGCGCCCACGGTCCTCTGCTACGGGCACTTCGACGTCCAGCCGCCCGAGCCGCTCGAGCTCTGGGAGAGCGATCCCTTCGAGCCCGAGATCCGGGACGGCTACCTCTATGCCCGCGGCACGGTCGACGACAAGGGGCAGCTGTATCTCCTGCTTGCGGCCGCCCGCGAACTGGCGCAGGCCGGCGAGCTCCCTGTGAACCTGCGTTTCTGCTGCGACGGCGAGGAGGAGATCGGGGGGCAGTCGATCGTCGAGTTCCTCGAGGCGGACGACCGTGGTGCAGACGCGGCGGTCATCTTCGACACCGACATGATCCGGCGGGGCCTCCCGGGCTTCACGCTCTCCACGCGCGGCCTCGTCTACTTCCACCTGACCGTCCGCACCGGCGACCACGACCTCCATTCGGGGGTCTTCGGCGGAGCGGCTCTGAACGCTGTGCACGCGCTGGCGGTCACGATCTCCGGCCTGGTCGCGCAAGACGGACGTCTTGCCGAGCCGCTTCGGAAAGGCCTCGTGCCGCCGACCGAGGCCGAGCTCGCCGGCTGGGCGGAGCTTCCGACGGGCGAGCACGAGCTCGGCCTGCAGGGCGCCGAGCCGGCCGATCCGCGGGCGGCGGAGGAGTTCTACCTCCGTACGTTCGGAGAGCCGGCGCTCGACGTGAACGGGATCGAGAGCGGCTCGCCGCACCTCCAGAAGACGGTTCTTCCGGTCGAGGCGATCGCGAACGTCTCGATTCGCCTCGCCCCCGGCCAGAAGGTCGACGAGATCGTTCAGGCGTTCGAAGAGCTGGTCGGCGAAGCGGCGCCTCCCGGCGCGAAGGTCGACGTGAAGCTCCTCTCGGCGGCGCCCGCGGGCCTCGTGCCGCCGGATGCGAAGGCAATCCAGCTCGGCCTGGACGCGTTCGAGCGGGCGGTCGGCGTACGGCCGGCGCTCATCCGCTCCGGTGGCACGCTCCCGATCGTTCCGGCCCTGACCGACAAGGGCATTGCGACGATCATCACGGGCTTCGGGCTACCCGATTCGAACATCCACTCGCCCAACGAGCGGTTGCTCGCCGAGTACGTTCCGCTCGGGATCGCGGCCGCGCGCGAGCTCTTCCGCGAGCTCGCCGCTCTCTGACCTACGAGAGCCCTTGGCCGCAACCGGGCCGGGCTGTCCCGGTCCACGCGAACCACCGCCGCCGTCGTTTACTCCCCACCCGTGGGTGGGGTAGCACCCTCCGCCCTCTGAGATCAATTGTACGGGCGTTGGCTCAGCCGAAATGTGCCAACTTCGTCAATTCTTCTCCACAGGCGTCCGAAACGGACGGGGCGCTCCCGGGGATGGAGAGGCGAGCCGCTCAGCGCCAGGGCGGCGGGTTGTGCACCCAGCGCCCGGCAACCATCGTCGCGACGACCTCGGCATCGAGGTCATCCCACGGGTCGCGGTCGAGCACGACGAGATCCGCGGCGTAGCCCGGGAGCAGCTTGCCCCGGCGGCGCTCGTCGCCCGAGAGCCACGCGGGCGCGAGCGTCGTCGCCTCGAACGCCTGCTGCACCGTCAACGCCTGCTCGGGATGCCACGGCTCGCGCTGATCGATCGTCCTTCGAACCCCCGCGCGAATCCCGGCGAGCGGGTCGAGCTCCTCGATCGGCGCGTCCGAGCCGTTTGCCACGACCGCACCCGAATCGACGAGAGAGCGGTACGCGTAGGCACCGTCGACCTTCCCCGCCCAGAACCGTTCGGCCAGGTCGCGATCGGACGGTGCGTGCGAAAACTGAACGGAGCAGGCGACTCCGAGTGAGGCGAACCGCGGGAGATCTGCAGGCGCGAGCAGCTGTGCATGCTCGATCCGGTGGCGAAGCCGCAAGGGCTCCCACACGCTCCGGGTCCGCTCGAACGCGTCGAGCGCGTCGCGGTTCGCCCCGTCGCCGATCGCGTGCACCGCGACCGGAAACCCCGCCGCGGCTCCGGCGAGCACGATCTCCTCGAGCTGCTCTCCGCTCGTGATCGTCACCCCGGAGCCGTCGAGCATCAACGCCGTGCCTGAGCCGAGCGTCCCGTCCATGAAGGCCTTGAGATATCCGACCCGCAACAACGGACTGCCGAGCCCCGACGAGATCCCGAGCGAGGCGAGCGCTCCAACCTGATCGGCGGGGACGGACTGCCACACCCGGAGCGTGAGCGACTCCATCCGCTCGAGCCGCTGCCAGAGCCGAAGCGCGCCGAGCCAGCCGTCCTTGTCGTGGACGGCCGTCACCCCGCGCGACGCGGCGACTGCGAGCCCGGCTCGCATCGCCTCGACGTACACGTCGTCGGGAACGCCGAGATGCCGTTCCTTGAAGCGCCAGGCCGCCTCCTCGCGAAGGACGCCGGTCGGCTCGCCGCGGCTGTCGCGCTCGACCACGCCACCTTCGACCTCGAGGTCGCCGCCGGCAAGGGCGAGCGCGGAGGAGGAGAGCCAGAGCGAGTGGTAGTCCTTCGAGATCATCGCCGCGTGAACGCCGCCCGTCACCTCGTCGAGCCGTGCCGCCGTTGGCTCGATCGCGCCGGCCCAGTCGCCGCTGCGCCAGCCGTAGCCGCGGATCACGTCGCCCGCGCCGGCACCACCGGCTGCACCGATCCGCGCAAGAGCTTCGTCCAGCGAGGCGCATCCGTCGAGCGCGATCTCGGTGCGGGAGAGCGCCCAGGTGGGGAAATGCACGTGTGCGTCCGTCAGTCCTGGCACCACGACCCGGCCGCCGAGATCGACCACCTCGGGCGAGGCGAGCGACGTCTCATGGACGCCGACCCCTCCGGCGATCCGCTCACCCGCGATCGCGAGCGCACGCTGCCTCGGGATCTGCGGATCCATCGTGCGGATGAGCCCGTTTTCGAAGATCACGACAGGAATCTACGGTTGTCAGCCGGCGTAAGGGAGCTCGAGCGCATCGACGAGCTCGAGCGCTCGTGCGCGGGCGCCCGGTGCGTCATCGGCGAACACGGTGAGCTCGGCGATCACCGTGGGAAAGCCGTCGACGGCCGCCGTCACCGGCTGGCCGGGCTTCACGAGGACATCGTGCTGGATCACGGACGGGTCAGGCGCGAGATGATCGAGCCAGCGCGTGTGGGTGAATCTGCCCGAGTGGGAGGCATGCATGAACACCGTCGTGACACCCGCAGCCGGCCTCGGATGCGCCCGCGGAACTGCCGGGAGCCCGACGGCGAGCAGGAGCTGCTGCTCGACGAGGTCGACGCCGGTCACGAGGCGGTGGATGTCGGCGATGACACCGCCGCCCAGGCGCGCGTTGATCTCGAGGAGCCTCGGCCCGCGACTCGTGTCCTTGGCCTCGGCGTGAAGAACGCCATCGCGAAAGCCGAGCGCGAGCGCGGTGCGGACGCAGAGGTCGGTAATTGCCTCGAGCCGCTCCGGCGGATGCGCGGAGGGTGAGTGCATCCCGGTCTCGACGAAATAGGGCTCTTCGGTCACCCAGTTCTCCGACACGCCGGCGAAGACGCACTCGCCGCCGGAGAGCACAAGGTCGACGTCGAACTCGGTCCCGTCGAGGTACTCCTCGAGCATCAGGTCGCAGCCCTGCTCGAAGATCGCGTTCAGCTCCGGGGTGATCAGCGCGGAAACGCGCGCGTATCCGGCTTCGAGCATCGCGAAGTCGTCGGCGCGCAGGCAGCCGAGTGCCTCCGAGCCGAACACGGGCTTGATCACGGCGGGGAAGCCGACGTACTCGGCTGCGGCCCGAAGGCTTTCCGGCCCCTCGAGGTGGACGAAGCGGGGAGTGGGGAGCCCGGCGGCGCGGCTCGCGTCGAGCGTTCGAAGCTTGCTGCGCGCTGCGTCGGCGGCCGCAGGCGGGAAGCCCGGCAGCCCCAGAGCCTCCGCAACGCGGGCCATGGCCGGGACGGCGTCCTCCCAGAAGGTGATGACGCCGTCGAGCCGCGCAGCCTCGCCGAGCGCTGCGAGCACCGCGCGCGCTCCGGCCTCCGGCTCGCCCCCGGGATCGGCGTCCACGAACTCGACAGCGATCCCCTCGTCCACGAGGGTCTGAGCCCAGCCGGAAGGGTCGCCGACGAGCACGAGCTCGACGCCGTAGAGCCGCGCCCGCTCGTAGAGGAAGCGTTTCGTCACGTAACCCGGTTCGATCACCGCGATCCGGGCACCGACGAGCAGCGAGCGCCGGAGCGCTTCACCCGCCGCGCCGGGATCGCGCAACGACAACGGGTCGATGCCCGCGAGACGTGCCTGGAACGATCCGGTCGAGCTCAAGCCGGGCCTCCTCGTCGGCGGCGGGCGCAGGAGAATCGGCCGATCATCACGGTGCAGAGCGTGACAGTCAAATCGACGGTGAGGATGGCGAACCGGTCGGAATGAGATAGTTGCGCCGTGGCTGGCGAGTCCGGGACAACTGCTGCATTCGCGGCCGTCTTTCGCAAGCCGGCGCTCCGGCGCGTCCAGTTTGCGTGGGCCGCGTCGCATCTCGGACACGTCTCGATCGCGGTTGCGGTTGCGGTCTTCGCGTACAACATCGGGGGCACCGCCGCTGTCAGCCTCGTCTACGTGATCCGCCTGATCCCCGCGGCGGTCGCGACGCCGTTCGCCGCCGTGCTCGGCGACCGCTTCTCGCGCGCACGGGTGATGCTGGTCTCGAACGCGAGCCGGTTCGTGTTCGCGACGGCGATCCCGATTGCGGTCGCCGCCGGAGTCAGCCACTGGGTCGTGTACGGGCTCAGCATCGCGATCGCCGTCGTCGGAACGCCGTTCCGGCCTGCCCAGGTCGCGATTCTCCCCTCGCTCGTCGATCGCCCCGAAGAGCTCACCGCGGCAAACGTGGTTGCCTCGACGATCGAGGGCCTGGGATTCTTCGCCGGCCCGGCGCTCGCCGGAATCCTGCTGGCCGTGTCGGGGACGACGGCGGTCTTCATCTTCGTCGCGGTGGCGTTCGCGATCTCGACCCTCGTTCTGCTGAAGCCGTTGACGGGCGCCGGAGTGGATCGGGAGGAGAGCGAGCCGGCCGAGGAGTCCTTTACCGAGGCGGTGCTCGCCGGCGCGAAGACCATCGGGCGCGACAGCGACCTCCGCGTGCTCGTCGGGCTCTTCACCGCGCAGATGCTCGTCGCGGGCGCGCTCGCGGTGCTCGTCGTCGTCACGGCGATCCAGCTGCTCGGAACCGGGAACGCCGGTGTCGGCTGGCTCGACGCGGCGGTCGGCGTGGGAGGGGTGATCGGGGCGATCGGGGCGCTGCGGCTCGCCGGGCGCCGGCGGCTGACGCCGCCGTTCCTCGTCGGGATCGTGCTCTGGGGCGCTCCGTTCCTGTTGATTGCGGCGGCACCCAGCGTCGTCTCGGCCGTGCTTGCCTTCGTCGTGATCGGAATTGGGAACATCCTCGTCGACGTCGCCGGGTACACGCTGCTCCAGCGCGCTGTGAGCGACGAGGTGCTCGCCCGCGTCTTCGGCGTGATCGAGACGCTCTACTACGTGAGCGCCGCGATCGGTGCGATCCTGATCCCGCCGCTCGTCTCCGGCGTCGGCCCGCGTTGGACGCTCGTGATCACCGGAATGTTCCTGCCGGTGCTCGCCCTGGCGTCGGGGACACGGCTGCTCCGGATCGACAGCGCAGCCGTCGCCCCGGCCCGCGCGGTCGCTCTGCTTCGGAACCTGCCGCTCTTCGCGCCGCTTCCCGCGCTCGCGCTCGAGCGGCTCGCGATGCACCTCCACGAGCTGAGCGTCGAGGCGGGCGTCGAGGTGATCACCCAGGGCGACGTCGGCGACCGCTACTACATCCTCGCGAGCGGGGAAGCGGAGGTCTGGATCGACGGCAAGCTCGTGAACAAGCTCGAGCCGGGCGAGGGCTTCGGCGAGATCGCACTCCTCCGCGACGTGCCGCGCACGGCGACCGTCAAGACGACCGCGGCCTCCGAGCTCTTCGCGCTCGACCGTGAGACGTTCCTCGAGGCGGTCGGCTCCGACCGCCGGTCGTCGGCGGCGGCCGACGAGGCAGCAAGCCGCCGGCTCGGGGCGCTGTCCGGCTCGATCTAAGGGCTGTGCAGTACTACGTGCCTGGTTGGGATGGTTGATCCGTGGATGCCAGGCGACGCACCCGAGCGGTGTCGATAGCGGTGCCTATCGCGAGCTCGGGGGTGGCGTCTGGCGCCGCGGAGTGGCCGCACCAGCCTCGCAGTTATTGCTGCACAGCCCCTAAGCTTCACCGGTGGCATCCGAACTGCTGACGGCCGAGCAGCGCGAGATCCGCGAGCTCGTTCGCACGCTCGCACGCGAACGGATCGCACCGCGGGCCGCCGAGATCGACAAGTCCGCGGAGTTCCCGTGGGACATCGTCGAGCTGTACCGCGAGAACGGGATTTTTTCGACGCTCGCCGACGAGGACTACGGCGGCGTCGGTGCGAGCGCACTCGCCACGTGTGTTTCCGTCGAGGAGATCTCGAAGGTCTGCGCGACGAGCGGGCTGATCCTCGCCGTCCAGGAACTTGGCGCCCTGGCGTTCAAGCTCTCCGGGAGCGAGGAGCAGAGGCAGCGCTTCCTGCCGAAGATCGCCTCGGGGGAGTGGCTCTCGGCCTATGCGCTCACCGAGCCCGGCTCGGGCTCGGACGCGGCCGCCATGCTCACGGAGGCCCGCCGCGACGGCGACGGTTACGTGCTCGACGGGTCGAAGCGCTTCATCACGAACGCCGGGGTCGCAGGCATCTACATCGTCTTTGCGAAGACGGATGCCTCCGCGGGGCACAAGGGCATCTCGGCGTTCGCGGTCGAGGCCGACACGTCCGGGCTCGAGATCGGCCGGATCGAACCGAAGATGGGGATCAAGGGCTCCACGACCGGCGAGGTCTTCCTCAGCGGCTGCCACGTGGAGGCCGCAAACCGGATCGGCGAGGAGGGCGACGGTTTCCGGCTCGCGATGCGGATCCTCGATCGCTCGCGGCCCGGGATCGCGGCGCAGGGGCTCGGCCTCGCCCAGGGCGCGACGGACTACGCCGTCGAGTACGCGCGAACACGCGAGACGATGGGCGAGCCGATCGGCCGCCACCAGCTCGTCGCCGGGATGCTGGCGGACATGGAGACGCGGTGCGAGGCGGCGCGCGGCCTGCTCTACCGCTGCTGCGCGATGATCGACGAAGGCGTCGACGGGGCCGAGCTGACGAAGGTCTCGGCGATGGCGAAGCTCTTCTGCACCGACACGGCAATGGCGGTCACGACCGACGCCGTCCAGGTGCTCGGCGGCTATGGATACATGCAGGAGTACCCGCTCGAGCGGATGATGCGCGACGCGAAGGTGACCCAGATCTACGAGGGCACGAACCAGATCCAGCGGCTCGTGATCGCGAGGGAGATGCTGCGTGATGCCCGCGCATGAGGTGAAGCTCTCGAGCGCCGACCGCGTCCTCTTTCCCGACGACGGGATCACGAAGGGCGATCTCTTCGAGTACTACGGCGAGGTCGCGCCATGGATCCTCCCGCACCTCGAGGACAGGCCGTTCACGATGAAGAGGTGGCGGGAGGGGCTGCCCGGCGGGGCGTTCTTCCAGAAGCAGGCGCCGAAGGGCATCCCGGCGTGGATCCCGACACGGGAGTTCCGCACCTGGCCGCGAGGGGGCAAGGGTGAGTCGCGCCTCGTGGATTTCCCGCTCGTCGACTCACGCGACGCGCTGCTCTGGATGGTGCAGATGCATTGCATCGACATGAACTGCTGGTACAGCCGGGTCGACAAGCCCGATCGCCCGGACTTCGTGCTGTTCGACCTGGACCCGCCGGAGGAGCCGGACGGGTTCGTGCTCGCAATCCGTGTCGCGCATCTCATCCGCGAGGCGCTCACCGCCCTCGAGCTGAGGTCGTACGTGAAGACCAGTGGAGCGGACGGGATCCACGTGCTCGTCCCGATCACGCGGCGCAGCACCTACCCCGAGACGTACGAGTTCGCGGAGCTGCTCGCCCGGATGCTGGAGGCAGAGCACCCAGGGCTCCTCACGACCGAGTGGCTGAAGAAGAAGCGGACGGGCGTGCTGGTGGATCACCGGCAGAACGGCCATGGCAAGACGATCGCATCGGTGTACTCCGTGAGGCCGAAGCCCGGTGCGCCCGTCTCGACGCCGCTCGCCTGGGAGGAGCTGACGGAGGAGGTCAGGCCACGCGACTTCTCGATGGCAGTTGCGCTGGAACGGGCCGGCAGGCTCGGTGACCTGTTCGAGCCGGTGCTTCAGGGTGGACAGGCGCTGGCCGGGCCGCTGCGCAAGCTGCGTCTTCAGGGCGGTTGAACGCCGCGGCAGGAGCTTCCGAGAGCCGAGCTACGCGGCCGCAGCCGAGCGGTCGAGCGGGATGATCTTCAGCTCCGGCGGCGGAGAGTCGAGGAACGACGCCGCGACGGAGAGCTGGTCGAGCCGGTCTGCCTCGATCACAGCGGCCGGCTCCCCGGACCGGGCCCGGGGCGCCTCCGGGCCGCCGCGCTCGACCGAGACCCGGCCGCCGCTGATCACGTAGGCCTCGACCGCGCCCTGTTTCAGGGCGGGCGCGACGATGTAGAGCTCCAGGCTGCGCAGCCGCTCGAGCTCGACGAGCCGTGCGTGGATCCGTTCGAGAGACGCGAGCTCGCGCCGGAGCCGGGAACCGTCGAGATCGTGGCCGATCTCGAAGAGCTCCACGACCCGCCGCCGGATCCGGTCGAACGGAGCACACGTCAGCAAGCCGTCGAACTCCGCTTCGGTACATCCCTTCAGCGCTCGCGCGGCCCGCTGTGCCTCCGCGCGGCCGCGGAGTGGGCCGTAGCGTGACGGCACCGCACTCAGGACGACCCGCTCGCCGCGACGGTGCAGGTAGACGTAGCGCTCGGGCATGGGCGTGCGCGAGTTCGCCGGCGGACGCAGCTCGCGGATCAGCCGGATCTCCTCGAGTGCCGCCGCGAGCTCCGAGCCGGTGATCCTCCACTCGACGCGCGCGACATCGTCGAGCGCGGCCTCGACGGACGGCCGCTGGCGGGCGCTCTGGAAGTACGAGCGCAGGCGCGCGCGGAGGTCGCGTGCCTTTCCCACGTAGAGCACCCTGCCGCTCTCGTCGCGAAAGAGGTAGACGCCGGGGCGCGTGGGGGCGCCATGTATCAGTCCCCGCTTCGCGTGGATCCGGCGCGGCCTCGGCGCGGCGAGCTCTTCGAGCTCCGACAGGGTGGAGGCCCCGCGCTCGGCAGCAAGCTCGACGAGCCGAAGGAAGACCTCGGCCGTCGCCTCGGCGTCGGGCAACGCGCGATGGCACGGTCGCACCGAGACACCGAAGAAGTACGCGAGCGAGGCGAGGCTCGTTCGCTGCACGCGCCGTTGCAGGAGGTTCCGGGCAAGCGGAACGGTGTCGATCACGGTCGCTGCGAGCCGTTTCCCGGTCATCCGCTCGAGCTCCCGGTTCACGAAGCCGACGTCGAAGCGGGCGTTGTGGGCGATCAGCACCGCCGATCCGGCGAAGGCCGAGAACCGCCGGATCGCCGTCTGCACGCCGGGAGCTCGTCGGAGCTCGTCGTCGGACAGGCCGGTGAGTCGCCGCACCGCCTTTGGCACGGCGGTCTTGGGTGCGACGAGTGTCTGGAAGGTGCCGGCGATCTCGAGCGAGCGGATGCGGACGGCTCCGATCTCGCAGATTCGTGACGAGACGTGCGAGAGGCCGGTCGTCTCGAGGTCGAAGACGACGAACTCGGTGTCGGCGAGCAGCGGATCCGGCGCGGATGCCAGCGCGACGAACGACCCGCGCCAGACGAGGCGGGCGTCGTCGGCGACGAGCGGTGAGAGAAGCGTTCGCGCGAGCCCGTCGGGCGCCTGCCGCACCGCGAAGAGTTGGCGTGCCGCCTCGCTCGCCCGGACTCGCCCCCCGCGTTCCTCGACGAGCTCGACGAGCCGATCGAGCGAGTCGATCGCGAGCTGCATCGGCGGAAGCTAGCACGAACATACGTTCGTTTGCCGGTTTTGGACTAGTCTCGCGGAGGGATGACGAAGGCAGGCACCTTCCTCACGGCGGCAATCGCCGCAGGCGTTCTCGCGGCAGCCGCGTCAGCGGGGCCGGCGGTGAAGGTCGTGACCCTTCAGACCGGGCAGACGATGGAGCTCTCGGGCTCGCACGTGCTCTGCATCTACCAGAAGCGAGACGGCGGAGCCGGAATCGAATGCGCCGTCGGCGACAGCTCCGGGCAGCCTCTTCACGACAGCTACATCGTCGTCATGCCGACGACCGGGGGGATCAGCGTGGTCGTCCCGTACTCGAACAAGGTCGTGTTCGTCCGCAAGGGAGGCGTGCTGCAGCGCGCCTCGGCCATCGTCGTCGGCCCGGGCGTCGAGATCAAGCTCGCCGGCACGACGAAGCTCGGCTGCAGCACCGTTGCCGTCCGCGGAGTGCCGACGGTCTTCTGCGACCTGCTCGACGCGCACGGCAACTTCCTACCGAACTCCTACGCGTTCGGCCTCGGCGATACGACCCTCACCGCGCTCCACTGGAACCCCGCGGGCAAGGTGTCGACGGTGAAATCCTGGCGTGAGAACGGCTGAGCCGTCAGTCAGCTCTGCCGGTAGTCAGCTCTGCCAGTAGAACTCGTCCGGCAGCCGTGAGGCGAGCGCCTCGATCACCTTCATCTGCATCGACGGGAGCTCCTCCAGCAACTGCTTGAACCCGGCCGGGGCGATCATCACGACGCGCACGGCCGTCGTCGTGACGACCGCGGCGGTGGTCAGCCGGTTCGAGAGCAGCGAGATCTCGCCGAAGAAGTCTCCCTCGCCGAGCCGGTTGATCTCGACTCCGTCCCGCTCGACCGACGCCTCGCCGTTCAGCACGACGAAGAAGTGGTGCCCCGGCTCGTCCTGGTGGATCAGGATCGCACCCGGGTCGAACTCGACCGCACGCGAGATCTGCTGGACGGCCGCGAGATCGCTCCTGTCGAGCCCGGCGAAGAGCGGGACGCGCTTGAGAGTCTCGAGCTCGCTGGAGTCCTGGACACCGGTCACGGAAGCGGAATGGTAAGGCAAGCTTCGATGCGTTGCGCCGGCAGCATCTAGGCTGGTCGGCAGCGGATGGCTCAGCGCAGAGATCGGCCGGCAGTCGAACGTTCGGGAGGCTCGATCGAGGTTCGCCTGCCGGACGGTCGGACGATGTCCATGCCCACGGGGGCTGCGCGTGGGCCCGTCGCGACGGATGTCTGTTGCTTCTGCGGCGAGGCGGTCGAGCACGCGACCGAGGAGCGGCTCCGCATGACCGTCCTGTGGGTCGAGGACGGCGTCGAGGGCGAGCAGAGCTGGGCCGCACATCGCGCCTGCCTCTCCGACCGCCTGCACGAGCGCGTGAAGGGCACGGGACCGTTCTTCGGGGAGTGAGGTGGCTCAGGTACCGGCCGTTCGGCGTCGTCACGTAGCCGTTGGCGCTCATCCTCATACGGGCGCGGATCTTCATCCGGTTCCCTTCTCGGGCTCGGCTCAGTCCGGCTCTGACCACGCCAGGATCGGCAAGCCATCGGTGCGTCGATCAGCAGCTAGCATCGCCGGACTGCGGGCTCTCTCCGGGTGTGGGGGCCACCATTCTGAGAGCAAAGGAGCGGGCATGCTTGGGAAAGGGTTCTGGATTCTTCTCGTCCCCGTGGTCGTCGTGGCCCTCGGCTCGGTGGCCGCTGCCGGTGCGGTCGCAGGGACGACGGGCTGCAGCGTGAAGTTCACCTGGAAGGCCAACGGCCATCAGTACGAGGGTGTCTGCCAGAAGAACGTCACCTGGGCCCAGGCGATCGCCGGTGCGAAACGGGCAGGCGGCCATCTCGCAACGCTGCAGTCGGCCTCAGAGAACCTCTTCGTCTTCAGCCACGTCAAGTTCAGCGCGATCTGGCGGCCAAACGGCCAGGGCCAGTCGGCCGGCCCGTGGATCGGCCTCTACCAGAAGCCCGGATCCGCGGAGCCCTCCGGTGGCTGGACCTGGGTCACCGGTGAGCCGCTCGCCTGGGCCGACTGGTCGCCGGGCGAGCCGAACAACTACCAGGTGCAGGAAAACGGCGCGATCTTCTGGAACACCGGTTCCGGTCCGACCGCGAAGTGGGACGACATCGCGCGCGCACCGAAGCTCGGATACACGGGTGGCTACGTGATCGAGTGGGACAAGTAGGACAGGGACGGCGCTCTGGCAGCGCTCGGTCCGTCGTGAGGGACTGAGCGCGACTCGCGTAAAGGGTCAAGTGCCGGCTTCCGGCGGTCGGGCGTGGCTGGAGTGGTCTTCGCACGTCAGGCGCGAACGCGCAGGCTGTCCATCACTGCGAGTGTTCCGGCACGAACGGGCGGCCCGACCTGACCGGTCGGATAGACGAGAAAGCCGATGTATCGCCCGCGCGCCTTGAAGATGTGCTGGGACGCACGTCCGCCTGGGTTGCCGCAGAAATGAGAAGGCAGGAGCCGAACGAGGCGGTTCCAGTCGATCGAGAAGTGCGTCGGCTGTGGGTGGTTGCTGCCGAGCCGATCTTGCCCGTCGCGGCTCTGCATGAGGACGACCACGACCTGGCCCTCGGGCGCGGCGGCGAACCGCCCGGCCGAACTGACATGGAGAGGCGCCGAGGACACCACGACCAGCCGCTGTGGATCGCAGTCCGAGGTTCTTGCCACCACCGCGTGCCAGCCTGACGGGATCCGCAGTGTGGCTCCGGCGGCCGAGATGGTTCGTGGTTGCTCTTTGCCCGTCGCGGTGGACGTGAACGTCAACGCAAGGACAGCGAGAATGCCTGGTGCGCGCGCCATGTTGGAAGTATGCGACGCAGACATCGGTGATGTCGCGTACTTCCAAGGCTCCGTCCCCTCGATGCGCCTGACGCGAGAGCTCGTCGAGTTCGAACGCCAGAAAGATCTTCAGTTACTCGCGGCTGCCCGGAGTTCGGCCTTCCGCGCCCGCTTCGCCGCCTGGTAGTCCGAGAGCGCCTGCGGCGAGTCGACCTTGCCGAGGCAGGCGTGATCGGGCGCAAGCGGCTTCGCGATCGAGACGTCGAAGCGGTAGGCGAGGACCGAGGCGAGCGCCGTCACCTTCATCGGGCCGAAACCAGGGAGGGCGGCGAGGCGTTTCTTCAGGTCGTTCGAGTCGGCGGCCTCGCTCCAGATGCGGGAGGCATCGCCGCCGTAGTCCTCGGCCACGACCGCCGCCAGCTCGCGCACCCGGCCGGCCATCGAGCCGGGAAAGCGATGGATCGCGGGCTTCTCGCGGAACGCCTCTTCGAGGTCGATCTGCGCGAGCTCGCGCGGATCGAGGGTGCCGACGCGCTGCTTCAGTGCGAGTGGTCCGGCGAAGGCTTTCTGCACCGGGACCTGCTGGTCGATCGCAAAGCCGACGAGCAGCGCGAACGGATCCTGTGCGATCAGCTCGCATGCCGCCTGGTCGTCGGTGAAATAGAGCGCCGCGGGCATGTCCGAATCCTAGCCTCGCGGGCCTGGGAGACCTCTTTTCGCCCCCCGGGATCGTGAGACGGCAATACTTTGCTGCATGGCAGAGGCGCCGAAGGTAGAGGTCGTCAAACAGCCGAGTCCCCGCCAGGTCCACAAGCTCGAGGGCGGCCGGCTCGTTCTGGTCGTGGTCGTCGTGCTCTACGTGCTGCTCTTCATCGCGTTCAACACGCGTCGCGTCGAGGTGAACTTTGTCTTCTTCAGCATCCGGAGCCAGCTGCTGATCGCCTTCGGGATCATCGCGATCCTCAGCTTCGGCGCGGGATTCTTCGTGGCCGGTCGTGTCGGCGCCGGGCATAGGGGCTTCCTGAGCCGAACGCCGCAGAACCGTCCTTAACGAACACTTGTTCGATCGACTCGGGCGCGATACCCTGGGCTGATGGATCCCCTCGCCGCCTTTTCTCCCGCCACCCGGGCCTGGTTCGAAAGCGCTTTTGCCGGGCCGACCCCGGCGCAGCAGCTCGGCTGGCCTGCGATCGCGGGCGGCGGAGACGTGCTGATTCAGGCACCGACGGGGTCGGGGAAGACGCTCACTGCGTTCCTCTATGCGATCGACCGGTTGAACGCCAACCCGGGCGGCGGCTTACGCGTGCTCTACGTCTCGCCGCTGAAGGCGCTGAACTACGACATCGAGCGGAACCTCCGTGGGCCGCTCGCCGGGCTCGAGTCGGCGCTGCGCGTCGGTGTTCGCACCGGCGACACGCTCGCGAAGGATCGGCGGCTGCTCGTCAAGGAACCGCCCGACATCCTGATCACGACGCCGGAGTCGCTCTACCTCATGCTCACCTCGGCCGCCCGCGATTCGCTCCGAAGCGTCGAGACGCTGATCCTGGACGAGGTGCACGCGGTCGCCGGCACGAAGCGGGGCGCGCACCTCGCGTTGTCGGTCGAGCGGCTCCAGCGTCTCGTCGACCATCCGATCCAGCGCATCGGCCTCTCGGCCACGCAGCGGCCGCTCGAGGAGATCGGCAAGTTCGTGTCGGGAGCCCGGCCGATCGAGCTCGTCGATGCCGGAACGCGCAAGGAGCTCGACCTGCAGGTCGTGATCCCGGTCGAGGATCTGCGTGAGCTCGGTTCGACGGCGAGTCTCTACCACCCGACCCTCAGCGAGGGAGAAGTATCCGACGGCAGCGCCGAACACGCCGTCGCCTCGATCTGGCCGTCGATGTACCCCGAGCTGCTCTCGCTCGTCGAGGCGCATCGCTCCACGATCCTCTTCGTCAACAACCGTCGCCTCGCCGAACGGCTCGCCCTCCGCCTCAACGAGCTCGCCGAACGCGAGATCGCGCGGGCGCATCACGGCAGCCTCGCGCGAGAGCAGCGCGTGCTCGTCGAGGAAGATCTCAAGGCCGGGCGGATCCCTTGCCTGGTTGCCACCTCGTCGCTCGAGCTCGGGATCGACATGGGAGCCGTCGATCTGGTGATCCAGGTCGAGTCGCCGAAGTCCGTCGCCCGCGGGCTCCAGCGGGTCGGCCGGGCAGGCCACGAGCTCGGGGCGGTTTCGAAAGGCCGGATCTTCCCGAAGTTCAGGGCCGACCTGCTCGAATCGGCGGTCGTCGCCCGTGCGATGCGAAACGGTGAGATCGAGGAGACGAAGATCCCGCGGAACGCGCTCGACGTGCTTGCACAGCAGATCGTTGCGATCGCCGTCGACGAGGAGATCGAGGTTGCCGAGCTACACGATCTCGTCCGGGGTGCGTATCCGTTCGCCGAGCTCTCACGCGTGCAGCTCGAGAACGTCCTCGACATGCTCGCGGGCCGCTATCCCTCCGACGAGTTCTCGGAGCTTCGCCCGAGGATCGTCTGGGACAGGACGGGCGGCACGATTCATGCCCGCGACGGCGCCAGGCGGCTCGCCGTCACGAACGCGGGCACGATCCCCGACCGCGGGCTGTTCGGCGTCTTCCTCGTCGACGGCGGCGGCCGTGTCGGCGAGCTCGATGAGGAAATGGTCTACGAGGCCCGCGCCGGGCAGACGTTTCTTCTGGGCGCCTCGACCTGGCGGATCGAGGAGATCACGCGCGACCGCGTGCTCGTTTCGCCCGCGCCAGGCTTGCCGGGAGCGGTGCCGTTCTGGAAGGGCGAGGGGGTCGGTCGGCCGTACGAGCTCGGCGAGAAGGTCGGAGCCGCTTCGCGGGAGCTCTCCGCCGTGGGCGACGAAACAGCGCTCGAACGGCTTCGAGCCGAGTTCCTGCTCGACGAACGGGCCGCCCGCAATCTCCTCGCGTTCCTCCGCGACCAGGCAGATGCGACCGGTGCGGTTCCATCCGACCGCACGATCGTCGTCGAACGCTTCCGCGACGAGATCGGCGACTGGCGCGTCTGCATCCTCACGCCGTTCGGTGGCCGGGTCCATGCGCCGTGGGCGATGGCGATCACGGCGAGCCTGCGAGAGGCGCTCGGCATCGACGCGCAGTCGATCTGGTCGGACGACGGGATCGCGATCCACTTCCCCGACGCGGACGGGCCGCCACCCACGGCCGACCTGATGGTCGATCCGGCCGAGGTCGAGGACCTCGTCGTGGCGGAGCTGGGCGAGACGGCGCTCTTCGGTGCGCGCTTCCGCGAGAACGCCGCCCGCTCGCTGCTGATCCCGCGCCGCCGCCCCGGGCAGCGGACGCCGCTGTGGCAGCAGCGGCTGAAGGCCCAGTCGCTCCTGCAGGTCGCGCGTCGCTACGGCTCGTTCCCGATCATCCTCGAGACCTACCGTGAGTGTCTGCAGGATGTGTTCGATCTGCCCGCGCTGCGAACGCTTCTCGCCGGCATCCAGACGCGACGGCTGGATCTCGTCGAGGTCGAGACGGGCAGTGCCTCACCGATGAGCTCGTCGCTGCTCTTCGACTACGTGGCGACGTACATGTACGAGGACGACACGCCACCCGCGGAGCGACGGGCACAGGCGTTGTCGCTCGACCGCGACCTGCTCCGCGAGCTGCTCGGCAGCGAAGAGCTGCGAGATCTACTCGACGCCGACGCCGTCGGTGAGGTCGAGAAGCAGCTCCGCGGCTCGCCGCGCACCCCCGACGAGCTCCACGACCAGTTGCGAATCCGCGGCGACCGTCGAGTAGGGGAGTACGACCCCGCGCTGGCCGGCGCGCTCCTCGAGAAGCGTCGCGCGGTTCTGATCCGAATCGCGGGGGAGGAGCGGGTGATCGCGGCAGAGGACGCCGGCCGCTATCGCGACGGCCTGGGTGCGATGCCTCCGGGAGGGCTGCCCGAGGCCTTCCTCGAGGGCGGTCCGGATTCCCTCCGCCAGATCATCATCCGCTTCGGGAAGGGCCGCGGGCCGTTCACGACCGCCGAGGCCAACGAGCGCTACGGCCGCGATCTTGGGCCGATGCTGGCCGAGCTCGAGCGCGAGGAGCTGCTCGTCCGGGGGGAGCTCCGACCCGGAGGCACCGAGCGCGAGTGGTGCGATCCCGATGTCCTGCGCCGCCTTCGGCGCGCCTCGCTCGCCGCCCTGCGCCGTGAGGTGGAGCCCGTCGAGCCGGCTGCGCTGGCACGGTTCCTGCCGTCATGGCACGGGGTCGACCGGCGCGCGACGCTGCGTGAGGCGCTCGTGCCGCTGCAGGCGATCGCGATTCCGGTTGCCCTGTGGGAGACCGAGCTCCTGCCACGCCGTGTGCCGCAGTACCGGCCGGAGCAACTCGACGCGTTGTGCGCGAGCGGGGAGTCCGTGTGGGTCGGAGCGGGGCTCGATCGCGTGGCGCTGTACTTCCGCGAGGATGCTGCGGCGCTGGGTCAGGTGGCCGGGGCGCCGCGCCCGGAGGGGGAGGTACACGAACGCCTTCGGGTTGCGTTCTCCCGGGGAGCGCTCTTCTGGCTCGACCTGCTCGAAGAAACGGCGCTCCCACCCGACGAGGCGCTCCCCGCGCTCTGGGATCTCGTCTGGGCGGGTGAGGTGACAAACGATGCGTGGACTCCGCTCCGCGCCGGTCGCCGGCACGGAGTGCCCAAGCCCGAGCGACGGCCGCGGAGATTCTCGCGCTCTCGCGGGACCGGAGCCACGGCAACCCAGGGCCGGTGGTCGCTCACCGAACGGCTCTTTGCCGGCGTTCCCGAACGGCGGGCGCTTGCAGAGTTGCTGCTCGAACGACAGGGAATCGTCACCCGCGACGGGGTGCGTGCCGAGGGAATCCCCGGCGGCTACGGCGCGGTCTATTCGGAGCTCCGATCTCTCGAGACCCTCGGTCTCTGCCGCCGCGGTTACTTCGTCGAGGGTCTCGGCGGCGCTCAGTTCGCACTCGGCGGCGCCGTCGAGCGGCTACGCGAGCTCCGCGAGGCGGAGGAGACACCGCCGCCCTTCGTGATCGCGGCGGCAGATCCGGCACAGCCTTACGGCGCCTCGTTGCCGTGGCCCAAGCGCTCCGGTGCTCGAGCGGCGCGCGTCGCCGGAGCACAGGTCGTGATGATCGGCGGTGAGGCAGTGCTCTATGTCGAGCGCGGCGGCCGTTCGCTCGTTCCACTGAGAGAGCCCGACGAGTCCTGGCTCCGGCCCGCCTTCGAAGCCCTCGTCGCTCACGTCCGTGCTGGCGGCGGGAAACGGCTTGCAGTCGAGCGGTTCGATGGATCGCCTGTCATCGAAAGCGATGTGATGCCGCTCCTCGTCGAGGCCGGCTTCCTCGCCGGTCCGCGTCGTGCGGTGCTGAGGCCATGAGCGCGCTCCACGCGCTCCAGGAGGCGAGCTATCGCGGTGCCGACGGAGCGCTGCGTGGATCCTGGCCTGTCAAGCAGGCCATGGATGCGGCGGAGCTCGACCGGTTTCTCGACGAGAGGCGCTACTGCATCCTCGCAACGACGACCGGCAAGGGACGTCCGCAGGCGCGTCCCGTCGCGTTCACGGTCTTCCACGATGCGTTCTGGTTCGGCACCGTTGCCGGCGGCCGGTTGAGAAACCTCGAACGGACGCCGTGGGTTTCGGTCGTCATCTCCGACGGCGAGGGCGACGAGCACCGCGCGGTCGCCCTCGACGGCCCCGTCACGCTTTTCTCCGAGCCGCCCGAAGGCCTGCCCGAGCTCTGGGAACAGCGACTCGGGTCGCGCGCCGATTGGGCGGTGGCCTGGTTCGAGCTGCGACCGGAGCGGCTCTACTCGTACGACGCCAGCCGGGTTGCCTGAGGGAGACACGCTCCATCGGGCCGCGGCGCGGCTCCAGCCCCTCGTCGGCCAGCGGCTCGAGGTCGAGGCGGTGCACCCGCGCGCGCAGGCCGAGAACGTGGCGCGGCAGCTGGACGGCCGCTCGCTCGAGTCCGTCCAGGCGGTTGGTAAGAACCTCGTGCTCCGCTTCGAAGGCGGAGTCGTGCTTCGTTCGCACCTCAGGATGACGGGCCGCTGGGCGCTGCGGCCCCGCGGAGCCCTGCCGCGCGGCCGGCCGTGGTTGATCCTTCGAGGCGACGACTCCGAGGGAGTTCTCTGGGGAGGCCCGGTGCTCGAGCTCCACACGCGGGCCCTTGCACGCCTCGGGCCCGACATCCTCGCGACACCACCCGACCTCGAAGCGATGCTCGCGCGGCTTCGCCGTGCCGACGGGACGCGGTCGCTGGGGGAGACGCTGATCGACCAGAGCCTCATCGCCGGAATCGGAAACATGTGGATGGCCGAGATCCTCTGGGAGGCGCAGCTCTCGCCGTGGCTTCGCCTCGACAAGGTCGGAGAGGCCGATCGGCGTCGCGTTCTCGAGGTCGCGGCTGCGCGGATGAGGGCGGCCGTCGACGGCGGGCGCGAACCGCGGCGGCAGATCTACGGCGGGGCGGGGCGGCCCTGCCCGCGGTGTCGCAGCCTCATCCGCTCATACGGACAGGGCGATGCCAACCGAACCGCGTACTGGTGTCCCGGCTGCCAGCCGGATGGGTTGGCGCATGCGCACTGAGCGCCGCCGTGCGCGATCGGAGAATGCCGTACATCGCTGAGGGCATGACGGCTCGGCCGTCTACCCAGCTCAGATGGTGGTTCTCAGTCGACCGAGAGGAGATCCACGACGAACACGAGCGCCTCATGAGGCTGGATCACGCCGCCCGCGCCGCGGGCCCCGTAGGCCATCGCCGAAGGGATCGTGAGCTTGCGGCGGCCGCCGACCTTCATGCCGACAACTCCCGCATCCCAGCCCGGGATCACGTGACCGCGTCCGAGCGTGAACGGGAACGGCTCGCCGCGATTCCACGACGCGTCGAACTCCTCACCGGTCGAGAAGGCGACGCCGACGTAGTGCACCGTCACCTTGCTGCCCGCGACGGCCTCCTCGCCTTCCCCGACGACGATGTCCTCGATCCCGAGCTCGAACGGCTTGTCGCCGTCCGGCTTCTCGACCTCTGGTCTTTCGGGAGCCATCGCAGAGGGACGATACCCGCATCGCGTAGGAAACCCGGCGCCGGTCGCGTAGAAGGAGTCGTGGCGATCCGGGCACCGCACCTCTATCAGTCCCTGCGCTCGTTCTGCCTCGCCGCATTCGCGGCCGAACGAGGGGCCGAGCTGCCGTTCGCCTTCGAGGAGCACCCGACACGGGACGGCCCCTCGCTCTACGAATACCGGCCGCTCGTGCGGACGTTCGTCGCCGAGCAGGCTCCGACGCTCCGACGCCTACCCGACACGCGAAACGCGATCGACGACCTCCGTCGCGAGCCTGCGGCGGCGATCTTCGCGAACGCGCACTCCGGGCTCGGCACAAGCGGCGACGACGCGCTCTTCCACTCGATCCTGCTCCCGACGCTGACCGCGGTCGCCGAACGCTCCGGCGGCTTCGACTGGAGCGACGAGGCGTTCGAAGGCGCCTACGCATCGATCGAACAGTCGCTGTTCGGCACGGCACGCTCCTATGCCGCGATCGCGCCACTCGTCGGCCTCTCGGCGGGACAACCCGCCGACCTCGGCGGAGACATCCGGGTCCGGCCCGTCGTTTCCGGTGAGATCTCCTCGCTCTGGCCCGAGGCACTCGGCCTGATGCCGCCCGAGTTCGGCCGCGACGTCGATCGGCTGTGCGTCCTCGAGCTCGCGCGGGAGCTCGACGCGAGCGACGGCGAGCCGCCCGACGCCGCCGGAGAGCTCGCAGACGCTGTCAGCGCGCTCCGCCTCGCGACCGCGGGCGCGATCGCCGCCGGGCCGGTCGTCTTCGAACGGCTCGACTTCAGGCCGCTGCGAATCTCACCGCTCCTCCCGATCGCCGCGACGAAGCCGCTCGGTGAGGCGATCCGTCTCGATTCGCTCCGGGCAAAGCTCGCCGCCGACCTGCGCGAGCGGCTGCCCCTCGCCGACGAGGACAGGGAGCTCGGGGAGGCACTCGATCGCTGGGAGCTCTCGCTCTTCGCCGACGAGCCGTTCCGCTCCGGACAGGTTCAGGACGCGCTCACCGCACTCCTCGGCGCCGGGGACGGCCGCTGGGCTGCCGCGATGCGGAGCGCCGTGCTGCTCCAGGAGGGCGCCAAGGAGCGAGCCCAGCTCGCCGCTTCACTGCGCCGGGAGAGCGCCGGATCGGTCGCTCGCGACGCGCTGCGACGCGCCCTCGTCGAGACACTGCTCCACGGCGACCGGCTGCAGCTCGTCGAGCTGCTCGACGGGACGCTGCTCGGCGAGCGCGCGCGGCCGGCCAGGGTGCTCGCCGCCTAAACCGGCGAGAGTGCACGCACCTGTCTCAGAGTTGGTACCCGCGCGTTACACCTGCCGCGATACCGTCGCACCATGGATGAAGCGGAGAAGGTCGTCGAACGCCTGAGGAGGATCAGCGAGCTGAACCGGATCGAGGCGGCTCCGGCTCGGCTGCTCGAGGAACTGCGGGAGCTCGTCGGCGAGGCGGAAGGCTGGGCGGATGTCGAGGGCGACGCACGCGCCCGGGCCGCCGCTCTCGAGCTCGGTCAGGCCCTCGACCGTGGCGGGTCGGCTCGAAGCGACTCGCCGCGGGGCCAGGAGGGGGAGGTGAGCCATCGGGTAGGCGTCCACTGACATTTGAAGGAACGTGAGTTCCGGTCGCGAATCAACGGCGTACATGGCTGTCGCGCGTCTCCTACCACGGTCGAGCTCCCGCCACGCGGCGAAGCTCAAAGCACCCGCGAAGACACGCGTAATCGCGCTCGCGAACCAGAAGGGCGGAGTCGCGAAGACGACGACCACGCTCAACCTGGGCGTTGCGTTCGCGGAGCGCGGGCTGCGCGTTCTCTGCATCGATCTCGACCCGCAGGGGAACCTGACGATGTCGCAGGGGATGAACCCGGACACGATCGAGCGCTCCATGTTCGACGTGCTCGTCCATCGCGCCCCGATCGCGGACGTGATCGCAACCCGCGAGGTCGACATCGCCGTCGCCTCGATCGACCTGGCCGGCGCGGACATGGCTCTCGCAAGTCAGATCGGTCGCGAGCGCGCGCTGCAGAAGGCACTCGAGCCCGTCAAGCAGAACTACGACTACATCCTCATCGACACGCCGCCCTCGCTCGGGCTGCTCACGATCAACGCGTTCGTCGCGGCGGACGGCGTGATCGTGCCCGTGCAGACCGAGTACCTGTCGCTCCGTGGGCTCGTCCAGCTCGAGAACACGCTCGGGATGGTGCGCGACAACCTGAACCCGCACGTCGCGATCATCGGGATCCTTCCGACGATGTTCGACAAGCGGGTGGGGCACTCGCGGGAAGCCGATGACATCCTGCGCGAGAACTTCGGCAGCCTCGTGTACAACACGCGTATCCGGCGGACCGTCCGCTTTGCGGAGGCGCCGGTCAGGGGTTCCTCGATCATCGCCTACGAGCCCGACGGCGAGGCCGCCGCGCTCTATCGCGATCTGGCGAAGGAGGTGCTCAATGGCGAGAAAGCGCGTTAGCATGCGGGAAGGCCCGCTGGCCGAGCTCTTCCGCGCCACCGAGTCGTCGCGTTCGAGCGAGCCGGCTCACGGTGAGCCGAGCCGCAAGGGGCGAGGAGGCGGCGGAAGCGCCGGCGCGCCTTCGGATCCCGGAGAGCCCACCCAGATTCTCTCATCCGCACCCGAGCCGGCGGTGATGCCGGCGCCCGTGGCTGCGGACCCGGTCGTTCCTGCTCCCGTGGCGGTGGTGGCGCCGGCCGAACCTGCCGAGCCGCAGCCGATCGCCCGGTGGCTCGAACCGCTTCCCGAGAATCCGGCGCGCCTCGAGCGCGCGCGTGACAGCTCGTCGTACCTTGCGGTGATCCGCGTCGTCGGTGTCGGTGGTGCGGGCCTGAACGCGCTCGACCGGATGATCGACGCCGGCATCACGCAGGTCGACTTCATCGCCGTGAACACCGACATCCAGCAGCTCCAGATGAGCGACGTGCCGACGAAGATCCACATCGGCAGCGAGCTCACCGAGGGGCTCGGCTCGGGTGCCGACCCGGAGATCGGCCGCCAGTCGGCCGAGGCGAGCTACGACGCGCTGAAGCGCGCGCTTCGCGGCTCCGACATGGTCTTCGTCACAGCCGGCGAGGGTGGCGGTACCGGCTCGGGCGCCGCTCCGGTCGTCGCGCGGATCTCGCGCGAGCTCGGCGCGCTGACCGTCGGGATCGTCACGACCCCGTTCAAGTTCGAGGGCAGCCGCCGCGCGAAGCAGGCCGACTCGGGAGTGGAAGCGCTCCGCGGCGCCTGCGACACCGTGATCGTGATCCCGAACGACCGCCTGCTCGAGGTTCTCGACAAGTCGACCTCGATGCTCGATGCCTTCCGGATCGCGGACGACGTGCTCCGCCAGGGTGTCCAGGGCATCTGCGATCTGATCACCAACCCCGGGCTGATCAACCTCGACTTCGCCGACGTTCGCACGGTGATGAAGGACGCCGGCTCGGCGCTCATGGGCATCGGCTTCGCGGAGGGCACGAGCGAGACCCGCGCCCGCGAAGCGGCCGAGCGGGCGCTTCGCAGCCCGCTGATCGAAACCGAGATCACAGGCGCCCGCGGAATCCTGCTCTCGATCGCCGGCGGCTCCGACATGTCCCTGTTCGAGGTCAACGAGGCCGCGGAAGTGGTGCGATCGGCCGCGACCGACGACACGAACATCATCTTCGGCGCCACGATCGACGAGCGTCTCACCGGCCAGATCTGGATCACCGTGATCGCAACGGGCCTCGGCGGCGGCAAGCGCCCCCGGGCGCTCGCAGCAGTCGGCGGCGGGTACAGCAGCGACCCGTTCGAGACGCCGTCCTTCCTCGCAGGCTGAGCGCACGCGACATCCACAGGTGTCCTTGTGTTGCAACGCACGAAGTTGCAGCTCTCTTGTGACTTGCAACACAAGCCGGGGTTCGGTTGTTCCCTCTCGAACGCCGGAGGATGCGCCTGCCGCGGCGCCCTCGGCGGCATCTTGCGCGCGAGCCCGTCGTGGTCTTCCGCGAAGGGCGGTGTGCTCGACCGGGTCGCAACGAGGCCGGGCCGACGATGGCTCCGGAGGGCTGCCGCGGTAGCGGAGCTCGGGGTCTCCGGCCGCGGCAGGCTCGCAGGATCTCGCGATCTCGAAGCCTCTAGGCTGAGCCCGTGGTCGCCGGCGGGAGATCCTAGGTGAGGGGTGCCGTCGCCGCCGGTCACCCGTTGAGCGCCGCGGCGGGCGCGCGGATGCTCGAGGAGGGCGGGAACGCCGTCGATGCCTGCGTTGCGGCGTCGTTCGCCGGCGCCGTCGCCGAGAGCTTCCTGACGAGCCCGGCTGCGGGCGGCTTCATGCTGATCCACCGCGCGCGCGACCGGACGGCACGGCTGGCCGACTTCTTCGTGTCCGCGCCGGGGATCGGGCTCAAGCGCCGGCGCGGAGGCGAGATGGACGCGATCGACGTCGGCTTCGGGGACAGCAAGACGACCCAGCCCTTCCTGATCGGCCCCGCCACCGTCGCGGTGCCGGGCGCCGTCGCGGGCCTCGAGGCCGCCCATCGCGCCTTCGGGCGGCTGCCCTGGAGCGTGCTCGTCGAGCCCGCGATCGAGATGGCCCGCGCAGGGATCGAGGTGACGCGCCCGCAGGCGCACATCCACGCGATGCTCGACCCGATCATCCGCCACAGCGACGAGGCGCGACGGATCTACAGCAGCGCTGAGGGTTCGCGGCTCGTCGCGGGCGACACGCTGCGCTTCCCCGAGCTCGCGGACACCTTCGAGGCGGTCGCGCGGCGCGGTGCTTCGGCGCTCTACGGCGGGGAGCGCGCCCGGGCGATCGTGGCGACGGTGCGCGACGGTGGGGGAGACCTCACGCTTGCCGACCTCGCCGCGTACCGCGTCGTCTGGCGCCGGCCGGTCCGCGTGGCGTTCTCGGGCCACGACGTCCTCCTGAATCCGCCGCCCTCCTCCGGTGGCATCCTGATCGCCTACGGCCTCGCGCTCTTCGACCGGCTCCAGACCGGGCCGGCCGGAAGCGCCCAGGCGATCGCGGCTCTCGCCGAGGTGATGCGGGAGCAGAGCCGCGCGCGGGCGGGGAGCTTCACGCGCGATCTCCATCGCGGCGGCCTCGCCACGCGCCTCCTCTCCGCCGGGTCGCTCAGGGAGGCGAAGCGCCGGATCGATCGTCAGCTCGACGGGGTCGTCGAGGCCGCACCACCCGGCGGGACGACTCACGTCTCCGCGCTCGACGCCGATGGCAACGCCGCCGCGCTCTCGAGCTCGACCGGCTCGGGCTCCGGCGTGATCGTGCCGGGCACCGGGATCTACCTGAACAACATGCTCGGCGAGTACGACCTCGTGGGCGGCCGGACACCGCGACCGGGCACACGGCTCACGAGCATGATGGCCCCGACGATGGCGCTCGACTCCGAAGGCCGCCCGCGGCTCGTTGTCGGAAGCGCCGGCTCCGCGCGGCTCCGTGGGGCAATCATGCAGATCGTCGTCAACGTCCTCCAGCACGGCCTCGGGGTCGAAGACGCAGTAAACGCGCCCCGGGTCCACGTCGACGAGCCCCACGTGCACTGCGAGGGCGGCCACGACCCCTCGGAGCTCGACCTGGTGGCCGGGCGCGGGTACGACCTCGTTCGCTGGCGGAGGCGCAACCTGTTCTTTGGGGGCGCCGCAGCGGTCGAGATGCTTCCGGACGGGAGCGAGGCGGCCGCCGGCGACCCGCGCCGCGGCGGTGCAGGGGTGATCGTCGGTTGAGCGTCCTCGTGAGGAGGGCGATCCCCGCAGACGCGCAGCGGCTCGTCGACCTTGCCACGGCCGTCGCCGCCGAGCAGGAGGGCTGGCTCCTCGCCGACTCCCGCTGGCGGAGCGCAGGCGACGAGCGCCGCTACATCCGCGTTCTCCAGCGCCACCCCGACGGGGCGCTCTTCGTGGCCGAGCTGGAGGACGGCGACCTCGTCGGCCGGCTTTCCCTCATGCGCGACTCGCATCCCTCGAGCAAGCACGTCGCCGACCTCGGCCTGATGGTCGCCTCCGGCCACCGCCGCCGCGGGATCGGGACGAGGCTGATGACGGCGGCGGAGGGCTGGGCGCGCGAGGCGGGCGTGACGAAGCTCGAGCTCCACGTCTTCCCCCACAACGCGCCTGCGATCGCGCTCTACGAAGGCCTCGGCTACACGCACGAAGGGCTTCGCCTACGGCACTACGAACGCGCCGACGGCGGCTTCTCCGACGTGATCCTCATGGCCAAGCAGCTGTAGATTGGAGCCACGATGGCGACACGCGAATCCATCTTCCGTCCCGAGGTCGACGCCCTTACCCCGTATCAGCCGGGAAAGCCGATCGAGGACGTCCAGCGCGAGCTCGGGCTCCAGCGCGTGGTGAAGCTCGCCTCGAACGAGGGGCCGTTCCCGCCGCTTCCCGCTGCCCTCGAGGCGATGAACCAGGCCGCGACCGAGCTGAACCGCTACCCGGACGGAGGCAGCTACCGCCTCCACGAGGCGCTTGCGAAGCGGCACGGGATCCATGCCGAGGAGGTGGCGGTGGGCTCCGGGGCGGACGGCTGCATCGACATGCTGAGCCAGGCCACGCTCGGCCCCGGCGACGAGGTCGTCTGTGGCTGGCCGTCGTTTGCGAGCTACCCGATCTACGCCGCCAAGCAGGGCGCGGTCGTGAAGAAGATCCCGCTCGTCGACAACCGCTACGACCTCGAGGCCCTCGCGAGCGCCGTCACGGAGAAGACGAAGCTCGTCTACGTGTGCCACCCGAACAACCCCACCGGGACGATGAACACGAAGGACGAGCTCGACGCCTTCTTCGCGCGCCTTCCGGAGGACCAGCTCGTCGTGATCGACCAGGCGTACTTCGAGTACATCGACCGCGACGACTACCCCGACGCTGTCGAGACGTACTTCAAGAACGGCAAGCGAGTCGTGGTGCTGCGGACGTTCTCGAAGATCTACGGGCTCGCCGGGGTACGCGTGGGCTACGCCGTCGGCCCGCAGGACGTCTGCGAGGCGATGGTGAAGGTGCGCCGGCCGTTCGACATCACGACGACCGCCCAGGTCGCTGCGCTCGCGAGCCTCCGAGACCACGAGGAGATTTCGAGACGCCGCGAGGTGAACGCGACCGGCATCGCCGAGCTCAGCGCTGTCCTCCAGAAGCACGGCCTCGAGCCTGCTCCGGGAGCGGTCGGCAACTTCGTCTACGTCGACCTCGGCGAGGACGCTGCCCCGTTCTTCGAGCAGCTGCTCCTGCACGGCGTGATCGTGCGCCCACTCGCCGGGTTCGGCGCCCCGAACGCGATCCGCGTCACGGTCGGCACCTCACAGGAGCACCGCTTCCTCGATTCGGCGCTCGGCCGCCTGAAGCGGTAGAACGAGCTACGCGCCTTCGGCCTCGAGTGCCGCCACGTGCTCGGCGATCCAGGTCTCGAGCTCCGCGTCCCCCGAAGGGTTGTCGACCCCGAGAGCCTCCCTGATCGCGTCCTCCGCATTCTCGGCCTCCGCGCGCGCCGCGAGGCACGTCGCGAGCCACCCGGCGTCTGTGCGCCGGAGCACGAGCAGCTTGTCGTCCGGCGTGTAGGTCTGCCACATGGCCTTCTCTCTAGCGAACCGGCCTCGACGTGTCAAACCCGAGCGGGTGCCGCAGGGACTCGGCAGGACCTGCGATGCTCTCGCCCATGAGTGGGACGATCGTTGTCGGCTACGACGGGAAGGAGCAGTCCGAGCCCGCGCTCGCAAAGGCGGCCGAGGAGGCGAAGGCTGCCGGCTCGACGGTCGTCGTGGTCGCGGTCGAGTACATGCCGGTCGAACCGGAGATCCCGAGCCGGTACGGGTTCGATCCGACCGGCCCCGATGATCTCGCCGCTCCCGGCACCGAGCCGCCGCCGAGCCTGAAGCCGACCCTCGTCCAGGCGGAGACGAAGCTCGTGGCGGCCGGCGTACGGGCGATCTACGTATGGGGGGCGGGCGACCCCGCCCGCGTGATCGTCGAGACGGCTCGCGAGCACCGGGCCGCGAAGATCATGATCGGACCCGACCACCACGGGTTCTTCGGGCGGCTCTTCGGAGACGACGTCGAAGCCGAGGTCAGGCGACAGGCCGACTGTGATGTTGTCGTGGTCTCTTAGCGGAGAGCCGGCGCCGGAAGCCTTCAGGTCTCGTAGCGGGGAGCGGGGCTCCGGCGGAGGCGTGCTCTAGCGTGGGGACAATGGTCGGACTCGGGGTACACGATCGCCTCGCGCTGCTCAGAAACGCACGGTTCCGGCTGCTCTTCGTCGCGACCTTCGCCTCGGGCATCGGCACGTGGCTCGCGGTCATCGCGCTCACGGTCGACGTCTACAACCGGACGCACAGCGGGTGGTGGGTCGGCGAGCTCCTCGTCGCGAACATCCTGCCCGCCGTGTTCATCGGCCTCCTGTTCGGCCCGCTCGTCGACCGGCTCTCGCGGAAGTGGCTGATGATCGGCTCCGATCTCGGCCGGCTCGCCGTGTTCGCGTTGCTTCCGTTCGCGAACTCCGCCGGTGCGATCGTCGTGCTCGCGGTGATCGCCGGGATCGGCAACGCGTTCTTCCGTCCGGCGGTGCTCGCGGGGCTCCCGAACCTTGTTGCCGACGGCGAGCTCGCCACCGCAAATGCACTGCTCCAGATCGTCGAGTGGTCGACGACGGCCCTCGGGCCGCTGCTCGGCGGCGCCCTCGTCGCGATCTCCGGCCCGAACCTCGCGTACGTCGTGAACGCGGTGAGCTTCGGAGTCTCGGCCGCCCTCGTCGCGCTGATCCCGGGGAAGCTGCTCCAGAGCGAACGCCCCATCGGCCGCGGCCGCTGGAGCGATCTCGCGGAGGGGTTCTCGACGGTCGTCCACTCGCGAGCGCTCTCCTGCGTGATCGTCGTCTGGTCGATCGTGATGGTCGCGAGCGGAATCGTGAACGTCGCGGAGATCTTCCTGGCCCGCCAGGCGTTCCACGCGGGTGACCTCGGGTTCGGACTGCTCTGGACGGGCTCGGGGGTCGGGCTCGTGGTCGGCGGGCTCGTGGCGGGGCCGCTCATCGAGCGCAACCTCGCAACGGTCTACGTCCGGTTCCTCGCGATCTTCGCGGTCGGCTTCGGATGCGCGGCAGCGGCGCCGAACGTGTGGATCGGCGTGATCGCGATGGCGCTCGCCGGCTTCGGGAACGGCGGCGCCGTCGTCGCCAACATCACCCTCGTCCAGCGCGGCGCGCCCGACCGCGTCCGCGGTCGCGCGTTCACGGTCGTGATGAGCGTGAACTACGCGGTGCTCGGGCTCGCCTTCGTCGCCGCAGGCCCGTTCACGAACACCTACGGCCCGCGCTGGGCCTTCGCGGTCGCGAGCGGCGCGATCGTCGTCGCGACCGTCGTCGCGCAGCGCCGCACACAGGGGATCGAGGCCGAGCTCGAGCCCGCCGTCGCGACATGACGGGACGTACGCCGGCGCCCGCCGAGCTGGCGGCCGGAATCGCCGCCGGTGAGACCCGGGCGCTTGCCCGCGCGATCTCGCTCGTCGAGAACGGCCACCCGTCCGCCCGCGAGCTCGTACGCCTGCTCTACGACCGCACGGGCAACGCCCGGATCGTCGGGATCACCGGCGCTCCCGGCGTCGGCAAGTCGAGCCTGATCTCCGCCCTCGTCGGCCGCGTGCGCGAGGACGGGCTGAAGGTCGGCGTGATCTCGATCGACCCGACGAGCCCGTTCACCGGCGGAGCGCTCCTCGGCGACCGGATCCGGCTGTCCGAGCATTTCCTCGATCCCGGCGTCTTCATCCGGTCGATGGGAACCCGCGGGCATCCAGGCGGGCTCGCCGAGGCGACGCTGCAGGCGGTGCTGATCCTCGATGCAGCCGGTATGGACGTCGTCTTCGTCGAGACGGTCGGAGCCGGGCAGAACGAGATCGGCGTCGCCACCGCCGCCGACACCATCGTGCTCGTGCTGATGCCGGGCTCCGGCGATGCGGTTCAGGCGCTGAAGGCGGGGATCATGGAGATCCCCGATGTGATCGCGATCAACAAGGCCGATCAGCCCCTCGCCTCGGCGCTCAGGACGGACGTTCGCCAGATGCTCGCCCTCGGCGGCGGCCCCACCCCGGCGATCGCGCTGACCGAGGCCCCGAGCGGGAAGGGAGTGCCGGAGCTCTGGGCCGCGATCGAGGCTCACAGGGCGAGTCTCGAGGCCGAGGGCGGCCTCGAGGAGCGGCGCGCGCGCAACCTCGCGGCCGAGGTTCATGCGATCGCCTCCGCACGGGCGCGCCGACATCTGGAAAATGCAGTCTCGGACGACAAGGAGCTCCGCCGGCTGCTCGACGACGTCCGCCGCCGCAAGCTCGATCCACTCACCGCCGTGCACGAGATCCTCGGGAAGGTGTTCCACATTGACGACGAAGACGACGCCGACGCTCGCTGACATCCAGGCCGCCCGCACGCGCCTCGCGCGCCACGTCCGGCTGACCCCGGTCATGACGTCCGAGTCGCTCGAGCGGGAAACGGGCCGTCCGGCACTCCTGAAGGGCGAGAACCTCCAGCGGACGGGCTCGTTCAAGATCCGCGGAGCCGCGAACTGCATGGCGATGCTCACGCCGGAACAGCATGCGGCAGGGGTGATCGCGGCCAGCGCCGGCAACCACGGCCAGGCCGTTGCCTGGGCGGCGCGGGAGCTCGGGATGCGCGCAACGATCTTCATGCCCGAGGACGCGCCGATGGCGAAGGTCGAGCCCACGCTGACCTACGGCGGTGAGGCGGTGCTCGAGGGCGCGAACTTCGACGAGGCGCTCGCACTCGCCCTCGCGCGGGTCGAGCAGACCGGTGCGGCGTTCGTCCACGCCTTCGAGGACGAGCATGTGATCGCGGGGCAGGGGACGATCGGGCTCGAGCTCGCCGAGCAGGTGGAGGAGCTCGGCACCGTCCTGATCCCGGTCGGCGGCGGCGGGCTCGCCGCCGGTATCGCGATCGCGCTGCGCGCACTGCGGCCCGACGTCAGGCTCGTGGGCGTCGAGGTGCGCCGGAACGGCTACACGATCGCCGACGGGATCGCCGTGAAGAAGCCCGGCGAACTGACGATGGAGATCCTGGGACGGCTGCTCGACGACCTCGTCACGGTCGACGACAACGAGATCAGCGATGCGATCACGCTCCTGCTCGAACGCTCGAAGCTCCTTGTCGAGGGTGCCGGCGCGGTCGGCGTCGCCGCGCTCCTCGCCGGGAAGGCGGGCGGTTCGGGCCCGGTGTGCTCGGTCGTCTCGGGCGGGAACATCGACCCGACGATGCTCATGTCGGTGCTGCGCCACGGGATGACCGTGGAAGGGCGCTATCTCGCGATGCGCACGCGGCTCTTCGACCGCCCGGGTGAGCTGATCAAGGTCTGCCAGCTCGTCGCCGGCGAGCGCGGCAACATCGTCCAGATCGAGCATCGCCGCGAAGGTGTGCATCTCGAGGTCGGCGATGTCGGTCTCGACCTCACGGTCGTGATGCGGAACGAGGAGCACTGCCGGCGGTTGATCGCGACACTGGAGAAGAATGGGTTCCCGATCGAAAGGCTGCGTTGATGGATATTCCTGAATTCTTCTCGACACTGGAGGCCAAGGCCGACCCGGCGAAGATCGAGGGAGTCGAGTCGAGCTACCTGTTCGACATCGCCGGCGAGGGCCGCTGGCTGGTGGATGTGCACGGCGGCAAGCTGACGGTGACCGAGAACCCGGAGGCAGCCGGCGACGTCGCCTTCTCGATGAGCGGCGAGACGTTCGAGAAGCTCACCACTCGGAAGCAGAACCCGCTCACCGCCTATGCGACCGGCAAGCTGAAGGTCAGCGGCGACATCGCCGCCGCGATGGCGCTCCAGAAGATCTTCTAGCGGGGAGCCACGAGCCTCGATTCGGCCGGGCCCAACGCCAGCCGTTCTCGGGCGTGACATGGGTGCCGCCGAGCCTCCGGTTTGCGGAAGGAGCAGATCAGCCGAGTTCCTCGTCGAGGCGAGCGCGCCAGTCCGGGCCGGCGAGCCCGGCAGCCACAAGGACGTCGCGCCAGTCCCGCTCGGCTTCGGCCGCGACGCGCTCGAGCTCCTCGTACCGGCCGGCGGCAAGCATCACGATCGAAGCCTCGATCCGATCGCTGGGTGAGGCCGGACGAGGATCTCCGGAGCCGAGCCCGGCTCCGGGAAGTCACGCCGGACTCTCGCTTCGAGCCTCGCCGAAAGGGCCACGTCTTCGCGGAGCCTAGACCGTATGCTCCGCCGATGATCCACGGAGCGCGCGAAGGCGAGCCGAAGCCGTGATCCTCGTCGCCGGGGCGGGAGCGATCGGTGCCGGGATCGCCTACCGGCTTGCTCTCGGCGGCGCGACCGGAGTCGTGCTGTGCGACCGGGGCGAGGTCGCGAGTGGCTCGACCTCGAAGGCGATGGGCGGCGTCCGGCAGCAGTTCGCGACGGCTGCGGAGGTGCGGTTGGCGCAGGAGAGCATCGCGTTCTTCGCCGAGCTCGGCCCGCCGTTCTTCGAGCAGGTCGGCTACCTCTTCCTCGCGACGACGGAGGAGGGGCTCGAGGCGCTCGAGGCACGCCGCGCCGCGCAGGCCGAGCTCGGGGTGCCCGTCGAACGGGTCGACGCGTCCTTCGTCGAGGGACTGGAGACCTCCGATGTCCTCGGTGCGGTCTTCTGTGCCGAAGACGGGGTGGCCGACCCGGCCGCCGTCGCCCGCGAGCTCGTCCGGCGTGGCGCGGAGCTGGGCGTCGACGTGCGTGAGCACACTGAAGCCGAGACGCTCCTCGACGAGGCCGACACGCTCGTGATCGCCTGCGGGCCGTGGTCGGCCGGTCTGGCGGCGCGGGTCGGCGTCGAGCTGCCCGTGCGTCCGCTCTGCCGCCAGTTGCTCGCGGTGGAGACCCGCATCCCTCCGCCGCAGGGCCTGCCGATGGTCGTCGAATCCGAGAGCGGTTTCCACTTCCGTCGCCGTGGATCGCGGATCGTGCTCGCGATGGGCGATCCCGCACCCAGATGGGGGTTCGAGACTGCGGTCGACGAGTCGGTCTTCGACGACCGCCTCAACCGGCTTTCACATCGGTTCCCGCCGGCGGTCGGAGCGCTGATCGACGACGCCTGGGCTGGGCTCTACGACATGACACCCGATGCGCATCCGATCCTTGGCCGCGTCGCCGACGGCGTCTATGCCGCCTGCGGCTTCTCGGGGCACGGGTTCATGCAGTCGCCGGCGGTGGCGAGCGCCATCGCGGAGGAGATCCTGCACGGCGAGGCGGGGATCGATCTCGGCCCGTACCGGCTCGACCGTTTCGGCGACGCGGTGCAGTTCCCCGAAACGCTTGTCCTGTAAGCCCGGCCCATCGCGGCTGAGCCCTGATCCATCGATCTGCGCGGGCGGTGCGTCCGTCGGGGCCCGCCGGCCGCTCCCGGTGGTGCGCGAATGCCCGGGCCCCGGCCCGTCCGTTCGCACCGCGACCCGTCCTGACGGCCCAGCCGAACGCCCCCCCGAGATCACGCCCCTTGGTGGATCCGGGCTAATCTAGGGCGATGTGCTTCGATCTCGATTCCTCGCCGCCGATTCCGGTGATCGCGGGGGCGGCGGTCTCGCATGACGATCTCGAGCTCGAAGCCGCGGACGGGAATCGCTTTGCCGCGTTCGCCGCCCGGCCGGACGGTGCCGCTCCGATCGGGATCGTGATCCTGCCGGACGTGCGCGGCCTGTACCGGTTCTACGAGGAGCTCGCGCTCCGTTTCGCAGAACGGGGCTTCCTTGCCGTCGCCTTCGACTATTTCGGCCGGACCGCGGGCGTGGCGAAGCGCGACGACGAGTTCCCGTACATGGAGCATGTGGCGCAGACGACTCCCGCCGGCATCCAGGCCGACGTCGCCGCCGCCGTGTCCTACGTCCGCAGCGAAGGGGCAGAGACCGTGTTCACGGTCGGTTTCTGCTTCGGTGGCCGCAACTCGTGGCTCTCGGCCGCCGGAGGCCATGAGCTCGCCGGCTCCGTCGGCTTCTACGGCTCGACCGTGGAGCGGAACGGTCAACCGGGTCCCACCGAACGGGCGGCCGAGATGACCTCGCCGATCCTCGCGCTCCAGGCGGGCGACGACGCCAACATCACCGCCGAGCACAACGCGGCTTTCGACGCCGCGCTGACCGCAGCCGGGGTCGAGCACGAGGTCATCACCTACCCCGGCGCGCCGCACAGCTTCTTCGACCGGAAGCAAGCCGACTATGCCGACGCCTCGAACGACGCCTGGCAGCGCACGCTCGCGTTCGTCGAGGCGCATTCCTAGCCATTTCCCCTCATATCCGTGGGGAGCGCCCGCGACCTGTCGCGGGAAATGGCTAGCTCTTGAAGGGATTCAGGATCAGGACGGCGCTGGCGTCCTGGAGCTGCTGCACCTTGAAGGTGTAGACCATCGGCAGCGTGAGCTTGTCGATCGCCGCCTTCTCGGTGGGGTCGGGCGA
>DATBBA010000037.1:0-13286 GCA_036271235.1 Gaiellaceae bacterium
GACCGAGCGTCTCGGCTACCCGCCGGCGCGGTCGCATCGGGAGAAGCTCCTCGCCCGGCTCGACGCGCTCCTCGCGCTCTCGGAGCCCATCCGCGACGCGGCTGCCGAGCGGTTCCCCGGGGAATACGCCCTCGTCTCGCCCGGAGTCTCCCTCGAGCTCCTTGCGCCGGCACCCAAGCGGAACCGGATCACGGTCGAGCTCCGCCCGAACGAGCGGGCCTCGGCGCGCGGCATCCTGCACGCCCTGCGTGAGCTTCCCGAGTGGGAAGCGGTGCTCGTGCGCACGACGCCGCTCGTCGCGCGTCCGGCGATCCCGCGCGACCTCGCAGGCCGCGTCTCCGCACGCACGGCACGCGACGGCGCCGCCCGCGCCTCGATCCTCGCGGAGACTGCAATCTTCGTCCCAGGGCTCGACGGCGAGCCGCGGATCCTCCTCGAAGCCCAGGCGGCAGGGTGTGCGATCGTGACGCCCCTCGGCGTCGACGCCCAGCCCGAGCTTGCCGCAGCCGCTGCCGCGCGCCTCGCCGAGGACCCGGGCCTGCGTGCGAGCGCCCAGGACGAGGCCCGTGCCGCTGCCGAGCCGCAGTCGTTCGACGCGGTCGCCGCGCAGCTCGACGAGCTCTACAGCTCGCTCACCCGGCGCCGCCGGAAGAACCCGAAACCCCAGCAGGCAGATCCACTCGCGGACCGGCCCTGGATCCTCGCCGACCTCCACATGCACACGTCGTGGTCGTTCGACTGCGCCGTCGATCCCGCGGAGCTCGTCGATCATGCCGAAGCCGAGGGGCTCGGGGCGATCGCCGTCACGGATCACAACACCTTCGGCGGCGCGCTCGAGACGGTCGACGAGGCCCGCGACCGCGACCTGATCGTGATCCCGGGCGAGGAGATCAAGACCGACGAGCAGGGCGAGGTGATCGGGCTCTTCCTCGAGCGTGAGATCCCACGCGGGATGCCGTTCGCCGACACGATCGCGGCGATTCGCGAGCAGAACGGCCTCGTCTATCTCCCCCACCCCTTCGACCGGATGCACACGATCCCGGACCCGGCGACCCTGCATCGGCACCTCGCCGACATCGACGTGCTCGAGGTCTACAACGCACGCCTTCTCTTCGAGGCGCAGAACGACGAGGCGCTTCGCTTCGCCCGGAAGTACGACCTCACGATGGGGGCGGGCTCCGACGCGCACGTGCTCCAGGGAGTGGGAACCGGGGCCCTGCGGATGCGCCTGTTCAGCGATCCGGAGGAGTTCCTGATCTCGCTTCGCAGCGCCGAAATCCTCCGGCGCCCGAAGTCCCTGGCCTATCTCCAGAGCCTCAAGTGGATGGCGCAGGTCAAGGAAAAGGTCCGTTAGCCGAGAAAGGACCCAAGCTCCGTGACCGCCGCCGTGACCACAGACGACATTTACAAGCGGTACCTCGACAAGGCGATCAGGGAGATCCTTCGCCTCGAGCAGGAGATCGCCGACGCCGCCGGCGGCGCGCCGGTCGCGCAGCCCACAGGCCACCCTCTCGGCACGATCTTCCTGCTGAAGTACGGAGCGCAGGCGCAGGAGCTGCAGGAAGGGGTCGCCTTCCACGGCCGCGCCGGGCACGCGGTGAAGCGCTCACTCGACCGGCTCGGCGTCGACCCCGCAGAGATCTTCGGGACGAACTGCATCGCGTTTGCCGGCGCCGACGAAGCGGTCTGCAGGGCCTGGCTCGCGCGCGAGCTGCGGATCGTGCAGCCGCGCCTCGTCGTCGTGATGGGAGAGGATGCGCTCGAGTTCCTGAACAGCGTCGGGTTCCCGCTCTCCCAGCCCGTCCCGGCTACGCTGGGCGAGCTTCAGCCCTTCACTCCGACGATCGAGGCTCTGGTCGTCCCCGATATCGATCTCTCACTCGACGAGCAGCCTGCGAAGACACGCTTTTGGAACGCCTTCAAGCCAGTAGGCCCCTGGTGGGCCGCGTTGCCGCCGTACTAGTCGTCCTCGTCGCGCTCCTGGCGTGGTTCGAGACGGCGCCGCATCTCGGCGCGCTCTCGACGTGGTGGAGCGTCGTTCTCGTGGCGGTGGTGCTGATGCCGGCGATGTTCGGCCTGACCTGGCTCGCCCTGCCGTTCCGCGACCGCCTCGTCGAGTTGGCGGTGGCGCTCGGCTGCTTCGTGGTCGCGGCGCTCGCCCTCTCGCTGGCCGACGCACCCGTGCTGGCGAACTTCGCCAAGTTCGGCGCCGTCACGACCGCCGGATTCCTGTTCCTCCACGCCTTCGAGGCGCTCTCGTGGGTCGTGACGGTCGCGTTCGTGATTCCGTGGGTGGACGCCTATTCGGTCTGGCGCGGCCCGACGCAGAACATCACCTCCCACCATCCGGCGGTGTTCACGAAGCTGTCGATCGGGTTCGTCGTGCCCGGCGGGAACGCGGCTCGGCTCGGATTGCCCGACGTCCTCTTCTTCACCGTCTTCCTTGCGGCGAGCGCGCGGTTCGGGCTGCGACCGCTCGCGACGTGGATCGCGATGCTGGTCGGGCTCGGGATCACGATGGCAGCGACGACGTTCTGGGCGAACGGGGGGCTCCCGGCGCTGCCGGCGATCTCGGTCGGGTTCCTGGTGGCAAACGCCGACCTGCTGTGGCGGCGGCTCGCTCGGCCGCGGCTCGGGAACGCCGAAGCCGGCTAGAAGCTCTCACACAATGACGCTTCGTCGATCGGGCGCGATGGACGGACGCAGGGAGCGGGAAGAGCCTGCCTCTTTTCGCGACCGAGGACGCAGCCTCGCGCCGTCCAGCGTGCCCGAGCGGCTCAAGGCTGCATTGAGTGAGAGCTTCTTGCGCGGGTCAGGAGGGAGACCGACTCGACGTGCGGCGTGTGCGGGAACATGTCGAGAGGCCGGGTGCGAACGAGCGAGTACCCGTACTCCTCGACGAGCCGCTTCGTGTCCCCCGCGAGCGTCGTCGGGTTGCACGAGACATAGACGACACGCGGTGCTGCGAGCTCGCCGAGGCGCTTCAACGCCTTGCCCGCCAGCCCCGCCCGCGGCGGGTCGACAACGACCACATCCGGGGCTCCGGCGCGCTCGGTGAGGTCACGAAGCACCTGGCCGACGTTCCCGGCGAAGAACGCGGCGTTGCCGATCGAGTTCAGCTCGGCGTTCTCGATCGCGCAGGCGACGGACTCCTCGGAGATCTCGATCCCCCACACCGTGAGCGCCTTCGAGGCGAGCGAGAGCCCGATCGTGCCGATGCCGCAGTACAGGTCGAACACCGTCTCGGCGCCGGTCAGCCCGGCTTCCTCGGCGGCGAGCTCGTAGAGGCGCTCGGCCATGCGCGTGTTCGTCTGCAGGAACGCGTTCGGGCGGACGCGGAAGCGGAGGCCCCCGATCTCCTCCTCGATCGCCTCTTCACCCCAGATCAGCTCGCTCGGGAGGTTCGTCACCTCGGCGGGCGTGTCGTTGACCGTCCAGTGGATCGAGCGCACCTCCGGAAACGCGGTCAGCACCTCGATCAGCCGCTCGCGGTCGAAGCGCTCGCGCACGTGGGTCACGAGCTGGACGAGCGCCTGGCCCGAGTTGCGCCCCTCGCGGATCACGAGGTGCCGAAGGTAGCCCTCGGCGGTCGACTGGTCGTAGGCCTGGAGGTGCTCTTCGCGGGCCCAGTCCTGCATGGCGTTTCGGATCCCGTTGCCGAGGTCGGTCGTGAGCCAGCAGCGCTCGAGCCCGAGCACCTCGTCCCAGCGGCCCGCGCGATGCAGGCCGAGCACGGGGCCTTCCTCGGTCGGGGCGAACGAGTACTCCATCTTGTTGCGGTAGTGGAAGAGCTCCTCCGCAGCGATGATCGGCTCGAGCGGGGGCTCGGCGATGCCGGCGATGCGGCGGAGCGAGTCCTCGACCCACGCGTGCTTGGCCGCGAGCTGCGCCTCGTAGGCGAGATCCTGAAACCGGCAGCCGCCGCAGGCGGGGTAATGGACACACGGCGCCTCGACGCGCTGAGGCCCGGCCTCGAGCACCTCCGTGGTGATCGCCTCGGCATGGCGCCGCTGCACCTTGGTGACCCGCGCGCGCACCGTGTCGCCCGGAAGCCCCGCCCGGACGAAGACGACGAAGCCGTCGAGCCGGGCGACGCCGTTCCCGCCGAAGGCGAGCGAATCGACCTTCAGCTCGAGCTCTTCGTCACGCTGTACCGGGGCGGGCATCAGGCCAGCCTAGATGGAGCGGAGCGCGAGCCGCCTCTCCGGCCGTGGCCCGAGGCTCGATGCCTGGCAGGGAAGGCTGTGGAACAACCGGTACGGAATCGTCACACACGTGCGGCTGTTGCCAGATTAGACTTGGTGTTGAGGGCGGAGGGAAGCTACCCCACCCCGGGCGGGGGTGAGAACGGTCTCCGCGCCGTTTGGCATGGGCGCGCGTTCAGGCCGGCGGCCGGTCAGGTGGCGTGGCTCAACCGCGAGCGCCGAACAGGGAAAGGCAGCCGTCGAGCCCCTCGATCTCCGTCGGTGCGTGAGCTACCCCGGCCCACCGCTCGGCGCTCAGCGCGAGCTTGTGATGGCGGATCGGCTCGCCTCGCGGGCTCTCCCAGCCCTCGCCGGCGGGCTCGTAGCCGAGCTTCCCCGACACGGCCTTCGACTGGGCGTTGTCCTCCGCGTAGCCGGACATGGCGCTGCGGGCCCCAAGCCCGCCGAACGCCAGATCGAGGACAGCGACGCGCATCTCCGTCCCGTACCCCCGCCCCTGGAACGCCCGGCCGAGCCACGAGCCGGTCTCGACCACCCGCGACTCGGCGAAGCTCTCCGCGCGGATGCTCTGAAAGCCGATGGGCTCGCCTTCCGCCCACACCGACAGCTCGAGGAACCAGCTCTCCGGGCGCCAGTCGTGGAGGAGCCCCGTGTGGAAGGCAACGAAGCTCTCCACGAATCCCGGCTTTCCGGCGCCGTCCGTCCACGCGACGCGGAACGGCATCTGCTCCGGTGGATGCACGCCTGCCTCTGCGACACGCGCCAGGGCGGGCAACTCCGACTCGGTCGCGAGCCGCAGCTCGAGCCGCTCCGTCCGCAACCGGAGCCCGTGGAGTGGCGCGAGCTCTATTGCAGGACCGTGACGTAGACCGAGCGCGGTTTCGGCCCGTCGAACTCGCAGAGAAACACCGCCTGATAGCGCCCGAGCGCGGGTGCACCGTCGCGCAGGGGGATCAGCACCTGTGCCCCGGCAACGGAGGCGCGGCCGTGCGACGGACCGTTCGGCCCGTCGGCGTCGTCGTGCACCCAGCCCCAGTCGTCGCCCACGACCTTCTCGAACGCGCGCTCGAGATCCGCGACGAGAGCCGGATCGATCTTCTCGTTGATCGTGACTGCCGCCGTGGTGTGCGGCACGTAGACGAGTACCGCAGAGCCCGTCGCGTCGCCGACGGCCGCACGCACCCGGTCGGTGATGTCGATCAACTGCGTCTTCCGTTCGCTCGTGAGGCTGATCTCGTGCATCGGCGCCTATGCTAGACACGCGATGTCGGCCGACACCCTCAGCACCCGCGAGCTCGACGCCTTCCGCGACGAAGCCGACCGCTTCATCGCGGAGCTCGACGAGGAGTACTACCTCCACCTCGCAGGGCACAAGGAGTCGCTGGAGCTCGAGTCGATCTACGAGCAGCACGAGGACCTCACGAAGCTCGACACCGCGACACGGCTCGAAGGCGCGCCCACCGAGCTCTGGCGCTTCGCGTGCGAAGGCTTCCTCGGCGCGCTGACCCGCGAGCACGCCGAGCAGATCGCCCGCGTCGAGTCCGAGCTCGAGGTCGACCTGGCCGGCGAGAAGGTCCCCTACCGGATGCTGCGGGTCGCGATGGCGAACGAGCCCGACCGCGGCCGTCGCGCCGAGCTCGAACGCGCCCGACTCGATCTGCTCGACGAGCACCTGAACCCTGTTTATCTCGACGCCGCCCGGATCGATCGCGAAGCCGTCACGAAGCTCGGCGCGCCGAACTACTACGAGCTCTACAAGCGCTTCGGCTTCCGTCTCGACGAGCTGGCCCGGGAGTGCGACGCGCTCCTCGACGAGACCGAGGGCCTGTGGCAGAAGGCCGGTGACAAGCTCTTCCGCGAGCGGCTCGGGATCGGCCTCGACGAGGCCCGCCCCGCCGACGTCGCGAGGCTCTTCCGCGCACCCGAGCTCGACCAGAGCTATCCGGCCGACCGGATGCTGCCGGCGCTCGAGCAAACGCTCGCCGACCTCGGGATCGATCTCCATGCGCAGCCGAACGTCCACCTCGACCTCGAGCAGCGCCCCGGCAAGAGCCCGCGGGCGTTCTGCTCGCCCATCGAGGTGCCCGGCAAGGTCATGCTCGTGATCCAGCCGATCGGCGGCCACGACGACTGGCGCGCGCTCTTCCACGAAGCCGGCCACACCGAGCATTACGCGAACACCTCGCCCGACCTGAAGATGGAGGAGAAGCGCCTCGGCGACATGGCCGTGACCGAGGGCTGGGCCTCGCTCTTCGAACACCTCGTCGACGAGCCGGCGTGGCTCAACCGCCGGCTCGACGTTCCGGGCGTCGCGAAGATCGCGAATGCCGGCGCCGCCTCGGAGCTGTACTTCCTGCGCCGCTACAGCGCGAAGCTCCTCTACGAGATCGAGTTCTTCCAGGCCGACGATCCCGCGACGATGCGGCCGCGCTACGCGGAGCTCCTCACCGAGGCCCTCAAGCTCCCGGCGAACCCCGAGAGCTACCTCGACGACATCGACGGCTCGTTCTACGTGACCGGCTACCTCCGCTCCTGGGCGGTCGAGGCGCAGATGCGGGAGCACTTCCGCTCGGAGTTCGGCAACGACTGGTTCGCGCGGCGCGAGGCCGGCGACCTGCTTCGCGAGTTGTGGTCCGTCGGCCAGGGGCCGACGGCCGAGGAACTGCTCTACGACGCGACGGGCCAGCGGCTCGAGATGGCGTCGGTCGCCGAGCGGATCCGCGAAGGCCTCTCGCTCTAGTCTCGAGTCGTTTAGGCTCGCGTCGATGGTGGCAACACGCTCGGCTCCCGAGCACGAAGAGCAACTCCGGGAGGCCGAGCCCGAGGCGGCAAAGGTCGCGGAACCCGAGGCGCCGGCAGTCGTCCTTGCTCCCGGGGCGCCGCTCACGCCGGCGTCCGTGCTCACGCTTCAGAAGACTGCGGGCAACGCTGCGGCTTCACGACTGATCGCGGCGAAGGCCGCCGCGGGAGCCGGCGAGGACGACGAGGACGAGCTCGGCCGCAACCGAACGGTCGGCGCCGGCGCTCGCGCCCGGATCCGCTCGGTCGGCGAGCGGCCGCTCCAGCGCATGCCGGCGACACGAACGAGGCAGCCGGTGCTCCAGCGGGCAGGCCCGGATCACGGCACGACGCCCGCAGGAGCCAAGGACGCCGACAAGTCGCTGTCCGACCTCGTCCTCGAGCACCTCCAGGCCCCGGTCGACGTCTCCCTCGAGACAAAGCCCGGCGGCGCGGGCTATGTCAAGTGCAACAAGGTCGGGATGAAGGGCCAGATCAAGCTCTCGCCCAGCCACGTCGCCGACGGCGCCCCGACGACGGGCGCCGGGGCCGGCGGGAAGACCGGCGACAAGAACGGGGTGGCCGTCTCGATCGTCGCCGAGGCGAAGACCCAGCTCCAGAAGATGCTGACCGACCAGATGAGCAAGGCCGTCAGCGACCTCGTGAAGTCGATGACCGGCAAGGACAACGCGCTGAAGCTGGAGCTCTTCGCGAAGGCGAAGGCCGAGGCGAAGGCGGCGAAGTCGGGCGGGAAGCCCGAGCTGAGCACGAAGGTCGGCTACGACTTCGGCCTCGACGCGACGCTCTTCGGCGGTGTGAAGGTCACCTTCACGGTGAAGCTCACGCTGATCGGCCTGAAGCTGAAGAAGGGGTCGAAGGGCTTCGAGTTCGAGGCGAATGCGTTTGCCGCGGAGGCTTCGCAGAAGGTGTCGGTGAAGGCGAAGGACGTGTTCACGATCCATGACATCCCGTTCTCGCTCGAGGGGAGTCTCGAGTGGGGCGCCGAGTTCGAGCCGAACTGGTCGAAGATCGCGATCGACGCGGCCGCCGACGTGGGCGGCGAGGCCGCGGCGGCAGCCGTGCTCGAGTTCGCCGCCGTCGCTGGGCCCCCGCTCCTCGCCGGTTTCGTTCTTGCGAGCGGGATCGTCGCCGCCGGCGAGAAGGGCGCGCTGAACGCCAACATCCTCACCGCGGCGCAGGACGCGCGCAGCGCTGCGACGGTGTTCGCGCAGGTCTCGACGGGCTCGGACGTCCCGGCGAGCGGCCCGCGGGCGAAACAGGCCCATGACGCCGCGATGAACCAGATCAAGCAAAGCGCGACCGCAAGCGGCGAGGAGGTCGAGGATCTGATGGGCGAGCTCCGCGAGAAGGGCCCGGCCGAGTACGGGAAGATCTACAGCCAGTCGCGCCAGCAGATCTACGGCGCCTTCGACGGTGAGGTCAGGAAGACGATCCAGGCCTGGCGAAAAGAGCACTACGTCCTCGCGATCTGGACGCGCGAGGAAGACGACATCGCCGCTGCGAAGGCGATCTACGACCCGATTCTCAGCAAGTAGCTCCCTGAAAGGGGGACGCGGGTTTGCCCGCGATCATCGAGGGTAGAACGGTCGCAGGCGTCGCCAGCGGGCGGGGCCTTCCTGCCTGTGCTTACGATTCCTGAACAATCTTGTAACTGGTGGCAGAATAAAACCTGAGTCTCTTCTTATCAAGTGTGCTACCATGCGATCAGCAACCGATTTGCATCCAACCAACGCCGAGGTTAGGGAGTCTCAGAAGTGGGAATCCTTGCACGGCAAGGAGCGTTCTTAACTACATGCGTACCTTGACGGACATCAAGCAGGACATCGACAGCCTCTCTGATCGGCGCGCAAACGTGCTGCAGAAGCTGTCCCAGGGGCACAACCCCGAGCTCACTGCGGAGCACAAGGATCTCGACGCGAAAATCGCCGAGCTCTGGGACGAGCAGCGGGCTCTCCGTGCCACGATCCGCTTCGGCGACCGCGACCTGATCATTCAGCGCGCGCGCCACGAAGAGCGGCTCTCTCGCGCGGCCTAACCCGCCGCTGAAAGCGCACCCTCTTGAGGCGTCCCCGGAGAGTCGGGGGCGCCGGAGCGTGCCGTTTTCCGGGCCGGCGCCGCGAGAACAGCCAGAAGCGCGACCAGGGTGAGGTTGCGCAGAAGCACGAGCGGCGCATGGAAGTGATGCTCGATGTACCCGCGGTAGCGGGGTGCTGCGAACCAGTACTGCGTCTCGATCATCGCCCCGGCAAGTAGCAACGCGGCCGCGATTCCGCGCCGCCCGTAGACGAGGGCCACGAGCGGCACGAGCCAGATCAGGTACTGCGGCGAGAGCACCTTTCCGAGGACGACGAACGCGCAGACGCACGCGGCGGCGTACCGCACGAAGCGCCCGGGGTCGGCAGGGCCTCGCGCGAACCCGATCCAGAGCGCGACGAGGCAGACGAGCTCGACCAGCGTTGTGAGTACCTCGAGCCCGTGGTGCCCGGCGATCGCGACCGAGTGATGCGAGACGTAGTCGTCCGGGTTCCCGAACGTGGTCAGGAACGAGGCGACGAGGCTCTCGACCTGGATCGGGCGTGAGATCTGCCCCCAGAGGCTCTCCCAGAGCCCATGTGGCGCGACGATCGCGAACGGCGCGAACACCGCCGCGACAGCCACGACCCAGATCGCGATCCCGCGACCGAGCTCCCCCCTCCCCCGCCGCCGCAGCGTCCAGAAGATCGCCAGCGGTATCAGCACGACCGCGTAGACCTTGACCGCGAACGCCAGCCCGAGCGCCAACCAGGCCAGCCGGTGCCGGTCCCGCACGAACGCCGCCACCGAAGCCGCCACGAGCGCCGCCGGCCAGAGATCGAACCGGCTGAGGATCAAGGCCCCGGCAAGGAGCGGCGATACCGCCACGAGCACCACCCCGTGCCGCGGTGGCCGAGCGAGCAAGACGAAGAGCAGCACCGCGATCCCGCAAACGGCCATGAGCCGGGCGAACCAGCGCTGGTAGTCGACGATCCACGTCGGCTCCCCGAAATACGTGGGGATCAGGAACGCCGGCAGCGCCCCCGGCGGATACTCGACCGAGAAGTCGCGATACGGCACCCCCCCGTTTCGCATCGCGAGGCCGTAGCCCTGGTAGATCGGGGTGTCCACGATCCGCCCGTGCGCGAAGAACCAGTGGTCGAGCAGCACCCAAGAACCCAAAAAGACGACGGTGGCCACGACCGCCCCGAGCACCCGCCGGTCCCGAAGCGCCCCACCAACCCGCGCCGGAACCGCAGTCATCGCCGGACCCTAACAGCGCGCTCGGCAGCTACACTCGCGCTCCCGGGGCGTTAGCTCAGCTGGGAGAGCGCCGCCTTTGCAAGGCGGAGGTCATCGGTTCGATCCCGATACGCTCCACTCCTCGAAAGCCCTGGAAACAGGGTCTTTTTGTGGTCTGCCACCGCAGCCGACACCGGTGGGGCCGTCGTTGGAGTCGTGCGAGTGCGGGCGATGTGCGGTGACGCCGGCGCGCTGCGAGGCCAACTCGGCCGACCGATCGGAAACCGCTCGAGCAAGGCGGAGGACCGTAACGTTCTCGGAACGCTCCGGGGCTAGAAAGGCAGGGCTGCACTTCGCCCGCCAACGCCCCGAACTCCGGAGGGAACCATGAAGCTCACCCCCACGCCCCTCGCTGCGCTCGCAGGTCTGCGCCGGCAGCGGACAGCTCTCGTACTGAGCGCGCCGTTCCTGGTGCTGGGCCTCGCCATGTCGGGATCGTCGCTCGCCGCGTCGGCGCCGGTCGCCGCCAAGTTCGCGTACACGGGGGCGGAGCAGACCTACACGGTGCCGGCCGGTGTCACGTGGGTCTCGGCCACCGTCGGCGGGGCGCCCGGATGGGATACGACCACCAACTCGACGGGAACCGTCGGTGACAACAACGACGGGTGGGAGGTCTTCGGCGAGCTCGCGGTGACTCCGGGAGAGAAGCTCTACGTCGAGGTCGGCCAGGCCGGGCTGGCATCGGGCGCCGCAACGTTCGGAGGCGGTGGTGTGGGCGGAAGCGGAGCGCTCTCCTCAGGCGCCTCGGGCGGCGGGGCGAGCGACGTGCGCACCTGCTCGGCCCACGCAAGGTCATGTTCGGGCCAGGGCGGCTCGCTCGGGTCGAGGTTGATCGTCGGCGCCGGAGGCGGTGGCTCGGGCGGCAGCGCCAACCCGAGCGACGGCACCGGCGACTTCGTCAACTCGCTCGGAGCCTCGAGCTGCAAGCAAGGGGCCTCGCTCTCGTCGTGCCTGACGCATTTGCTCAAGGGCGGCACGGTGATCGACGGGGACGCTGCGTATGGCGGGAACTCGACGCAGACGCCCGGGTTCGTCGCCGCAAGCGGAGGCGGCGTTGCGGGCGGGGCGGGAGGCGTTGCTCCGAGCTCCGACCTCGGCACGGTGGGGAACACGAAATGCCTGATGGCCGGCAGCGCGTCCGGCACCACGGGTCTCTTCGCTCGAGGTGCGGCGGGCGCATCAGGGGGCCCGAACGGCGGCGGGGGCGGAGGAGGCGGCTACTACGGGGGCGGGAGCGGCGCGAGCGGACGCACCGGCACCGGCTCATGCACCGAGCCGATCGCAGGGCATGGTGGCGGGGGCGGCGAGGGCTCGAGCTTCCTCGCATCCGCGATGGTCAACGGCGAGGTGACAGCCCACGGAGACTCGAGCGGCGGTGTCACGACCGCGCAGGTCGTGCTCCAGCCGCTGATCCGGGTCAACACCCCTGTGAAAGGCGCGACGTTCAAGCAGGGACAGCGCGTACGCGCCTCGTTCAGCTGCTACTACTCGAGCGGCACCCCGACGGGCGGCTGCACGGGCAACGGGTCGCCCGCGGGCGCGTCGGTGGCGAGCGGAGCGCCTCTCGACACGAGCAAGCCGGGCCGGCACACCTTCACCGTGACGAACACCTCGGAATCCTCGAGCTCCAAGGTTGCGACCACGATCACCTACACGGTGGCAGCGAAGCACTGAGTCGGTTGCCTGACCGTCCGATCCAGGTTCCGCCGCGTTCCCGGCCCTGCGAGAGTCGGACGAGATGGAAGCATGTGGCGACGCGCCGACCGCACGATCTGCGCCCAACCAGCTCATTTCGGACAACAGAGACGTCTAGGCCGGCTGACCCGACATGGGGCTCCATTCGTGGTACCACCGTGGTACCATCACTTCATGGCGATGAATCTACGGCTCACGGAAAGCGAAGCCGCCGCCCTACGGCGCAAAGCCGACGAGGAAGGCCGCTCGATGCAGGAGGTCGCAAGGGCGGCGATCGCCGAGTACGTCTCGGGCCGGCCTGAGCGGCTCCGGGCCGCGATCGAGCGGGTTCGTAGCGAGGATGCCGAGCTCCTCGACCGACTCAGTCGGTGAACGAGACCGCGCTCGAGTATCTCAGCGTCGAAGACCTCCTCGAGATCGCACACGGCGTCGTCGACGGGGTCGTCGTCGTTCGTGAGTCAGGCCTGCTTGCGTCGGCAGCGGGCCGGCCCCGCGCGAGTGCCTTCGGCAAGGAGGCCTACCCGACCTTCGCCGAGAAAGCGGCTGCGCTGATGCATTCCATCGCCCGCAACCATGCGCTCGTCGATGGCAACAAGCGACTCGCGTGGGCGGCGACCCGCGTGTTCTGCCTCGTCAACGGGCGCGATCTCCTCTTCACGACCGACGAAGCCGAACAGCTGATCCTGGCAGTCGCGCGTGGCGAGCTGGATGTTCCCGAACTCGCGAGGTCGATCGAGGAGCATCTTCATGCAGCGAGCTCATAGACCGACGATTCGATGTGGGGAACTGCGGTCACCACTTCGTGCCCGCACCTCGTGGATCTTTCCGTGAGCTGAAGGCTTCGACGTGCGCGGCTTCGCGCGGTCGGCGGGACAGGGTCACGCATTCGGGAACGACGGGTCTTCGACCGCCCTCAGCCGCTTCTCTCGAGCACCTGGCGTGACACCGGGGGATGCTGCCGCCACTCTCGCTCCTGCCCGGTGGGCTCGTCGGCAGGCAGGCCCTGCCGGGAGAACCACCGCCACGTTTCGCGCATCCCTTCCGACAGCGATGGGCTCTCTTCGAGCTCGCACGCCCGTAAACGCGTCACGTCGAGAACGAGGTCGAGATCGCGGAAGGGGAAGTACGAGCGCGCCGCGATCTCCGACTCGCCGACGCGAACCACAGTTGGGGTCAACGCGCTCGCGGCAGCGAGCACGTCGAGGTACTCGTCGAACGAATACGCCCGTTCTTCGCCGACGTTGTATGTCCCGGCGGGCAGTGCACCGGTGA
>DATBBA010000038.1:0-10150 GCA_036271235.1 Gaiellaceae bacterium
CCATACCCGGCGATCCGGTTGATCGTCGAGGACCGCGGCGAGTGCCGCGTGAATCGCGTGACGTTGCGCCGGCGCGGCCGCCTGGACGATCGCAGAGCGCATCAGCGGATGACGGAACCGCACCGTCCGTTCGTCGACTTCGACGAGTCCCGCAGACAACGCCGGTTCGAGATCGCTCAGGTCGATTGCCGCTTCGGCGACGATCGACGCGGCGGCAAGCATCTCCGGAGGCGCGGCGCTGTCGTTCAGGGCAGCGGCCAGCAGCAGCGTCTCAGTGGCGGCAGGAAGCTCCGACGCGCGCGCGGCAAACGTTCGCTCCAGCCGCGCCGTCAGCGGCAGCAGGACCGGCACCACGTCGTCTTCCCCGAACTCGACCGCGGTCGTCGCAAGTTCCACGAGCGCGAGCGGATTCCCGGCCGCCTCCGTGAGCACCCGCTCGCGGAGCGGTGGGACGAGCCCGGGCGCATGGGTGTCCAGCAGCTCAGCCGCCGCAGCCTCGCCAAGTCCCGCGAGAGTGACCTCCGGCACGCCCGCATCGTCGAGTGCGTTCCCAGTGCGATCGCGGCAGGCGACCAGAAGCACGATCGGATCGGACTCCAACCGCCTAGCAATGAACGCCAAGACATCAGCCGTCGAGCGGTCCAGCCAGTGAGCATCCTCAGCGACGAGCACGAGCGGCATCCGATCGGCGCTGTCCGCAACGAGGCTCAGCCCGGCGAGCGCGATCAGGAACATGTCCGGCGCCGCGTCGTCGGTCATCCCGAACGCAGCCAGCATCGCGTCGCGCTGGGTAACCGGGAGCTCCTCGAGACCATCGAAAATCGGTCGCAGGAGCTGGTGCAGCCCGGCGAAACTAACCTTCGCCTCCGATCGGACCCCTGTCGCGGTCAGCACGCGCATCCCCCGGTCTTCGGCCCGCACACTCGCCTCGGCCAAGAGCGCAGACTTCCCGATACCCGGCTCGCCCCGGACTATCAAGGCGCCGCCGCGTTCGCTCACCTGTTCAAACAAGTCGTCGACGATCCCCAGTTCCGGCTCGCGGCCGACAAGGACTGTGTTGTCCAGGCGCCTCGACCGACCCTGCGACTTCAAAGCCATCAAACGACCCTACTCGCGCCTACCGCCACATTCCAACGACCACCGGCCTACGCCATCGGTCGGCGGATGGCAAGGCGGGGGTCGACGGTTCGAGTCCGCCAGAGGGCTTCGAGTTATCGCCTACTTAGCCGGTGATGTCTCTGCCGACACCCTGAAGGGTGTCCTAGTCCCGGCTCATCAGGCTGCGACTCGGTAGGTCAGAAGTCCCGCGGGCCTGGCCCGACCTCAGCGCGGCAGATGTTCGCGTAGCTTCTCGAGATCGAGAAGGCGGACGCGGCGGCGTTCCGCCTTGATCGCGCCCTCGCTCGCCAGGTCGTGAAAGGCGCGCGAGACCGTCTGCCGGCTCAGCGCCAGTGTCGCCGCGAGCTCCTCCTGCGTCAGTTCGAGCGTCGGCTCGTCGCTTTCCGCCGACTCATGCAAGAGGAGATGACTGACCTGCTCAACGGCTGACCGACCGGCCAGTTCCAGAAGCCTCTGGTGGGCGCGGTCAAGCGCGTGCGCCAGCAAGCCGAGCCAGCGGAAGGCGATTTCAGGAAAAAGCTCCTCAAGCGTGCGGAGCGTGTCGAGACGGACGCGGAGGAGCGTAGCCTCGCTCAACGTAACCGCCGAGTAGGGATACGGGATGCCGAGAAGGATGGCGAGGTGATCGACGCTCGAGCCCGCGTAGAGAATCTGCATGACGAGGCGCTCGGAGTGCGTCTCGTAGACGAGTTCGAGTTCGCCCTGCTCGATGATCAACAGCTCGTGGGGCCACGCGCCCTGGCGAAAGAGCGTCCTCCCGGCCGGGTAGCTGCGACGAACACCGAAGCGACCAAGCGCCTCGACGTCGTTCCCGGGTAGCCCCTCGAAGTCCTCCCGCGTCATCGTCGCGCGCAGCCATGGAGCGAATCGCGGGCTATCGGCCCGCGGCTTGGGCTTCGGTGCCGCGGCGAGCGAGGTCGAGCGTGTGATGCCCGGACTGTCGCAGATCCGACAGTTTGCGTGCTCGCGTCCGGGCTAGAGATGAGCTAGCGGATTCGTGCCGGCGCGAAGTGGCACGGACCAGTGTGGGATGGGGCAAGACGTTCGCCACGCGCCGTGGAGCAAGACGGACACGTACCGGGCTCAAAAGATGAAGGAGGTACATGATGTCGCAGGTTCTTTCTGAGCGTAGGCCCTCGGCTCCGCCGGATCGGTGGGAGCCGTTCAGCGAGCTCGAGCAGGTGACGCAGCGCATGCGCCGGATGCTCGAGGAGACGATTGGTGGGGGCTGGCCGTCGCCTCTGCTGACCGAGGGGGCCGGCTGGTCGCCGTTCGTGGACATCGAGGAGCAAGACAACGCCTACGTCCTCGAGGCGGAGCTCCCGGGCGTCAAGCGTGAGGACGTGAACATCGAGGTCGTCGGCAACGAGCTCTCGATCACGGGCGAAATCGAGGAGAAGGAACGCAAGGGCGCCTTGCGGCGACGAACGCGCCGGACCGGACGCTTCGAGTACCGCGTCAGGCTCCCGGAACAGGTCAATGCCGCGAAGATCGATGCGAGCCTCGACCAGGGCGTCCTCACGATCCGCGTCCCGAAGTCGGAGCGCTCGCAGCGCCAGAAGATCGAGATCAAGTCGAAGTGAGGCGAGGGCGTTGACACTGCCGGTCGTCCTCGTGTGCACCCAGACCATTGACCTAGCGACAGGGGGTTGAAATGGCCGTCGAGCATCTTTGCCAACGTCACGGGCGACCGGCAGTCGCCTCCCGAGTCCGGCTTCGTCCGGACGGGACGCAGGAAACGGAGTACCTCTGCGAGCTCGATCTCGCCGAAGAGCGAATGTCGAGCCGCTTCGGCGGCGGCGGCAGCCTGTTCGACGAGTTCTTCTCCGACTTCTTCGCCCAGACGCCATCGACGGGGCGGGTCGCGGCACCCGCCCGGCAAGTCGAACGGGTCGACGTCACCCAGTTCTTCAGCGACGCGACGCGCGAGCTGCTGCAGCGGGCCGCCCAGACGGCACTCGAGTGGGGAAGCCTCGACCTCGACACCGACCACCTCTTGCACGCGGCGCTCCGCGACGACGTCGTTCGCCACGTCCTCCGTGAGATCGACGCCGACGCGGACGCGATCGCGGCCCAGCTGGAGGAGGAGGCCGACAAGGCGGAGCGGACAGACGTCGCCCCCTCGCTCTCGCCTGACGCGAAGGCGGCCTTGCTCGCTGCCTACGACGAGTCGCGCGAGCTCGGCGCCTCGTACGTCGGGCCCGAGCACGTGCTGCTTGCGCTCGCGCGCGATAGGGAGTCCGAGGCCGGCCGGCTGCTCGAGCGCTTCGGCGCGTCCCATACCAGGCTCCGCGGCGGTGTCATCCGCGGCGTCGAGCCTTCGGGCGGAACACGCGAGACCAGTCGCACTCCCAGGCTCGACGAGTACGGCCGCGACCTCACCCAGGACGCCCGCGAGGGCAAGCTCGACCCCGTCATCGGTCGCGCGGACGAGATCGACCAGGCGATCGAGATTCTCTCGCGCCGCACGAAGAACAACCCGGCCCTTCTCGGCGAGCCAGGCGTGGGCAAGACCGCGATCGTCGAAGGGATCGCGCAACGCATCATCAACGACGAGGTTCCGGAGACGCTCGCGGACCGGCGCATCATCGGACTCGACCTGGCTGGAATGATCGCCGGGACGAAATACCGGGGCGAGTTCGAGGAGCGGCTGAAGACGGTGATCGACGAGATCCGGGGCGCTTCGGAGGAACTGATCGTGTTCATCGACGAGCTGCACACGGTCGTGGGCGCCGGCGCCGCCGAGGGGGCGATGGACGCCTCGAACATGCTCAAGCCCGCGCTCGCCCGCGGCGAGCTGCACGTGATCGGCGCGACCACGCTGGACGAGTACCGCAAGAACATCGAGAAGGACCCCGCGCTCGAGCGCCGCTTCCAGCCGGTGCTCGTCCGCGAGCCGACGGTCGAGGAGACGATCGACATCCTCCACGGCCTCAAGGACCGCTACGAGGCCTTCCACCGCGTGCGGATCTCCGACGAGGCGATCGTCGCCGCCGCCGAGCTCTCCGACCGCTACATCCGCGACCGCTTCCTGCCAGACAAGGCGATCGATCTGATCGACCAGACGAGCGCGCGCGTGCGCTTGCGCACGAAGACGAAGAACGGCGACACGAGGTCGCTCGAAGAGGACTTGCGCCGGCTGACGCGCGAGCGCGACCAGGCGACCGCGGCCGAAGACTACGAGCGCGCGAGCACGGTAAAAGACCAGGTCGAGTCGCGACGGCAGGAGCTCGAGGAGCGGCGAACCGGACGCCAGCGAGCCGCGGAGGTCACCCCCGAAGACATCGCCGAAGTGGTGTCGCGGGCGACCGGCATCCCGGTCTCGCAGCTCACAACCGAGGAGCGCGCACGGCTGATCAAGCTCGAGGAGGAGCTGCACGGCCGGATCGTGGGACAGGAAGAGGCCGTCTCAGCCGTCGCGGAGGCGGTGCGGCGCTCGCGCGCAGGTCTCGGCGACCCACGGCGACCGGTCGGAAGCTTCCTCTTCCTCGGCCCGACCGGAGTTGGCAAGACCGAGCTTGCCCGCGCGCTCGCCGAGGCGCTGTTCGGCGACGAGGACCTGATGGTCCGGTTCGACATGAGCGAGTTCCAGGAGCGGCACACGGTCTCGCGCCTGGTCGGCGCGCCGCCCGGCTACGTCGGCTACGAGGAGGCGGGCCAGCTGACAGAGCAGGTGCGGCGGCGGCCGTACTCGGTGCTGCTCTTCGACGAGATCGAGAAGGCCCACACGGACGTCTTCAACATCCTGCTCCAGATCCTCGACGACGGCCGCCTGACCGACGCCCAGGGGCGAACGGTCGACTTCAAGCACACCGTCGTGATCATGACCTCGAACCTCGGCGCCGCCCGAATCCAGGACTACGCCCGCCGCGGCGAGTCCTTTGAGCAGCTGAAAGCGGAGCTGATGGACATCCTGCGCGGCAGCTTCCGCCCGGAGTTCATCAACCGGATCGACGAGATCATCGTCTTCCGGGCGCTGACCGACGAGCAGCTCGCGGAGATCACCAAGCTGCTGCTCGACCGGCTCGAGCGGCGCCTGCACGCGCAGGGGATCGAGGTTTCCTTCACCGACGAGGCGATCGAGCTCCTCGCCCACGAGGGGTTCGATCCGGAGTTCGGCGCGCGTCCGCTGCGGCGGACGATTCAGCGTCTCGTCGAGAACGAGCTCTCGCGAATGGTGCTTTCTGACGCGATCGCGCCGGGCGACCGTGTTACGGTCGACGCCCTCGAGGGGGAGCTGCGCTTCGACGTCGACTCGGGTGCGGCTCGGGAGTTGGAGGAGGCCGGCGAGCGCGAGGTGAGCGCGGAGCCTGCCCCGCGCTGATGATGAGGCTCCGGTCGTGGAGACAGCGCCACAGAAGCCCGAGGCCGCCTCCGCGGACCAGCATCGCGAGGAGGAGCAGCCCTGCGTCGTCCTCGGTGTGATCGTCGCACCGGGTTTCGCGCGTGACGTCACCGCCAAGATCGCCGCCGAGCTTGGGGACGACCTCCGCGCCTTGGACACGGGTGTCGACTGGCGGACCGAGCTCACGGTGGACCGACTCGTCGCTCCTCCGGTTCAGACGACCGAGATCATCGACGCGGCGCGGCGCAAGCTGCTGGATGCGAACTGGGATCTCGGCGTCGTCGTCACCGACCTTCCCTTGCGAGTCGGCCGCCGGCCAGTCTCACGACAGGTCAGTCCGACGCACGGCATCGCCGTCGTTTCCCTCCCCGCCCTCGGCGCGCTGCATCTCGTGCCCCGGCTGCGGCGGACGCTCCTCGAGCTCGTGGGCGAGCTGGTCGGCGACCGCGACGGGCAATGGAGCGGCGACGGTGCGCTCGCGCGTCTGCGACGCCGCTGGGGCCGCGGCGTGCTCCAGGAGCTCGCCACCGACACAGCAGATCGGCCGGGAGCGCTGCGATTCCTCCTCATCGCAGAGGTTCTCTCGAGCCACCTTCGCCTCCTACTCGGAATGGTGCGGGCAAACCGCCCCTGGCGCCTGGCGGCTCGGCTCTACCGCGCCCTGCTTGCGGCGGTCGTGGCCGGCGCCTACGGCCTTGTCACATCCGATATCTGGCGGATCTCGGCGACGGCGGGATCCACGCGACTCGCGCTCGCGTCGATCGCCTCGATCTCGTTCACGAGCGGAGCAGTGATCGTGGCGCACGGCCTTTGGGAGCGAGCGCCCGACCGCCACCTGCGCGACCAGGTCATCCTGTTCAACTTCGCCACCGCAGCGACCGTCCTGATCGGGATCGCCACGCTCTACGCCGCCCTCTTGCTCATGATCTTCGCCGCTGCCGAGCTGCTCCTCAGCCCTCATGCCCTTAACTCAGGGCTCGGCCACCCTGTTGCAACAGGCGATTACGCCACGCTCGCGTGGTTCACCGCCTCGCTTGCAACCGTGAGCGGCGCGCTCGGGGCGGGGCTCGAGTCGGACGAGGCCGTGCGCGAGGCCGCCTACGCATCATCCACCGAGAGTGACGAGAGAAAGGAGTCGTAATGGGACTGTTTCGCCTTCTGGCACGTACGACGATCGGGCTGCTTTTCGTCGGCCACGGCACCCAGAAGCTCTTCGGGTGGTTCGGCGGCGGTGGGCTCGACGGAACCGGCGGGTTCTTCGAGCAGCTGGGCCTTCGACCGGGGCGCCGCCACGCGCTGGCCGCCGGTGCCGCCGAAGCCGGTGGTGGACTTCTCTTCGCCCTCGGCGCAGCCACGCCGCTCGGCGCGGCGGCGGTCTCGGGCTCGATGATCACGGCAATCAAGACCGTCCACTGGGAGAAGGGCATCTGGTCGAGTAACGGCGGCTACGAGTACAACCTCGTCCTGCTCGCTGCGGTCTTCGGCCTAACCGAGAACGGGCCGGGCCAGTGGTCGATCGACGGTGCGCTGGGAAGGAGCCGCTGGGGCACGCGTTGGGCGCTCGCGGCGCTCGCCGCGGGAGCCGCCGGATCGGCCGCGGTGCTTGCGGCCGCCGGGCGGGAGGCGGAGAAAGAGGTGGAGCAGTCGCCGGCTGACCGCGAGTCCGTCATCGCCGCCTCGTAGCCGGCGCCTGCTTCGGCTCCGTGGCGATTCGAGGCGTACAGGAGGAGGCAGCCCAACGATTTCGCAATCGAGCCGAGGCGGGGCACCTGCTCGCGGACCGGCTGCGCCAGTGGTGCACCCGTGGCCGGGTCTCGCGCCCAGCCGCGGCGTCCTCGTGGGCGATACCTTTGATCCGAAGCCGTTCGTGCGCACCGAAGAGCGACCCGTCCGTCGTCAGGCAGACACGGCAGACGCAACCGGAAAGCGCGCGAAGGTGTCTAGTCTGACCACCATTCGTCGATGCGGACGCCGTCGCCTCCATCTGGACGGTCGGAGCCGATCGCCAGCAACTCCAGCCCGTCCGGGCCGCCCTCGAAGGCGCGAACCGTGCTCGGGGCAACGCGGACCGTGTCCCATGGCCGTAGCTCGAGAACCTCGTCGTCGAGCTTGACCCGGCCGGAACCTCCGACGACGACGTAGACCTCTTCCTGCTCGCGGTGGCTATGCCCGGTCCGGCTCCGGTAGCCCGACCCGTACCGGAAGAGGCTAACCCCGAGATGGTCCGAATCGAGATGCTTGCGCGCGAAGCGCGCCTCCACCTCGTCCGTCCCTCCGGCCTCGATCTCCTTCAGGTTGATCTTCGTGTACGCGGCCATCCGTTCCTCCCGCGGGATCGATGTCCAGGCCCTAGATTCACTGACTTCGCACCGGCTGGGTCGACGTGACCGCGCCGATCAGCAGCGGCCATGTCGTCCTCCGTTGGTTGGGTCAGCGATGCCCACTCTCTCAACTCGGCTAACCGGTTTGCGCCATGCCTCCGTCGACGAACAACTCGACGCCGGCGCAGCTTTCGAGCTAGGAGTCGTGTGGGTGGTAGCGGAGTCCGTCGAGCGCGAGTTCGAGCAAGCGTTGCTTTTGCTCGGGGTCTTCGGTGGGCACCATCGCGATCGCGCCGACCATCCGCACTATGTCCAGGAAGGTCGTGTCGGTGCGGACGGCACCTGCGTGTTGTGCGCGTTCGACGAGTGTGGTACCGGCGCCGGTGATGGCTGTGCGGCATGTGAGCAGGACGTTGGAGTTCGGATCGGTCTCCATCAGCGCCTCGTTGAGCGCGCGCTTGGTCGCCGCGAAGCCGAGGTACTGGTGCAGCCACTGGGATAGAGCGTCCCACGGCGGCAGCTCCTCGAGTTCGGTGGCTGCGCGCGCCATTGCCTCGACCTCGTCGACGTAGACGGCCTCGAGGAGCGCCTGGCGCGTGGGGAAGTGTCGGTAGAGCGTGCCGATTCCGACCCCGGCCCGCTCCGCCACCTCCTCGAGCGGTGCCGAGGTGCCTTTCTCGGTAAAGAGCGCGCGGGCGGCCGCCACGAGCTTGTCGTGGTTCGCGCGCGCATCGGCGCGTTGAGGGCGCTTAAGCTGGATCTCGGTCTGGCTCATTCGATTTGACAAACGGAGGCTACCTCCGTATATTACCGGAGGTTTGCTCCGGATGTTTCGGAGGACGCCTCCATTTTACCGCAAGTCCGTCTTACAAGGGGTCGGTATGCAAGAAGCTCAGCCAACGTCACCTCAAGCGACCGAGGGATCCGCCGTCAGCAGTGCGATACCTCGCCGTGGTCGAGAACTGCGCCAGGGACCGCTTGCCGGCCGGTATCCCGCGGTGGCTGCCATGGTGATGCTCGCGCTGATCCCGTACCTCGCGCTCTCGGCAGCGCTTCAACCATTGGCACCGATCATCGGCGAGCAGCTGCATATGAGCGCGCAGACGCTGAGCCTGAGCTCCGGCCTGGCAAACGCCGCCTACGCGGTCGGCACGGTGCTGGCCGTGCAGTTCGCCCAGCACCTTCCGCAGCGCAGGATGCTGGTCGGCTACGCGCTGCTGCTCGTGATCGGCTCGATCCTGGCGGCCTCGGCGCAGGATCCCGTTATGTACACGGTGGGGCGCGTGATCCAGGGGATTTGCACGAGCCTGTTGCTGATCGCTGCGGTGCCGCCGCTTGCGATCGGCTATCCGGCCAACAAGCTTCGCGACACGGCGGTGATCATGAACATGTGCATCTTCGGCGCCGTCGCGCTCGGCCCGTTCATCGGAGGACTGCAGGCGCAGGCAGACGCCTGGCGGCCGTTGTTCTGGATCGTCGCCGGGATCTCCCTGGCGGCCCTCGCCCTCGCTGTGTTGACCTTCGAGGACGCCCCGCCCGCCAATCTCGACTCACCGCGGGACCTCACGGCGATCGCCCTGGCGGCCGTGGGCTGTCTCGCGGCGTTCTTCGGCGCCTCGCAGCTCACGAGCCACCGCTTCCTCGACCCCATCGTGATCGTGCCGCTGCTCGGCGGCCTCGCGGCGATCGTCATCCTGGTCGTCTACCAGTACCGCGCCAAGCGACCGCTCCTGACGGTTCGCACGATGCTCACGAGCACGATCCCCGTCGCAGGCATCTCGGTGGCGCTGTTCGCCGCGGCCGCCTCGGTGTCGGCCACGGTCCTCACAGCCGCGGCGCTGGCCGGCCACTACAGCCCCCTACATATCGGCGTCCTCTACCTGCCCGAGGTCGCCGGAGCGGTGATCACCGCCGTCGTGCTCGGCCTCGTCATCACCAAGCGCGCGATGCACTACCTCCCGCTGGTCGGCATGGTGTTCCTGGCCGCCGGAATCCTGGTCTTCGCCGTCAAGGTGCCCTCGAGCCAGCCGGCGACCCTTGTCGGCTCGGGCCTGACCGGCATCGGGCTGGGCGCGACGGTCGCGCCCGCATTGTTCGTGGCCGGCTTCTCGTTGGCGTCAGCCAACCTGCAGCGAGTGTTCGCGATCGTCGAGCTGTTCCGAGCGGTGGCCGCATTCATGGTCGCCCCGATCTTCGTCTACCTCGCCGCGAACCTCGGCGGCAACCCCCACGTCGGGACGCAAATCGCGCTCTGGATCGGCTTCGGGCTCGCCGTCACCGGCGCGCTGGTCGGGGTGGCTCTCTACGCGCTCGGCGGCGCCCGCCCGCAGACCCCCGACCTCGACCGCTTCCTCGCCGGCGAGCG
>DATBBA010000039.1:0-27128 GCA_036271235.1 Gaiellaceae bacterium
CGGGGCGCACCTGCACGCACTCGCGAACGGCCGCGATCCGCGGCGGGTCGCGACCCGTCCGCGGCGACGCTCGATCGGCTCACAACACGCACGGGGGCGCGCCCGCGCGTCGCCCGAGGAGATCGACGCCGACCTCGTCGCGATCGTCGAGCGCGTGATGCGGCGCGTCCGCGCCGCTCATCGCGTCGGGCGAACCGTCGTCCTTCGCCTCCGCTTCGGCGACTTCACGCGCGCCACCCGGTCGCTCACGCTTGCACACCCGACCGCCGGGACGGCGATCGTCCTCGAGGCCGCCCGAACGCTCTACGCCGCGGCGGGACCGCTTGTCGACCAGCGCGGCCTAACCCTGATCGGGCTCTCGGTCGCGGGACTCACCGACGACCTGCCGCTCCAGCTTCAGCTCCCGTTCGAGCACGCCGACCGCCTGCTGCTCGACGGCGCCCTCGACGAGATCCACGATCGCTACGGCACCACCGCGATCACGCGAGCCGTCCTCCTCGGACGAACGGGCGATCTGACGATGCCGCTCCTTCCGGACTAGATGCGGCGGTACCGGATGTGGGTCACTCCGGGCGCCTCGACCGACTCGACCTGCTCGAGCTCGACACCCCCCACTCCCTCGAACAGGCGCGCGCCGCCCCCGAGGAGGACGGGGACGATCGAGACGACGATCTCGTCCAGGAGACCCGCTGCGAGGTACTGCTGCGCGACGGATGCCCCGCCCCCGAGAGAGACGTGCTGCTCGCCGGCTGCTGCCTGGGCCTGCCCCAGCGCCGACTCGATCCCGTCGGTGACGAAGTGGAACGTCGTCCCGCCCTGCAGCTCCAGCGGCTCGCGCGGATGGTGGGTGAGGACGAAGACCGGATGATGGAAGGGCGGGTCGTCTCCCCACCACCCGTTCCACGGCTCCGCGCTCCACGGCCCAGGGCCGCCGCCGAACATGTTCCGGCCCATGACCGTCGCGCCCGCGCCGCCGAGGATATCGAGGGCGAACGGTGTGCTCGCGTTGACCTCGCCGCCTTCTGCTCCGTGTCTTTCACGGAACGCGCGAAGCGGCATGAGCCAACGGTGGAGCCCTTCACCCCCGACGCCGAGCGGATGCTCGAGTGACTGGTGCGGGCCGGCGACGAAGCCGTCGATCGACATCGCGATATTCAGCTTCAGCTTGCTCATCGGGATCCTCCCTCGGTCGACATGCTCGTTGGACTCGCGAGGACGCGAGAAGTCATCGGTCGACGCCCGCCACGAGGGCACCGTAGCTTCGCGGAGACCGACGGTAGCCGGACCCTCCCCCGCGCGGAGTGCCTACCTTGTCTCGGGTGAGCCCGACCGGCCCACCCCAGGAATGCTTGATCAATCAACAACGTTGACAATCGTCGTATGACAAGCCAACCGAAGAAGATCGGCTTTCTCTCGTTCGGCGCCTGGCATCCCGGCGGCGGGTTGACGCACACGGCTGCCGATGCGCTCCAGCAGACCGTGGAGCTGGCGGTCGCCGCCGAGGAGATCGGAATCGACGGGGCATTCGTACGCGTGCACCATTTCGCGCGCCAGCTCGCCTCGCCGTTCCCGCTCCTCGCAGCGATCGGCGTCAAGACGAGTCGCATCGAAATCGGGACCGGCGTGATCGACATGCGGTACGAGAACCCGCTGTACATGGCCGAGACCGCCGCAGCGGCCGACCTGCTCGCCGACGGCCGGCTTCAACTCGGGATCAGCCGGGGCTCGCCCGAGCCCGCCTGGCGCGGCGCGGAGGCTTTCGGGTATTCGGTCGATGCCGACGAGACGCGGGAGAAAACGGCGCTCTTCCGCGCTGCGATCGCGGGGGCGGGAGTCGTCGCGAGCGACGCCGGCGGGCGGCCCGGAGAGGCCATGCTCGCCGTCGAGCCCCAGTCGCCGGGCCTCGACGAGCGGATCTGGTGGGGCTCCGGCTCACGCGAGACGGCGGTCTGGACCGGCGAGCAGGGGATGAACCTGATGAGCTCGACGCTCCTTCTCGAGGACACGCGGGTTCCGTTCGACGAGCTCCAGGCAGAACAGATCGAGCTCTTCCGCGAGGCTTGGTCGAAGGCGGGCCACGCCCGGGAGCCGCGCGTCTCGGTCAGCCGCAGCGTGATCCCGATCACGTCCGACCTCGACCGGCGTCTTTTCGGCGGCGACGCGAACGACGACCAGGTCGGCTGGCTCGACGGCGCGATCAGCCGCTTCGGCCGCAGCTATACGGGAGAGCCCGACCGGATCGCCGCCGAGCTCGCAGACGACGCAGCCGTTCAGGCCGCCGACACGATCCTGCTCACCGTCCCGAGCCAGCTCGGCGTCGACTACAACGCCGCGATGCTCGCCACGATCGCGCGCGAGATCGCACCGGCCCTCGGCTGGAGCCCCGGGAACGTGCGCGAGCCCGTCGGGTAGCTCGTCTTCCGCAACAATCGTCTGATGGACAAGGGTCTCGCACCGGTCGAGCAGGGCAGGGTCGCAGGGCGTGAGTACGCGAGTCGTGCCGGCGGCGATCACGCAAAGCTCCGGCCGATCGTCAGGTCGAGGAACGCCGAGGAGACACGCGCCGCGGTCGACGGGGACTTGCTCGAGCAGGTCCCGGGCGCGCAGGAGGTTGCGTTCTGGAGCGGCTTCGTCCACGGTGTCCGTGAGTTCCTCGTCGACGAGGCCGCAACACCCTTCGAGGACTCGCCGGGCCCGTGATCCGGTGAGCGTCACCCGACGCCGGGCGGATAGGAACGGAGCCGCGGTCGAAGGCTCCGGGGTGGCTGGGCCGGTTGCCGTAGATCCGGCACATCCCGCTGACCGGCGATCCGGTCGACCATCGCGTCGGCGGCCGCGAGACCAGCCGCGACCCGGTCGTCGCCGGGCTGCCCGAGCACGACCCCGGTCAGCGTCGTCCGCTTGCCGTCGATCGAGCGGACGGCCCGGAAGGCGAAGCAGCCGCCGGCCGAGCTGTCCGAGCCGGTCTTGACGCCGACGAACCCGTCGTACCCGAGCAATCTGTCGGTGTTCTCGACGGTGCCGGCGACCGGCAGCGTCGCGCTCGGGGTCGCGACGATGCTCGCGAAGACGGGCTGGCGCATCGCCTGGACGACGATCCGCACCTGGTCGGCGGCCGTCGACACGGTTGCGTCGTCGTAGCCGCTCGGATCGGTGTATCGGCTGTGGGTCATGCCGAGGGACCGTGCAGCGGCATTCATCCGGGCGACGAACCGGTCCGCCGAGCCTGCGTCCCAGCGCGCGAGGACCGCGGCGATGTTGTTTGCCGACGGCAGCAGCAGCGCCTGGAGCGCCTGCAGCTCGGTCAGCTGCTCCCCGGCGGCAACCGGAACGATCGACTCGTCCCGTCCGGCACGGCTCTCGGTGTCGGCGACGTCGCCGTCTGTGAGCGTGATCGTCGGGCCGCCCTGGCCGGGCTGCAGCGGATGGTCGCGGAGCACGAGATACGCCGTCATCACCTTCGCGACGCTCGCGATCGGCGCCGGGCGCTGGTTCGGGCCGACTTCGATTTGCGATCGCCCTGTCCGGACGAACGCGGCCTGGCCGTAGGCCGGCCACACCGTGCTCGAGAGAGCTTCGCCTGGCGCGCCGTGGCGCTCGCTGCGAACGGTGGCGATCGACGACGCGGCTCTCGAGGACGACGAGGCCAGCAACTGGTGGCCGGCCACCGCGGTCGCGGCGACGATCAGCACGATCGCTGCCGCCCGGAGCCGGCGGATCCGGAGCCGGCGGCGCGCTGCTCGGGCTCGTCTGCTTCGGGCCATGCGTCCAGTCAAGCGAGCGAGCTGTTGCGAGCACGTATCCGGTTTTCGATACGCCCACGACATGCGCCAGCTCGTACCATCGATCCCATGCGGGTCTTGATCGTCGAGGACGAGCCCTACATGGCGGAGGCGATCCGCGACGGCCTCCGGCTGGAAGCGATCGCCGCCGACATCGCAGGCGACGGAGACGTCGCGCTCGATCTCCTGCGCTTCAACGCCTACGACATTGCCATCCTCGACCGTGACATTCCCGGGCCCTCGGGCGACGAGATCGCCGAGAGCATCGTCGCGTCCGCTAGCGGGATGCCGATCCTGATGCTCACCGCTGCCGACCGACTCGAGGACAAGGCCAGCGGGTTCGAGCTCGGCGCTGACGACTACCTGACGAAGCCATTCGAGCTCCGGGAGCTCGTGCTCCGCCTCAGGGCCCTCGACCGCAGGCGCGCCGTCAACCGGCCACCCGTGCGGGAGCTCGCAGGCCTGCGGCTGGATCCGTTTCGCCGAGAGGTCTACCGCGACGACCGTTACATCGCGCTGACCAGGAAGCAGTTCGCGGTGCTCGAGGTCCTCGTCGCCGCCGAGGGCGGTGTGATCAGCGCCGAGGAGCTCCTGGCGCGGGCCTGGGACGAGTACGCAGACCCGTTCACGAACGCTGTCCGGATCACGGTCTCGGGACTCCGCAAGCGTCTCGGCGAGCCCTGGATCATCGCCACCGTGCCGGGTGTCGGGTACCACATCGACGTCCAGGGCGACGCGGTACATGCGGGAGGAGACCGTGGATAGAGCGCCGGGGTTGAGTGTCCGGCTCAAGCTCACGCTGAGCTACGCCGGGTTCCTGATGCTTGCCGGCGCCTTGATGCTCGCGGCCGTCTGGGTTGTCGTGCTGCGCTACATACCGAACGGAGAGCTCTATCGCATGCATCCCACGTGGTGGTTCTTCTTCGACCGGTCGGACCCCCTGCACGGCTTCGGCTCCGTTGCAGCGATCGTGCTCGGCTGCCTGCTCGTCTTCGGCCTGCTGGGAGGCTGGTTTCTCGCCGGCCGGATGCTCGCGCCGCTGGCTCGCATCACCGACGCCACACGCACCGCTGCGAACGGGTCGCTCTCCCACCGGATCCAGCTGGAAGGCCGCACGGACGAGTTCCGCGAGCTCGCAGACGCGTTCGATGCGATGCTCGCGCGCCTCGATGCACACGTGTCCGAGCAGCAGAGGTTCGCGGCCAACGCCTCTCACGAGCTGCGCACGCCCCTGGCGATCACCCAGACCCTGCTCGAGGCGGCACGCAACGACCCGAACCGCGACAACGGCGAGCTCGAGGAGCGCCTCAGCGCCGTCAACGCCCGGGCGATCGACCTCACCGAAGCCCTCCTGCTCCTGAGCCGCGCCGACCAGCGATCGTTCACCCGGGAACCCGTCGACCTGTCCCTCATCGCCGAGGAGGCCACGGAGACGCTCCTCCCTCTCGCGGAGAAACGCGGCCTCACGATCGAGACCTCCGGTGACCTGACCCCCACCGTGGGCTCCCACGCGCTGCTCCTGCAGCTGACCACGAACCTCGTCCAGAACGCGATCATCCACAACCTGCCGAAACAGGGCAACGTGTGGGTCACGACGAGCGTTCAGCCGAAGAGTGCGGTGCTGACCGTCGACAACACCGGCGAGAAGCTCACCCCGCAGTTGGTGGCGGCGCTTGCCGAGCCGTTTCTTCGAGGCACCGAGCGAATACGGACTGACCACGCTGGTGTCGGCCTCGGGCTGGCGATCGTCAAGAGCATCGCCCACGCACACGACGGAACGCTCACGCTCGCCCCCCGTGATGCCGGCGGGCTCCGCGTCACGGTGCAGCTCCCGGCCGCGCCGGCGCACTCCGTCAGGTAACGGCTCCCGCCGCGCTCTTCCGGAACTCAGAGCCCGAGCAGCTGCCGCCGCTCGGCGAGAACCGGTGAGAGGCTCGCAGCGATCACGATCACGGTCGAGTAGAGGGCGAACCAGAAGAAGAGCGCCATCACGACCCCGAGGCCTGCGTAGTCGGTCGCGTAGAGATCGACCCAGGTCGGCATCGCGACGGTCGAGATGTACGTCAGTGCGACAAGACCGAGCGCGGTCAGCGTTGCTCCGGGAACGAGAGCGCGGGCAGACAACTGCCTGTGCGTGAGCATCCAGGGCGCCCAGACGAAGAACAGCGCGAGCACGACGAGCCACACCGGTGCGAGTGCGGCACCCGCCCAGAACGAGTGGCCCGACAGCTCCTTCGTCTGCACCTCCAGCAACACGATCAGCCCGAAGAGGACGAGCAACGCGGCCGCGAATCGACCCTGATCGCTCATCCTCTCCCGGATCTCGATCCGCCACGCACCTGCGTAGACGTGCTGGATCACCCGGCCGAAGCCGAGCCCGAAGAAGAGCGCGGCGCCAATCGCGAGGACCGCCGATCCGAGCTCGTGCCTCCGGTCGCCGGCAAGAATCCCACGCAACTCCCTCGCGGCTGAGCCCGTCAGCCCGTACCGGCTGATCATGTGATTCGCGAGCGACGCCGGATTGCGGTCGACGTACTCGGCGAAGACGAGCATCGCCGGGAGGATCGCGAGGAAGACGTACGTGGTCAGCAGCAGAGACTGAAGCGGGCCGTCGATCCCGCGGTAGCGGCTCCACCAACCGATCGCGACCCCGGAACGCGTCGCTGCGTCCTGGCGAGCCAACCACTCACGCCGTCGATCCACGGCCGCCCCACCCCGCGTCCGCAGCCCGGACGCCTCGTTCCTCGCATGGGGCGGCGGCGGTTGCTGGTCCGGACGGGCGGGCGGTCCCTCGTCCGGATCGTCGAGCATCGGCGCCATGGTAGTGCCCATTTGCCGCGAAAGGGCTCCGGCCGCGCAATGCCGCGACTCGACGTGCGGATCCGCATCCGTCCCGCGGGTGTGAGAGGCTCATGCCGCCGATGAACCTGGTCTGGGGCATCCTCATCACGATCGCGGCAACAGCCGTCGCTGTGGCTGCGATGCTGCTCGTGCGCCGCCGCGCGCCCGAGGGGAGCTACTTCAAGGATGGCGATCGCGCCTCTGGTGTCTTCGGCGTGCTCGCGACGGGCTTCTCGATCCTGCTCGGCTTCGTCATCTTCCTCGTCTTCACGAGCTACGACCAGTCGAGGTCGGGCGCCGAGACCGAGGCGCTGACAGTCTCACAGCAGATCGAGACCGCACAGTTCTTCCCGCCGAGCGCTCGCGAGCGGCTCACGGGCGAGCTCATCTGCTACAGCCGCTCCGTCGTCTACGGCGAGTGGGCGAAGATGGAAGCCGGCACCCAGGGTGACGCGCTCAACCCGTGGGGCGTGAAGCTGTTCCAGACGCTGGAAGGGATCGCGCCGGATACCGCCGCGGAGCAATCGGCCTACGACAAGTGGCTCGACCAGACCTCGACGCGCGAGCAGGCGCGCCAGGATCGCATCCATGGGGCGGTCGGGGTGATCCCGTCGCCGCTCTGGATCGTCCTGCTCTTCATCGCGGGCGTGATCTTCGTCTACATGCTGTTCTTCGCCGACAGCGCCGAGGGGGCGGTCACGCAGGCGATGCTGATGGGGGCGGTCAGCTCGGTCCTCGTCGTGATGCTGCTGCTGGTCGTCTTCCTGAACAGCCCTTTCCACAAGGGCGTCGGGGGTCTGCGGCCGGTGGCGATGGAGCGAACGCTGCGAATCATCGACCAGGCGCTCCATGCGACCGGGAAGACCGGGCAGATCCCGTGCGACGCCCGGGGCAACCCGCTGTGACCGACTCCGCGACGAGGATCGAGCCGGTCGAGCTCATTGCCACCGCACTGCTTGCATTTGCGGCCGTCGCGACCGCATGGAGCTCCTACCAGGCGAGCCGCTGGAACGGCGAGCAGGCAAAGGCCTTCAGCCGGAGCAACACCGCGCGAATCGAGTCCACGCGGGACGCCGGGCTCGCAGACTCGCAGTCGCAGATCGACGTCGCGACGTTCACCCAGTGGGTGAACGCCTACGCGGTCGGAGAGAAGATGCTCGCCGACTTCTACCTCCGCCGCTTCCGGCCGGAGTTCAAGCCGGCCGTTGATGCGTGGATCGCGACCCGGCCGCTCCACAACGCCAAGGCGCCCCTGACGCCGTTTGCGATGCCGCAGTACAAGCTGGCGGCACGAGAGGAGGCCGATCGGCTGCAGGCCGCGGCGGACGCGTACTCCGCGCAGGGGCGGGCGAACGTCCAGCAGGCGACGAACTACGTCCTCGGCGTCGTCCTCTTCGCCGTCGCCCTGTTCTTTGCGGGGATCAGTACGAAGCTGCGAGCGAGGCGCCTGCAGATCGTCCTGCTCGCCTTCGGAATCGCGATGGCCGTCGGCGCGGTCGTCTGGCTCGCGACGCAGCCGATCAACGTCGCTGTCTAGCTTTTCTGCGACTCTTTTTCCCCTGATCGCGCAAAGCGCCCCAGTCCGGTTGCCCAGAATCAGGCCGTCTGACCGGGGCCGCCCGGCAGGCGGTCGCGGATGACACACCCGATCGATGCGCACGAGCTCCTCGATGCGATCGATGCCTGCTACGCCTGCGACGACCTTGGGCGCTGGCCGGCGGTCGTGCTCGCCGAGCTGCGGCGGCTGATCCCGTGCGACACCGCGGCGTTCAACGACATCGACCCCTTGCACCACCGGCTCGTCGTGGAGCTGTCGCCGTTCCGGGAGGTGCCGGCGGACTGGGAGGAGATCTGGGCCCGCTTCGGCCATCAGAATCTCGCGTACAGCCGGCTCGTCCAGGGCGGCGAGGTGGGGCCGTATCGGCTCTCGGACCTGATGTCGCAGCGGGAGCTGCTCGCGACCGAGCTGTACAAGCTGATGTACGCGCCGATCGGGATTCGCTTCCAGCTCGCGACGGCGCTCGAAGCGCCCGCGCCCCAGGTGACGGCGATCGTGCTGATGCGCGGAGCCCGCGACTTCACACTCGCGGAGGTCGAGCTCCTCCGGTTGATCCGGCCTCACCTCCGTCGCTCCTACGATGCTGCCCGTGAGCGCGAGGGCATCCCGAGGACGGCTCGCGAGGACGAAGCTGCCGCGGTCCGCGCCGGGGTGAGCGTCGTGACGCTCGACCCGTCCGCCCGGATCGTGGAGATCACACCTCGCGCCGGGAGGATCGTCGCGCATCACCTCGACGAGGCGGCTGTGGGATCGCCGCTCCCGGCTCCGCTTGCCTCATGGGCCGAGCGAGCGCTTCGTACCCGCGACCCGCGCTTCGAGCGTTTCGGCACCCGAAACGGCGTCATCAGGACATCGGTCAGCCCCTGTCCGGACGGCGCGATCCTCCTCGTCGAGGAGGACTTCGACCGCGAGGTGGATCCCCTCCCCCTCTCCTCGAGGCAGCGCGAGGTGCTCGAGGCGGTCGCCACCGGAGCGACGAATGCAGAAGCCGCGGCGGCGCTCTCGGTCACCCCGAGCACGATCGCGAACCACCTCGCAGCGATCTACGAGCGGCTCGGCGTCCGCAACCGCGTCGGGGCGCTCGCGGTCTACGAGCGCTCGACCTCACGAAAGCGTGGGAATTGATCCGCGCCCACCTCGCGGCAGAGCTCGTGGTCGGCGGCGAGCCCTGGCCCGTGTTCGTCTGGACGATCGACCACCCGCACGGGCTCGTGCTCGTCGACACCGGGATGATCGACACACGCCCCGAGCTCGACGATCTGAGCCCGACACCTCACCCCGAGAACATCCCGCGCGACGTTGCCTGCGTGATCAACACGCACCTGCATTTCGACCACTGCGGCGGCAACCGCCTCTTCCCGGGCGTCCCGATCCACGTCCAGGCCCGCGAGCTCGCCGACGCGCGCTCGCTCGACGACTACACGATCCGAGAATGGGTCGACTTCGACGGCGCGATGTACGTCGTGCACGAGGGCGAAGCCGAGCCGCTACCGGGAGTCCGCCTGCTCCCGGCGCCCGGGCACACGGACGGGCATCAGGTCGTGGTCGTCGACACCGGCGAGGGCCCGGTCGTGCTCGGAGGCGACGTCGGCACCTCGTTCGACGAGCTCGGCAGCGGTGCGACCGAAGGACAGCGCCGCGTACTCTCGCTCGGAGCACCCACGTGGCTCACCCACGTCCCGGGCCCGGCGATCCCGGAGCATCGCCGGTAGGGCCTTCGATTCCGGTCCGCCGTTCCAACGCGATCGAGTCGCTGGGGCCTGGCGCAGGTGTCGGCGGCCGACACAGCCGCCGGTGTCGGAAGCGCGAGCTGGTTGGCATCGTGCGTATCCGCCAGAGCACCGTCACGTTCGTTTTGCATTCTCGGGCGTGATCGCTTTGTCGCAGGCAAACGCCACCTATCCTGAGCCAATGCGAATGTGGCGTCTCACCCGTCAGAAGCACGCTGCACTCGATGGGGCCGGGACCCTCGTGCATGGCGGGCGCTATTCACCGCCAGGCGTGCCGGTGGTCAACTTTGCATCCGAGGCGGGGCTTGCGGTTCTAGTCGCACTGCGGTACCTGCAGGGCGATTTCGTCGAGGCTCCAGATGACTACGTCCTCGGCTGGACAGACATCGATGTGAGTCCGGAGCGCGTCCCCGATGTCGACGGCGATGACGCGATCCGCGACTGGGTCACCGACTGGCTCGACGAACGTCGTAGCTTGCTGGCTGCGGTGCGCTCACAGGTCCTCCCAGAGGCGGACGTCGTGCTGATGAACCCACGCCATCCCGACGCCGCAAGCGTGCTGCCGCTCGTCACGCGTCCCTTCAGCTTTGCCGAGTGCCTCCACACTCCGCCGATGCTCGCCCGCTACGCCGGAGACACCGACGTTCCGGCGTGGCCCGCCTGGGTCGGGGTGCATTGCGCAGCGCTCGCGCATGCAACCGCCCTGAGTCTCGGACCGTTGAGCAGCTTGTGTTGCAAGTTACAAGCGCACCCCGTACTTTGTGACTTGCAACATTTGCTCAGGCGGCATAGCGACACGCTGGCCTAACCCATATTCCTGTCGCCCGGAATCGAGTGCCAGTCTGGACACGTCCACAGAGGGCTTGCCCGTCTACCGATCGCAGATACGCGTCAGCGCCCCGAGGTCGCGCGCGCTCGCGCGGCTCAGTGCCTTGACGAGGTACGGGTTCATGATGTTCCCCGCACCGGGGATGTGCTCGAGGCCGAGGATGTGGCCGAACTCGTGGGCGACGAGCGTTGCGTCCTTCGCCCGGTTCCCCGTCAGCGCGAAGATCTCCATCTCGGTGCCGCCGACTGTGGCCTGGCCGAGCTCGACCTCGGCGCCGTGCGTGCCTTTCGCTACCGCGTTGCGGGCGCTCACCAGGGCGTTGAACGATGCCTGCGCTTGCCGCGCCGCCGCGAGGTCGCGATTGTAGGCCGTCACGAGACGCGAGATCGCGTCCCGCTCCGTGCGGAGCATGTCGTAGAGCTTTGCCGGCGCGCCGCCGCGTGCATTCCAGTAGCCGACGCGCTTGTCCAACGCACTGTTCCGCGTATCGATCTCGGCCTTGCGCCTCTCGAGCTCCCGATTCCTCTCGTCGAGGCCCGCCCGGAGCGCCGTGATCCGCACGTCGTCGGCATCGACTGTCTTTTCGACTCCCGCCCGCCTCAGGTAGGCGACCGTTCGGTCGTCGTAGACCAGGCTCACCTTCACGTCGCCTCCGGGCTGGTACCGCAGGAGATCCCGTCCGAAGGGCACCTCCCAGAGCCGCTCCGCCCGTTTGAGGAGGGCGACGAAGGCGGCCTTCGAGACGTGGAAGCGAGGGTCGACCGCGACCACGTCATACGTTCGCGGGCTATCGCAGCCAACCGCGCGATCCGCTCCCGCCGTCGCCGAGCTCGACGCGGCCAGGACCGCCAGAGCTGAAATCAGCGCGAGCGTTGCAGCCCGGCTCGAGTGCCTCCCCACGAGCCCGCATCTTGCACTTCGGAGACGACGAGCGCTCGCGGCCACCGGTTGAGGAGCGAATCGTTCCTCGCGCCCGCCTCCGCTACGAGTCCGAGCGCACCGCCTCGAGAGCCCTGCGGGCCGCTTCGACTGCTCCCACCGCGGCTTCCTGCTCGACCCTGAGCCGTACGGCCGCGCGCTCCGTACTCTCCAGCTCGTCGCGGGCCCGGCGCAACGCCCGCTCGGCTTCTCGAAGCTCTTTCGCAACCGCGGCCTCGCCGGCCTGCGCCTCCTTCAGCGCAGCCCGAGCCTCCGAAAGCGCCTGCCGCCGCGCTGCCTCCTCCGCTGCACGATTGCGCTGAGGCTTCGCCGGCGGCTCGGGCTCCGTCGGCTGTTTCCGTGCGGAACGAGCTCCTGAAGTCGTTCCGGGCGGCGCGATCGCGGCGAGCGCCTCGAAGCCGACCGGAGCGACCTCGTCCTTCAACCGCCCATGTTGGAGATCCTCCCGGGCATCGCCGGAGATCGCTGCCGCCCGGAGCGTTGCGACGACCCGGTCGAGCGTTCCCGCCGACGCCCTCTCGCCGAGGATCGTCGCTGCCGCCTGTCGCAGCTGCACGAGGACGCGCTGCTCGCGGGTGCGTGCGCCCTCGAACGCCTTCGACTCGCCGTGCCCGCGCAGCAGCGCAACCTGTTCGGTGCCCAACCGGTCGCCTGCATCGAGCAGTAGACGGATCTCCTTGCGGTTCCGGCGCGCGAGCTGGTTCACGGTCCAGACCACGAGAGACGGCTTCCGGAGCTCCTCGACCGACGCCGCTTCCGCCCGGCGATCTTCCGCACGCAACGCGCGGACGAGCCGCGTGCGCTCGGCAACGAAATCGCCGAGCTCGGCGGCATACAGACCCGTGAGCCCGCGCTCCAGATTCACCGACGCCATCGCCGCTCCTCGGATTCGGCGTGCCGCGCCCGTCAGCGCAGCGAGCTGAACGCGGCGCGAAGCTCGGATGCGAACAGCTCCGGCTCCTCCCAGGCGGCGAAGTGGCCGCCCCTGTCGACCTCGTGGAAGTAGCTGACGTTCGGGTAGCTCGCATCGACCCAGCTGCGCGGCGTCCGCCAGATCTCCCCGGGGAACGTCGTGAAACCAAAGGGGATCGTCGGCGGCGGCAGTGGCGCCGCGCCGGCGGCGGGAGCATCCGGCCCGTAGGCCTCCCAGTACGAGCGCGCTGCCGAGGCTCCCGTGCCCGTCAGCCAGTACAGGGTGATGTTGTCGAGAATGTGGTCGCGCGTGAGATTGCCGGAGGGCTGTCCCTCCACGAACGCCTGCGAGATCTTGTAGTACGCGTCGGTGTCGTGGTCGATCATCCACGCAGCCAGGGCGACGGGCGAGTCGAGCAGCGGGTAGCCGATCGTCTGCGGACGGGTGGCCATCTCGACGAAGTAGCCGTTCCCCGACTTCGAGAAGGTGGCGATCTGCGCCGCCGCGGCGCGTTCCTCGTCGGTGTCGGTCGGCATCGGGCCGCCGAGCGCCGGCACGAGCAGGTTCGTGTGGATCCCGATCAGCCCTTCGGGGGACTGGCGTCCCATGGCGTCGGTGACACCCGCGCCGACATCGCCGCCCTGGGCGACGTAACGGGTGTAGCCGAGACGGCGCATCAGCTCGGCCCAGGCCCGCGCGGTGCGGGCCAGGTCCCAGCCGACCTCGCGAGGCTCGCCCGAGAATCCGTACCCGGGTAGGGACGGCAGCACCAGGTGGAAGGCATCCTCGGCGTTGCCGCCGTGCGCGGTCGGGTCCCTCAGCGGTCCGACGGAGTCGATCATCTCGACGACCGATCCAGGCCAACCGTGGGTCATGATCAGCGGCAGCGCGTCGTCATGCGCCGACCTGACGTGGACGAAGTGAATGTCGACGCCGTCGATCTCGGTCGTGAACTGCGGGAAGCCGTTGAGCTTCGCCTCCACCCTGCGCCAGTCGTACCCGGTCGTCCAGTAGCGCGCGAGCTCCTGGAGCGTCTTCAGCTGCGCCCCCTGCGACCGGTCGGCAACGAGCTCCGGCGAGGGCCAGCGCGTCGCCTCGATCCGCCGGCGCAACTCGGCGAGCTCCTCGTCCGGAACGCTGACGTCGAAGGGACGGATGTCGATCGCGGTCTGGACGGCGCTGCTCATTACGACCTCCCCTGGGTTCGCATCGTAGGCATTGCAGACGCAGCCGACGCTAGCACCAGCGCCCGGTTCGCGACCCGGCGGAGATCCGCCCTACTCGGCACATCGGCGAGAGCGAGCCCGACCGCGTACTAGTGGAATCTCAGGTTTCTCAAAGGCTGCGATGAGGTTCTTCCCATGTTCGGGCGGAATGCTGTCCTCGATAACCGATACGCGACGACAGGAGCACGAACATGAACCCGACACCACCGATGCGGTCGCGAGGAGCAGGACTCCTCCACCGTTTCCACACCCGATTCCTCATCTTCGCCGCCGTCGCGATCATCGTGGTCGGGCTCAGCGCAGGCCTCGCCCTTGCACGGGGGAAGGCCGCCTCGATCGGCACCGGCGTCGTCGTCATCGAGACCAAGCTCGCCTACGAGAACGGAGCGGCGGCCGGCACCGGAATGGTGCTGACCTCCTCCGGCGAGATCCTGACCAACAACCACGTGATCGACGGCGCTACGAACATCAAGGTCGTCGTGCCCGGCACCGGCCACTCCTATACGGCACGCGTCGTCGGCTACGACGTCTCCGCCGACGTCGCTGTCCTGCAGGCAAGCAATGCCTCGAACCTGAAGACGGTCTCGATCGGCAACTCGTCCACTCTCAAGGTCGGTGAGGCAGTGACCGCGACAGGCAACGCCGAGGGAACCGGCTCCCTCACCACCACCTCCGGCGAGATCACCGGCCTCGCCCGGGCGATCACCGTCAGCGACGACCAGGGCGGAACCGAGAGCCTCAGGGGGCTGATCGAGACCAACAGCCAGCTCGAGCCCGGCGACTCGGGCGGACCGCTACTGAACGCCGCGGGCCGGGTCGTCGGCATGGACACCGCCGCCTCGACCGGCTCTGGCTACGGCTACCGGCAGCTGGCCAGCACAGACAGCTACGCCATCCCGATCAACACTGCGGTCGCGCTCGCGACCCAGATCGAGGCGGGCAAGGCCTCCTCGGCAGTCCACATCGGGGCCACAGCGTTCCTCGGGGTCGACGTCTCCTCGAACGGCGACGGAAGCTCCGGCGCGCTGATCGGTAGCGCCGTCGCGAACGGCGCGGCGTCGAAGGCAGGGCTCGTCGCCGGCGACGTGATCACCTCGATCGACGGCCGCACGGTCTCCTCCCCGACCTCGCTCGGAGCGATCCTCCAGACGGAGAAGGCCGGAGCCCGTATCTCCATCACCTACCTCGACACCTCCGGTGCGACCAACACGACAACGGTCACGCTCGCAAGCGGGCCGCCTCAGTGAGAACCGTCACCGCGGCCACGGGACGCTCGTTCGTTTGCGTCCCGGGCCGCGGGTACGGCCGCGCTCAGTCTCGCGACATCGCGGCAGCGAAGTCACGTTCGAGGTCGACGTAGGCGTCGTCTCCGATGCTGATCTCGACCACCTTGATCCGGCCGCCGCGAAAGCGGAACTCGGGCGTGTATTCCTTCGACACGGCATCGCCCGTGTCGCGGCCGACCGTCAGGCCCTCGCCGACGAGCGAGAACTGGCCGCCCTGGGTCTTCCAGTCGCTCTCGGCGACTGCCTGGTCGTCGATGTGGAGGATCGCCTTGCCGAGCGCCTCGTGGTGATCGCCGTGGCCGTCCTTCTGGAACTCGGCGCCGAGCACGTGTGCCCCTGTCGTGAGCTCGTCGGGCGAGACCAGCTGCTGCTCGGGCGGGATCCCGACGAAGTTGTTGACGTACCAGAGCTTCCGATCCTTCACGAACAGCGCGTGGCCACCGTGCCGCGAGCCGACGGCCATGATCACGCCTTCCGCGTCCGCATCGTCGAGCTCGACCTGCGCGAGGATCTTGAACGACCGGCCCCGCACCGGCGCCGCATCGAACTCGGGGAGCGCCGAGGTCCCCGGGTAGTAGCGGTACATGCCACCTTCGGGGATCGGGGCGGTCGGGACGCCGAGTGCGAGCTCCGCAAGCGTGCGGTTGTCGAGCGGCAGCACGTCGTACTTCCCGGCCTCGACGTACCAGAGGCGTTCGAGCTCCCTGACCCTGTCCGGGTACTCGTCGGCGAGATCGTGTGCCTCGGCCCGGTCGTCTTCCGAGTTGTAGAGCTCCCAGGTCTCGTTGAGGAAGTCGACGGCCTTCCCGCCCTGCTGCGGGGCGCGCTGGGCGACGATGTGCCAGCCCTGGTGCCAGAGAGCACGGGTGCCGAACATCTCGTAGTACTGGATCACCTTCTGTGTGGGGCCGTCGGCCTTGAACGTGTAGTGCATCGACACGCCCGGCAGCGGCGTCTGTTCGTACCCCTGCACGAACTCCGGCATCTCGATCCCGACGCAGTCGAGGATCGTCGGGACGATGTCGATCGCGTGGTGGTACTGGTTGCGAGTCTCGCCCTTCGCCTTGATCCCCTTCGGCCACGAGATCACGAGGGGATCGGCGACCCCGCCCTGGTAGGTGTAGCGCTTGAACATCTTGAACGGCGTCGAGAACGCGGTCGCCCACCCGGTCGGATAGTGGTTGTAGGTGTCGGGCGAGCCGAGCTTGTCGATCATCGCGAGGTTCTCCTCGATCTCGTCCGGGAACGCATTGAAGAGCTTGTTCTCGTTCACCGACCCGTTCGGCGAGCCCTCGCCGGAGGCGCCGTTGTCGGCGCAGTACACGATCAGCGTGTTCTCGAGCTGCCCGGTCTCCTCGAGGTAGTCGATGATTCGCCCGACCTGCGCGTCGGTGTATTCGGAGAAGCCCGCGTACACCTCCGCCATCCGCGCGAACAACGCTTTCTCGTCGTCATGCAGGGTGTCCCACGGGCGGACGAAGTCCATCTCCTGCGCTGCATCACCGGGAAGGGGATTGATCGGCGTCAGCTCCGTCTCGGCAGGAAGGATCCCGCGCTCGACCATCCGCGGAAGCACCCACTCGCGGTAGGCCTCGTAGCCGTCGTCGAACTTGCCCTTGTACTTGTCGATGTACTCCTGCGGGCAGTGGTGCGGCGCGTGGTTCGCACCGGGGCAGAACCACATGTACCACGGCTTGTGCGGCGCCGACGCAACGCTGTCGCCGATGAAGCCGATCGCCTTGTCCGCAAGGTCCTTCGAGAGGTGGTAGCCGTCCTCGGGCATATACGGCTGGTCGACGTAGTGGTTGTCCTCGGCGAGCGTCGGATACCAGTTGTTCGTCTCGCCGCCGATGAAGCCGTAGAACCGGTCGTAGCCACGGGCGAGTGGCCAGTTCCGCTTGGTCGCCCCCATCGCCCACTCGTCGAGCGGGACGTTGTGGTTCTTGCCGACCCAGAAGGTGTTGAAGCCGTTCTCGCGCAGCACCTCGCCGATCGTCGCGTTCTCCATCGGGATGTGCCCGGTATGGCCGGGGAAACCGGTCGCGCCCTCGGCGATCTGCGCGAAGCCGTTCTGGTGGTGGTTTCTGCCCGTGAGCATGCATGAGCGCGTCGGGGAACAGAGCGCGGTCGTGTGCCACTGGGTGTAGGTCAGGCCGTTGTCGGCGAGCTTCTGCATCGTCGGCATCTCGATCCGGCCGCCGTAGGGTGACCACGCCGCCATCCCGGTGTCGTCGTAGAGCACGACGAGAACGTTCGGCGCCCCCTCCGGCGCAGGCGACTCACGGAAGGGAGTCCAATCCTGGACGGAGTCGTTGAAATCGAGGTTCACCACACCCTTGAACTGCTTCGACATCAGGCCCTCCTCGTAGGCATTGCGGACGCAAGCGACGGTAGCAACAGGCGACGGCCCCTGAGCGACCGCCCAGACGGCCTGGCCCCGTCTGACGATCAGCTCACGCCGTGTGGAATCGGCACGTCGCCTCGGATGAGCTCCTCGGCGATGAGCTCGCTCCAGAGGCCGGCGGGTAGCTCGAGCTCGAGCAGCCCGAGGTTCTCGTCGAGCTCTCCGATCGAGCGGCAGCCGACGAGCTCGCAATCGATCGCAGGGTGGCCAAAGGGGAACTGAAGCGCCGGCGCGGTCACTGGCACGCCCCAACGGGCGCACACGCGCTGGAACCGGCCGACGCGCTCTCGAATCGCTTCGGGAGCGGGCGCATAGTCGAACATCGGCGGGCTGCCGCCGGTCCCGAGGATCCCGCTGTTCAGCACGCCGGCCGCGATGACCGCGACTCCCCGGTCGAGGCAGACGGGAAGCAGCTCTTCGAGGGCGCCGGCATCGAGCAGCGTGTAGCGGCCTGCGAGGAGCACGCAGTCGATGTCCGTTTCGCGCGCGAAGCGTGTCAGGAGCCGGGTCTGATCCATGCCGACTCCGATCGCACCGACGACGTTCTCGTCCCGGAGGCGTTCGAGGGCGCGGTAGGCGCCCGTCGCTGCCTGGTCGAAGAAGTCGTCGGGATCGTGGATGTGGACGATGTCGATCCGGTCGAGACCGAGGCGCTCGAGGCTCTGCTCGAGTGAGCGGAGCGCGCCGTCATAGGAGAAGTCGAACACCGGCAAGAGCGCGTAGTTGCCGGGGAACGCCCGGTCGGGCGCACCATCAGGACGAAGAAGCCGCCCGACCTTGGTCGAGACGACGAACTCCGTCCGCGGCCGCGTCTGGAGAAACTCGCCGAGCCGCCGCTCCGAGAGGCCCGAGCCATAGAGCGGCGCGGTGTCGAAGAACCGGAGCCCGAGCCCCCATGCCCGCTCGAGCACGGCACGAGCCTGTTTCGCAGGGACAGCCTCGTAGAGCCCGCCGAGCGGGGCGCACCCAAGCCCGAGCGATGTGACCGCGAGCTCCGTCCGCCCAAGAGCAACGAGGCGCCCCGCATCGATCACGGACCGAGTATCGCAGGCAGGCGTTCAGGCATGGGTGCGCACACGAGGCCGAGACCGGCAGCGAAACCCGGTCGCTGAGGTCTGCGGGATCGTGCCCTGAGTTGCATCGGATCGACGAGGCCTCGAGTAGCACGGTGCGCAAACAGCCCGGTTCTCAGCCGGTGCGTGATGCGACTCGCGGCTGAGCGGCGCCTGAGAGGGATCAGGCCCCAGCCGGCCGACGGCTCACGCGACGATGTCGCGTGCCCGGAAGACGAACAGGGACACGACGGCGGTAATGACCCCGTAGAGGACGACGACCGCGGCGGCGGCGCCCCAGGAGAATCCATCTGTCCCGCCCTGGACGAGCGTGGTGAGCGTGCCGCCGGGCAGATATTTGGCGGCGCCGGCGGCGACGATGGTGATCAGACTCTCGACCACGAGGAGAAAGCCGATCCCGATTCCAATCGCCAGAGCTGCGCTGCGTGTGAGCACGGCGAGCATGAGGCCGATGAGGCCCCAGACCAGCATCGCGACCGTGAAGTCGAGGTAGCCCTTGAAGAAGTGCGAAGCGAAGTCGGTCTTCCAGTGATCGACCTCGATCCCCTCGAGGCGGGCCAGCGGACGCGCGCAGAAGACCAGGACGAGGTACGCGATCGTCGTGGCGATGAGCGTGAATGCGGCGAGGGCGACGATCTTGCCCGCCAACAGCCGAACCCGTCTCGGGTAGGCCTGCACCACGATCCGGATCAAGCCCGTGCTGTAGTCGCTCGCGACGGCGATAGCCCACAACGACAGCACGATCACGCCGGCCGGCCGGCTGAGCACCGAGAGCGGGGCCAGGAACCCGCCGGGGGTCGCGATCTGAGCGACGGTCGCGAAGCCGGCTGCCTGCCCCGACCCGCTCGGGACGGGCGGGCCACTGCTGGCGGCGGTGTAGATGAAGACCGAGATCAGCGCCGAGAAGCCCGCCATCGCGCCGAAGCCCCCGTAGATGTACGAGGGCCGCCAGATCCGGATGAACTCCGAGCGAAAGGCGCGCATCAGGACTCACCGGCGTGCCGCTGCTCGCGGCGCTGCTCGGAGAGATCCGCGTCGGTTGCACCCGTGAGCCTGAGAAAGACCGTCTCGAGTGTGTCGGCCTCGGGGTTGAGCATCCGCAAGTTCAGACCGGCGGCGGTGGCGGCTCGGCCCAGCTCTGCAGACCGCTCCGCCTGCATCTCGACGACCAACCGGTCGCCTGAAACTTCACAGGTCCAGCCGTTCGCCCTGACGACCTCCACGAGCTTCGACATCTCGCTGTCGAGCTCCGGCGCCACGACCACGCGTTCCGTGGCCTTCTCCATCAGCCCCTCGAGGCTGCCGGCATACACGAGCACCCCGAAGCGGATGATCACGAGGCTGTCGACCATCGCCTGGATCTCGCCCAGAAGGTGCGAAGAGACGACGACTGTCCGGCCGTCTGTCGCCAACGACCTGAGGAGCTCACGGACCTCGACGATGCCAGCCGGGTCGAGCCCGTTTGTCGGCTCGTCGAGGATCAACAACTCCGGATCCGGCAGGAGCGCCGCCGCGATCGCGAGCCGCTGCTTCATTCCGAGCGAGTAGGTCGCGGCCTTGTCGTTCTCGCGGCCCGCCAACCCGACGATGTGCAGTACCTCATCGACCCGCTTGCCCGACACCCCGCGCAAGGCGGCGAGGCTCCGCAGATTGTCCTTCCCCGTCAGCGAGCCGACGAAGGCCGGGCTGTCGATCAGGGCACCGACCCGGCCGGCGAAGCGCTCGGGATGCGCGATCGACTCGCCGAGGACCGTTCCCGTTCCCCCGCTCGGCGCGATCAGCCCCAGCAACACACGGATCGTCGTCGACTTCCCCGACCCGTTCGGCCCCACGAACCCGACCACCCCGCCGGTGGGAACGTCGAACGTCAGGTTGTCCATCGCAACGAGATCGCCGAACCGCCGTGTCAGCCCCTCGACCGAGATCGCACTCATCGACCGTTGCCTCGCTGCGCGACACCGACCACGATAGAGGGCACCCTAACCGAACCGGCGGCACGACCACGGCCGCCGGACGTTCGCGACAATCCCTTTGGGTTTGGCGCGCGCGCCAGGGGCTTCCACGATCGATGCGGTGGTCGACTGGGTTGCGAATGCCTGCCTCAGGTCGAGTCGCCGCACCGGTTCGATGTAGGAGATTCCCGACATCCTCGCGGGCAGCTTCGAGGTCCAGGACGCGAAGCGCTTGCGGCTCGCACACGTCGAGGACATGTTCGCCCAGATCTTCGCCGAGAACCTCGACGGAGTCGACGGTGTCGAGGCCCGCGTGGTGTCCGCGATCGCCCTGAACGGCATGAGAGGCGCGCTCGCGTCATGACAATTCGAGGAGCGCCGACGATCCTGGCTTCGACATGACCGAGGCCTGCCAGCAGGCGGCGACCTACCTGAGAGTCGCCCTTCCCACTGCGATGTCGACGCTCTCGCCGCGATCGACGGCTGAATCGCTAATTCTTGAGGACTCCTGCGCCACCGAGGAGGATCAGGATGCTTCCGATGAGAAGGAGAAGGATCGCGAGCACCACCGGCCACTGGCGTTGCAGCCAGGAAGCCATCGTCGCGAGTGGCCTGTCTGCGTGTTTCCCCGCGACGAGCAGGATCACGACGATCGCCAGCAGCGGCACGACGACGGCCACGTTGTAGATCAGGAGCAGGACGACCTCCTGCGGAATCGTCGCGCTCGAGGCCACGATCCCGGCGATCACCGCCAGGTAGGGCACCGCGGTCGGCATTCCGACCGCCGCGATCGTCGCGCCCGCCACGAACGACGATCCGCCGCGGGCCCCACCGCCCGGCAGCTCACGGCGTCCGAGTCGGCGGCGACCGAACCAGAGCGCCGCCCCGCAAGCCAGGAGAACGACCCCCGCGACGATCTCGATCACGTGCCGCACGGTGCCCTGTGGATTGGGGACGAAGCCAATCAGCCACCGGCCGGGCCCGGTCAACAGCACAACGCCGACGGCGAAGTACACGACGAACACGCCAAGCGTGAACTGCATCACGCGCCAGATGCGCTTCGGGCCCGTAGCCAGGAGGAGTGCGGGGCCGACGGTCTCCGGGCTGAGCGAATCGGCCAGCCCCACCGAAAGCGAGACAAGAGCAAGGCGAAACAGCACTCCCATCGGGACTCACCCCAGCCCAGGACGATGCGACGCTGACCGCCGAGGCTCACGGCGTGGTCGGAGCTCGCGTGTGGGCTTGCCCGTCACAGGACTGGGGAGCCTACGAGTTCGCTCGCGGACCAGGGCGAGACATCACTCGGCGATCGCTGCTCTGGTTCCGCGGGCGGCGATCACATCCTCGCGGGCATGGATGACGGCGATCCGGACCGTCGCACCAGGAGCGGCGATGTCGACGTCGGACTGCACCCGGAGGTTGAGCTCTGCATCGAGCTGGACGCCGAGGAACCTGAGACGCTCGCAGACCCCGGCCCGCACCGCGCTCGATCCCTCCCCCACGCCGCCCGTGAAGACAAGAGCGTCGAGCCCGCCGGCCGCGCACGCCATCTCGGAGGCGGCCGCCGCGACGCGGCGTGAGAAGACGGCGAGAGCCAGCAACGCTTCGGGCGTCCGGGATGCTTCGAGCTCTTCGACGCGACCGGAGAGGCCGGAGAGCCCGAAGAGACCGGAATCGTGTTCGAGTGTGTTCTCGATCCCCTCGCGGTCGAGCCGTCCGGTCCGCTCGAGGTGGAGAACGATCTCCGGGTCGATCGAGCCCGAGCGCGTCGCCATCGGGATCCCGTCGAGCGGGCTGAATCCCATCGTCGTGTCGATCGATCGGCCGGCAAGGACGGCGGTCACCGAACAGCCGCCCCCGAGATGGCAGACGACGAGCCGCCTCGACGGGACACGTTCGGCGGCCCACTGAACAGAGAGTCCGTGGAAGCCATAGCGGCGGATTCCCCATTCGCTGCGCCAACGGAGAGGGACCGCGTACGTGGTGGCCTCCTCCGGCATCGTCGCGTGGAACGCGGTGTCGAACACGGCCACGTGCGGGATGTCCGGGAGCCGGCGGCGCGCTTCTTCCAGCGCTGCGAGTGCGGGCCCGTTGTGGAGCGGCGCAAGCTCCGTGAGCGTTTCGAGCTCGGAGCAAACGGCGTCGTCGACGATCACGGGCTCGCGAAAGCGCTCCCCGCCGTGGACGATCCTGTGTCCGACCGCCTGTACTCCGGCCGGTGCGTCGCCGAGCGACGCGACCTCGGTTGACGATTCGTCCTCGCCGACAAGCGACAGCTTCAGGCTCGTCGAGCCGGCATTGACGACGAGGATGCCGCTCAGAACGGCCAGGCCCAGTTACGGATGGACGGCTCGTCCTCTCCGTGCTCGCGTGTGTAGGCGCGAGCGTGGAGGCGCGCATCGGTCATCTCCTGGTGCAGATGGGCCTGGCTCTCGAGCAGTCCCGGCACGCGTTCGAGTGCGTCGATCACGAGATGGAACCGGTCGAGATCGTTGAGCATCACCATGTCGAACGGCGTCGTCGTCGTGCCCTCCTCCTTGTAGCCGCGCACGTGGATATTGCCGTGATTGGTGCGGCGGTAGGTGAGGCGGTGGATCAGCGACGGATACCCGTGGTAGGCGAACACGACGGGCCGGTCGGTCGTGAAGAACGCGTCGAACGCAGCGTCGGAAAGGCCGTGTGGATGCTCCGTGTCCGGTTCGAGCCGCATCAGGTCGATCACGTTCACGACCCGTACCTTCAACTCGGGCACGCGTTCGCGAAGGATCGCCGCCGCTGCCAGCGTCTCGAGCGTCGGGATGTCGCCGGCGCAGGCCAGGACCAGGTCGGGGTTGCCGCCCTCGTCGTTCGAGGCCCACTCCCAGATCCCGAGCCCGCGCGTCGCGTGCGCGATCGCGTCGCCGATCGAGAGGTAGTCCAGCGCCGGCTGCTTCCCTGCGACGATCACGTTCACGTAGTTGCGCGAACACAGGCAATGATCGGCCACCGAGAGCAGCGTGTTCGCGTCGGGCGGCAGGTACACGCGAACGATCTCGGCCTTCTTGTTGACGACATGGTCGATGAAGCCCGGGTCCTGATGGGAGAAGCCGTTGTGGTCCTGCCGCCACACGTGCGAGCTGAGCAGGTAGTTGAGCGAGGCGATCGGCCGCCGCCACGGGATCCCACGCGTCACCTTCAGCCACTTCGCGTGCTGGTTCAGCATCGAGTCCACGATGTGGACGAACGCCTCGTAACAGTCGAAGAGCCCGTGCCTTCCGGTGAGCAGGTAGCCCTCGAGCCAGCCCTGGCAGAGATGCTCGGAAAGCACCTCGATCACGCGTCCCTCTGCTGCGAGACCCATGTCGGTCGGAAGGCGCTCGGCCTCCCACTGCCGGTCCGTCACCTCGAAGACCGCGCCGAGCCGATTGGACTCGGTCTCGTCGGGCCCGAACAGCCTGAAGTTGGCCGGGTTGCGAACGATCACGTCGCGCAGGAAGCTGCCGAGGACGCGCGTCGGCTCTGACGACTGCGTCCCGGGCGTCGAGACCTCGACCGCGTAGTCGCGAAAGTCGGGCAGTGCGAGGTCACGCAGGAGCTCTCCGCCGTTTGCGTGCGGATTGGCGCTCATCCGGCGCGCCCCTTCCGGGGGCAGCTCGGCGAGCTCGCGCACCAACCTGCCCTCTGCGTCGAAGAGCTCCTCCGGGCGATAGCTGCGCATCCATTCCTCGAGGATCCGGAGATGCTCGGGATTCCCACGCGGGTCGGCGACGGGAATCTGATGTGCCCGCCACGTCCCCTCGACCGGCAGCCCGTCGACCACCTTCGGCCCGGTCCAACCCTTCGGAGTGCGGAGGACGATCATCGGCCAGCGGGCACGCCTCGCAGCCTCGCCGCCGCGCGCGGCAGCCTGGATCGCAGCGATCGTCTCGAGCGCATGGTCGAGGGCCCCGGCGAGCGCCTGATGGACGGCGTCCGGATCCGAGCCCGACACGACGAGCGGAAGCCAGCCATAGCCTTCGAGCAACGCGAGGAGCTCATGCTCCGGGATCCGGGCGAGCACGGTCGGGTTCGCGATCTTGTAGCCGTTCAGATGCAGCACGGGCAGCACCGCCCCGTCCGTCTCCGGGTTGAGGAACTTGTTGCTGTGCCAGCTCGCGGCGAGCGGTCCCGTCTCCGCCTCACCGTCACCGACGACGCAGCACACGAGGAGATCCGGGTTGTCGAACGCGGCGCCGAAGGCGTGCGCGAGCGAGTAGCCGAGCTCGCCGCCCTCGTGAATCGAGCCGGGAGTCTCCGGTGCGACATGGCTCGGGATCCCGCCCGGGAACGAGAACTGCCGGAAGAGCGCCCGTAACCCTTCGACATCGCGACCGATGTGGGAGTAGAGCTCGCTGTAGGTGCCCTCGAGATAGGCATTCGCGACGAGACCCGGCCCGCCATGCCCGGGACCGGTCACATAGATCGCATCCAGGGCGCGTGCCTCGATCGCCCGGTTCATGTGGGCATAGACCAGGTTCAAGCCGGGAGTCGTCCCGAAATGCCCCAGCAGCCGCGGCTTGATGTGCTCCGGCCGCAAGGGCTCCCGCAACAACGGATTGTCCAGCAGGTAGATCTGTCCGACGGAGAGATAGTTCGCCGCGCGCCAGTACCCGTTGAGCCGACGAAGCTCCTCCTCGCCGAGCAGCTCAGTCACTCCGTGCTCCTCGGAGCGGTAGGCCCTCTGTGAGCGAAGCGATGGCGTAGTCGGCGCCCGCATCGCGGAGCTGGTCGACCGTGAACTTGTGACTGCCCACGCCCACACAGGGAATGCCCGCAGAATGCGCACCTTCGACGTCATGCGGCGTGTCGCCCACGGCAATCGCCTGGTCGACGGACACCGGCTCGCCGTACACGAACGAGGCTCGTTCGATGGCGATCCGGGTCAGCTCACCGCGGTCGCCCGAGTCCGAGCCATAGCCGCCGAAGGAGAAGAAGCGGTTCAGCTTCGCCCGGTGGAGCTTGATGTGTGCGGCGGCCTCGACGTTTCCGGTCACGAGCCCGAGTAGATACCCCTCTTCGATCAGTTTCACCAGGAGCTCCTCGGCGCCGGGCAGAACGCGGTACTCGGAGGAGTCCTCGACCGTCTGGTGCAGGTAATACAGCCGGCGCTCGAGCAGGCGGCCGAACTCCCCGCGCTCGGGCTTCCGCCCCAGCACCGCCTCGAACGTGAGCCGCCCGACCTCGGGGTCGGTCATCCCCGCATCCGTGAACTCGCCGATGTCGGCGGGAACCCCGTACAACTCGTCGAACGCCAGCCGCCACGAGGCGCCACCGGCACCACCCGTCACGATCAGCGTCCCGTCGATGTCGAACAGGACGGCTTCGCAGTCGACGGGATTCGGCCTCGTCATCACCCGACGATAGTTCGCGAACGATCCCGAGCTGGTGACAATCTGGGGGCAGGGCTGCCGCCCGCAAGCCTCTGCGCCGGTCGACGGATCGAGTACCTCACGCAGCTTTACCGTCTTTCTGGTCGGACGGGTGAAGCTTATAGGTGGCGGCGGCGATCAATCCGAGTACGAGTGTGGGCACGTCCTTGAGGAAGCTGCGACCGGCTCGTGATCATGGTCGCGGGACGCGTCGCGGCCGCCGGAACCGTCCACGACATCATCGGCGGCCGGACCGCGGTCCAGGTCGATACAGACTCCTGCGAGCAAGCGTTCACAACCCTCACCAACGCCCGACTGCCTGTCCTGCTCGCCGGACGCAGCGTCCGCGTCACCGACACATCCGCCGCCGAGGTCGAATACGTCCTCGCAACGGCCGGCCTTTCGACGCGAACCACCACGGTGCCCTCCACACTCGACGAGACCCTCATCACCCTCAGCCGGGCAGCAGCGACACCAGCGACCTGACAACCGCGATTCGTCGGTTCCGAACCCCGCGAGACGCGGCTCGCTCACATCACGACGAGCACCACGGCTGCTCCCACAAGCAGCACGCACGCCAGTCCGATCACGATCCAGAGCCAGTGCGGTCGGCGACGGATCCACGACGTGGTGCTCGTAACCCATCGCCGAGCGGACATCAACAGCTTCCGAGCCCACGGGAACTCGGTCGCCCAGATCGCAAAGCCAAGAAAGATCACCGCCCATCCAGGTCCGGGAAGGACCAGCATGATCGCGCCCGCGATGACTACTACCAGCCCTACGAGCGCGACCCCGACACGCCACAGATGGTGACCCCCCGGCAGACCTCGGACCCGCGATCGGAGACGGGCTAACCGCTCCCTCCCCGCGTCGACTGCGCGACGGAAGGTGCTTCGTCTCGCCGGCTCCCCACCGGGGTCGCTTTCGGTTCCGGAGGTCAAGCGATCAGTCTCACAAAGATCCGTCTCGCGACCGCTGCTGGGTCGCCCTACCCGCTAAGTCGTCACGGCGCCGAGGCGGGCACGGGCTCGACCGGTTGAGCGCGGGGCCGACCCGGCAGCAGGGCTCCGCATACGAGCGCCCCGACGATGAAGATCGCAGCCGACCACCAGAAGGCGACGGTATAGCCGTGGACCGTTGCCTTCCCGGCCAGGTCTGCACCTCGGTGCGAGCTCAGATACGCGGTCGTCGCGCTGACGGCGACCGTG
>DATBBA010000040.1:0-26790 GCA_036271235.1 Gaiellaceae bacterium
AGCGTGCTCTTGCCGCTGCCGTTCGGGCCGACGATCCCGAAGAACTCACCCTCGCGCACCGAGAACGTGACGCTCCTCAGCGCATCGTTCCGCTCGTACTCCATCCGCCGCAGCGGGTGGGCGAAGTACTCCTTGAGCCGCGCGCGGTGCTCGTGCGGGATGAAGAACGTCTTCGAGACGTCGAGCACCTCGATCGCGTGGGTCATGCGCGCTCCGCAAAACGGGGCGACTCGCGCCGGAAGAGCCAGACCGCCACCGCGAAGAGCGCCGCCGCGATCACGATCGGAGCGAAGCGGCTGTCGATCGGTGCCGACCCGGGCCCGAGGATGATCGTGCGCACGTCCTGCATCACCTGCACGAGCGGATTCAGGGAGACGATCCGCTCCGCCCACGGCGGCAGCTGCGTGATCGGATACACGATCGGGGCTGCGAAGAAGAGCAGTGAGATCGCCACCTCCCAGATCTGTCCGACGTCGCGGAAACGAACGTAGAGCGCCGAGACGATGAGGGCGATGGAGAGCGTGAACACGTACAGCTCGAGCAGCAGCGGCACGATCAGCAGCCAGTCGAGGTGCGGCTCGACCCCGCCGATCCCGAGGAAGACGCCGACGACCACGCAGTTCAGCAGGAAGGTCATCGCGGCCGCGATCGAGGTCGAGAGCGGGATCACGAACGGCGGGAACGAGATGCGCCGGAGCGTCGCCGCGCTCGAGACGAGCGACGGCAGCGTGGCGGTGACCGCGTCGATCAGGAAGGTGTTCAGGACGATCCCGATCAGCAGGTACAGCGGGTAGTGGGGGATCGTCGAGCGGAAGAGCTGACCGAAGACGACCCAGAGCACCGTGAAGTACGCGAGCGGCTTGGCCAGCGACCAGACGTAGCCGAGCACCGAGCCCGCGTACTTCAGCTTGAACTCGGATCGCGAGAGGACCTGCAGGATCCGGGCGTCGTAGGCGAGCCGCTCCCGCGGGGTCAGCCGCGGCGTGATGTAGCTGCTCTCGCTCAATGCGCCCCGTTCCCGTGGATGATCGAGGGGACGGTCAGCGCGAGGATTCGCAGGTCCCGGCTGATCGAGAGGTCCTCGATGTACTCGCGCTCGACGGCGAGCCGCTCCTCGAGGCTGAGCTCGCCGCGGCCGAAGACCTGCATCGGGCCCGTGAGCCCCGGCTTCACGGTCAGCCGGAACAGGTGGTGGGGACGGTAGAGGCGGACGAGCTCGACCTGCTCGGGCCGCGGGCCGACGAGGCTCATGTCCCCTCGGAGCACGTTCAGGAGCTGCGGCAGCTCGTCGAGGCTCGTTCGCCGAAGGAACCGGCCGACCCGGGTCACACGCGGATCGGGGGTGAGCTTGAACACCGGCTCGGCGAGCTCGTCGAACGGAACGAGGGTCGAGAGCAGCGCCTCGGCATCGGTACGCATCGTCCTGAACTTGAACATCTCGAACTCCCGGCCGCCGAGCCCGACCCGTGTCTGCACGTAGAACGCCCGGCCGTTCCCGCCGAGCCGGACCGCGAGAAAGACGAGGAGGAACAGGGGAAGGGTCACGACGAGCATCGCGCCGGCCAGGAAGACGTCGAGCGTGCGCTTCAGCAGGAGCGTGGAGCGCGAGACGTCCCAGGTGTTGTATTCGACGAGCGGCAGGTCGGCCACGTGGTGCAGTTGGACGGCCGTTCCGAACAGGCCTCGCGCGGGTGGGACGATGCTCAGTTTCACGTGCATCCGCCGGCACTCGGCGACGAGCTCGGCGATGGACGCCTCGTCGATCGAGCCGAGCGCGACGATGATCCGTTCGGCCTGCGCGAGCCGGCGGCGATCGGCGAGCGCGGAGGAGATCGACTCGTACTCGCCCACCGCTTCGGCGTGGATGTCCGAGAAGAGCTGCAGCTTCCTGCGGATCGAGTACGTCTCGCGGTCGCTTCCGACGATCAGCACGCGTTCCGGAGGCGTGAGCCGCCGCCATGTGAGCCGCGCCAGCCCGCGCAGGACAAGCGTCGAGACCAGCACGAGCGCGAGCGCGCGAACCGCACCGGTGGTACCGAGGCTTCCGAGCGAGGCGACGCCGAGAAAGAGGGTCAGCCCGGCAACGCAGGTGATCGCCCACGTGAGGATGATCGGCAGCTCGTCGACCGTGAGGTGCCGGAGCGCGCGGTGATCCCGGTCGTAGAGGCCGTAGAGCTTCGCCGCGAGGATCCAGGCGGGCAGGAAGAGCAGCGCGCCGCCGGCTGCCGGCAGTCCGGGCCCGAGCACGACCAACGAGACGGCGACGAGCATCGCCGTGCCGGCGTCGGCCAGAGCGAGCATCCGCCGGCGAAGAGGGTCGCGCGAGGCCCACAGTCCCCGAACGCCCGCCATGCTCTTCTCGAGCTGGGCCTGTCGCGAGGTCTCCGCGACGCGGGCGTAGAGCGTCTGCTCGACGGTCGCCTTCTCCTCAACCGGGGCACGCGCCGGCGGACGCCGCGTCGAGCGCTGGGCAGGGGGGCTCGGAGTGTTCCGGGACAAGGACGTAGCTCAGGGGTGGTCGGGGCTTCGTTGCTGGCCGTAGTACCCACAATCGCCCGCTCCGTACACCACGATGTTGTCCGATCGGCTGTCAGCTCCGAGAGGCGCGAGTGACCGGACGGCAGTCGCTGCCCCACTCCGGAACGCTGTACCGGCAAAACGAATCACCCACCACCTCCCCCGAGACGTGATCACGTGATTCCAGCAAGAAAACATCAACGGCTCCTAAGAAACGGAGCTAGGCGAAGTCTAGGTAGGCGTGGGGGTTCGCCGCGGGCCGATTTCGGGAATGACCTGGCTATCATGGTTGCCTCGGGCGGCGCCGATCACCGCCGACAGGCACCCGGCCCTGCCGATGGGAACTCACGAGTCGATCATTCCGTTGCCGCCACGCCCGCGGAGCACGAAGGCTCTTCGAGCTCGAGCGCTGCTGGCGGCGATCTTCCTGGCGCTGTGTGTCGTCGCAGCCGCCTCGGCGACGGCGCCGCACCCGCTCCAGACGGCGATCGTCGACCCGGACGTGTTCACGGGCCCGGATGCGGCGCTCGGTCTCGAGCACGCCGTCAGCGCCGGAGCAGGCGCGATCAAGATCCCGCTCTTCTGGAACGAGATCGCCCCGGCGAAGAAGCCGCGGCGCTTCTCGCCAGCGAACCCGGCCGATCCCGCATACAACTGGGCATCCCTCGATACCCAGCTCCGGCTCGTGCACGCTCACGGGCTGACGCCGATCGTCTATATCGCCGGGGCGCCGGCGTGGGCCTTCGCGAAGGTGGACGGCGCCTCGAGGGCGGATCCCGCGCAGTACCGGGCCTTCGCGCTGGCGGCGGTTCGCCGGTACTCGGGGCACACCCCCGGCATGCCGCGTGTCCGCTACTGGCAGGCGTGGAACGAGCCGAACAAGGTCGTCGGCCGGAGCGCGAAGGCCGGGGTCACCGACTGGTACGCGACCCTCGTCGACGCGTTCGCGGCCAGCGTTCACTCGGTGGCCGGCAACAAGGTCATCGCGGGAGGGCTCGCCCCGTTCGGGATCTCGACCTCCGTCGCGCCACTCACGTTCATGCGCCGGTTGCTCTGTGTCTCGGCCGGTTCCCCGCCGAGGCCGACCTGCTCGAGGAAGCTCGACTTCGACATCTGGTCGACCGATCCGTACACCGCCGGAGGCCCGACCCACGTGGCGGCGCACGCCGGGGACGTCTCGGTCGCCGAGCTGCCCGCGATGAAGAGCGTGCTCGATGCCGGAGTGCGGGCCGGGCACATCTCCTCGGGCTCGGCGGTTCGCTTCTGGGTGACCGAGTTCTCCTGGGACAGCAAGCCGCCGGATCCCGGCGGGGTACCGGCGGCGCTCGAGGGGAGATGGGTCTCGGAGGCTCTCTACCGGATGTGGAGCGCCGGCGTCAGCCTCGTCACCTGGTTCACGCTTCGCGACCAGCCGTTCGCCACGAGCCCGTACCAGTCCGGGCTCTACTACCGCGGCGCGACGCTCGCGCGGGACCGCCCGAAGCCCGCCTTCACCGCTTTTCGCTTCCCCTTCGTGGCCTTTCCGCAGTCGGGCCGGGTCGCCGTCTGGGGGAGAACACCGACGAGCGCCGCCGGCAAGGTGCTCGTCGAGCAGTACGTCCACGCCGGCTGGCGGCGCCTGGCGGTGCTCCAGGCAAACGGGGTCGGCATCTTCTTGGCTCGCCTCCACACGACCTCGCGAGGGCCGCTTCGCGCGGTGATCTCGCCGAACGGCGCGACCTCGCTCTCGTTCTCGCTCGCGAACGTTCCCGATAGGACGTTCCAGCCATTCGGCGCGCCGATGCCTGCGCTCGCGTCTGCGTCGCCGTCTTCGTCCTCGAGCTCCGCCGTGAGCCAGTACGTGGAGGTCGCACCGACGGCGAGCGGCAGGTCGGGCGGCGGCACCGGGCCGCCGTCCGCGAGTGCGGCGAGCGCCGACGGCTCGGGATCGGTCGTCCGGGCCGTGGCAGATGCCGTCGGGAGCGCCGGGACGGACGCTGGTGCGTTCGTCGCGGCGATCCTCGCGACCACGATCTGGCTGCTGGTGGCCGCCCGACGAGCCAGGCGCGCGTAGGCGACCGGTCGGTGGCGGCGTCGCTTCCGGTCGGCGGGCCGGTCCGTCGTGCGATGCACGCCGGCTGGCTCGCCGCCGCCTCGGGTCTCGCGGTCTTCGCGATCGCCTACGACGACGGAGGCTACTCGCTCGAGAGCCGGAGCGCGGTCGCGCTCGCGCTCTGGTGGGCGATCCTCCTGGCGGTCGGGCTCGGCGTCTGGCCGGTCGGGCGGCTCCCGCGCGCCGCCGTCGTGACCGGGACGCTCCTCGGCCTGCTCGCGGCCTGGGATCTCGCCTCCGCGGCGTGGTCCGCGAGCGCCGAGGACGCCTTCTCCGAGTTCGACCGCACCGCGCTCTATGCAGGGATCTATGTCCTCGTCGTCGCGGCTGTCGAATCGGGCAGCCTCGATCGTCTCGTCGACGGCCTCATCCTCGGGATCGTCGGCACGGCGATCGTCTCCCTCGTGAGCCGGCTCTTTCCCGGGAGCTTCCCGGGAAGGGGCCTGCCTGAGCTTCTGCCGTCCTCGAACACCCGCCTGAGCTTCCCGCTCGGCTACTGGAACGGCCTCGGAAGCTTCGCCGGGCTCGCGGTCCCACTGCTCCTCTACTCGGCGCTCGCCGGCGGCAGGGCACGCAGGATGCTCTCGTTCGCTGCCTTCCCGGCACTCGGGGCAGTCGTCTACCTGACCTCGTCGCGCGGCGCGGTGGCGGCGATCGCGGGCGGTGTGCTCGTCTTCGTCGTCGCCCAGCCTCGACGCTTCACCGCCCTCGCGGCGACGGCGGCCGCCGGCCTGGGAATGGTCGCGGCGATCGCCGCCGTTGCCTCGCGGCCGGCCGTTGTCGACGGCCCGTTCACCTCCTCGGCGGCCCGGACCGGGGGGCGCGAAGCCGCCGTCGCGATCGTGCTCCTCTGCGTGGCGACCCCCGTGCTCGTCGAGGGCGCGCTCGCCGTCTTCTCGAGGTTCCGGCCGCCGTCTCGGCACGTTCGCCGTGGCGTCGCTGCACTCGTCGTCGTAAGCGCTCTCGTCGTGGTCGCGCACGAGGCGCTCGTCTTCCGCGATTTCACGCGGCTGCCGACCGCGACGACGGCCGGGGTTAAGGGGAACGCGGTGAGCGACCACCTCCTGAGCGGGAGCGGCAGCGGCCGTTGGCAGTTCTGGACGGCGGCCCTCGACGAGTTCCGGAGCTCGCCGCTCTACGGGCGCGGAGCCGGATCGTACGAATCGTGGTGGGCACGTCACGGCTCCTTTCGGTACTTCGTCAAGGACGCGCATTCGCTCTACCTGCAGACGCTCGGCGAGCTGGGCCTCGTCGGCTTTGTCCTGCTCGCAGGAGCGCTCGGGGCCGGGCTCGTCGTCGGCGTCTCCAGGCTCCGGCGGGCAGCCGGCGCCCGGCAGACGGCGATCGCCGGTGTCCTCGGCGCGTATACCGGCTACCTGATCGCATCGGGTATCGACTGGATGTGGGAGCTCACGGCCGTGACGGCGATCGGCATCTGCCTGCTCGGGCTGCTCACCGGAGCGGCGAGCCTGCCTCCACCCGTGCCGGCCGATGGCGCAGGACACCGCCGGCGCCTCGTGCCGGCGATCGCCGTGGCGGTGCTGGCGGCGGCCGTGATCGTCGCGCAGGCAATCGTGCTGCTGACCACGATCGAGGTGGGTGCGAGCCAGGCGGACGCAGGCCGCGGGGAGCTCGCCGGTGCCCGTTCGCATGCGATCGCGGCGACGAGGATCGAGGCCTGGGCAGCCTCTCCGTACCTTCAGCTCGCGCTCGTCGAGCAGGAGAGGGGCGATCTTCGCGCCGCCTCCACGGCGATTGGCCGCGCCGTCAGTCGAGACGGCGACGACTGGCGGCCGTGGCTCGTCGCCTCCCGGATCCAGACGGCTCTCGGTCAGACCGCCGCCTCGGCGGCCAGCCTCGCCAGGGCGCGCTCGCTCGATCCGCGGTCGGAGATCCTGCGCGCACCGGGCTAGCTCGCTACTTGCCGAGCACGACCGAGAGGCTTCTCGTATGACCCGGCCATGTGAGGTGCAGGGTCAGCCGGCGCGCGTGTAGCGCCCTTGCCGGGACGGCGAGCAAGACGCCGTGTACGCCTCGCTGGAACGTGCGCCGCACCGTCTCGAGTGTCCGCCCGCCGGGCAGCCGGAGCGTGAAGGTGACGGTGGCGGGCCGCGAGAGGTGAACCGCGAGGCCGATCTCCCGCCGCTTCCGGTGGACGACCGCGCGGAGGTGCGTGACCGAGATCGTCAGGGCCACGGTGCGCCGGGGCGCCGACGGCGTGAGCGGCGGTGGGACCGTCCCCGATGCGGCGCCTGCTCCGCTCAGACCACCGGCGCTCCCACCGGAGCCTGTCACTCCTGCGGCACTCACGCCTCCGCCGCTCCCACCGTAGCTCGTCACGCCGCCGCCGGCGGTCGGTGTCACGGGGTTCGAGGGGGCCGATGCCGGCCCGGTGCCCGCCGCGTTCTCGGCCGTGACCGTGAAGGTGTAGGTCGTGCCGTTTGCGAGCCCGGTCACGACCGCCTGCCCGACGGACCCGGACACCGTCGCCGTCTGTCCTCCGGGTGAGGCGGTCACCACGTATGAGCTGATCGGCGTCCCGCCGTTCGAGGCCGGAGCGGTGAACGAGACGGTGGCCTGCCCGTTGCCCGCGTTCGCGGATACCCCCTCGGGTGGTCCGGGCGCCGCCGTGTAGAGGATCGTCGAGACCGTGGAGGCCGTGGCGCTGCCATCACCGACCGTCCACACGATCGTGCGCGAGCCGCCGGAGCTGGTCGTTCCGGAGAACGACACCTGGTCGAGGGCCGCCTGGTAGTCGGACACGGTCGCCGTGCCGTCCAGCGAGAGCGTCCCGTTGGCGTAGGAGGCCGAGATGCCCGTGCCGCCCACCGTCGTGGCGAGCGAGTCGCCGGCGCTGAGCCCGTCGGTGATCGCGACCGACGCCGAGCTGAGCGTGGCGCTGTCGCTGTCGGCGGGCGCGATTCCGGCGTCCACCGTCACCGGCCCGCCGCCCAGGGCATAGGTGACCGTGTTGCCGCCACCGGCGAGCGTCAGCGGCGCCGTGGGAGCCGTCACGACCTCGACCTGCACCGCGGTCGTCGAGCCGGCCGACGCGGTGACGGTCGGCATGCCCGGAGTGGTGTCGAGCATGTAGAAGGGCGCGCTCGTCGATCCGGCCGGAATCACGACCTGCAGCGTCGGCGTCCACGGGCCGCTCGGCGAGGCCGAGAACGATCCGCCCGCGGAGCTCGACGAGAGCGTGACCGGCGTGTCGAGCGGAAGGGCGGTGACGATCCCGCCGATCGCCGTCTGAACGGTCATCGCCGCTGTCGGCGAGCCGGCGGCGACGGTCTGCGGCGGCGAGCCGAAGGCCGGGCTCGTGGGCGTCCAGGCCGAGAAGGTGCTCCAGGCGTTCGTGAACGAGGCACCGTCGACCGTTGCCGTGCACCAGGTCGGGGAGCAGGCACCGGCGCCGGGAGCCGCCGGGTCGGCCGAGGCGGCGATCGCCGCACCGAGCCTCGAGGCGATCGCCGCCGACTCGCTGCTGAAGTCGGACGAGGAGAGCCCGAGCGAGTTCGACGGGTCCCAGGCGAAGCCGATCCGGTCGCCCGAGAGCCCAAGCGAAGAGTCAAAGGAGCGCATCGCGTCGACCTGCGCCGAGACGTAGTCCTCCATCTGGTCGTACGGAATGGCCGTGTAGCCGAAGGAGCCGCTCCACGCCCAGGCGGCGTTCGCGAGCGCGCCGTAGCTCGCCTGCAGGTAGGCCGCCGCCGCGGCGCCGGTCGACGGTGAGACGGACCCGAGCACCTCCTCGTGTTCGAGGTAGGCGTTCAGGTAGGGGAGGCGCGTCTGGACGTCGGCGCCCGAGACGCCGTAGTCGCGGGCGTCGCCGTAGTTCTCCTGCATGAAGTCGCTGACATATGAGCTCATGTCCGTCCAGAACCCGGCGTCCTGCAGCCACGACTCGAGGTTCGCCTTGTAGAGCCCGAGCGAGACCGTCGGCTGGGAGATTCCCTCGACGAAGACGACGCCCTGCGCCGGCTGGCCGCCGCCGTCGTAGAGACCGTGGACGAAGTTGCGTGCGTTCTGGCGGGCGCTCCCGGTGCCTGCCCGCACGGCGGACGAGAACTCGTCGACGGCCCACGAATCGCCCGTGTCCACGTCGAACCCTGCCGCCGCCATCCGGGTCCTTGCTTCGATCCCGGCCTGGTACCACGAGCCGCCATTGCTCGCGACCCAACCCGCCCACGCGGTGTCGTTCACTTCCGCGAGCGCGTGGAAGTTCGAGCCGAGCGCCCGGATCGGCCCGGCGACGCCGCTCCGCATCTGCGTCTTGTCGGCCGAGAGCGGCGGCACCGAGACGTAGTACTGCGCGCACGGCGAGGCGTTCGACGCGAGCGACTGCGCGAACGCGAGCGAGCCTGTGGCCGTATAGAAGACAGCCCGTAAGGGCCGGCAGCCGCTGGCGAGCGCCGCGTGACCCGCCGGTCCCGAGAGGCCACCGAAGACGAGGCCGCCGAGCACGACACCCGCTACCAGCTTCGCGCGCAAGATAACCCCCTCGTACCCGCGCCGCCACGACACTCGAACATTCCGAGGCACCAGCCTAGCCGGGCCCGTACCTCTCGATCGCGCCGGACTGCAGGACGATGGGCGGATCTCGCTGCGAACCTCGATGTTTCAGGCCGAGCAACAGGGGCAGAACCAGCGCCGAACAAGCGAGCAGGGCTATCTCCGGACTAGACGCGGCGTCGAACCGGCCGGGAGCCCATCGAGTCGGGCCGGCCCTTGATGCCGAGCAGCATCGAGGCTGCGCTTCTCCCGATGTGCTTGCCGCAGCCCGCGGGAACCGGGCTGCGATGCCCGTAGGCGAGGTTCTGCCCGCCCCGGAGCAAGGCACTGAAAGGAGTGCAAGATGTCCCGACTCAAGATCTCCGTCAACGGGCTCGTCCATGCCGTAACGGCGGATCCAGACACACCGTTGCTCTACGTCCTCCGGAACGAGCTTCGGCTTCACGGGCCGCGGTTCGGCTGCGGTCTCGCGCAATGTGGATCGTGCACGGTCCAGCTCGGCGACCAGCCGATCAGGTCCTGCGTGACACCCGTCGTCGCCGTCGTCGGCAAGAAGGTCACGACCCTCGAGGGCCTCGGCACACCGGAGAAGCCCCATCCGCTGCAGACGGCCTTCATCGAGGCGCAGGCTGCGCAGTGTGGGTGGTGCCTGAGCGCCCAGATCATGGCCGCCGCTGCCTACATGAAACAGGGTGCGATCAAGGCGGATACATCCGAGGAGGAGATCAAGAAGGTCATGAACTCCTACATGTGCCGTTGCGGCACGCACTTCAGGATGCTCGAGGCGATCCAGAGCGCTGCCAAGAAGATGGCGGCCTGAGGAGGTGATGGAGATGGCAACCGCATTCGCCGAGAGGAGATTCACCCGCACGACCTTTGCCAAGGGCGCCGGTGGGCTCGTGATCGCATTCGGCCTTCCGAGGCTCCTCGACCCGCACGCAGCGCGTGCCGCGGTCGCCGGGGTGGATCCCGTCGGGATCGGGCCCACGGCGATCGATCCATCGCAGATCGACTCGTGGCTCGCGATCGGAACCGATGGCACCGTCACGATGAAGACCGGGAAGGTCGAGCTCGGACAGGGGACGATCACCTCGTCGCTGCAACTCGTAGCCGACGAGCTCGATGTTCCGTTGAGCTCGGTCAAGTTCGTCCAGTCAGACACCTGGGTCACGCCCGATCAGGGTGCGACAGCCGGTAGCCAGTCGACGGGGACGGAAACCGGCCCGGCAGGTCTCCGTCAGGCCGCAGCCGAGGCGCGGCTGGCACTGCTCACGCTCGCCTCGTCAAGGCTGGGAGCCCCGGTCTCCAACCTGACCGTCTCCAACGGCACCGTCAGCGTGGCAGGCAACCCATCGCAATCGGTTTCGTACGCCACCCTTGTCGGAGGGGCGTTGTTCAACCTGCCGATCACGGGCAAGGCGACGCCGAAGCCCTACACGGCCTACAAGATCGTCGGCACCTCGGTGCCGCGAGTCGATATCCCGGCCAAGGTCTTCGGGACCTTCACCTATACCCAGGACATCAGGGTGCCCGGGATGCTCTATGCCCGGGTCGTCCGTCCTCCGACGCTCGACTCGAAGCTCGTGTCGATCGACGGCTGGCCCGGAGGGAAGCCCGCCAATGTCGTCCAGGTTGTGCAGAAGGGGAACTACGTCGCGGTCGTCGCCACGACGGAGTGGGATGCGATCATCGCTGCCGGGACGATCAAGGTCACGTGGGACGTCGTGCCGCTGCCGAGCTGGGCGACGTTCAACGACGATCTGAAGAACGGGCCGTCGCAGGACGTGGTGATCCAGGATTCGAAGATCCGTGGCTCGGCGGTCGTGCCGCCCGGCCAGGACGTCGATGCGGTGCTCGCCGCAACTCCGGCGTCGCGGGTGATCAGCGAGACCTACAAGTATCCGATCCAGATGCACGGTTCGATGGGTACGTGCGGAGCGACCGCGCTCGTCGACACCCAACGGCAGGTGGCGACGGTCTGGTCGCCGACCCAGGCGATCTACCCGCTGCGGGCGATGCTCTCGACCGCGCTCGGGTTTCCGGCTCAGAACATTCACTGCATCTACACCGAGGGGTCGGGGTGCTACGGCGAGAACCAGGCGGACGACGTCTCGCTCGACGCCGCGGTGATCTCACAGCTCGTCGGAAGGCCGATCCGCGTCGTGTACATGCGTGAGGACGAGCAGGCCTGGGAGAACTTCGGCCAGGCCTACACGATCTCGATCACCGCGGCCGTGGACACGAGCGGGCCGAAGCCGAAGGTCACAGCCTGGAAACGCGACTCCTGGACGTCGACGCGTGGAGGGCGGCCCGGGCCGCCGGCGTCGGTCGCGTCCGGCATCCTGATGGGCTTCCCAGAGCCGCCGTTTCCGGCGATGGTCTCGCTGACGCCGAGCCAGGACCTCAACTCCGTCGACGCCTCGAACTCGGCGCCCGCGTACATCATCCCGGCCGCGAGGCTCACGAACCACACGGTCTCGCACACCCTCCTGTCAGGACCGCTCCGCTCACCTGCACGGCTCCAGACGACCTTCTCGAACGAGGTGATGATGGACGAGCTCGCCCACCTCGCCGGAGCCGACCCGGTGAACTTCCGGCTCGACCACCTGCAGGATCCCCGGCTGATCGCGGTGATCCAGGCCGCGGCCGCCCTGGCGAAGTGGGAATACGGGCCGAGAGCGGCCGCCGTCGGCAAGGGGCGCGCCCTCACCGGTACGGGCATGGCCGCAGTGCACTACGAGGGCGCGCTCGGCTACAACGCCGCGGTCGTGAACCTCACCGTCGACACCAAGACGGGGAAGATCGCCGTCAACCATGTCTGGTCGGCCCAGGATTGCGGCCCGGCGATCAACCCCGACGGACAAAACCTCCAGGCGGAGGGCTGCGTGATGCAAGGGATCAGCCGCTCGCTGATCGAGGAGGTGAAATGGGGCCCGAACGGGATCTCGACCCGCGACTGGGCCACCTACCCGGTGATCCGGTACCTCGACATGCCGGAGTTCGACTTCCAGGTGATCAGCCGCACAGACCAGCCGGCTGTTGGGGCCGGAGAGGTGCTGATCACGAACATGCCGGCCGCGATCTCCAACGCGATCTTCGGCGCGACCGGGAAGCGGATGCGGCAGGTGCCGTTCACGCGGGCGAGGGTGAAAGCGGCCCTCGCCGCCTGAGCGGGCCGTGTGATCGGGGGCCGGCCACCCATCCCGGCCGACCCCCGGTCACCCACCCGCGCGAACCTGCCAGTCGGGCAGGCCCGGGTCCCCGAGCCGGCGTGCCAGCGCGTGCCAGATCCGGTCGTATGGCGGGGTTCCCCCGGCGGTCTCGGCCAGGAGCCGCCGGAAACCCTCGGCGATCAGGGGGTAGTCCGCCTCGACCCACGTTGCCCGCAGCTCGAGGGCTGCTCGCACTTTCCCGAGCCGCTCGGCGGCGACGGCGGGCTCGAGCTCTTCTTCGTCGTTCGTCATCATCCGGTAGACCAGGTAGGAGGCGACGGCATCGGGGAACGACGCGAGTACCCGGTCGTGTTCGGGCGTCAGCTGCCGAAACGTCCTCGCGTCCTGCGCGAGGCGGTCGAGATCGAGCCCGGCCGCGGCGAGACACCAGGTCGACGCGAGCACGAGCACATGGTCGGCGAGGCGTTCTGGAGGTTCTCCGACGAGATAGGCCTGCAGCTCGGCGAGCCCGGGCCGGAGCGAGTCCGGTATGTCAGGAAGAGCTTCCATTCGCCCAGAGCACGTCGCTGTTCACGATCTCGACCGTCGGCGTTCTCCTCTGAATAGTGCCTTCCCGGGCCGACAAGTCGCGGGCGCGAGCTCGGCGGATTTCGATTCGGTAAACGCCTTCGGACGGTTCGGTAACAGAGGGAATTCAGCCGTCTCGCCTAGCTACCGTTCGCGACCGCTCGGGGGGGCACTGCGGCCTCGAGTGCGTCCGGTCACGTCACTCTCTGCTCAAAGGAATCCTCATGCGAAGCTTCAGCCGTGCTGTTCTCTGCGCCGTCGTGCTCTCGCTGCTCGGCGTCTCCGTCGTCTCGATGAGCTCGGCTGATGCCACGGTCACAGCCGTCGATTCGGATATCCACATCAGCGAGGTCTTCGCGGACGGAGGTGCGAGCAGCGGTATCGACCACGGCTTCGCCCACGACTTCGTCGAGCTGAGCAATACGGGCTCGCAGGACGAGACGCTCACGGGCTGGTCGTTCGAGGACGACACCGACGGCCCGTCGCACACCTACCCGATCGACGCAGCGACGGTGATTCCGGCCGGTGGCTACGTGGCGTTCAACGTCGACGACACAGCGCACACGTCCGGCAACACCGGTCTCGGCAAGAGCGGCGACGCGGCGCGCCTCTACGACGGCTCGACGCTCGTCGACCAGTTCTGGTGGGGCGCGGCCGCCGGCGACGGCAACGACTTCGACCGCTGCTCGATCGGCGGGTCTGCCTCCGAGATCGTCGTGTCGACCGGGATCACACCGGGCGCGGCGAACGACTGCCCCAGCCCGGCGACCGCGCTCGCGACCGTGAAGAGCCAGGTCGAGGTGAACGAGGTGCTCGCGAACGGCACCGGGTCGGGCGACAACCAGCAGCTCGATGCGATCGAGCTCTACAACGAGGGCGCGACCTCGGTCGACCTCGCGGGCTGGTGGCTCAGCGACGACAAGAGTGCCGACAAGGACGTCCTGCCGACGGGCACCGTGATCGCCCCGGTCGGAGTCACAGGCTCGAGCCCTGCCCGGCCGGCGAACTACCTCACCTTCCGGGTCGGCGCGAGCGCGACGAGCGTCTTCCTCGCCGAGGACATCTTCCTCGACAGCCACGGTGTCGCACTCTCGGGTAACAAGGATTTCGGTCTCGGTGCGGGCGGCGACAACGCAGCCCTCGTCGCTCCGGACAGCACCGACGCCGACCGGGTGAGCTTCGGCGGTGACCCGGGCTCCGTCATCACGACCAACGCCGCGCAGGGAAACACGATCAGCCGCTGTCCCGACGGCACCGGCAGCTGGGCGCTGAGCTTCGCCGCGACGCTCGGTTCCGCGAACGTCTGCGCGAATCCGACGGACACTGTCGTGAAGGTGAACGAGGTGGATCTGTCCCATGGGATCGTGGAGCTCACGAATACGAGCACGACGGCGTCGGCCGGCGTCGCGGGCTTCAGGCTCGGCGACGCTGCCGCCCAGTCGCTGACGATCGGCTCGGCGAACACCACCGTCGGTGGGAGTGCCGGCACGACGATCCCGGCCGGCGGCTATGCCGAGGTATCCCTGGGCTCCGCGCTCACGCCGGCGGCCGCGGCCGACACGATCACCCTCGCCGACGGCGCCACCGCCGTCGACACGGCGGCCTGGACGAGCTCCTTCGCACCGTCGCTCGGGCGCTGCCCGGACGGCACCGGCGGCTTCGCCCAGACCGGGGCGCTCACCGACGGTGCAGCGGGGACGACCGCCGGAGCGAACGCATGCCAGTCGGGGTCGACGAGTGGGTACGACTCGATCCGGGTCAGCGAGATCGAGACGAACGGCGACCCGCTGGGCGACTGGATCGAGCTCACGAACACCGGCAACGCCGCCGTGAACATCAGCGGCCTGTACCTCGCCGACAACGGGGGCACGCAGGGCCCGGACCCGTCGATCTTCCCGACCGACGCGAGTCACTTCTGGCAGATCCCGGGTACGAACCAGATCCCGACCGATACGACGACCGCCGGCAACATGGTGCTTCCCGCGCACGGCTACCACGCGTTCTTCGAGAGCAACACCTTCCCGTTCGGGCTCGGCAACCCCGACGAGGCGCGGATCTTCTCGCCGACCAAGGCGCTGATCGACTCGACTGCCTGGCCGCTTCACGAGTCCGGAGCCACCTACGCGCGCTGCCCCGGAGTCACCCAGGGCGTGCGTTTCACCGACACCGCCGACAACGCGTCCTTCATCGACTCGTCCGTCTCGACACCGAACGCGCCCAACGACTGCACGCCGCCGATCCGCATCAACGAGGTGCAGGCGAGCGACCCCACCGGCGCACCGGACTGGATCGAGCTCACGAACGTCGGCAGCGAGCCCGTGGATCTGAGCGGCTGGGTGCTCACAGACGACAAGGACAGCGACGGCGACGTGATCCCGTCCGGGATCACGGTGAACCCCGGGGCATTCGTCTCCTTCGAGCCGAACAACGAGAACGGCCAGCTCTCGAGCACCACTCCCACGAGCAAGCCGTTCGGCCTCGGCGCGACCGGGGACGAGGTCCGCGTCTACGAGGCAGGGGCGTGGAACGGCACGACGTACGTGGCGGCCGACCTCGTCGACGCCTTCGTCTTCGAGGACGCGTCCGGCAAGGCCGGTGGCGCGGTCCTGCCGCAAACCGTCCTCGCAGACGGGATCACCAAAGCGGGTGGCTCATGGCCCGTCAACGGCGCGCATCCCGGGAGCCCGGAGACCTACGCTCGGTGCTCGGACGGCATCAGCGAGGTGGTCGCAGACGGTACGGGGGCATGGGAGGTCACGAGCACTCCGACCGAGGGTGCGACCAACCAGTGCAACGGCCTCTTCACCGCCACGCCGTGGCCGGACACCCAGCATGGCCAGGCCGTGGACACGGCGGACAACGTCGATCTCGGCCAGAACGTGAGCGGCCTCTACTACGTGGGCGGCAATCCGACGACGACGGCCGACGACTACATCTGGGCGATCCAGAACGGGAGCTCCGGCCTGCCGGGTGCAAACAGCGGCGACCCGGGCTCGCTCTACGAGCTCATCCGGGACTCGAGCGGCAAATGGGGCCCTGCACCCGGCTGGGAGGCGGGCGTGCCGGTCCGCTATCTGAACGACAAGACGGGCGAGCCGGATTCCGAAGGCGTGACCGCGGTCGACGGCAAGGTCTACGTCGCCTCGGAGCGCGACAACACGAACAGCAACGTGTCGAAGATCGCGGTGCTGGAGGTGAATCCGTCCAACATCGTCCAGCAGAACGGCGACACCGACGGCGACCTGAACGCCACCCACGAGTGGGACCTCGGCCCCGACCTCGGCCCCAATCCGGGAATCAACCCGGAGACCGGGCTCGATCCGAACAACCCCGGCGATGCCAACCTCGGGATCGAGGCCGTGGCATTCGTCCCGGACTCCTATCTGACGAGCTCCGGCTTCGAGGACGAGCACACCGGCGAGGCCTACGACCCGGCCGACTACCCCAACCACATCGACGGCGGCGTGTTCTTCGTCGGCCTCGAGAAGACGGGAAAGCTCTACGGATACGTCTTCAACAGCGACAACACGTTCACCCGGATCGCCACGATCGCCACCGGCTTCCAGACGATCCAGGATCTGCTCTGGGATCCCTCGCAGGACGCTCTCTGGGCCACCTGCGACAACGGCTGCCAGGGCCGCAGCTCGATTCTCCAGATCGATCCGAATGCTGACGCCGACCGGGGAACCTTCCAGGTGAAGACCGTGTACTCACGGCCGACCGGCGCCACGGAGAACCTGAACAACGAGGGCTTCACCGTGCAGCCGATCTCCGAGTGCATCGACGGGTCGAGGTCGGTGTTCTGGTCGGACGACAGCGACGACGGCGGCCACTGGCTTCGCACGGCCTCCGACGACTGCACCGCCGATACGACCCTCCCGACGATCGTCGCCTCGGCTCTGCCGGCCGCGAATACCAGCGGATGGAACAACTCGAGCGTCACGGTCTCGTTCACCTGCACCGATTCGGGCTCGGGCGTCGACATGGCCGACAGCTCGCTCGCCGACCAGGTGCTGACGGCCTCGGGCACCGCCACCGGCACGTGCATCGACAACGCCGGCAACACCGCGACGAAGAGCTACACCGCAAGGATCGACACCGGGGCGCCGACGCTGAACCCGGTCGTCTCGCCGAACATCGTGGCGGTCGGGGCATCGGCGACGGTGAACGCCAACGCAAGCGACTCGGGCTCCGGCCTTGCCGGGCCGGCGGCCTGCGGTGTGGTCGACACCTCGACGCCGGCGAGCTCGAGGACGGTGTCGTGCACCGCGACCGACCTGGCCGGGAACACGACGACGGTGACCGCGACCTACACCGTGTACACACCGCTCGGGGCGATGAACACCAACTGCACCACCGCCGGGAGCCCGTTTGGCGGGGTCGGTCAGGACGTCACCGTCCCGAACGGCCAGACGTGCAGGCTGCTCCCGACGGCGCACGTCAAGCACGACCTGAACGTGCAGAACGGCGGGAAGCTCGTCGACGAGGGAGCGACGATCGACCATGACCTGCACGCGGATCATCCCGCGGGGATCGATGTCCAGGCCGGGAGTGCGGTCGGCCACGACCTGACCGTCGACGGCGCCTCCGGGCCCGTCTCGGTACACGGCGCGATCGTCGGGCACGACCTGAACGTCCAGAATGGATCCGGATCGGCCTCCGCCACCGGCAACCACGTGGCGCACGACCTGAACGTGAACGGCAACTCCGGGGCGACAACGGTCGCCGGGAACACGGTCGGGCACGACGTGAACGTGAACGACAACAGGCCGGCCGGGGCAACGGTGACGGGTAACAGCGCCGTTCACGATCTCACCTGCAACGGCAACAGCACCTTGACGGTGGCGGGCGATACCGCCGGCGGACGTCTCGCCTGCCCCGCAGCGGGCCCGCCGCCTCCTCCCTCGCCGCCACCGCACGGGCCGCCGGGACCACCCGGTCCTCCCGCGCCTCCTGGCCCTCCCGGCCCTCCGGGCTCTCCCGGGCCGGCTGGCCCTGGTGGGCCGGTGGGGCCGCCGAAGCCCTAGCTCTGAACGAGCCCGGCTGCCCGTGTGCTCGTGACCTCGGACAGTCTCCGTAGCGTCGGCGGAGTCGAGCTATTCGTCGAACATCTCGGGGTCGGCCGACCTGTGCCCGCGCCTCCACGGGGGCAAACGTCCCCGCCGGCAAGTCCGAGGCGTGGTCAGAGGCCGGCGATCATTGCCAGCGAAAACCCGAGATCTCCGGCCGCGGGACGAGCGGCCCGGCGCGGAGCCCGGGCGGCAGCTCGGGCAGGTTGAACTCGCTCGGGGCGACGTCGTTGAACGTGTCCGGGTGGAACAAGGACGCGAGCAGCTGGATCTGCCCGCGCGCGACGCCGAGCTCGCCCATCCCACCGCCGTACATCGTCACGCCGTCGGCTTCGCAGCGCGCATAGACGGCGAAGAGCTCCTCCAGGCCGCCGATTCGCGACGGCTTGACGTTCACCGCGCCGGGCGCGATCGCCGTCTCGTCGAGTGCCGCTGCCGTCGTGACCGGTGCGTCGTAGGAGACCCGTGCGTGATGAGGCCGCAGCAGCTCGATCACGTCGGGGATGTCGTGCGGGTCTTCGAGCACCGCCTCCGGGAAGCACTCGAGCACAGCCGTGTACATCGCAAGCATCTGCTCGGGCGTGCCGGTGCCCAACCCGTACTGGCCCTTGAAGTCGACCGTCCGGATCGCGCCCGTCGCCGCCAGCTCATCGATCAGGGCCCGATCCCAGAGGTAGCTGGCGTCGATCTTGAACTGGAGGTCCGGGTACCGCGCCAGGCGATCGCCGACGAGTGCGAACGACGGCGGCTCGCCGAGCCCGAGCGAGTTGACGAAGGTGACCGGCCGGGGGCTCAGGCCGAGTAGCGCCGGTAGGGATGTCCCCGCCTGGCGCAGCGCCAGATCGAGCGCCGCCGACTCGAACGCCCACGTGCGGAAGTGGCGCATCGGAGCCCACTGGGGCGGCTCGGCGAACAGCGGGAGGGTGCGCACGTGTGCCGCAAACGATGCGATCGTCCAGCGGCCCGCCACGGCGAGCGATCGCGCCAGCGCCGCGAACGTGCCGTAGTCCCCGGGCTCGATGAGCCCGATCTCCTCGCCGAGCCCCGTCTGACCGCCGCCGTGCAGCGCCAGGAGGCCCGTCACGCGCTCCTCTCCGCCGGCGGGGCCCGGCCCGCCGGGCGCGCTAAGGCGCTCGCAGTCGGCACGCTCGAGCTCGAGCTCCAGGGCGCCGACGCCCTCCCAGTACGTCTCGGTCGTCATCGTCATCCTCACTATGACCGACCGGTGCCGCGAGACTCATCGCTCCCGTCCATCGCCCTCGCCACGTGAAGAGCATGCCCGGAGCGCGCCGGAGGAGAGTGGCCCGGGATCGCTAGGATCCCGGCAGGAGGGGGCTATGCCAAGCGAGCCGCGAATGTCGGCGAGTCTCGATTCACGGCAGCGTCCAACCACGAGGTTGCTCCTCACCGGGGGCCTCGGTCGGGCGCCGCAATCGCTGGGGGCGGCTGAAGGCCGCGAGTTCGTGTGCCCCGACGCGACATCGCAGACCCTCCGTCGGCCGAGGCCGGCAAGGCGGCAGATTCCAGAAGTCGGCGCCCGCCGGACCTCGAGCGAGAAAGAACAACCCGAGGCGGCGCCGCTGTCGCTTCGGGATCCGACAAAAGCCAAGGAGGACAGGATGAAGATCGTCGTCATCGGCGGCACGGGCCTGATCGGGTCGAAGCTCGTCGAGAAGCTCCGCGGGCGCGGCCACGAGCCGCTCGCTGCGGCGCCGAACACAGGCGTCAACACGCTCACCGGCGAGGGCCTGGCCGGCGCTCTGGAGGGAGCTCACGCCGTCGTCGATGTCTCGAACGCACCCATGGGTGACGACGCGGCGCTGATGGAGTTCTTCCAGACGTCGAGCCGGAACCTCTCTTCGGCCGAGGTTGCCGCGGACGTCAAGCACCACGTCCTGCTGTCGATCGTCGGCGCCGACCATCTCCCGGATAGCGGCTACCTCCGCGCGAAGGTCGCCCAGGAGCAGACCGTCGAGGCGGGCCCCGTTCCCTACACGATCCTCCGCGCGTCGCAGTTCTTCGAGTTCATCGGGCGGCTCGCAGACGGTCCGGACGGCGAGGCCGTCCACCTGGCCCCGGTGTTCGTCCAGCCCGAGTCGGCCGACGACGTCGCCGCTGCGCTGGCCGATATCTCGCTCGGCGAGCCGATGAACGACATCCTCGAGCTCGGAGGCCCTGACCAGTTCAGGCTCGACGACATCGTGCGCCGGGTCCTTCGCGCCAGGAACGATCCGCGCCCGGTGACGGCTGACGTCCACGCTCGCTACTTCGGTACGGAGCTCGAGGAGCGTTCCCTGACGCCGGGGAGCAACGCACGCATCGCTCCGACCCGCTTCGACGACTGGCTCGATCAGTCCGCCGCCGGATAACGCCGACACGATTCCGATCGGCAGACGGCTCGTCGTGGACCGCCGTGATCGAGCAGCTGCAGGCCAGGGGATTCCCGGTGGTCGCTCCGCCCAACCCGCTACGCGGGCCGAACGAGGGCGGACGCGATCTCCTCCGCCGTCCAAGCGACGATGGGATCGGACTGACCTTCGCGTCTCCACGAAGGCGGGCGGTCTGGCTCAGGCCGCCCGACCGCGCGTGTAGAGCTGCCTCGCCCAGAGGTAGGAGGCAAGGGCGATGGCGACGCTCCAGGCAACCGCGACGAGGGCGTTCGTACCGATCGCGGTTCCGGTGAGGAGCCCGCGCAGGGTTTCGGTCGTCGGCGTGAAGGGCTGGAAGCGGGCGAACTGACGCAGCCCGGTCGGCAGCGTGGCGACCAGCACGAAGCCGCTGCCGAGAAACGGAAGGAACGTGAGGAACATCGGGGTGTTGCTGGCGGTCTCGACGCTCTTTGCCGCAAGCCCGAGCGCCGTCGCGAGCCAGATCAGCGCGAAGGCGAAGAGCGCGAGGAGCCCGATCGCCGCCAGCCATTCCGGCACGTCGGCGTCGGGTCGGAACCCGAGGGCGACGGCCACGCCGAGCACGATGCCGACGCTGAGCAGGCTCTGGACGAGACTGGCGAGCACGTGGCCGGTGAGCACGGCGGAGCGGGCGATCGCCATCGTGCGGAAGCGGTCGATGATGCCTCCGGTCATGTCCATCGCGACCACGATCGCAGTGCCCTGCACGGCCGCCGCGACGGTCATGAGCAGGATCCCGGGCGTGACGTAGTTGAGGTAGGCCGCGCGCCCGCTGTGGCCGGCTGTGTAGGCGGTGCCGAGGCCGTGGCTCAGCTGGCCGCCGAGAACGTAGACGAAGAGCAGGAGAAACACGATCGGCATGCCGACCAGGAGCAGGGTCAGCGAGGGGTAGCGCCGAAGCCGCCGCAGGTTGCGGCGGAACATGGTGGTGGAATCGCTCACGGTGTAGGCGAGCGTGCTCATCAGGCTGCCTCCTTCACGAGGGTCGGTTGGCCCGTTACCGCGAAGAACACGTCGTCCAGGTTGGGCCTCGAGATCGAGAGCTCCTCGACCGCGATCCGCGCGTCGTCGAGTTGCGCGAGGAGCCGCCGGAGCGATGGGACGTCTCCGTTGCCGGGCACCCGGAGGACGAGCCGTCCCTCGTCCGCGGAGGCGCCCTCGAACAGATCGGCGGCTCTACGCAGCGCAGGCGCGTCGGCGAACTGGAGCTCGACGTGGCCGCCCGGGATGCGGTGCTTGAGCTCGTCGGGGGTGCCTTCGGCAACGATTCGGCCCCGGTCGAGGACGGCGATCCTGTCCGCGAGCTCGTCGGCTTCGTCGAGGTACTGCGTCGTCAGCAGGATGGTGACCCCGCCTGTTGCGAGTTCGCGGATGTCGTCCCAGACGTGGCGGCGGCCACGCGGATCGAGCCCGGTGGTCGGCTCGTCGAGGAAGATCACGCGGGGGGAGCCGACCAGCGTCATCGCGAGGTCGAGGCGGCGGCGCATCCCGCCCGAGTACTTCGACGCGGGCCTCGAGGCCGCGTCCACGAGCTCGAACCGATCGAGGAGCTCGTCGACGCGGGCCCGCGCGGCGACCCGGCCGAGGTGGGCCAGGTCAGCCATCAGCTGCAGGTTCTCCCGGCCGGTCAGCAGCTCGTCGACCGCCGAGAACTGGCCGGTGACGCCGATCGACGCGCGTACGCCTGCCGGGTCGTCGTCGAGGTCGTATCCCGCCACCCGTGCGCTGCCGGAATCGGCGGAAACGAGCGTGGAGAGGATCCGCACCATCGTGGTCTTGCCCGCGCCGTTCGGCCCGAGCAGGGCGAAGATCGTCCCCTCTTCGACCGTGAGGTCGACGTTGTCCAGAACCACCGTCTCGCCGAACGACTTCCGTAAGCCGGTCACGACGACGGCGGATTGACGTGCATCCGTCATGGGTGCCTCCGTTGTCCAGGGCGCTCCTCGGGAAGGCCGCCTGACGCGACGAGCGCCGTGCGCCGCGCTTCCCATTCTTCTCTCAGCTTTGGCAGTTGCTCGACGAGGAAGTCGGCGAAGGCCGACATCTCCAGCAACGCCGCCCGCCGCTCGAGCGGCGCGTCGCCGAGGACATCGAGGCCCTCGCGCGCCAGCTCTCGCATCTCCTCGTACTCCGAGATGTCCATCCCCATCGACTGTTGCGTCGAGAGATCGATGCGAACGCGGTCCATCCGCTCGCCGGCGACGCGCGAGCGCTGGACGACGTGGATCGTCTCGAGAACCTTCACGGCGCCCGCGATCGCGCTGCGGCTGGCGAGCAGCGCTTCGGCCAGCTCGCCGATCGTCGGGTTCGGTGGGTCGCTGACGGCGAGGTAGCCGATCAGGCGACCCACCATCGGGGGGAAGGAGAAGCGACGGGCGTAGAACCTGCCCATGTGGTCGGCGAACGTGATCTCGGCGTCGGTTGGCATGCGCCACATCGTACAGACAAACCTGAGATCACACAAATCTGTGTGATTACAGCACCAAGCGTGCGGTGAGCCGGAGCTACGTCTCTCGAAGGCCCTTGCCGCCGATCGGCGTGAGGCGGATGCTTTCCGGCACCGCCGCGACGAGGGCCTGCATTCCCTCTGCCCAGGCCTCGACCTCCGGTCCGCGGCGGGCACGTTCCCATGCCTCTTCGCTCGTCCAGACCTCGGTCAGGAAGACGGTCGTGTCGTCGGCCGGCGAGTCGCTGACGAACATCAGCTCACAGTCCGGATTGCCGCGCTGGATCGTGGTGACCTCGAGGAACTTCGCCACCAGCGCGTCACGCTTGCCGGCTGCGGCCGTAAGCCTCGTCTGCTGCCCGAAGCGCACGACTCTCATGGTAGTCGGCGGCGTCGCACGCGGATCCAGGCGTGCGGCCGGGGGCCGAACGACGCAGGGCCGCCCACCGGGCGGCCCTGCAAGCAGTCCCGGTGCGGCGCTACCCGATCACGCCGCATCCTCGAGCGCGAACGGGGCGTCGACCGGATTCGCCGCCGGAGCCGCCTTCGTCTTCGACTCGAGGAAGGCGCCGGCGATCGCGGCTCCGCCGAGCGCGAGGGCGCCCAGCGTGTAGAAGGCGACCTGGAACCCGTGCGCGAGCGCCGGGCCGCTGACGGCGAGGAGCTCGTGGCTCTGGGCGTAGTGGCCGGTCGCGGTGGCGGCGATCGTCGTGATCGCGGCGAGGCCGATCGAGCCACCGATCTGGCGGCTTGTGTTGATCAGCCCGGAGGCGGCGCCGGCGTCGGCATGACGGACACCGGTGAGAGCGGCGATCGTCACCGGCACGAACGACAGGCCGAGCCCGATCCCGCTGAGGAGGAGCGCCGGGAAGACGTCCCAGAAGTAGTGCCCCCCGTCAGGCATCTGGGCGTACAGCACACAGCCGGCTGCGGTGAGCAGCAGACCGGCGCTCAGCACCGGCCGTGCGCCGAGGCGGGTGGTCAGCTTCTGAGCGAGGCTCGAGCCGGCGGCAAGCATCACCGTGATCGCGATGAACGCGACGCCGGTCTCGACGGCCGAGTAGCGCAGGACCTCCTGCAGGTAGAGCGAGAGCAGGAAGAACTGACCGAACGCCGTTGCCCCGACGACGAGCATGGTTGCGTTCGCCGCAGAGAGCGTCCGGAGGCGGAAGATCCTCAACGGCAAAAGCGGCGCCTCGGAGCGGGCCTCGATCGTCACGAACGCGGCGATGAGTGCCGCGGCGATCGCGAGCAGGCCGACCGTGACGCTGTTGCTCCAGCCATGCTGGCTTGCCCGGGTGATCGCGTAGACGAGCACCATCAAACCGGCGGTGATCGACGCGGCGCCGGAGAGGTCGAAATGCCGATGCGCGACTGCAGCACGGCTCTCGCTCAGCAGCCACGGGCTGATCACGAGGATGCCGAGGCCGACCGGCAGGTTGACGAAGAAGATCCACGACCAGCTGAGATACGAGGTCAGCACGCCGCCGAGCAGCACCCCGGCTGCGCCGCCGCCGGCAGAGACCGCGCCCCAGACCGCGAGCGCGACGTTCCGCTCGTGGCCCTCGCGGAAGGTGATGACGACGATCGAGAGCGCCGCCGGTGCGAGCAGTGCGCCGCCGAGCCCCTGCAGGGACCGCGTGACGATCAACGCTCCTTCCGACCAGGCGAGCCCTGAAAGCAGCGAGCCGAGCGTGAAGACTGCGACGCCTGTCATGAACAGCCGTCTGCGTCCGAGCAGGTCGGCAAGCCGGCCGCCGAGAAGCAGCGCGCCTCCGAACAGGATCGAATAGGCGGTGATCACCCACTGCAGGCTCTGCTGCGAGAAGTGAAGGTCGTGCTTGATCGCGGGCAGGGCGACGTTCACGACCGAGACGTCGAGGATGACCATGAACTGCGCGGTAACCGTCACCGCCAGCACGAGCCAGCGCCTCTGCTCCGAACTGGTCGCGACTCCCACCTGGGGCCGTTCGCGGCTGCGGATGTGATTGCTCATCGGTTCCTCCTTGGACATTCGTGTTCGTCCGGGCGACGAACGGGCGAGGGCCGAAGGGACAGCGAGCCGGGCATCGGCCCGAGGGATCGACGGTGCGGTCGGTGGGGCCCGCCCGTTGTCCCCTTCCTCTCCGGTCGTTCGTCGTACCGCAACGGCTCCCGCCTTCCGGTCGGGCCGTACCGCCAGCGAAGGAGGAGACATGACAACCACACCCCAGAGAGAGCTCGCCGATCTCGGCGCCGGCCTGAACGGCACGGTGATCGGCCCGGACGACCCCGGATACGACGACGCGCGCCATGTCTTCTTCACGGGCTTCGACCGCCGGCCTGGCGCGATCGTCCGCGCGGCGGATGCAGCAGACGTCAGCCGCGTCGTCACGTTCGCGCGGGAGACGGGCGCCGAGCTCGCCGTGCGCAGCGGCGGCCACAGCCGCGCCGGACACGGCACATCCGAAGGTGGGATCGTCCTCGACCTGTCCGCGATGGACGCTGTCGAGATCGACGCCGGCGGCGAGACAGCCTGGGCACAGAGCGGAGTCACCGCGGGCGACTACACCAGGGCGACCGGTGAACGTGGCCTCGCCACCGGATTCGGCGACACGCCGAGCGTCGGCGTCGGCGGGATCACGCTCAGCGGAGGCTTCGGCTTCCTGACCCGAAGGAACGGTCTCACGATCGACGATCTGCTCGCGGCCGAGGTCGTGACCGCCGCCGGCGAGCTGCTCGAGGTCGACGAGGAGAACCATGCCGATCTCTTCTGGGCCCTCCGGGGCGGCGGCGGCAACTTCGGCGTCGCGACGAGGCTCCGGTTCCGGCTCCACGCGATCGACGACGTCGTCGGAGGGATGCTCCTGCTCCCCGCGAGCGTCGAGGTGATCAACGGTCTGCTCGTCGCCGCGGACGCCGCTCCCGACGAGCTCTCCGTGATCGCGACCGTCCTCGAGGCCCCGCCGCTGTCGTTCATTCCGGCCGAGCAGCACGGGAAGCCGGTCGTGATCGCCCTGATGGTCTACGCCGGTGACGCGGAAGCCGGTCGACGCGCGATCGCGCCCATTCGCTCCCTGGCAGCCCCGCTTGCCGACATGGTCCGGCCGATCCGCTACCCCGAGATGTACGCGGGGCCGGAGGCTCCACGGCCGGCGTTCGACGCGGGCACGAACCTCCTTCTCGACGGGCTGCCCGGGCGAGCGGCCGAGACGATCCTCGAGCACCTCGAGACGGGCACCGCCGCGCTGGCCGGCATCCAGCTGCGCGTCCTCGGCGGCGCGATGGCGCGCATTCCCGACGATGCGACCGCGTTCGCCCACCGAAGAGCGAAGCTGCTCGTCAACGTTGCCGCGATGTACGAGCGGCGTGACGAGCGTCCGGAGCACGAGGCCTGGGTGAACAGCCTGGCCGCGGAGCTCTCGAGCGGACACACGCCTGCCGCATACGCGGGCTTCCTCGGCGAGACGGGAGCAGAAGGCGTCCGCCGTGCCTATCCGCCCGCAACCCTCGAGCGTCTCGCCCGGGTGAAGCGCGAGTACGACCCGGAGAACCTCTTCCGCCTCAACCAGAACGTGTCGCCGGAGGAGTAATCGGGGGATCCATGGGGTACCGGCGAAGCGAGGCGGCTCGAGGGACGACGATGTCCCCGTCCGTCGTTTGCGTTCGTCGTGGTGAGAAGAACACCGCCAGGAGGAGGGACACGATGAAGTACTTGCTTCAGAACTACCCGGGTGAGTCGCTCGAGGCCTTGGAGAGGCTCGCTCCGGACGACCGGCAGGCGATCGTGGACGAGTACCTCGCGCTCCGCACGTTGCCCGCGATCGTCAGCGGCGCGCAGCTGCAGCCGGTCGAGACCGCAACGACCGTGCGCGTCCAGGACGGCGAGACGCTGCTCACGGACGGCCCGTTCGTGGATGCGAAGGAGCACGTGGGCGGCTTCTTCGTGATCGAGGTCGACGATCTCGATGCGGCGCTTGCGATCGCCGCAGGAGTTCCGGCCGCACGAATGGGCGGCGCGGTCGAG
>DATBBA010000041.1:0-4410 GCA_036271235.1 Gaiellaceae bacterium
CGGAGACGCCGCGGCCCGGGCGACGTTCGACGGGCTGGGCACGGCGCTCACACCGGTGCGAACGCCGATCGGCGACGCCTGGATCCTGGCGCGTGACGAGCAGGCCTTTCGCGAGCCGCCGGGGCCGACGGCCGGCGCGCGGCTCCTGCCGAGCGGTGACGCGTACTACCTCTTCTGGGGAGCGGGCCGGGAGCTCCTCGTCCCCGACGCCGCACAGCGCGCCGAGCTCTGGACGACGCGCGTCTGGCCGGGGGCCGTCCTCGTCGCGGGGGAGATCGTCGGGACGTGGCGGCGCGCCCGCGCCGAGGTGAGCATCCAATCGTGGCGCCGGCTCACGCGAGCGGAGGGAGACGCGGTGGAAGCGGAAGCGGCGTCGCTGCCGCTACCGGGCGTCGAGAGCGAGATGGTCGTCCACTGGAAAGGCTGAGCACGGCAGTCGGGCCAGAGGACGCTCGCCCAGGCGAGTGCAGCAGTCTTTACGAGGCGCTTACACCGGGCTGGTGGCGGCGTTTACGCCCGCAGCCCACAATCCAACTAGGGGGAGACTGAGAGACGAGCAGAAGGAGAGGTCGGCAATGAAGAAGATGCTCCCGTTCGTGATCGTCGGTCTGATGATCCCGAGCGTCGCTCTGGCAAAAGGGAAGCCCCCGACCGTCGGGACGCATACGAACCACGGCAAGGCGAAGGTGATGTACGTGCTGAAAGGCATGGTCTACGCGTACACGGCCTTCGACTCGACGACAAGCACGCCCGGTTCGATCACGATTGACGTTAACCACTCGAACCGCCACGGCAAGCTGCTCGTCGGCCAGACGATCACGATCAGCACCGGCGCAAAGACGAAGCTCTTGCTCAAGAGCGGCGTCACGTCGGTCGCCGCCTCACAACCGGGCGATGTCGGCGCAGTGAAGATCCGCGCCTCGCGGCTGGCCTTCAAGAGCGCCACACTCGCCGATGTGCAGAACGCGCTGATGAATCAGCCCGCATTCCGGATCATCGACAAGGGACCCGCTTCGAGCTAAGCCCCGACTCCACCAGCGAAAGACCAGCGGCGGCGAGAGCTGCGGCCCGACCCAACGAGCACCGCCAGAGCCACCAGGCGACGCATTCGGGACTCCCAGATCGGCTTCACGTCCCGTTTGTTTCTCCTCGACCTGGCCGATGTCTGAGATGTTCCGGAACACCGGCCCAAGCAAGCGTCACTGCTACGAACGGCTGAGTCGTCGCACGCGAGCGCGTCCCCACCGAGAAGTACGCTGACGGCGTGCTCGCGGCGAACAGCCCGCACCTGAGCGTCCTCGACGAGCTCTCGGATCACCTCGACGTCCTGTGGGGAGCGCTCGTCGCCTTCGCCGTCGTCGTGCTGCTGACACCGGCGGTCGGAGGGATGGCGCGCCGGTTCGGCGTCGTCGACCTCCCCGGCGGCCGGCGCGTGAACCAGTTGCCGGTGCCGCGTCTCGGAGGGATCGCGCTCTTCCTCGGCATCCTCGTGCCGTCGCTCGCCTTCCTCCACCTCGGTCACCAGACCCGTGGGCTGCTGCTCGGCGCGGCGGTCGCGGTCAGCGTCGGGATCATCGACGACTTCCGCGGCCTGCCCTGGTACGGGAAGCTCGGAGGCCAGGTCGCGGCCGCGGCCGTCCTGACCGGCTTCGGCGTCTGGGTCGACCGCTTCACGTTCCCGTTCGTCGGCGTCCACACGCTGCCGTCCGGGGTGGGGATCCCGCTCACGATCGTGTGGATCGTGGCGATCATGAACATGTTCAACTTCCTCGACGGGCTCGACGGGCTCGCGGCGGGCGTCGCTGCGATCGCCGGTCTGACCTTCAGCGTGATCGCGCTCTCGCTCGGGAAGGTCGACGCCGCCGTCCTGTCCGCCATCGTCTTCGGCGCGTGCGTCGGCTTCCTGCGCCACAACTTCTATCCGGCGCGGATCTTCATGGGCGACTCGGGCGCGCTGCTCCTCGGGTACGTGCTCGCTGCAATCTCCGTGCAGGGCCTCCTGAAGACTGCCGCGACCGTCGCTCTGTTCTTTCCGCTGCTCGTGCTCGCCGTCCCGATCGTCGACACGACGTTCGTCGTCGTGCGGCGGCTCAAGCACGGCGAGCGGGTCTTCGAGGCCGACCAGGCCCACCTGCATCACCGCTTCCTGCGGCGGGGCTTCTCGCAGCGACGGTCGGCCATCACGATCTGGGCCTGGTGCATCACGCTCGCCGCCGCCGCCTTCGCGACCCGCTTCGTCCCGTTCCGCGCCCACGGCGTGTGGCATCCCTGGTGGACGCTGCTTGCTGCGGCAATCGGACTCGTGGCCGTGCTCTTCTCGGTGTACGTCGTCTACGTGCTCGAGATCGTGAAGCTCGGCAACCGGATCCAGCGGCGACGGAAGCCCGACGATCCGCTGCGCAAGACCGCCTGACGCCTGACACCCAACGCGATGGCGAAACCTGTCCTTTCGGACTGTTGACCTGAGTCAAGAGGTGTGCGAGCCTAGCGTGGTCGTGTCCCCCAAAAGGGGTACCCCGGACGGGGGCCGGGTCGTGTCAGGGAGAGGAGGTCGCACAGATGGACATTCGGCTCGCAGCCTGGGGTAGCTAGCTCCGGCAACCGTAACTGCGGTAATTGCATCCGGGCGTGGAGCCGCCGGTCGACGCGGTCGTCGTCCGAGCGGCTCCTACGGGTGCCGAGCGAATGCCTCTGCGCAACCCGGCGATGACCCGCTTCCTCGCGCCCTTCGCCAGCCGCGATTTCCGGCTGTTGTGGACGGCCAGCACGATCTCCTTGCTGGGAGACGGGATCTGGTACGTCGCGATCAGCTGGCAGACGCTGGCGCTGTCGAACAGTGCGACGGCGCTGGCAGTGGTCTGGCTCGCCTTCACGCTCCCGCACATCGCGATGCTGCTCTTCGGCGGCGTGATCTCGGACCGGCTGCCGCGGCGGCGCGTCCTGCTCGCCGCGAACATCGTCTCGGGAATCTTCGTCGGCGCGATCGCCGTCCTGTCGCTCGCCGGCGTGCTCAGCCTCTGGTCGCTGCTCGTCCTCGTGGCGGGCTACGGAGCGTCCGAGGCGGTGTTCGGACCCGCCTACGGCGCCATCGTCCCGGAGCTCGTCGACCGCGAGGTGCTGCAGCAGGCGAACTCCCTCAACCAGCTCAACCGGCCGCTTGCCCTGCGGCTTGCCGGGCCGGCGGTCGGCGGCCTCCTCGTCGGCGGGCTCGGAGCGGGCGCGGCGCTGGCGATCGATGCCGCGACGTTCGTAGTCTCGGCGGCGATCCTCTCCCGGATGCGTGTGCCCCGGACCGTCTTCGAGGGGATGGAGACGAGCGTCCGTGCCGTCCTGCGCGAGGTGGGCGAGGGGCTCGCTGCGGTCAGGCGCGTACCGTGGCTCTGGGCCGGGATGGGAGCGGATGCGATCGGTACGCTCGCGACCTGGGGTTGCGTGCAGGCGCTCGTTCCGATCGTGGTGCGCGACGACCTGGGCGGGAGCGCCGAGACGCTGGGCTTCGTCTATGCGGCCGGCGGCGTCGGCGCCGTGGTCGCGGCCGTCGCGACCGGGTCGCGCGGGAGCCCGCGGCGTCCGGTGACCGTGCTCTTCCTCGTCCTCGCGGGGAAGGTTGCAGCGGTGGGCCTGTTCGGGTTCGCGACGAGCGCCGCCACCGCGATGGTCGCCAGCTTCCTGATGGGGGCGCTCTCGACGGTCGGGCTCGTGATCTGGATGACCCTGATCCACGAACGGGTTCAGGGCGACCTCCTCGGCCGCGTCAACAGCATCGACTGGCTCGTTTCGACCAGCTTGATGCCGGTCGCGCTGGCGGTCGTCGGCCCCCTCGCCGATGCGTTCGGAGCGCAGGCGTTGCTTGTGGTCACGGGCTTCGGCGGCGCGCTCCTCGTGCTCTCGTTCCTGCTCGTCCCGGGCGTGCTCGCCGGCGAGCGCTTCCGGAACCAGCCCGAGCCAACCTAGTCCGGAGGCAGCTCGCACGCGCGTCTGCAAACGACACGTCTCGGTGCCAGGCACCGGGACGTGTTCGTTCGAGCCACGTCTGCTTGCGATCTCCGTGCAACCGGGGGGAAGCTGCGGACTGACCCGTCCTCTCTGGACGTGGCCCGGTGCCTGGCACCGAGACGTGGCCGCTTCAGCGGTGTTCGGCGCGCTCGACGAAGCTCGCCAACAGCTCGTTGAACGGCGCCCCGAGCCGTTGCACCGAGTGGCCGGCGCCTGGGAGGACGGCCCGCTCCGCGCCTAATCGCTCCTCGAGCAAGTCGCAAAGCGCCTCGAACGCCGGGCTGTGCCCGCCCGAGACGACGAGCTTCGGGAACGGCGCGCGCGCAAGCTCGTCGAACGGGATCACGGCCTCTGCCGGCGAGCGCTCGACCATCAGCGTCCGCGCGCCCTGCAGGAGCTCCGGCGTGAAGTCCC
>DATBBA010000042.1:0-71496 GCA_036271235.1 Gaiellaceae bacterium
GCCTGCTTCTTCGGCCTGACGGGCCTCCATGCCTGCCACGTCTTCATCGGGCTCCTGATCCTGCTGACGATGACCATCCGAGCCTTCCGGGGGCATTTCACGCCGGAACACCACCATGGCCTCGAGATCGGCGGCATCTACTGGCACTTCGTCGACGTCATGTGGATCGTCGTCTACGTGACCGTCTACATCCTGTAGCGCCCGAACGAGCGCTCGGCGAGATCGGTGTGCGCCCCGCGTGGGCGGGTGGACGCACGCCTCCCGGCGGTTATCACTCCGCGGGGCCGTCCTTCTGTAACACTTTGGGGCGGGCATGCGAAACCCGTTCAAGACCGAGGAGGCGGCCTTCCGCTTCTTGATGTTGACGATCGGCTACTTCGGGCTGATCGGAATCGCCTCGGTGATCAACAAGTGGGCCGGGCTGGCCGTGTTCCTGCTCCTGACGGGCGGGGTCGTGGCGTGGTGGCTCTCGACACGCTCCGCGCGAGAGACTCCCGTGAAGCAGCCGCCCGCGGTGCATCCACCCGGAATGTGGCGTCTGCTCGTCGTCGCCAACGAGACCGTGGGCGGAGAGGAGCTACTCGATCAGCTCAAGCGCGACGCGCCAGGACGCAGGACGGACGTCCTCGTGGTCGTGCCTGCCTTGAACTCGCCGCTCAAGCACTGGGTCTCCGACGAGGACGGCGCCCGTACCGCCGCGAGCGAACGGCTGGAGGCCTCACTGGCGGCGATGCGGGCCGCAGGCATCACCGCGCGCGGCGAGATCGGCGACGGCGACCCGCTCCAGGCGATCGGCGATGCCCTCCGCACGTTTGCTCCCGACGAGCTCGTGATCTCGACGCATCCGGAGGGCCGCTCGCACTGGCTCGAGCGCGGTGTCGTCGCGTCCGCCGAGGAGCGGTTCGACATCCCGGTGACGCACGTCGTTGTCGACCTCGAGGCACAGCATCAGCCCGAGTCGGCCGCCAAGGCCGCGGACAGTTAGGCCGCTAGTTCGAGAGCTTGTAGGTGCCCGGCGGGATCTTGCAGTTCGGCTCGGCCGAGCAGAGCGCGACGTAGACCGCGATGTCTTTCGCGTCCTGGCCGTGAGCGAGGTTGGCGGTCATCCCCGGGGAGCCGGTGCTCGGCTTCGTATCCGGGTAGGCGATCTGACCGCGCACGACGTCGGCGATCGTCGTGAGGTGGAAGCCCTGGTCCTTGTCCGGCCCAAACGCGTCGTCGAGGTTCGGGCCGATCGTCCCGGCCGTCTGCGCGTTGGCCATCGTGTGGCACGCGCCGCACTTCGTCTTGAAGAGGGCCTTGCCGTTCGTCGGGTCGCCCTGGGAGACGCGGCTGACCGCGCCGCAGCCCGCGACGATGACCACCGTTGCGGCAAGAAGTGTCAGGATGGCTGCGCGCACGTCGAAGAGAGTCTCAGAGCGGTTCCGAGGCCGCCGGAACGGCAACCTGCACCACGTCGGTGAGTCTAGCCAGGCACCCCGGGGCCCGTCCGGAGAACCGTTCGCCTAACCGGTCGAGGCAGTGGCCGTCGGCGTGGAAGCCGCGGCCTTGGCCTGCGCCTCTGCGGCCTTCAGCGCCTTCCGTGCGGCGGGCGCCTCGGAGTCGGTCGGTGCGAGCTTCAGGAAGGCCTTGTAGGCCGAGATCTCGGTTGCCGTGTCAGCGGAGTCGGTGGCCGCTCCCGCGAGGTTCAGCTGGGCCGAGGCATCCTGCGGGTTCAACTTCACGAGCTTCTTGTAGACCGTGACCCGCTCGGTCAGATAGTTCACGATCTGGCTGTACTCGTTGCTCGTCGCCGAGGAGGTCTGACTCGAGACGGCGGTCGCGAGCGGGCTCGTGATCGTCGCGATTCCCTTGCCGAGGCTCGAGGTCGACTGCGGGGAAAGGAGGGGGCTCGGCGTCAGCGCCTGCGTCCGCTGCTGCGAGGCGCTGTAGAGCGTCTCCCAGTCCTGGGCGCGCTGGGTGTAGATGCCCGCAAGCTGGCTCAGCGCGTCGGCATTCTTCGGCTTCAGCGTCGTGTAGGTGGTGAGCGCGGTCGCGGCCTCGTCGAGCTTCTTGTCGGACTGGAGCTTGTTGGCGTAGGCGAGCCAGGCCGCGGCGTCCTTCGGATGCTCGACCGTCTTCTTCTTGAGCGCCGACTCCGACGAGCCGCTCGCGGAGCTGCCGCTGAAGAAGTTCTGGACGATCTGGCTGATCCCGGTCGAGCCGGACCCGACGCCGAGGAAGACGAACGTCAGGACGAAGACCGCGGCCATCAGCACGAACAGCACCTTGGCGTGGGTGCGCAGACGCCCGAAGAAGAGCTGGTCCTCGTACGCGGGCCGCTTGTGCCGGTGCTTCGGCGCGACGGCAGCGTGAGCTACACCAGCATTTGCCGGCGGGCGACGCTTGCGATGCTGCGTACCTCTTGCCACGGGGCCTCTCCTTGACGGTAGCGAATCCGACCCTCGACGAAGGTCGCGATCACGCCGGCGCTTGAACCTGCGTATACGGCAGCGACGGACGGATCTTCAATGGGATCGTAGGGACTTCCTGCAACCGAAAGCACGATCAGGTCGGCTCGCTTGCCGGGAGTGAGGCTCCCGAGCTCGTCCTCGAGGCCGAGCGCAGCGGCCGAGCCGAGGGTCGCGAGCCGAAGTGCGTCTGCCGCGCCGAGGGCGTCGGGCCGGCGCTCGAACGCCCGGGCGGCGCTGACGGCGGCTCTCAGCTCGTCCCAGGGATCGAATGACGGCGTCGAGGCGGGAGAGTCGGTGCCGAGTCCCACGCGGACGCCTGCACGCATGAGCGCGCCGAGGGGGGCCACCCCGCAGCCGAGCAGCGCGTTCGAGCGCGGGCAGTGCGCGACCGGAACGTCGGCGTCCGCAAGCACCGCGACCTCGCCGTCGTCGATCGCCACGCAGTGGGCGCAGAGGAGCTCGGGGCCCAGCACCTCGGCGAGCGTCGCGACGGCGCGCTTGCCCGTCGGAGGGACGAGGAAATCGGCCGCCGGCTCGAGCGGCCCGGTGCCGTGCTCGAGCCATTCGTTCTCACCGTCGCTCTCGGCGAGGTGGGTACCGACGGGGACTCCGAGCGACAGGCAGTACCGGTAGACCTCGAGCGAGCAGGTGTAGGGCGTATGCGGTGAGATCCCGATCCGGACGAGCTCCGACTCCTCGATCTCCGAGCGCATGCTCTCGAACCGCTCCGCGGCGGCGCCGGGGTCGCTGCCGAACACCTCGAGATAGACGATCGCGCGCAGGCCGAGCTCATTCGCCGCCTCCGCTGCCGCGCCGGAGAAGCTGTAGTCGGCTGTGGTCGTGATTCCCGCGGCGAGCGAGTCGGCGGCGCCGCGCCGTGCGATCGCCACCATCTCCTCGCGACCGAGCTTGCGCTTGCGGGCGATGTGCGTGCCGAGCCAGGAGCCGAAGGGCTGCCCGTCGCCGAACCCCGCATAGACGGCGTATTCGAGGTGCGAGTGGGCGTTCACGATCCCGGGCAGGATGATCGCCCCCTCGTGGTGATCCTCGACGCGGCCCTGGCCGACCTCGACGATCCGGCCGTTCTCCCACGCGACGAAGGCATCCTCGAGCGGAGGGCCGTCGACCGGGACGACCCAGCCGCCGGAGACCGCCTGTCTCAAAGCTCGAGGGCGGGCTTAACTAAACGGGTCGCCCTGCGATCGAGCAGGGCGCAGAGGAAGATCGAGCCCTCGAAGAGCACGAAGAGCGGGAGCGCCTGGAGGACCGTCGTCACCGGGTCGACGCTCGGCGCCACGGCCATCCCGACGACACCCAGGCCGAAGTAGGCGATCCGCCGGTTCTTCCTGAGCTTGGCGGTCGTGATGATGTGGAGCCGCGTGAGCCCGATCAGGAACACCGGAAGCTCGAAGACGATCATCATCGCGAACAGCACGTGCACGCAGAAGCTCAGGTACTGCTTGGCCTGGGGCACGTACGAAAGCTGCCCGTTGTTGAAGTTCGTCAGGAAGTTGAGCGCGTGCGGGAGCACGATGAAGTACCCGAACGCGAGCCCTCCGGCAGCGAGCACGGCCGCAAGCACCGCCAGCCACCGCAGGAGCGTCGTCCGCGCAGAGGCCACCGCCGGGATGAAGTACGCCCAGACCTGCCAGAGGATGATCGGCAGCGCGACCGCCACACCGAAGTAGATCGCGACCCAGAGGACGGTCGTGAAGCCCTCGACCGGCGAGAGGTAGATCAGGTGCCGCTGCTTTTTCGGCAGCTCGAGGAGCAGCCAGTTGATCAGCTGATGGTGAATCGCAAAGCCGATGACCGTCCCGATCGTGACCGCACCGATGACGATGAAGAGTCGCTGCCGTAGCTCGTCGAGATGCTCGACGATCGACGCCTCTTCCCCGTGATCGAGGCGACGCGGAAGCCTGAGCCGCGGCACCCTGACCCCCTCGAACCGTCTTAGGAGACGGTCTCGGTCTCCTGCTCAGCTGCCGGAGCCGGAGCTGCGACCTCCTGAGCCGGAGGAGCAGGCACGGGTTGAGCCGGAACGGGCTGGGCCGGCACGGGCTGTGCGGGCACCGGCTGCGCCGGCATCACGGGAGCAGCAGCCGTCGGCTGGGGCGGCGGAAGCTCCGAGTGCGTCTCGACCTTGGTTGCATCCTGGATCCCGGTGACGGAGTCCTTGAACTCCCTCATGCCGACGCCGAGCGAACGGCCGATCTCGGGAAGTCGCTTCGCGCCGAAGAGCAGAAGCGCGAGAACCAAGAGAAAGAGCAGATGAATCGGTTGAAGTAGTCCTGTTCCCATGTCAACGATCGTACCACACCCCTTCTCGCTTGCCGCATCGCGCGCCTGGGCGTTTTTGTCAGGTCCGCCTGAGACCGCACACCGCCCGAAGCGGGCTACCATGAAGGCGTCGCTCGCAGAGCGTGCCAGTTGATTCCTGGAACGGGCACGGTGTTGCCTGGGCGAACAAACGGCCTGGCGAACTATTCGGAGGAGCTCTTTTGGCGCTACTGGAACTGAAGGATCTGCACGTCTCGCTCGAGGACGGCACCGAGATCGTCAAGGGTGTCGACCTTGCCGTGGACACGAACGAAGTGCACGCGATCATGGGCCCGAACGGCTCCGGCAAGTCGACGCTCTCGTATGCGATCGCCGGCCATCCGGCGTACAAGGTCACGGGCGGCCAGATCCTGCTCGACGGTGTGGACATCACCGAGGCGGGCGCGGACGAACGTGCGCAGCACGGACTGTTCCTGGCGTTCCAGTATCCGCAGGCGATTCCGGGCGTGAGGGTCACGGAGTTCCTGCGCACGGCGATCAACGCGATCCGCAAGGCGAAGGCCGGCGCCGAGGACCCGATCCCGGTTCGCGAGTTCCGCGAGGAGCTCTTCAAGCAGATGGACCGGCTCAAGGTCTCCCGCGAGCTCGCCTCGCGCTACCTCAACGACGGGTTCTCCGGCGGAGAGAAGAAGCGCGTCGAGATCCTGCAGATGGCGATGTTGAAGCCGCGGATGGCCGTTCTCGACGAGACCGACTCCGGCCTCGACATCGACGCGCTCAAGGTCGTCGCGGGCGGGGTGAAGGAGCTCGTCAGCCCAGCGATGGGCGCGGTCGTGATCACGCACTACAAGCGGATTCTCAACTACATCCAGCCGGACCACGTCCATGTCTTCGTCGACGGGAGGATCGTGGAGTCCGGAGGCCCGGAGCTCGCGGATAAGCTGGAGGAGTCCGGGTATGAGCAATGGGGCGCAGGCGGCGATGCCGCAGCGAATGGAGCTCACGCGAACGGAGGCGATCCAGATGGCAGCAATTGAGGACAGGCGCACGAGCGACGAGGAGCCGGAGGAGGGCAGGTCGGCGATCGAGAGCGAGAACGAGATCGTCCGCGAGATCGGCTCCGACTACGCGGAGAAATACGGCTTCTCCAATCCCGACGCTGCCGGCGACTACTTCTTCAAGTCCGGCCGCGGCCTCTCCCACGAGCTCGTCGAGGCGATCGCCGAGCACAAGAACGAGCCGGAGTGGATGCGGAAGTTCCGCCACACCTCGCTCGACTACTTCCTGGCGCGCGACCTCCCGACCTGGGGCGGCGACGTCTCGGGCATCGACTTCGAGAACATCTTCTACTACATCAAGCCGACCGAGAAGCAGGCGACCTCCTGGGAGGAGCTGCCGGCCGACATCAAGGACACCTGGGACAAGCTCGGCATCCCCGAGGCCGAGAAGAAGCACCTCGCCGGGGTCGGTGCCCAGTACGAGTCCGAGGTCGTCTACCACAAGGTCCAGGAGGAGCTCGAGAAGCAGGGCGTCCTCTTCCTCGACATGGACTCCGGCCTCCGCGAGCACGAGGAGCTCGTAAAGCAGTACTTCGGGACGATCATCCCGCAGAACGACAACAAGTTCGCGGCGCTGAACTCGGCCGTCTGGTCGGGCGGCTCGTTCATCTACGTGCCGAAGGGCGTCAAGATCGAGCTACCGCTCCAGGCCTATTTCCGGATCAACGCGGAGAACATGGGCCAGTTCGAGCGCACGCTGATCATCGTCGACGAGGGCGCCTACGTCCACTACGTCGAGGGCTGCACCGCGCCGATCTACTCGTCCGACTCGCTGCACTCGGCGGTCGTCGAGATCATCGTGAAGAAGGGCGGCCGCTGCCGCTACACCACGATCCAGAACTGGTCGACGAACGTCTACAACCTCGTCACCAAGCGCGCGATCGCCTACGAGGACGCGACGATGGAATGGGTCGACGGCAACCTCGGCTCGAAGCTCACGATGAAGTACCCGGCGATCTGGCTGATGGGCCCGAGGGCCCACGGCGAGGTGCTCTCGATCGCCTTCGCGGGCGCGGGGCAGCACCAGGACGCGGGCGGCAAGGTCGTCCACGTCGCGCCGGAGACGACCTCCGTGATCACCTCGAAGTCGATCTCCAAGAACGGCGGCCGGGCCGGCTACCGGGGCCTGCTCCAGGTGGCCAAGGGCGCCGAGGGATCCAGGTCGAAGGTCGTCTGCGACGCGCTGATCCTCGACGAGGACTCACGCTCCGATACCTATCCCTACATCCAGATCGACGAGGACAACGTCGACATCGGCCACGAGGCCACCGTCTCGAAGATCGGTGAGGAGCAGCTCTTCTATCTCATGTCACGCGGGCTCACCGAGGCGCAGGCGAGCGCGATGGTCGTCTCCGGGTTCGTCGAGCCGATCGTGAAGGAGCTCCCGCTCGAATACGCGATCGAGATGAACCGGCTGATCGAGCTGCAGATGGAGGGGTCTGTCGGCTAACACCGACAGACCTAGTAGAGACCCGGATCAGATGGCGAACGCTGAGGCGCTCGAGCGCTATACCGAGCTCCCGGTCCCGACCACGACGGAGGAGGCCTGGCGGTTCACGGATCTCCGCGGCTTCGACCCGGATTCGTACACGCAGAGCCCGAACGGCTCCGTGGCCGAGGCACCGGCCCAGTTGCTCGACCTCGACGTCGCGGGGATGGCGGTCGTCACGGAGGCGGGGATCGAGATCGAGCGCGCGCCCGAAGGGATCCGTTTCGAGGCTCTGACCGAGGACGACCCGCGCCTCTATTCGCTCGTCGGCTGGAACGAGAAGTTCGCAGCGCACAACGCCGCCGTCTGGAAGCACGGGCTGCTCGTCCACGTGCCGAAGGGCGTCGAGCTCGAGAAGCCCCTGTACGTCCGGATCGCCGGCTCGGTCGACGGTGGCGCGCTCTTCTATCGGCTGCTCGTCGTCGCCGAGGAGCGCTCGCGCTTCACGCTGATCGAGGAGTACGCCTCGTCCCGGCCCGACCTTTCGGCCTACTCGAACGCAGTCGCCGAGCTGTTCGTCGGCCAGGCGGCGAAGCTCGAGTACGTCTCGATCCAGAATCTCTCCCAGGAGACGTGGCACTTCGCGTCCCACCACGCCCGGGTCGAGCGCGACGGCGAGCTCGACTGGGTCGCCGGCGGTTTCGGCTCGAAGAACGGGAAGATCCGGATCCAGAACGACCTGAACGGCCCTGGCGCGACCTCGCGGGTCACCGGCGCCTACTTCGCCGACGGCAGCCAGCACCTCGACTACGACACCTTCCAGGAGCACATCGCACCCTCGACCGAGTCCGACTTCGCGTTCAAGGGCGCGTTGCGCGAGCAGGCGCACGCCGTGTGGCGCGGGATGATCCGGGTCGAAGAGGACGCGCAGAAGACGAACGCCTACCAGGAGAACCGCAACCTGCTCCTCTCCGATTCCGCGCATGCCGACTCGATTCCGGGCCTCGAGATCCTCGCGAACGACGTTCGCTGCACCCACGGCGCGACGATCGGCCGGGTCAACCGCGAGGAGCTCTTCTACCTGATGACGCGCGGGCTCCCACGCCCCGAGGCCGAGCGGCTGATCGTGCGCGGGTTCTTCCAGGACATCCTCGACCGGATCGAGCTCGAGCCGGTTCGCGAGGCGCTCGGCGACGCGCTCGAGGCCCGCATCCCGCAGGAGCTCTAACTCCCCGAGGACATCCGTTCGCCGCCCGGCGCGCTCGGGTCTGTGGACAAACCGGTACCCGCGCGTCACACCTTCCGCGGTAGCCTCGACGGCATTGGGGCGGGAGGTGGGTGCCCGAAATAACAGTCAGCCTCAGGCTGTCCGGCGGTCTTCGAGGGCCTTGCCGCGCCCGGGCCCCCGCGCGGCTCGCCCGGTGGCTAGAACGGGAACGCCCGCCGAGAGCTGTCGATCCAGGTCACATCCGCGGCGGCATCGTGTGAGGAGTAGAGGATCCGGGCGAACTCGAGCCCTTCGAGATCGACGAGGACCCCGGCCGAGCGGCCGTGGAGTGCGACGAAGTCCTTGCCGCCCGGGAAGCGCCAGGTGCCGACAGCCATTGTCTTTCCGATGACGACCCCGGGCGACCGCATTCCGCGAAGCTCGGCCCACGGGTCGTCCACGACGCGGACCCCCCTCACCGAGCCGAGCGGGATGCGGGCGTCGCCGCGTACGTATCCGGTCCGGCGCTCGACGAAAGACAGCTGGAGGACGAGCGTTCCCTCGTAGATGTCGATCCGCGCCACCTATGTCACCGTCCCGCGCATCTAATGCGGCGGATGAATCGGTGTGGGATGGATCCCCTTCTGCATCGAGGGGTAGCCGCAGGCGGGCGCAACGCCGACACCCCCGACGTCCTGGAGCGAACCGAACCGGTGCATCTCGACGCCGTTCGGATGGACGTAGATGTCCACGGACACGATCCGGTCGATCTTCTTGCGGTGGACGAGGCCGATGATCTCTGCCGGGGTCGGGTTATCGTTCGTGTCCGTGAGCATCTGGATGACGGGGTCGCCGTCGATGTCGTTCTTGGGCGGGGTCGGGGCAAGGTATCCGTCGGGCATCCGGAACCAGAATCCCGACTCGGCCTGCCAGAGTGTCGAGTTGTCGCGGTAGCCGAAGGGGAAGATCGCGATGTTCTCGCCCTTCGGGAAGCAGACCTTGTAGATGCCCTCCGTGAAGAACGGCCAGCGCTCGGGATGGTTGCGGTAGTCGGCGTGCGAGAGGTCGGGGACGAGGGCTGCGACGGCGAGCGCCGGTAGGACCCATCGCGCCCACCCCCGTCGAGCCGCCGTCCACACCGCCACGATCACCGCCGCAGCGAGTGAGCCGTAGAGCGCAAACCGGGTCGGAAGGACGTTGTCGAGGATCGGGAGCCTCGCGACCAGGCGCCAGGGAAGCCACGCATCGATATGCCCCCTCCAGACGATGCCGGTACCCAGAGTCAAGAGGGCGGCAACGGCAAGCGAGGCGAGCAGGTACCGGGCAACCCTCGAGCGGCGGGCACCGACGGCATACCAGGCGACGATCGCGAGAGTCGGCAGTCCGAGGTAGGCGCCGGCCTCGGCGTCGCCGCCGCGGAAGTGGTAGGAAAGCGACGTGAACCAGGAGCCGCCGAACCACACAAGGTGTGTCGGGAGCAGGAAGTTTGCGGTATCGCCGTCGAAGATCGCCGGGTCGTTGATGGACTCTCCCTGGAAGCCGATGACGGCATAGACGAGGAGCGGCGCCGCGACGAGAGCCGCGACTCCAACCGCTTCGAGCAACGGCCTGAGAGATCCGCGAAGCCGCGAGCGCGTCTGCGGAAGGATCCAGTAGGAAAGCGCGAGTGAGAGTCCGAGGACGAGTGCCGCTGTTACGACCACCTCCGTCGAGAGCCAGACCTCGAGGCCGAAGAGGAGGCCGAGGCGCCAGGCGACACCTCTTCCCGACAGCTCGCCCTGGAGATAGCGGATCGTCACGAGCGCGATCAGAGGCAGCAGGAACACCGCAGTCATGTGGAGGTGTCCCTGCTCCTGGCCGAGCATGTAGCTCGAGAAGCCGAAGAGGTAGCCGCCGACGAGCGAGGCCCAGAGCGATTGCGTCAGGTGCCGGCACAGGAGGTAGGCGGTCCAGGCCGAGACCGCCGGAACGAGCATCGCCGCGAGGTTGTAGGAGACCGCCGGCCCGAAGATCGCCGTGACCGGTGCGAAGAGGAGCGACAGACCCGGAACGGAGGTCGCCCACACGAGGTTGATCCCGGTCGGGGCGTAGATCGCGTGGCTGACGAAGGGGTTCTGCCAGGTCTCGAGCGCATGGAGGTACCACGCGAACGACCAGACGAAGATCTGCGGGTCGCGGCCGTACCCGATCAGGTACCGCCCGGGATGCGACACGATCGGGCGGCCGAAGTAGAGGAACGAGACCGCGGCGTAGCCGAGCAGCACGATCGCGCTCGTCGCTGCTCGTCTTGTCACGGCCGGATCGTACGGGAGCGGCCGTGCCGCGCAGCGTCAGGCGCGCGTCAGCGGCTTGTACTTGATCCGGTGCGGCTCGAGAGCCTCGGCGCCGCGTGTCTCCGTCACCCACTCGGCGTACTCGCCCCAGGTGCCTTCGAACCACGTGACCTGCGAGTCGCCCTCGAACGCGAGGATGTGCGTTGCGACTCGATCGAGGAACCAGCGGTCATGGGTGATCACGACGGCGCAGCCGGCGAAGTCGAGCAACGCGTCCTCGAGCGCACGGAGTGTGTCGACGTCGAGGTCGTTCGTGGGCTCGTCGAGGAGCAGGACGTTGCCGCCGCTCTTCAGGAGCTTCGCCAGGTGGACGCGGTTCCGCTCGCCACCCGACAGCTGGCCGACCGGCTTCTGCTGGTCGCCGCCGCGGAAGTTGAACCAGCTCGTGTACTGGCGCGAGTTGATCTCCTTCTTCCCGAGCTCGATCACGTCGTGGCCGCCGCTGATCTCCTTCCAGACGGTGTTCTTGGGATCGAGCTCGCCGCGAGACTGATCGACGTAGGCGAGCTCGACCGTGTCTCCGAGGCGGAGGCTGCCGCCGTCGGGCTGCTCCTCGCCCGCGATCATGCGGAAGAGCGTTGTCTTTCCGGCCCCGTTCGGGCCGATCACGCCGACGATCCCGGCGGGTGGAAGCGAGAAGGTGAGCTCGTCGAAGAGGAGCCGGTCGCCGAAGCCCTTCGCGAGGCCGTCGGCCTCGATCACGAGATCGCCGAGCCGCGGCCCTGGTGGGATGTGGATCTCGACCTTGTCGAGCCTCACGTCCTGCTCCTCGGCGAGGAGCTTCTCGTACTGCCCGAGCCGTGCCTTCGATTTCGCGTGGCGCGCCTTCGGGCTCATGCGCACCCATTCGAGCTCGCGGGCGAGCGTGCGGCGGCGCGCCGACTCCTGCTTCTCCTCGACGGCGAGGCGAGCCTGCTTCTGCTCGAGCCAGGAGGAGTAGTTCCCCTGGAACGGGATCCCTCGGCCGCGATCGAGCTCGAGGATCCAGCCTGCGACGTTGTCGAGGAAGTAGCGGTCGTGGGTCACGGCGATCACGGCGCCCTTGTATTCGGCGAGGAAGCGCTCGAGCCAGTAGACGGACTCGGCGTCGAGATGGTTCGTCGGCTCGTCCAGCAGGAGCAGGTCGGGGGCCGACAGCAGCAGGCGGCAGAGCGCGACCCGGCGGCGTTCCCCGCCGGAGAGGGTCGTGACGTCGCGGTCGCTCTCGGGGAGGCGCAGCGCGTCCATCGCCCGGTCGAGCGTCGCCTCGAGCGACCAGGCGTCCCGCCGGTCGATCTCGTCCTGCACCTTCGCCTGATCGGCAAGCAGGATGTCGTAGTCGGCATCCGGCTCCGCGAAGGCGGCGGAGATCGCGTTGAAGCGGTCGAGCAGGTCACGGAGCTCGCGGACGCCGTCCTCGACGTTCCCGCGAACGTCCTTCGCCGGATCGAGCTCGGGCTCCTGCTCGAGCAGCCCGACCGTCGCGCCCGGCGCGAGCTGCGCCTCGCCGCTCGATGTCTCCTCGCGCCCCGCCATGATCCGAAGGAGCGTCGACTTCCCCGAGCCGTTCGGCCCGAGCACGCCGATCTTCGCGCCGTGGAAGAACGAGAGCGAGATGTCGGCCAGCACCTGGCGATCGGTTCCGAAGAACTTGTTCGCCTTGTACATGGAGTAGACGTATTCAGACATGTCCGGTGCCAGGTTACGTAACGAAAGTGGAACGAGAGCCGGGGAGGCGGGCGTGGGAACGCTGCAACCCCTGTGTCCGTGCCATGGCCGAAGGGACATGTCCGGTGCCAGGTACCGCAAACGATGGAGTCACGATCTCTCCACAGGTGGTGGAAAACTCGCGCGCCCGGCGGCGCGAATCGGGGCGCAAAGGCGGCTCGGTACAGTGGTTGCATGGCAGTCAGGGTGCAACCGGTGCTGGACGCGGAAAAGCTGCGGGCCGATTTCCCGATCTTCGAGCAGCGGTTCCACGGAAAGCCGCTCGCATACCTGAACTCCGCCGCCACCTCCCAGAAGCCGCGCCAGGTGCTCGACGCGATGACGGAGTTCTACGAGACCTCGTACTCGAACGTCCACCGTGGCGTCTACGAGCTCGGCGAGCGGGCGACCGCGGGCCTCGAGGGCGCCCGCGAGAAGGTGCGCGCCTTCGTGAACGCCCCGACGGAGCGCGAGATCATCTTCGTCCGGAACGCGACGGAGGGCCTGAACCTCGTCGCCTACGCCTACGGGCTCGCGCGCCTCGGCCCGGGGGATGTCGTCCTCGCCACCCAGCTCGAGCATCACTCGAACTTCGTCCCGTGGCAGTACGTCGCGAACCGAACCGGTGCGGACTTCCGCATCATCCCGATCGACGACAACGGCGACCTCCAGCTCGACGCCGTCGCGGACCTCGAGAACGTCAAGGTCGTCGCTGCGAACGTCGTCTCGAACTCGCTCGGCACGATCGCCGACACGAAGCGGGTTGCCGACTGGGCCCATGAGCGCGGGGCGATCCTCACCTGCGACGCCGCCCAGGCGGCCCCGCATGTCCGCCTCGACGTGCAGTCGCTCGGCGCCGACTTCATCTCGGTCTCGGGGCACAAGATGCTCGGCCCGAGCGGTATCGGCTTCCTGTGGGGCCGCACCGAGATCCTGCTCGAGATGGAGCCCTTCCTGCTCGGCGGCCACATGATCCGCTCCGTCGGCGACGAGAGGACGAGCTGGGGCGAGCTGCCGTCGAAGTTCGAGGCGGGGACCTCGCCGGTCGCCGAGGCCGTCGGCCTCGGCGCCGCGATCGACTATCTCGAAGCGGTCGGCCTCGAGGCGATCGAGGCCCACGAGCACAAGCTCGCCTCCTACGCCATCGACGCTCTCGCCGACGTGCCGGGGATCACGCTCTACGGGCCGCCACCGGAGCGGCGCGCCGGGATCGTGATGTTCAACGTCGACGGCGTTCACCCGCACGACATGGCGCAGATCCTCGACCTCGAGGGAATCGCGATCCGCGCCGGGCATCACTGCTGCCAGCCGCTGATGCGAAAGCTGGGCGTGCCCGCGACGAATCGCGCGAGCTTCTACCTCTACACCGTCCCCGAGGAGATCGACCGGCTCGCGGCGGGCGTCCGCAAGGCGCAGGAGCTGATGGGATGACCGCGCAACCCGAGGTCGGCAGATGACCGAGTTCGAAGACCTGTATCGCGAGGTCATCCTCGACCACTACAAGAATCCGCACAACTACGGGCTTCTCGATCCGCACGATGCCCAGGCGGAAGGGCAGAACCCGCTCTGCGGCGACGAGGTCACGGTCTCGATCCGGTTCGCCGAGGACGGCGAGACGATCGACGAGATCGGCTTCGAGGGACGGGGCTGCGCGATCTCGCAGGCCGCGACCTCCATGCTGACCGACCTCGTGAAAGGGAAGACCGCCGCCGACGTCGCCGCGCTTCCGAAGGAGGAGATCCTCGACGAGGTCGGGATCCCGCTCACGCCGGTGCGGATGAAATGCGCGATCCTCGGCCTGGGCGTCGTCAAGGTCGCCCTCAACCGCTCCAAGGGCACGCCGCTTCCGCCCGAATGGCAAGGCCTCGAGATTGACTGACCTCACGGTGGGCTCGCTCGACGAGTTGCCGCCCGGAGAGATGAAACTCGTCGAGCACGAGCCCTACCGGGTGGGCGTCTACAACTGCGAGGGCACGCTGCATGCGATCGAAGATCGCTGCTCGCACGACGACGGGCCGCTCTGCCTCGGGAACTGGGACGCCGAGACCTGCACGGTCGCGTGCCCGCGCCACGGGGCGAGCTTCGACCTCCAGAGCGGCCGGGCGCTCTCGCTCCCTGCGTACCTTCCGGTGCGAACCTTCCCGGTCCGGGTCGAAGACGGCGTCGTCGTGGTCGAGCTTGACGGCTGAGCCCTTTCGCTGCTGGCCGACCACCGACGCGGAGTACATCCGCTACCACGACGAGGAGTGGGGACGGCCCGTCCGTGACGAGCGAGGGGTCTACGAGCGGCTGTGCCTGGAGGGCTTCCAGTCGGGGCTCTCGTGGCTGACGATCCTGCGAAAGCGCCCGGCCTTCCGGGCGGCATTCGCGGAGTTCGAACCCGACCGGGTCGCGGCGTTCGGCGACGACGACGTGATGCGTCTGCTCGGTGACGCGGGGATCGTCCGTCACCGGGGGAAGATCGAGGCGGCGATCGCGAATGCCCGGGCTACCGTGGGGCTCCGGGAGTCCGGAGAGCCGCTCGAGGCGCTCTTCTGGGGCCACGCGCCCGCCGGCGAGGGGGCCGTGCCGCGCACGACGGCCGACTGGCACTCCCAGACGCCGGAGTCCGTCGCGCTGGCGAAGCGCCTGCGCGCCGCGGGCTTCCGGTTCGTCGGTCCGACCACGGTGTACGCCGCCATGCAAGCATGCGGCGTGGTGGACGACCATCTCGAAAAATGCTGGGTCCGTCGCGATGTCGAACGGCTGCGCTCGTGACCGACGATCGCGTTCGCGCGGTTCTCCGGCGGCTCGAAGCAGAGACGGATGCCGAGGAGGGCAAGGGCCTCCCGGTCGGGGAGCGCTCGTTGCAGGTTCCGCCCTCGAGCGGAGCGTTCCTCTTCGCGCTCGCCGCCGGCCGGGCGGCGTGTCAGGTGCTCGAGATCGGCGGCTCCCGCGGATACTCGACGATCTGGCTCGGTGCCGCCGCGCGTCTGCGGGGCGGCCACGTCACCTCGCTCGAGGCCAATCCTGTGAAGCTCGAGGCCTCGGCCAGGAACATCGCCGACGCCGGCCTTGCGGAGTGGATCGAGGTGATCCCCGGGGATGCGTTCGCGAGCCTCGAGCGCCTCCCGGGCCCGTATGACGTGGTCTTCCTCGACGCCTGGAAGGACGACTACGAAGCGCTTTTCGGGCTTGCCCGGGCAAGGGTGAAGGCCGGCGCCGCCGTGGTTGCGGACAACGTGCGCTCGCACTCCGCGCTCGCTGTCTACTCTGCCGCGCGGCAGGCCGATCCCGGTCTCGTCAGCGTGACGATTCCGATGGACAACGGGTTGGAACTGACGTCCGTCTTGACCGACGGGCTACTATCGGATTAACCGCGGAAAGGAGGTGGTCCGGTAGATGGAGATTTCCAGTACGGGCAGTGGAGGTACTGGCTCGTAGGGGCGCATCCCCGGGACCTGAAGGGGAATCGTCTAGCCAGCGTGGGGGATATCGCGCTATGAGATATCGCACGAGCGCGCCGCCGGATCCGAGGCAGTAAGGGATCGGCCGGAAGCGCCCCTACGAAATGCAAGTCAGTAACCGAGATGAGGTCGCCCGAGCCGGGCGGCCTCATCTTTTTTCTGTGCGGCCCTGTGGAGCAACTGTTCCAGAGTTGGTACAGACAGGGGCTCCACCGTCCCGTAGAATTGTCGTTGAGGGTGGCGGGTTGGCTTCCCCACCCTGGGTGGGGCGTGCGCAGCGGCAGCGGCTTTTTCCGGCTCCGGTCGAGCCGCCGGGTCGCGTGCCGCCGGGTCGCATTTCACCGGTTCGGTAGGCTGGCTCTGTGGCCGCGACCCGCACGATCGAGCTGAAGACCGAGATTCCCGGCCCGCGCTCGCGGGAGATCGGGGAGCGGTTCGTGGCTGCCGTCGCGAGCCCGCTCGCGATCACCTTCCCCGTGGTCGCGGCCTCGGCGCGCGGCGCCACCCTGACGGATGTCGACGGCAACACGTTCATCGACTTCGCGGGAGGCGTCGGCTGCATGAACGTCGGGCACAGCCACCCCGACGTCGTCGCGGCGGCGCACGAGCAGCTCGACCGCTTCACCCACACCGACTTCACGATCGTCCCGTACGAGTCGTACGCGACGCTCGCCGAGCGCCTTGCGGAGCGCACTCCGATCTCCGGTCCCGTAAAGGCGGCGTTCTTCAACGCCGGCACCGAGGCCGTCGAGAACGCCGTCAAGTTCGCCCGTGCCTTCACGGGCCGACCAGCGGTGATCGCGTTCGAGGGCGCCTTCCACGGGCGGACGCTCCTCTCGCTCTCGCTTACCTCGAAGGTCCATCCGTACAAGGCGGGCCTCGGGCCGTTCTCGCCCGAGGTCTACCGCGTCCCGTTCCCGCATCCCTACCGCGGCATCTCGGTCGACGAGGCGCTCGCCGCTCTCGAGCGGGCGCTTACGACGATGGTCGCCGCGGAAACGGTCGCCGCGATCGTGCTCGAGCCCGTCCAGGGAGAGGGCGGTTTCATCGTCGCGCCGCCGGAGTTCGTTCTCGGCGTCCGCCGGATCTGCGATGCCAACGGGATCGTGCTCATCGCCGACGAAGTCCAGACAGGCTTCGGCCGCACCGGCCGTTTCTTCGGGATCGAACACACCGGAGTCGAGCCCGACCTGATCTGCGTCGCCAAATCGATCGCGAACGGATTGCCCCTCTCGGGCGTCCTCGGGCGCGCCGAGATCATGGACTCCCCGGTCGTCGGCGGCGTCGGCGGCACCTACGTCGGCAATCCCGTTGCCCTCGCGGCGGCACTCGCGGTGCTCGACGTGATCGACGAAGAAGGCCTCGTCGACCGGTCGGCCGCGATCGGCGAGACCATCCGCGCCCGCATGAACGGGTGGCAGGAGCGTTGGCCGGCGATCGGTGAGGTACGCGGCCTTGGTGCGATGCTGGCGATCGAGCTCGTCGCCGACCCTGCGACGCGGAAGCCGTCGAAGGAGCTCGCGAACCGGGTTACCGAAGAGGCGCTGAACCGGGGTCTCCTGCTGATCACCTGCGGTGTATACGGCAACTGCATTCGTGTGCTCGTGCCCCTCGTGATCGCTGACGCGGAGCTCGAGGAAGCGCTCGGCGCCTGGGAAGAGGCGCTCGAAGCGGTCCTCGGCTAAGGGCGTGTAGAGCAATAAGTGCCCGGTTGGGGTGGTTGATCCGTGGATGCCAGGCGCCGCACCCGAGCGGTGTCAATAGTCGGCCGATCGCGAGCTCGGGCATGGTGTCTGGCGCCTCGGAGTAGCTGCACCGGCCGCCCGGTGACTGCCCTACAGACCCTGAGGAGGTTCCCACGACCCTGATGGCCGGCGACGTGGTCGCGGACCGCTACGAGCTCAACGAGGTCGTGGGGTCCGGAGGCATGTCGAGCGTCTATCGCGCCCACGACCGGGTGCTCGAGCGCACGGTTGCCCTGAAGGTGCTCCACGAGCGGCTCGTCGCGCAGAAGGACATCGTCGACCGTTTCAGCCGAGAGGCGAAGCTCGTCGCCGGCCTCTCGCATCACAACATCGTTGCGGTGATCGATCGCGGGGAGTACGCAGGAAGCCCCTTCATCGTCCTCGAGTACATCCCGGGTGAGAACCTCAAGCAGCTGCTCGGCCGCCAGGGCCCTCTACCGGTCGAGCGGGCGCTGGAGCTCACGATCGAGATCGCGAACGGGCTTGCGTTCGCGCATCAGAAAGGGTTCGTTCATCGCGACGTGAAGCCCCAGAACGTCCTCCTGAACGGGAAAGGCGAGGCGAAGGTGACCGATTTCGGGATCGCCCGTCCGCTCGAGGCGAAGGAGGGCGAGACGCAGACCGGGACGGTGCTCGGCACGTGCGATTACATCTCGCCCGAGCAGGCGCAGGGCCGCCACGTCGACGAGCACACGGACATCTATTCGCTCGGGATCGTGCTCTACGAGCTGCTGACCGGGGCAGTACCGTTCACGGGCGAGAACTTCGTCGCGGTCGCGATGCAGCACATCAACGCTCCGCCGCCGCCGGTCACACTGGAACGGCCCGAGGTCCCGCGGCGGGTCGAGGAGGCGGTCGAACGGGCGCTGGCGAAGGACCCCGGCGATCGGTTCACGACGATGTCGGCCTTCTGTGACGAGCTCGAAGCCTGCCTTGCTGAGGTCAGGGCCGGCGAGAACACGGGCGCTACGGGAGTGCTGCCGGTCGTGCCGCCCCAGCGGACGGTGCCGCCGCCGGCGCGAAGGCGCCGCCGGCGTGGGTTCGTCGTGATTGCCGTTGTGGCGCTCGTGGTCGTCGCCGCCGCGGTCATCGCGGCGCTCGTCGCGACCCGCGACGACGGGTCCGCCGACGGCAGTGGCGGAGGCACGGCGAGCCCGCTCGTCCTGACAGCGGTCAACTCGTGGGATCCCTACGGTGACCACCACGAGAACACGCCGAGGATCGGATACGCGACTGACGGCGATCCTGCCACGTACTGGTCCACCGAGACCTACTACAACCCGGCGACGGGGCCGTTCGCCGCCAAGCCCGGGGTCGGGATCATCCTCGCAGCGCCGGGGGTCGTGAAGGGCAGGACGCTCACGATCACCTCGTCGACCCCGGGCTACACGGCCGTGATCCAGAGCGGGCCGAGCTCCACGGGGCCGTTCACCGACGATTCGTCTTCGCAGCCGGGCGCCGCGACCACTACCTTCCATCTCGACGGAACGGCGTCGCGGTACTACCTGGTCTGGCTCACCGATCGCGGCGACAACAGCTCCGTCCACATCAACGGAGTCACGGCCACGCAGTCGACCTGACGGCGGGCGGGCGGGTTTGCCGAGATACCCCAGACGGCACACTCACCGCGAGCCCCGAGGCATCTAGAATTGGTTTCGAGGGTGGCGGGATGGCGTCCCCACCCTGGGTGGGGGCTCGGGCGCGGCGTCTCTTTCGGACAACGCCTCGTCAGGCAGGGCGAGTCGCGTGCCGCACCGGCCGCAGCTCAGTACTCGAGCGCCGCGCGCCGGGCGTGCCGTTCCAGGGCCAGCTGGATCAGGCGTTCCAAAAGGTCGCCGTAGCCGATTCCCGACGCCTCGAACAGCTTTGCGTACACGCTCGTCTCGGTGAAGCCGGGGATCGTGTTCAGCTCGTTCACGAGCACCTCGCCGTCCGAACGGACGAACATGTCGACGCGCGCCATCCCCTCGCATTCGACTGCGACGAACGCGCGCACTGCCAGCTCCTGGGCCCGTGCGAGCTGCTCCGGGGACGCGCGCGCCGGAACGACGAGCTGCATCTCGCCCTCGTCGTACTTCGCCTCGTAGTCGTACCACTCGTTGTGCTCGACGACGATCTCGCCCGGGATCGACGCGACCGGATCGCGGTTGCCGAGGACCCCGACCTCGACCTCGACGCCGTCGACGAACTCCTCGACGAGCACCTTCTCGTCGTGGCGGAACGCAAGCGCGACCGCGGCCGCGAACTCCGCGTCGTCATGCGCCTTCGAGATCCCCACGGACGAGCCGAGCCGAGCCGGCTTCACGAACACCGGGTAGCCGTACGGGTTCTCCGGCGCCTCGCCGGTGCGGAGCGTCCGGTTCTGCGTCACCGGGATGCTGTTGTCGCGCATCACCGACTTGAAGAGATCCTTGTCCATCGCGAGCGCCGAGGCGGTGACGCCTGCACCGACGTACGGAACTCCGGCGAGCTCGAGCAGGCCCTGCACCGTCCCGTCTTCGCCGAAGGGCCCGTGCAGGACGGGGAAGACGACGTCAGCCTCGGCGAGGCGTGCGACCACGCTCTGGCTGGGCAGCCCCTCCAGGGCCATCCCGGGCGTCTCGCCCGTCGCAGGCGCGAGCTCCCACCTGCCGGAGGAGCCGATCTCGATTGCGAGCACCTCGGCCCCGCCCGCGGCGAGTGCGGCGGCGACGCTCCGGCCCGACGCGATCGAGACGTCGCGCTCGCTCGAGCGCCCGCCCGAGAGAACAGCTATCCGCCGTCTCAAGGAGGCGTGGTCGGGGGCGTCCCCGCCGGAGGCGTGGCGCCGCCCGTAAGCGGGGTTGTCGGTGTCGTCGCGGTGGGGGTCGTGGACGTGGCAGGCGTCGTCGTGGTCGTGTCGGTCGTCGTCGTCGTGCCGGTCGTGGTCGTGGTCGTGGAAGTGTCCGTCGGCGGCGCGGTCACCAGGTGCCCGACGTTGATCGTGACGGTCGTGTTCTGTTGAACCTTCTTGTTGGCCGCCGGATCCTGGGCGAGCACGAGCTTGTCCTGGGTCGGATCGGTGACGTCCTGCTGCACCACGGAGACCGAGAAGCCTGCGGCCTGGAGGAGCTGGGTCGCCGTTGTCTGGTCGTCCTGGGTGACCGACGGGACGGAGACGAGCTCGGGACCGGTCGAGACGACGAGCGTGACCGTCGAGCCGGCCGCCGCCGAGGTGCCGCCGCCCGGATCCTGCGAGACGACGGTGCCGGCCGCGGCGGAGTTCCCCTCGTCCGTGCGGTTGACCTTGAAGCCGGCACCTTTCAGCGCGCCTTCGGCGTTCGCATACGGGTCGCCGACCACCGAGGGCACTCCGGCCTGCTTCGGCCCGGTCGAGACGTTGAGCACCACCTGGGAGCCCACGAGAACCGTGGTGCCGGCCGGGGGTGAGGCGGCCGTGACGTTGCCGCTCGGCACGGCGCCCGACGGAACGTCGTGTGTGACCGACTTCAGGCCCTTGCTCGTGAGCTCCGCCTGGGCCTGCGAGGCCGGAAGGTTCACGACCGTCGGCACCGTCGTCTTCGGGACGCCGGTCGAGACGGTGAGGTTGACGGTCGTCTGCTTCGCGACCCGGGTGCCCGGGTTCGGATTCTGGGAGATCACGAGGTCCTTGGCGACCGTGGCGCTCGACGTCTCCTCCGTCGTCGTCAGCAATCCCTGCTGGTGGAGGATGAACTCGGCGTTCTTCACCGGCGTCTGCACGACGTTCGTCACCGCCACGGTCTTGTTCGTGTCGATCGCGGTGTTCACGCGCTCGTAGATCAGGTAGCCGCCGACCGCGATCACCGCGATCGCGAAGAGGCCGAGGATCATCGGCCAGCGGGAACGCCGGTGGCCGCCGTCCTCGTAGTAGGAGGGCGGCCGGTACGGGGGCGGCGCAGGCGGGGGCGTGAGCGCCTCGCGCGGCACGATCGAAGTCATCGCCGTCGAGACGCCGCTCCCTGCGAGAACGCTCGTCATCGCCTCCTCGGTGCGGGTCGAGACCGACGCGCCGCGAGCGACGCGCGCGAGGTCGGCGTCCATCTCCTCGGCCGAGGAGTAGCGGTCGGCTGGATCCTTCGCGAGCGCGCGCATCACGACCGCGTCGAGGTCGTGCGAGACCTCGGGACGCAGCTTCGAGGGCGGCTCCGGGATCGCCGAGAGGTGCTTCATCGCGATCTCGACCGCCGCGTCGCCCGTGAACGGCACCCTGCCCGTGAGCATCTCGTACAGGACGATCCCGAGCGAGTAGAGATCGGAGCGCTGGTCGACCGGCTTGCCGCGAGCCTGCTCGGGCGAGAGGTACTGCGCGGTGCCGACGATCGAGCCCGCCTCGGTCATCTGCGAGGCCCCCGAGCGCGCGATCCCGAAATCGGTGACCTTCACGTTCCAGTCCGGGCTGACGATCACGTTGTGCGGCTTGATGTCGCGATGCACGATGTCGTGCTTGTGCGCCTCGGCGAGCGCACTCAGGATCTCGCGCGCGAACTTGATCGCGGTCAGTGGCGGCGTCGGGCCCTTGCGGACGAGCAGCTCCTTCAGCGTCGGCCCGTCGAGATACTCCATCGCGATGTAGTAGGTACCCTCGGCCTGGCCGCGGTCGTAGATCCGGACGATGTGTGGATGGCTGAGGCCCGCGGCATTCCGGGCCTCGCGCTTGAACCGCTCGACGAACTGCTCGTCGCGCGCGTGGCGCTCGTCGAGCATCTTCAGCGCCACCTTGCGCCCGAGCTCCTCGTCCTCGGCGAGGTACACCTCGGCCATGCCGCCGGAGCCGAGCTTGCGCACGATCCGGTAGCGGCCGTCGAACAGGCTCCCGATGAGGCGATCTTCCACGTCAGTTGCCATTCTTGTTCTCCTTCGACGCAACAGGAAGGATCGCCTGCATGAGCTGCTTTGCGATCGGAGCGGCGATCGAGCCGCCGAACCCGTTCAGCTGGTTCTCCACCAGGACCGCCCCCGCGACCACCGGATTGTTGGCGGGCGCCAGGAAGATGAACCACGCGTCGTAGACCGTGTTGCAGGAGCACGTCTCCGCGGTACCGGTCTTGCCGGCGACGACGACTCCCGGGATCTGCGCCTGGGTGCCCGTACCGGCCTGGACCACCTCGACCATCATGTTCTTCAGCGCCCCGGCCGTGGACGGCTTCGTCGCGACACGCCACACGTGCGGGTGCAGCGACTTGATCGTCTTGCCGCTCGGCGAGGTGATCTTCTTGATCAAGGTCGGCGACATGATCACGCCCTTGTTCGCGACCGCCGAGGCGACGAGCGCCATCTGCAGCGGGGTTGCGAGCATCTTGTCCTGCCCGAAGGCGAGCCGGCCGGGATCGACGAGCGAGTATCCGGCGGCCGTCGACGGGTCGAAGAGCTTGCCGTTCACGTAGAGCCCCGAGGGAGAGATCGCGTTCGAGGGAACCTCGAGCGGCGGCACCGAATAGAAGCCGAACTGCTTGGCCTCGTCGAGGACGCGCTTCGCGCCGAGCTTGATCCCGATGTTGCAGAAGACGGCATTGATCGAATGCTGGAACGCCTCGACCAGGTTCACCTCGCCGAACGCCTCGGGGCCGCTCTGGTCGAGCGCGTTGTGGATCTGCTTGCCGTACTCGGTGCAGTAGCCGGGATCGTCGAACGTCGAGGTCAGGCCGTAGACGTGGTTGTCGAGCGCGGCGGCGGCGGTGATGGTCTTGAAGGTCGACCCGGGCGGGTAGAGCCCCTGGGTGGAGCGGTTCAGGAGCGGTGAGGCGGCCTCCGGGGGGCACGGGCTCTTCGTCGCTTGCACCTTCGCGTAGCCGGCGGGCTGCTCGATCAGGTTGGGATCGAACCCGGGCGAGCTGGCCATCGCGTCGACCGCGCCCGTCTTCGGGTTCAGGAGCACCGCGGCGCCGCACGTGCTCTTCAACAGGTGCTCGGCGAGCCACTGCACCCCGGGATGGATCGTGAGCTCGACGTCGTTGCCCTTGACCGTCGTCCCTTTCAGCCGCGAGCTGACGGTGTCGAGAACGGTGCCGAGGTCGGCGTTCGCGCCCGTCAGGTAGCTGTTCTGGGTCTCCTCGATCCCCGTGCGCGAGCGGCTTTGCGTCGAGTACCCCACCACCTGCGAGGCCAGGCCGTGGGTGGGGTAGGTGCGGTAGTAGAGCGTCTGGCCGCCCGACTTCTTCTTGACGTTCGTCGCGAGGACCTTGCCGTTCGAGGCGAGGATCTTCCCGCGGTCGATCGAGAACTCCGCGACGCGCTGGATCTCGTTGTCCTCGCGCGCCGCAAGGCCCGCCGAGGCCCAGGTCTGCCAGTAGGTCGTCCCGACGATCAGCGAGGTCAGCAGCACGAGCGCGACGAGCGCGACCTGCGAGATGCGGCGGTTCATGTTCATGAGATGGCTGACTCCACGAGATCGTCTGCTTCGGGGCACGAGCTGACGAGTTTGGAGCGGCCCAGACCGCTCAGCTCGTGCATCCGGACACGCGAGATCGTGGAGTCAGCCATCTAGATGGAGTTCGCGCGGTGGGAGACGAGGAGCAGCAACGCGAGCAGCAGGAAGTTCGCGACGACGGACGAGCCGCCGTAGGAGACAAACGGGAGCGTGATCCCGGTCAGCGGGATGATCCGGAGGATCCCGCCCACGATCGTGAAGGTCTGGAGCGCGAACCCGAAGGTCAGCCCGGCCGCGAGGAGCTTCGAGAAGCCGTCGTCGACGCGCAGCGCCACCTTCATCCCCCGGGCGGCGAAGACCATGAACACGAGCAGGAGGGCCGAGACCCCGACCAGGCCGAGCTCCTGAGCGAGAGCGGAGTAGATGAAGTCCGTGTTCACGTCGGGGATCAGCGGCGTCCCACCTGGGGTGGCGAACGTGCCTTTGCCGAGCCCGGTACCTCCGAACCCGCCGTTCGCGATCGAGTAGAGGGACTTCACGAGCTGGTAGCTCTGACAGTCCTGCCGCAGCTCAAGGGTACCGGTGCTGGGGCAGAAGACCTTCTGGGTGGAGAACGGGTGCAGCCAGTTCGTGATGCGCTCCTGCACGTGCGTGATCCGCTGGTCGGCCACGTAGCCCCCGGCTGCGAAGAGGCCGAGGCCGAGAGCGACGTACGAGAACCGGGCCGTCGCGATGTAGAGCATCGCGATGAAGATCCCGAAATAGAGGAGCGCCGAGCCGAGATCGTTCGTCGCGACGAGCACGAGCATCGTCGCCGCCCAGATCACGAGCAGCGGTCCGAAGTCCTTCAGGCGGCCCTGTGCGAGCACCTCGCGCTTTTCGCGCAGGTAGCTCGCCAGGAACACGATCAGGAACACCTTCGAGAGCTCGCCCGGCTGGAACTGAAGGCCGCCGACGTGCACCCAGAGCCGGGCGCCGTTCACGGTCTCGCCGATTCCCGGAAGGCGAGGCAGGAAGAGCAGCGCGATCGCCCCGACCCCGAACAGGTACTTGTAGGACTCGAGGATCCGGTAGTCGCGGCGAAGCCCGATCAGGGCCGCCGCGAACACGGCGACTCCGATCACGACCCACAGCCCCTGCTTGAACGCGTCGCTCGGTCCGAGCCGGTAGATCTCGGTCAGCCCGACGGCGGTCAGCAGGCCGGTCATCGGCAGCAGGTACGGATCGGCCCTCGGGACGGTCGCGCGCGCCACGCCGTGAGCCACGAAATAGAGCCCGATGAAGAGGCCGGCGTAGGTGAGCGATCCCCAGCCGATCACCGCCTGCCGCGCGATGTAGACGCTCGCGAACCCGAGGCCCGTGAGCGCACCGACCGCGACGAGGTAGCCGAGTTCCTTGTTTCTCTCAGTCATCATCAGGAGCCCGCCACAACTGTCGTTGTAGCGACGGCGGTCATCTCGGAAGTGCGTCGAGTACGAGCAGGACGATCGCGACGACGAGCAGGACGATCACGAGCACGGCGATCCCGACCCGGATCGGAGAGGCCTTCTCCTCGGGAGGGGCGTCCGGTTCCTCGTCGTCGGAATGCTCCTCCTTGCCGGCCGCGGCCGCGGCTGCGGGGGCCACGGCGGGCCACGCGGTCGTGAGGTCGGACGCCGGCGCTTCGCTCGACGTTTCGGCGGGCTCGCCGGCCGGCGCCTCGGGCGCCCTCTCGGGTGTCGGGGATTGCGCGGCGACCGAGGCTGCCGCTGCTGACACCGGTGCCGCCTCGGCCGGAGCCGCCTCGACACGCTCGGGCTGCTTCTCGGCGTCGAGTGCCCTTGCGAGCTCGTCGGCGGACACGACCATCGTCACCTCGGCCGGTGCGACCGGCGGGAGCCGCACGTCGTCCTCGGGATGGAGCGTGTCCTCGAGATCGGGATCCGGCACCGGAGGTGCCATCGCGACCGTCGCGGCGAGGTCGGCGTCGCCGTCTGCGACCGCGAAGAGGATGGCGGTGATGTTGTCGTCCCCGCCGCGGTCGTTCGCGGCCTTGATCAGCGCGTGGGTGGCGGCGTCGAGGTGGGTTCCGTTCCGTCGCAGGATCGCAGCGATCGTCTCCGGGTCGACCATCGTCGTGAGCCCGTCGGAGCAGAGCAGGAAGACATCGCCGTCGCGAGCCTCGACGGTGAACGCGTCGACATCGACGTCCGGCTCGGTTCCGAGCGCGCGGGTGATCACGGAGCGCTGCGGATGGACGGCGGCCTCCTCCGGGGTGAGCTCGCCGCGCCGCACGAGCTCGCCGACGAGCGAATGGTCGTCGGTCAGCTGCTCGAGCTCGCCGTCGCGCAGCCGGTAGGCGCGCGAGTCCCCGACATGGCCGATCGCCAGCGTGCCGTCGGGCTGGAGCATCGCGACGGTCATCGTCGTTCCCATCCCGGATGCGGTGGCGTCGATCGAGGCGCGCTCGTGGACACGCAGGTTCGCGGCCTTGATCAGCGCGACGACGCGCTCCTTGCCGCTCACGGTGGCGTCGAACTCGGTCTCCCGCACGGTTTCGGCGGCGAGCTCGGAGGCGACCTCGCCCGCCTGTGCGCCGCCCATGCCGTCCGCGACCGCGAACACGGGCGGCGCCGCGACGAAGTTGTCCTCGTTGTGGCGCCGCTTCCGGCCGACGTTCGACTCTGCGGAGGATCCCGCGATTCTCATCCGCGAGACAGCCTTTCAGACGTGAGGGACATCGGCAGCATCATCGCTCAAACCGGAGGTCGGTCTCGCCGATCCGCACGAGATCGCCAGGCGCCAGGCGCCTGCCGCCCGCGAGCCGGATCCCGTTCACGAACGTGCCGTTCGTGGAACCCATGTCCTCGACCCAGACGCCGTCGCGGCGAGGCTCGAAGCGCGCATGGCGAGACGAGGCGAACTCGTCCCCGTCGAGCGCGAGGTCGTTGTCGTCGCTCCGCCCGACGGTGAGCGCCGTCGAGTCGATCCGGTACACCTCGCCCTCCTCGAGCGCTCCGCTCTCGACGACGACGAGCCGGCCATGCTCGCGGCCGAGCGGCTGGGCGAGGAGTTCGGAGGCCTGTTGGGGCGAGAGGATCATCGATTCCTGCGGTAGGCGTAGATCGCGTGAGGCGGAACGGACGATCCGCCAGATGAACAGATACAGGAGAACGAGAAAGGCAATCTTGAGGACAAGGAGAGTGGTCTCGACTCCAACAGACGCCGCCGGCACCGTTCTAGCTGAGCCTCTGCGAGTAGCCGATCTCGGTCGTCCCGAGCATGAACCGCATGCCGTCCTCGAGTGCCAGCTCCTTCACGCGCTTCCCGTCGATCTCGATCCCGTTCGTCGACTCGAGATCGAAGATCTTGTAGCCGGTGCCGTCCGGGCGAACCTCCGCATGTCGCCGCGAGATATTCGGGTCGGAGACGCGGATGTCGCAGTCCTTGGAGCGGCCGATCACCATCGGGCGGCCGGCGAGGTCGAAGACGTCGCCTCCGATCGTGAGCGAGGCGATCTCGTGCGGGGTCTCGTCCTCGATCGGCGGTGGAAGCGGGGGAGCCTTGTAGACCATCGTCTCCCCCGACGCCGGATCCGAGGCCGGCGCACCCGCCGGTGGCCGCGGGCCGCGGACGAGCCGCACCGCAATCCCGAACTCGCCGACGTCGAGGTCGTCGTCGGTCTCGAGCTTCACGTGGGGCGTCGTGAGCAGCACGTAGCGCTCACGCCTTGCGTGCTCGGTGAGGTAGTCGCCGAGCTCCTCGCAGAGCTTGTCCTCGTAGTCCTCGAACTGCTCACGGTCGGAGCCCGAGAGGTAGATCGTGTACTCGTTCGGGACGTAGACCCGCGACACCGAGACGTTCCGGTGGTCGTCCATCTCCTTCACGAGCTTGCGGGCCAGCTCGACCGGCTGGACGTTCGAGCGGAAGGCACGGCCGAACACCCCCTCGAAGAGGGACTCGAGCTTCGACTCGATCGATCGCAATACGCTCATGTCAGCAACCCATTTCCTGGGCAGGAAGTGTAGAGGCGCCATCTTCGGCCCCGGTTACGCTGCGTCCTTGATCAAGTACATCGGGTCGAAGCGCACGCTCGTACCGCTGATCCAGAGCCTCGCCGCGCAGCTCCCGGTGCGCTCGGCGTGCGACCTGTTCGCGGGCACCACGCGTGTCGGGCAGGGGTTGCGGAGCCTCGGCTTGACGGTCCACTCGAACGATCTCGCCACCTACTCCGAGGTGCTCGGACAGGCCTACATCGTCGCGGACGAGAGCCTCGACCGGGCGCGTCTTTCCCGGATCGCCGCGGAGCTCGAGGCGCTTCCGGGCCGTGAGGGCTACTTCACCGAGGCGTTCTGCCGCCGCGCGCGGTACTTCCAGCCCGAGAACGGCGCCCGCATCGACGCGATCCGCAAGGCGATCGACGGCTACGAGCTCTCGCCGGTCGAGCGAGGCGTGCTCCTCACGGCCCTCCTCGAGGCAGCGGATCGCGTCGACAGCACGACCGGGCTCCAGATGGCGTATCTGAAGGCGTGGGCTCCGCGATCGTTCAACGAGCTCGCGCTGCGGCTTCCCCCGGCGGTCGAAGGGCCGGCCGGCACGGTGTCTCGCCTCGACGCGAACGTGCTCGCCCCGCAGCTCGACGTCGACCTCGTCTACGTCGATCCGCCCTACAACCAGCACTCGTTCTTCTCGAACTACCACGTCTGGGAGACGCTCGTGCGCTGGGACGCGCCCGAGACCTACGGGATCGCGAACAAGCGGGTCGACTGCCGTGAGCGGCGAAGCGCCTACAACTCGAAGCGTGCGGCGCCCGCCGCCTTCGCCGAGCTGCTCTCGGCGCTGCCGGCCCGCTGGCTGATCGTCTCGGTTTCCAACGAGGGCTTTCACGATGTGGATGACCTCGGCCGTGCGCTCGGAGAGCTCGGATACGTCGGTCGCATCGACGTCGATGCACGGCGCTACGTCGGTGCGCAGATCGGGATCTACAACCCTTCCGGCGAGAAGGTCGGCACCGTGTCGCGCCTGCGCAACAGGGAGAGCATCTTCCTCGTCGGGCCCGACCGCTCGCTCGTCGCCAGGGCAACGGGCGGGCAGCCGAGCGCCGTCGCTCCGAGCACGAAGGCCGCGGTGATCCACGCAGCGGCGGCGAGCGGCAGCAGCGGAGCCGCCGGGGCGCCGAGTGCGGTCGCCGCGAGCAGTGCCGTGCCTGCGGCGGCCGCGGCCCACGGCCCCCGGCCGCGCACGTAGGGGAGCGCGACCGCTGCGGCCGCGAGCACGAGAGCCTGGCCCAGCACGACCGGATGCGCCTCGAGCGGGCGCCAGAGCGCAAACGCCACGGCGGAGGGTCGGTTGCTGCCGGTGATCCCGAGCCCGAGCGGAGGCTCGATGCCGGCGAACGGGAGCTGTTCGTGGCGAAGACCCGCCACGAGCACGGCAAGGAGGGCTCCGGCCGCGGCCTGCACGGCTCGACGCGTAGGCCCGCGGGCGAACTGGGCCGCGAGCGGCAGCAGCGCGAGGCCCGCGAGCGGGCCGAGGAGAGGTGCCGCGACGAGCGCGATGTTGCCGCGCGGGTCGGTCCAGGTGAGGGCGATCCAGGCCGCGCCGAGCACGGCGAAGAGCACGGCGAGACCGAGCGAGATGTTCGCCAGCGGAAAGAACGTGATCGCCAGCGCGAACGCGAAGGCGGCGCGCGGGAGCGCGAAGCCGAGTGCGGCAGCGGCGATCGTCAGCCCCACGGGCCAGCCCGCCGGGTAGAACGGGAGCACCGAGGCGGCCCAGCCCGTCCAGGCGGCGGCCGCGACGGCAGGAGCGAGGCGCTCCTTCACGAGGCCGAGGAGCCGCTCCTGCGGCGCTCGGGTCGGCAGCTTCACCTCGACCTGGCCGGGGACGCGCTTGCGCTTTCGCGGCTCGCCCCGCAGCTCGGTGGCAAGCTGCGCCGCTGACGGCCGCTTCTCTGGATCGGGATCGAGTGCGCCCGAGATCGCGGCGAGCAGCGGCGCGTGGAGATCGGGCCGAATCGTCTCGAGCGGCGGCGCGCCGGCCCGGATCCGGCGGGAGGTGCCCGCGGCGTTGCTGCTGCGGAACGGGTGCCGGCCCGCAAGAGCCTCCCAGAGCATGACGCCGACCCCCCAGACGTCGGCGGCGGCGGTCGCGGTCTCGCCCGCCAGGCGCTCCGGCGAGACGTAGGTCAGGGTTCCGGGCACGTCGCCGACGGCGGTGAGCGTGTCGAACTCGGCCATCTGCGCCAGCCCGAAGTCGAGGAGGCGCATGTCGATCCCGTCGGATTCGGCGAGCAGGACGTTCGAAGGCTTCACGTCGCGATGGACGATCCCCTTCCGGTGGGCGTGTGCAAGCGCGTCGAGAACCTGCGCGGCCGCCTCGACGGCCTCGTCGTCGTTCAGCTCGCGGGCGTCGAGCGCGTGCCGCAACGTGCGGCCGGGGACGTACTCGTAGGCGATGTAGATGTGGCTCGGATCCCGCGCCAGCGCGTAGATCCGCTGGCATCGTGGATGGCGGAGCGCAGCCGCAGCCCGTGCTTCCCGCTCGGCGCGCTCGGCGACCCGGCCCTCCCTCACCACCATCTTCAGGGCGACGTCCAGCCCGTTCCGCTCGTCCCGTGCAAGCCACACATGGCCCATGCCACCGGAGCCGAGCGGCCGGAGGGCGCGGTATCGTCCGAGTATCAGCTCGGTTGCGAGTGCGGATGAGCTCACCTCCGATTCTACTTCGTGCCGGGAAGAACTCCTTTCGCGGCCGAGCCACGCGGTAGATTCGTCCTAGGCATGGACCCACCCGACGACGACATTCAGTTCGACTTCTTCGACGAGGAGCCGCCCACCGCCGAATCTGCACCGCAGACCCGGGTGCGAATGCCCCAGCGACCGCGGCGGCGCGAGCGGACGGGCGGCGGCGGAGGGGCCTCGACCGGGCACCTCGGGCCGCTCGGACGCCTTGCGTTCGTGGTCTTCGTGATCATCGGGATCGTGCTCCTCTTCTCGCTCCTGATCTCGTCCTGCACCGAGTCGAAGCACAGCGCCTACTCGAGCTACATGGACAAGGTCGACACGATCGCGAACCAGTCCACGAGCAACGGCAAGCAGACGATCTCGGCGCTGACGACACCGGGTCTCACCTCGGCGAAGATCGCAGCGAAGCTCGAGAACATCGCGGCCGAGGAGCAGCAGAACGTCGTCTCGGCCCAGAAGCTTTCGCCTCCCGGCAAGCTTCGCAGCGAGGATGCCAACCTGGTTCAGGCGCTCCAGCTGCGGGTGAGCGGCGTCTCGGGGCTCGCCAAGGCCTTTGCGGCGTCGAACTCGAAGACCAAGCAGAGCGCCGAGGCGCTCGACATCGTGCAGCAGACCTACCGGCTGCTCGCGAGCGACGTGATCTGGGACGACCTCTTCCAGGCGCCCGCGGTCACGGTGCTCACGAACGAGAACGTCCGAGGGGTCACCGTTCCCTCCTCCCACTTCCTCGCCGATCCCGACCTGGTGGTCACGAAGCACGCCGTGACCTCGCTGCTGAACCGGATCAACCAGGGCGGCGGCGGCAACACGAACACAGGTGCGGCCGGCCTGCACGGGACGAACATCGTCTCGGTGGCCGCCCTCCCGAACGGCGTCGGCGGGAGCTCCCAGACGCTCAGCGAGGGAACGCTCAACACGGTCACCTCCAGCTCGAGCCTCGTCTTCCAGGTCACGATCCATAACGGCGGGATCTCGCAGGAGGTCCAGGTGAAGGTCACGCTCGTGATCAACCGCCCGGACAAGAGCCCGATCACGAAGACCGAGACGGTTCAGCTGATCGACCCGGGCCAGGACCAGACGGTGACGTTCGGTGACCTCGGCGACGTCCCGTTCGCCTCGCAGACGAAGGTGACGGTCGATGTCGCCGCGGTGCCGCACGAGACGAACCTCTCGAACAACTCGGCCCAGTACCAGGTCATCTTCTCGCTGCCGTAGGGATGCAGGTGTCGGGGGACGCTGCTGCGCTCATCGCGGTCCTCGGGATCGTTCTCGGGGCCGCTGGACTTGCCGTCGCAGGCATCGCGTGGGTTCGCGTCCGGCGCCTGCGTGACGCGCAGCGAACGCTCGTCGGGGGCGGGCGCAAGGATCTCGTCGAGTTCACCGTCTCGCTCCAGGCACGCATCGACGATCTCCACCGTGCGGTCGACGAAGTGGCGGCGGGGCTTGCGCGGGTCGACCGCCGTGTCGACGACACCGTCGCGAACACCGCGATCGTCCGCTACGACGCCTACGAGGACACGGGAGGGCATCAGTCGGCATCGCTGGCGCTCCTCGACGCGGCGCGCAGCGGGATCGTGATCACCGCGATCCAGGGCCGCGACTACGCGCGGATCTACATGAAGGAGATCGACCGCGGGCAGCCCGCCGTGCCGCTCTCACCCGAGGAGCAGCAGGCCGTGGAACGCGCGATGGGCCGGTAGCCACTTCCCCTGGTGGATACTGTCGTTCGGCCGAACCGCTGTCCGGGGGAAGTCGCCGGGAATCGACGTTGCGCGTCTGACCGAAACGCCGCAGGCCGCAGGCAATTTTCCGAAATTCAACGGCTCCGCGGGGCGATCCGGCAAGTGGTCGGTTGAGGCCGGTACATTTCGGGCACGGTGCAACAGGTTCTGGTTCTGAACGCGAGTTTCGAGCCGCTCAACGTGTGCTCGCTGCGACGCGCGCACGTGCTCGTCTACAAGGGGAAGGCGGAGGTGGTCGAAGAGCTGGACCGACCACTCTGCTCGGCCGCGGCGCGGTTTCCGTGGCCACACGTCATCCGGCTCCTCTCCTACGTCCGGGTTCCACGCATCGTCCAACGGAAGATCTCGCGCCGTGCGCTCTTCGCGCGTGACGGGTGGCGCTGCGTCTACTGCGGTACGGCCAGCGGGCGATTGACGCTCGACCACGTCATTCCGCGCTCCCGCGGGGGCGGCTCGGTGTGGGAGAACGTCGTCACCTCCTGCGCGCCGTGCAACCTCCGCAAGGGAAACCGGCTCCTCCACGAGGTGCACATGCAGCTCCCCCATCCGCCGCGGCCGCCCGCGCCGGTGCTCTTCATCCGGCTCGCCGCGCCGAAGATCCCGCAGCGATGGGAGCAGTACCTGGCCGCCTACGGCGCCACCGCCGCCTGAGCCGTTCGATTGCTCAGAGGCGGGCTGCCGCCTCGAGCGCGGAGCCGAGGGCGGCGCGGCCGCGCCGGGCGATGTCCTCCGCCCGCACGGCCCAGAGCGAGCCCTCGTGGTCGGTGCCGAACGTGCCGTCGTCGGAGAAGAGCTCGAGGTCGTAGAAGCTCCGCCAGCCGGCTTCGTCGAGGCCGCGGAGCAGGGCCGCCACCTCGGCGATCCCGTCGCCTGGAAAGACGCGATCGGCCCAGCCGCGCGTCGGGTCGCGGTAGTCGCAGACGTGGACACCGGCGATCCGGTCGATGAAGCGGGGGATGTCGTCGAGCACGCCGGGACAGTTCCAGAGATGCCACACGTCGAACTGGATCCCGAGCGACGGCTGCCCGCCGGCCTCGTCGATCAACTCGGCCGCCTCGCGGAGCGTCGAGACGATCGACCACTCGGCGACACCCACGGGCTGGTAGGGCTCGAGGGCGATGCGGACGCCGGCGCGCTCCGCCGCATCGGCCAGGCGCTTCAGGCCCTCGACGACCCGCACACGCGCGTCACGCGGTTCGAGGCCGAGCGCCGAGCCGGTCAGGCAGACGATCCCCTTCGCACCGAAGGCCGCGAGCCGCGGGATCGAGGCCAGCAGCGCCTCGATGCGCTCGGCCGGGTCGGTCGGGCCGCCGAGGAGCGGCAGCGGAAGGATGGAGGGGATCGTCGGCACGGCGCTCGCAGAGCCGAGCCCGCTCGCCTCGAGCAGCTGGAGCGAGCGCACGTCGTCGGACGCGTCGCCGAGCTTCAGCTCCCAGATCCCGATCCCGTCGAGGCCGGCGGCCGCGTACGCCGTGAGGTCGTCCTCGAACGACGCGTGCAGCGTCGAGATCTCCGAGATCGAAAGCAGCGGCTTGCTCACGATGCGGTCTTCTTCGGGCCGAACCTCTTCGAGATGCGCTCGACCGGGGTCGGCCGCAGCAGCTCGGTCGCGACGAGCGTGCCCGATCCCGCCCCGAGCCCCGGGCCCGGCCAGGTGCTAGCACCGATCTGCCAGAGTGCGTCGACCGTCGTGCGATGACCGGGGCGGCCGGGAAACGGGCGCCAGAGGAAGTTCTGGTCGAGCCCCAGCGACCCGCCATACGGGTCGCCCCGCTCGAGATTCGGGTTCGCAGCCTGGAGCTCTGCCGGAGACAGCGCCACGCGGGCGAGGACCGCGGAGTCGAGGTTCGTGATGTGCGACGCGAGCCGCGCCTGGATCCGGTCTGCATAGGCCTCGCGCACCTCTTCGGTCCACGTGCCGTCGCCCGTGTCGATCTCGCCTGCGGCGTCGCCCTTGATCTGCCAGGGAAGCTCCTGGAGCTGGATCCAGAGAAGACCCGCGCCTTCGGGTGCGCGGCTCGCGTCCATCGTCAGCGGCTGCCCGCAGACGACGGTCGCTTCGGCCGGGAGCAGGCCGCGCTCCGACTCGTTCACCGCACGTGAGACACCGTCGAGGCCCGGTGTCAGGTGCACGATCGCAGTTCGGGCGAGCCGTTCGTCGCCCCGCCAGAGCGGCGGCTCCGAGAGCGCGAAGTGGATCTGCATCTCCGAGCGGCCGTAGCGGAAGCGCCTTGCCGCGGTGGCCACCGGGTCGCGGGGATTGCCGAGGAGCCCGCCGTAGAGCTGGGTCGGGGTGACCCCGGCGATCACCGCCCGGCCGGCCCGGATCGTCTCCCCCTCGGCCGTGCGCACGCCGACGGCGCGGCCCGACTGGAGCGCGATCGAGGCGACCTCGGTCTCGAGCCGGCACTCGCCGCCGTTGTCCCGGATCAGCTGGACGAGGGCCTCGGGGAGCTTCGCCCCGCCGCCGCGCGGGACCGGCATCCCGCCCTCCTGCACGGCGAAGGCGATCACCTGGGCCATGAACCCGGAGGTCGCCGAGTCCGGGCCGAGCCCGGTGTGGAGCACCCAGGGCGCGATCAGCCCGCGCACCGCCTCCGATTCGAAGTCGGCGGCGAGCCAGTCGCGTGCCGAGATGAGGACGTTTCCTGCGAACTCGTGCAGGCCCCGGCGGCCGAGCCGGCGGAGCGCCCGCGTGAACAGCGCCGCCCCGGAGCGTGACCAGAGCTCGGTGCCGAGGGTGCCGAAGGCGAGGTCGACGTTCGGCACGAACCCGTCGAGAAACGCCTGCCAGGCGGCACCGTCGCCGGGCGTGTGCCGGTCGAACTCCTCGCTGTTCGCGCCGGCCGAGCGCAGGAGAAATACGGCGTCGCCGCCGCCGTCCGGCGCGGTGGCGGTCGGAAGTTCGGTATTCAGGTACTCGAGGCCGCGGCGTGCGAGCTCGTCGCCGAGCAGGGCGTGAGCCGCGCCGCCGACCCAAAGCGGGTGCCACGCCGAGAACACGTCATGGTGGAATCCCGGCCTTGTGAGCTCCGCGGTCTTGACCGCGCCGCCGAACCAGTCGTTGCGCTCGAGCACGCACACGCTCCAGCCGGCGCGCGAGAGCAACGCGGCGCATGCGAGCGAGTTGATCCCGCTGCCGACGAGGACCGCATCGAACCGCGAATCGGGTGGCCGGCTCACCGGCCTAATCTAACGCGTCGGTTCGAGAAAACCGCTTCCGCCACTCTTGCGGAATGGCTATGCATGACGAGGCTGGCCCCCCGCTCACCATATTGGCTCCTGCTCGGTGTTCCTACGCTTGCTGCGATCGCCGTCTTCGCGACGACCTCGGCCGCGGCTCCGCTCCGGCACTCCGGCACGACGATCGTCGTCACGCTCGGCACGCCGAAGGAGCTCTCGGTCAAGCTCTCCAGGTCCTCCCGGCTCGCCGCCGGCCCCGTCGTCTTCCAGATCACGAACCGCGGGAAGGCACAGCACACCTTCGTCCTCTGTTCGAAGCCCGTCGCAGGGCTCGTCAACGCGTGCTCGGGGAAATCCGTCACCGTCTCGAAGACCGGGCAGACGAAGAAGCTCGCGGTGAGCCTGAAGAAGGGCAAGTACGAGTTCCTCTCGATCGTCTCCGGCCAGAGCGTGGCCGGGTCGAAGGGGGCAATCGGGGTGGGGCTCTCGGTGCCGATCGCGATCTCGTCGATCCCCAAGACCACCTCGAGTGGCGGGAAGCCGACAGGATCCGGCTCCGGCTCCGGTTCCGCGTCGGGCTCGGGAGCGGGGACAGGGTCCGGGTCGGCCGGCAACGTCCCCGTGTTCCCAACGGGCAACGCCAAGAACGGGCCCACCGTCTTCGGGATCGCGGGCTGCGGAAGCTGTCACACGCTCGCCGCGGCCGGTGCGTCGGGCGGGGGCGGCCCCGACCTCGACGATCTGATGCCGTCGCTCGGCGACGTGGAGAATCAGGTCTACAACGGCGGCGGCGGGATGCCCCCGTTCGGAGGCCAGCTCACGAACCAGCAGATCGCAGACGTGGCGGCGTACGTCTCGTCGGTCGCGGGCCACCCGGCCTCGCAGTAGCTACTTCGCCGGAAGAAACGGGGCGGAGCCGTCCCGAGCTTCCCTCCACGTCTATCCGGGGGAAGTGGCTAGACGGTGAGCCGCTGCCAGAGGTTCTCGACCATCCGGCTGACGCCAGGGTTGTCGGCCGTGCCGCTGAAGTTGAGGACGCCGGCATCGAAGACCTCGGCGCCGTTCGGTGCGCGGTAATGGGTCATCTGGCCGGTCTGGCCGGGACCGAAGATGTTCTTCGCCTCGGCGAGGACCTGCACGCCGGACGGTGAGGCCGGGTCGAGCGCGTCCACCTCGATCCCGTAGGTGCCGAAGCTCGAGCCGTTCGTGAAGCCGGTGCCTTCGAAGAGCCACGGGGCGTGCTCTGCGCCGGTGACGGTGAGCGGCATGTTCTTGTACCGGCCCTGGTACCAGTTCAGGTACTGGGAGCCGATCATCCGGGCCTCGGGCCGCCCGAGGTCGCGCCAGCGCCAGCGCCCGTGCATCGTCTGGCCGTTCTTCTCGACCTTGTAGAAGAAGTTGTTCGCCGACAGGAACATCAGGTTCCCGCCGAGGGCCTGATAGCGCTCGACGGTGTCGTAGGTGTGCTCGGTGACGTACTCCTCGTGCCCCGAGAAGACGACGAGGTCGTAGAGCCGGCGGAGCTCGTCTCCGCTCGGCATCTTCTCGAGGTCGTCGTCGGAGATCACGTCGGCTCGGTGGCCGCTGTGGGCGAACCACCGCATGAAGCCCATGTCGTAGTCGCGGTAGTGCGGCGGCGGGCCGCCGAGGAACGGCCTCGTCAGGTCGACGTGCTCCACCTCCACGTTCGCGTACCAGCTTGCGCCGTAACGCAGGTTGTACGCGGCCCAGGTGTTCGTCGGGTGGACGACGAGGGTGCGGGCGGCACCGAGCGTCTTCGGGCGGACGACGAACGGCGCGTACCCGGTCTGCCCGTGGCGATCCTGGAGATAGGCGAAGTGGAGCCCGGTGTGCAGGTCGTCGATCGCGAGCTGCAGCACTCCGCGGCCGCCGTGCCAGTGCACCGCCTGCGGCGGGCTCACGGGCACGCCCCCCATCCCCTTGCGGGCCTTCGTCGGCTCGAGGCCGGCGCGCATCACCTGCAGCGCGAGTCTGCGCGAAGCCGTCTGCACGACGAGCTCCGCGGTCTCTCCCGGTGTGTAGCTGCGCTCCAGGAAGCCGGCCTCGATCGTGCCCGGCGGATCGACATAACGCGTCGAGTCGGCGGCCTCGCTCGTCGCCCCTGCCTCGAGCACCACGAGCCCGGAGACCGCGAGCGCTCCGGCCAGGAAGCCTCGCCGACTCAGCGTGCCTGCCTTCGTCGCTTCGGTATCCCGTTCCATCACACTTCCCCCCTCGAAACCCTACCGCGGGACCTCCGGCTCGCGCGGATTGCGGACCGGGCCGCGGCGCCCGCGGTAAGCTCCACCTCGACCGACAAAGGGGGTTCCCGTGGGTTTGCTCGTAGTCACCGGCGCGATGCTTCAGTGCACGATGGGAGCAGCGCCCGCGACGTTTGCGGCGTCGGGTGTGATGGTGCAGGGAGGGACTCCCGCGGGGGTCGTGACCGACATCACGATGGCCAGCATCCCGACCTTCGGGATGTGCATGTCGCCCGCCAATCCTCAGGTCGCCGCCGCGACGAGCGCCGCGTTGGGCGTGCTCACGCCACAGCCGTGCCTCCCGATGATCGCGAGCCCGTGGACGCCGGGATCGCTGAAGGTGAAGATCAGCGAGGTCCCCGCCCTCGACAGCGCCTCGACGTGCATGTGCACGTGGGGTGGCACCGTCACGGTCAGCTCCCCCGGCCAGACGTCGATCACCGTCTGATCCCGAGCGTCGGCGATTCTCCGGTCGATCCGGCCGGCGACCGACTAGTCTCGCCGGGATGCGCAGGACCTGGCTCTTCGCAGCGCTGACCGGCATCGTCACGATCGCTGCCGGGGTCTCGCACTACGCGCACGAGACGACGCTCCTCACGTTTGCCCTCTCGACGCTCGCGCTCGCCGGGCTCGCCTGGATGGTGTCATTCACGACGGAGCAGGTGGGCGAGCGCTTCGGGGCGGCCGTGACCGGGGTGCTGCAGTCGACGCTCGGCAACCTGCCCGAGTTCTTCGTGGTGATGTTCGCGCTCTCCGCCGGCGAGATCGTGATCGCCCAGACCGCGATCATCGGCTCGATCTTCGCCAATGCGCTGCTCGTGCTCGGCGTGGTCGTCGTCGCGGGATGTCGTGCGAGCCCCGACGGGATCATGCGGTTCTCGGTCGCGCTTCCGAAGGACAACGCGATCCTGATGATGCTCGCGAGCTTCCTGATCGTGATCATCGGGATCTCCGCCGCGACCAACGACCCGGCGTCGCACCACATCGAGGCGATCTCGATCGTCGGAGCGATCGCGCTGCTCGCCACCTATCTCGTCTGGATCGTCCACTACATCCGGACGGACGAACGCGGTGAGCCCTCCCACGGGGTGCCGGCCGTCTCGATGACGGTGGCGCTCGTGCTGCTCGGGGTCGCCGGGGTCGGCGCGGCGCTCGTCTCCGACTGGTTCGTCGACTCCCTTTCGCCCTCGATGGCCCGGATCGGGATCCCGCAGGCGTTTGCAGGTCTCGTGATCGTCGCGATCGCCGGCAACGCGGTCGAGAACACGACCGGCGTCGTGTTGGCGCTCAAGGGCAAGTCCGACCTTGCGATCTCGGTCGTGAAGAACTCGGTCGCCCAGATCACCGCGTTCCTCTTCCCCGCGCTCGTGCTCGCCTCGCTCTTCTTCGCGACTCGGCTCACCTTCCAGCTCGCCCCGGTCTTCATCGGCGCGCTCGCCCTCACCGGGATCGCCCTCTGGCAGATCACGAGCGACGGCGAGGCGACGCCGTTCGAGGGCACGGCACTCGTGGCGCTCTACGTCATCCTCGCCGTGCTCACCTGGTACGAGTAGGACTGCACCGCCCGCGATTCGGGCACACTGACGGGATGAAACGCGCTTCGATCGCCACTGCGGCGGTCGCGCTCGGACTGGTCGCTTCTTCGGGAGCCGCCGTGGCCGGGAAGCCGTCGCTCACCCTCCTCCGGCTGACGCCGGCGAAGCTCCACGGCAGCCACTTCAGAGCGGGCGAGAGGGTCGGGATCACGTTCTCGGCCGGCAGGGCGAGAATCCTCCGCACGGTGCGTGTCTCGCGGAAGGGCGAGTTCACCGTGGTGCTCGGCGCCGTCACTCGCGCCGAGCGGTGCGGGGGCGACGCATCGCTCGTCGCGGTCGGCGCGCTCGGCGACCGGACGACGGTGAAGCTGCCGCGGACCGGCTGCGCTGCCGCGGTCACGCCCACGTCACCCACGACGACGACCGTGAGCGGCGACCAACTCCAGCCGCCGCCGCCCTATACGACCTGAGGCCCTGAGCACGGAGCGGGGCGGCCCCGAGGCCGCCCCGCTCCTGCCCACCAGCTCAAATGGCGCTCACTTGCCGGTGACCGTGAGCGTCTGGATCACCTCGGTCTTCCCGGGGGTGACGTCCGAGGTCATCGCGGCGTCCGAGCGGTAGACGCCGGCCTTCTTGCTCGAGGCGTCGTACCCGATCGACACCGAACCGCCCGGGGTCGGAGGCGCGGTGTTCACGGACCACTCGGTCCCGTTGGCCGGTGCGGGCGAGATGTTTGCCCCGCTCGAGCCGTCGCGGTTCTCGGCGCCCGAGTTGATCGTGAGCGGCGGCGTCTCGTCCGGATCGCCCGCGGAGGCGTTGCCGGCGGCGTAGGAGATCGTCGTCTGCTCGCTCGCCGGTCCCGTTCCCGCGGCACCGCCGCTGACCCGGAACCAGATCTCGCCCGTGTGCGTGGTCGAGTTGCTGAAGTTCTTCACGCCCTCCCAGTCGACGATGACCCAGTTGTCCGAGCCGTCGCCGAGGACGTTGATGTAGATCGACCCCGCTCCCGTCGAGCTCGGGTTGAGGTCGGTCCAGAACGGCGCGACCACGTTGTTCGGAGCGGCCGGGTCGGGGAAGGACTGCGGCGCGAAGTTCACGTCGGACGCCGTCCCCCCGCCGAGCACGACATAGCCGTTCGAGACGACGCCGATCGACGAGTACGCCTCGCCGCCGTAGTAGAACGTCGGCACGTTGAAGTTCGTGATCGTGTCGTCGCCGACGCCGGTGATCGCGGGGCCGAACGACGACAGCGCCACGTAACCGCCCCCTGGCCCCTGGCCCGTGACGTTCGTGATCGAGGTGATCTCCGGCGCGACGGTCGGGGCGAGCGTTCCGCCCCACTGCACGCCGGCATCACCGTCGATTGCGGTCGCCGGAGCGGTGATGTTCGAGAACACGAGCTTCCCCTTGTCGAGGTTCGTGACGGTCAGTGTCGCGTTCGCCGGGGCGCTCCCGTCGTTCGTGACGGTTGCCAGGCAGTGCGCGACGCCGGTCTTCGCGGGGAACGTCGTCGGCGTACACGTATGCGTGAGGGAGACCGTGCCCTGCTGCTTGAAGAACGCCACCGGGATCGTGACCGGGCTCGAGTCGCCGGTCTCCGGCGTCAGGGTGATCCGCCCGAAGTACTGGCCGTCGGCCAGCGAGGCTCCGCTGATCGAGATGTAGATCTCGACCGAGCCGTTCTTCTTGACGTGGACCGTCCCGTCGGGCTTCGCCCCCTTCACGCCTGGCTGCTTGTCCGAGGCGACGATCGTCGCCCCGTCCGGCTCGTCGACCTTCACGTCGAGTGTCTGGGCCATGCCGGAGACGTTGATCGCGGTTCTCGTCGTCGTGATCGAACCGGTCATCACGGGCGCGTCGATGCTAGGGATGTTCAGGTCGATCCGGTGCAGCGGATCGGAGGCCGAGGCCGCGTAGTCCGCGTAGCTCTCGTCGAACACGAGCGTCGGGTCTATCGCCCGGTCGGCGCGGATCGAGCCGGCTCCGTCGTCGAAGGGAGTCGGCGCCGAGCTGCCGTCCTCCTTGACGACGTCCTGAACCGATGAGGTCATCAGCGCCGACTTGACCTCGGCCGGTGTCCAGTCGGGATGAACCGACATCACGAGCGCCGACACGCCCGCGGCGTGCGGGCTCGCCATCGAGGTGCCGGCGATCGCCTGGAAGTTGTTGCCGGGCGGGCCGTTCGTCGGCGTCGTCTCGTCGGGCTGGGGGGTCATCCCGGCGAGCACCTGGACGCCCGGCGCGACGATGTCGGGCTTGATGAAGTCCGACTGCGGGCCGCGCGAGGAGAACGCGGCCATCACGTCCGGGGTCGCGGCCGTGGCCGCTCCCTGGTCCCACGTGGCCGTCACTCGCGTGTGGCCGTTCACGAACGCGAGCAGCGCCGTATCCGGGCCGTCGAGATGGATCGCCGGCAGCCAGTGGTTGTCGGATTCCGTGTCCTCCTGGATCGGGTTGTAGAGGATCATCCCGGCCGCTCCGCCCGCGAGGACGTTGAAGCCCTTGTCGATGCGGGCGTTCGTGCCCCGCTCGCACATCACGATCTTCCCGGTCGCGGTGCCCGCGGCGAGCTTCGACTGGCAGAGCGCGTCCTCGTTGGGGAGGCTCTCGGCCAGCACGACCGGCGTCGGGGTGGTGATCCCGTTCGTGAGCGTGACGCCGGACTGGCTGTAGGTCGCCCCGCCGCCCGCGGTCAGGTGAAGCGTCGAGCTGAACGACCGCGGTCCCGTGACCGCGCCGACCGAGGTGACCCACGGGCCGCCGTGGTCGACGGTTCCGGGCGTCGGGCCGTCGTTGCCCGCCGCCGCATTCACGGAGATCCCCGCGTGGAAGGCGTCGAGGAACGCGAGCTCCACCGGGTCGGTGTAGGGATCCGCACCGCCCGAGATCGAGAAGTTGATCACGTTGACGCCGTCGAGGATCGCCTGCTCGACCGCGTTCACGGAATCCGAGTTGAAGCAGCCGAGCGACAGGCAGACGCGATACTCGATCACGTGGGCGCCGGGCGCGATCCCGCAGACCGGGCCGCGGTCGACGCCGTAGAGCACGGCCGAGCTCACGCAGTCCCCGGCCGCCGTCGTCATCGTGTGCGTCCCGTGCCCCTCGGGGTCGCGGGCCGAGCAGATTCCGGTCGTGTTGTTGCAGAACTCCTGGCCGTCGGAGCCGTTCACGGCCATGTAGGTCTGGGTGAAGCTGTAGGCGCCGATCAGCTTGTTGTTGCAGTGGAAGACCGGGCCGAGATGGGCGACGTCGCTTCCGTCGCCGAAGTCGCACTGCCATGGGCCGCCGGCCGGCGTCGGGCCGACTCCGGCAGGCGAGAGCATCGGATTCTCCGGCCAGACGCCCGTGTCGAGCACGCCGACGATCACGTTCGACCCTGCCTTCGAGGCACCGCCGAGTTGAGGCCAGACCGCGCTTGCCCCGATGAAGCCGGTGTTGTCGTCCAGCGGCTGCTCGAGGGCGTCCTTCTGCACGGCGACGACACCGGGCACGGTGAGGAGCGTCCCGATCTGGTTCGCCGGCACCTGCGCCTCGACGCCGCCGTAGGCAGTCGTGTAGGTCTGGCGGATGGTCGCGTCGGGAACCGCCTTGTCGATTGCGGCGCTGATCCGGCCCGCCACCTGGTTCAGATGCTGGCTGTAGGCCGACACCGCGACCGCGTTCTGGTCGAGGGACTTACCGGTCACCGACGGGCTCGTGGGCGCGAAGCCCGCGACGCCGCCGGCGTACGACGCTGTCGCGTCGACGTCGTACTTGATCATGACGTCGACCGGCTTCGAGCCGGTCTGCCCGAGTAGCGACGGGTCGGTCCGCGCGAGCGCCCCCGACGCCGATTTCGGCGCCGAGAAGGCCGAGGTGAGCTTCGGCGCTCCGCTGACGTTGAATGTCGGTTTCGCCGCGCTGCCGGCGCTCGCCGCAGTCCCGAGGAGCAGCATCCCCAGGGCGAGCAGGGTCAAGTTCCTACGCTTCACGGCAACACACTCCTTGTTCGCATCTAGATGCCTGCCTGATCGCTCAGGCCACTGCGCTTCTACCCAAGGCGGCGGGTTCCGGCACCCCGCTTTTCGGGGATCTCGCGCCCCGGACAGGGGATTCGCCCCGGTCGGCAGGACCGCCTCCGGTAGCTCGACGTGGGACTGTTGGGCGGCGGTCGGTCAGCCCGCGTTCCCGATTACGCTCCCGGCGTGAACGACGGCGGAACGCTCGGGGTCTGGCGGGGAGCCGCGCTCTACATCGGCGCCCTGATCGGTCCGGGCGTCCTCCTCGTACCCTCGCTCGCGGTTGCCGCGGCCGGCCCGGCGTCGATCCTCGCCTGGGCGGGGCTCCTCGTCCTCTCTGCCCCGCTTGCGATCGCCTTCGCCGCGCTCGGCGTGCGCCATCCGGTCGCGGGCGGGGTGTCGGCGTACGTCGGCGAGGGGTTCGGGCCGGACGCGGCCGCGGTGACGGGCGCATGGTTCCTGGCGGCCGTGATGCTGGGCGCTCCGGCGGTCTCGCTGATCGGCGGCTTTTACGTCGCCGACCTCTCCGGGTCGGGCACGGCGGTTGCGGCCGCGGTGGGGCTCGCGATGTTCGCGGTCGTCCTGTTCGCGAACACGCTCGGCCTGCGCGTCTCGTCCGGGTTCCAGCTCGGGCTCTCGTCGGTGCTTCTCGGTGTGATGGTGGTCGCGATCTCGGTCGCGCTCCCCTCGCATGCCGGCCACAACTGGAGCCCGTTTGCCCCGCACGGATGGTGGGCGGCGGGAACCGCCGCAAGCATTCTCGTGTGGCTGTTCGTCGGCTGGGAGGCGGTCGCCCAGCTCGCCGGAGAGTTCTCGAACCCGGCGACCCAGCTTCCACGCGCGATGGCGATCGCCTTCGGGGCGGTCACGGTCGTCTACATCGGGCTCGCGGTGGCGACGATCGCGGTGGGAGGCGTCGGGGGCTCCCGGGTTCCGCTGGCCGACCTGATCGCGGTGGGCTTCGGGCGGGTCGGGCGCGATGCGACCGCCGTCCTCGCGGTCGCGCTGACGATGGGAACGATGAACGTGTACATCGGGGGAGCGGCGAAGCTCGCCGCCGCGCTCGCAGATGTGGGCGCCTTGCCGCGGTTCGTCGGCGCCGGGGCGCGCGAGCGGAGCATCCCGCGGCGGCCGCTCGTCGCGATCGGGATCGTCGGCGCGGTGCTTCTCGGCGCGCTCGTCGCCGGTGTCGGCAGCACCGACGACCTCGTCCGGGCGACGTCTGCCTGCTTCGTCGCCGTGTACGTGCTCGCGCTCGGCTCGGCGGTGAGGATCCTCGACGGGGGCGGCCGTGTCGCGGCCGGCGCGGCGCTCGCGCTCGTCGTCGTCGTCGCCGTCTTCTCCTCGTATTTCCTGCTCGTCCCGTTCGTCGTGGCGGCGCTCGCGCTCGGCCTCCGCCATGCCGTCGGCCGGGCCGGGAGCCGGGCGGCTCCCGCGACGACCGAGTGACCGGGAGATAATCCCTCCGGTGCACCGGTTCGACCTCGCCAGGCGCTGGTCGCCGCTCCGTGCCGCGCTTGTCCTCGCGTTCTGTGCCTTCGCCGTGGTCGGCTTCGTCGGCGTGACGACGGTTGCCCGATCCGGGGGAATCGACGCGGGCGAACACCTCGCCTACGCCGAGTACCTGGATGCGCACGGGCGGCTTCCGCCGAAGGCCGTGAACTACGAGTACTCGAGCCCACCGCTCTTCCAGGCGGCGGCCGTGGCGGCCGAGCATGCAGTCGGGGTGCTTCCCTCGGTCGCCCTCGAGCTGTCGTCGAATCCCGCCACCCGCGGGCTCTGGCTCCTCCTCGTCGCAGGTGGGGCGCTCGCGCTCACGTCCGCGCGAAGAGGCCTCAGGATCGCGGGCGTCGGGCTGCTCGTGCTCGCGGCGGTCTGGGGGCTCGACGAGGCGATCTCGCTTGCCAGGTCGGAGCCGTGGTCGGCCGGCAGGCTGATCGCGCTCGCGGCCGGCCTCGGCCTCGTCCTCGTGACCGGGCTGATCGCGCGTGAGATCTGGCCGGGGAGCCCGGGACGCGCCGTGGCCGCCGGCGCGTTCGCGGCCGCCTATCCCGTGGTCTACCGGATGAGCATTCTCTTCCATCCCGAGGCGCCGTTCGCCCTGCTGTGTGCCCTCGCCGTGTTTGTCCTGCTCCGTGCGGCAAGCCGGTCGTGGCCTTCACGGCTCGCCTGGTCGTACGGCGGCCTCTGTGGTGCCGCGGCGCTGACACGTCAGCCGGCCGTGCTCGTGATCGTCACCCTCGCCGCGGCGGCACTCTGGATCGGGAGGCGCAAGTCGGCCGGATTCGTCTGCCGGGCGGCGATCGTGACGGTGCTCCTCGCGGGCCCGTGGTGGGGCTATGCGTACCACCGCTGGCACAACCCGTTCCAGTCGAACCTCGCACCTCGTGCGTCGCTGATGATGGGCCGCCAGCCTGCATCGTTCTATTTCTCGGTTCCGCTCGAGTCGCTCGTCGTCCATCCCTACCGGCCCGATTTCAGCGACGCGCTCTTGCCGAAGCTGCACGCCGAGCTCTGGAGCGACTGGTTCGGGGGGATCCACGACTGGGACCATCCCACCCGGGTCGAGAAGGTGACTGCGTCGACCCAGAGCGTGTTCGGGCTCTTCGCCGATGCGCTTGCGATCGGCGGCCTCGTGCTCCTTGCGGTCCCGGCACTCGTTCGCCTCCTGCGTCGCCGCGAAGGGGTGCCGGCCGATGTCGGTCTCGGCGTGCTCGGCCTCCTGGCGCTCGTGTCGTTCGCCGCGTTCACGGTGATGCAGATCCGTTTCCCGCAGCAATATGGGGATCCGATCAAGTCGAGCTATCTCCTGTTCACGACGCCGTGCTGGGCGGTCTTCTCCGTGGCAGCGTGGTCCCGGCTCCGCCGCCGCCGCCGCTTGAACCTCTTCCTCGTGCTGGTGGCGGTTCTCTCTGTGGCGAGCTATACAGCCGATCTCGGCAGCGCGCTCGCACGGCCGAGCGGGACGCCGGTGGGCGGCGCTGCCGGCTTCGTCGACCTCCAGGCGACGATCCAGCAGACCTCGCCCAGTCCGGGGCTCGGCGGCAACATCGACTTCCTCGTCGGTGTGACGAACGCCGGCAACCAGACGGCGGGCGACGTCGTGCTCACGGTTCGCCTGCCCTCGGGCATGAGGCTGCTCGGCGCTCCGTACTACGAGCGCGGCTCGGGGTGCTCGGGGAGCCAGACGATCGTCTGCCCGCTCGACTTCCTCGCGGGCGGAGACTCGACGCTGATCCGCTACTCGGTGCAGGTCACGGGCGCCGGGCCGCAGACGACGACGGCCGGCGTGAGCACGTCCGCGATCGACGCGAGCCCGGGAGACAACCGGGCGACCTACTCCGTGACGCTCGCGCCGCGCTCGTGAGCTGAGCCGAGCCGGGTCTTCAACTCCTGGAGGACACCCTCGTGGAGGGCCGCCGCCGTCTCCAGGAAGTCGACGAGGAGCTCGAGCTCCTCGACGGTGTAGCGCTCCTTGATCTTCTCGCCGATCCGCGCGAGCGGCTCGTAGTACGGCCAGAGCTCCGCTTGCGCCTTCTCGGTCACCTCGATCCGCACGCGCCGGCGATCGACCTGGTCGCGCACGCGCCGTGCGAAGCCGGCGCGCTCGAGCCGGTCGAGGACGGTGGTCACGGCGCCGGTCGTGAGCCCGCTGATCTCGGCGAGCCGCCCGGCCGTGATCCCGGGCTCCTGGTCGATGATGTCGAGGAACCGGTGGTCTGTGCGGTTGATCCCGAGGGCCTCGCAGACCGCCTCGTCGTAGGCGTCCGTGCGGTTCTGGGAGCGCCTGACCTCGAGGTTCAGCGCCTGGATCAGCTCGTCGCGAGTCCGGCTCATCCGAGATCGTTTGACAAACAAGAGACTTGATAACTAAGATACTTGATGTTCAAATGATACCGGAGGTGAGAGGATGGGGAACGCGATCGAGGCAACCGAGCTCAGGAAGCACTATCCGCCGGACGTGCAGGCGCTCGACGGAATCGATCTCGAGGTGGAGGAGGGCACGATCTTCGCCCTGCTCGGCCCGAACGGCGCCGGCAAGTCGACGACGGTGAAGACGCTGACGACGCTGACGCGGCCGGACTCCGGCACCGCGCGCGTCGCCGGCCACGATGTGCTCGCGAAGCCCGAGCGGGTGCGCCGGGCAATCGGCGTCGTCGGGCAGAAGCACGGGTTCGATCCCGAGGCGACCGGCCGCGAGAACCTCGTGCTCCAGGGCGCGATCTACGACCTGCCGGGCCGCGAGCTGCGCGGCCGGGTCTCCGAGCTGCTCGAGCGCTTCGGTCTCGCCGCGGCGGCGACGAGGCCCGCAAAGACGTACTCGGGTGGGATGCAGCGGCGTCTCGACATCGCGATGGGCCTCATCCATCACCCCGAGGTGCTGTTCCTCGACGAGCCGACGACCGGCCTCGATCCGGAGGTTCGCGCCGACATGTGGCAGGAGATCGCACGCCTCGCCCGCGAGGAGAAGATGACGATCCTGCTCACGACGCACTACCTCGAAGAGGCCGACGAGCTCGCAGCTCAGGTGGCGATCGTCGATCGCGGCCGGGTGGTCGCCGAGGGAAGCCCGGAGGAGCTGAAGTCGGCGCTCCAGGGCGATGCGCTTCACTTCGAGCTGGTCGAGGCGGCGGGCGCGGCGGTGCAGGAGGCGCTCGAGGGCGTGGAGGGCGTGACCGAGGTCACCGCCGAGGGGCGGCTCGTCCGGGCTCGCGCACGGAACGGCGCGAGGGCGATGCCTCCCGCGCTCGCGGCTCTCGAGGCGGCGGGCCTGTCGGTCGCCTCGGTGACGATGGCGCATCCCTCGCTCGACGAGGTGTACCTGCGCCACACCGGCCGCTCGTTCCGCCAGGCGGAGGAGGCGGCATGACGAGGGCACTCAGGCACAGCTGGTACATCACGCTCCGCAACGTCCGCCGTCTCCTGCGCCAGCCGGCCTGGGTCGCGATCACGCTGATCCAGCCGATGATCTGGCTTCTCCTCTTCGGCGCGATCTTCAAGAAGGTGGTCGAGATCCCCGGCTTCGAGGGCGGCTCCTACATCGAGTTCCTCACGCCGGGAGTGATCGTGCTCACGGCGATCAGCTCGGCCGGCTGGAACGGGATGGCGTTCATCGACGACATGCGCTCCGGCGTGATGGACCGCATGCTCGTCTCGCCGGTCTGGCGGAGCGCGCTCAACGTCGGCAGCCTGATCTACGGCGCGCTCACGACGGTCGTCCAGTCGCTGATCATCGTCGCAGTCGGCCTCGTCGTCGGCGCCCACTTCCCGAACGGCGTCGGCGGGATCGCGATCCTGATCCTCGCCGCGTGCCTGCTCAGCGCGGCGTTCGGAGCGCTCTCGAACGCGCTCGCGCTCGTCGTCCGCCAGGAGGAGACGCTCATCGCGGCCGTGACCTCGATCGTCCTGCCGCTGACGTTCCTCTCGTCGACGTTCATGCAGGCAAATCTCGTGCCCGGCTGGGTGCAGGGCGTCTCGCGCTTCAACCCCGTCAACTGGGCCGCCGAGGCCGGGCGCTCTGCGGCGATCGGCCCGACAGACTGGTCGCTCGTCCTGGAGCGCCTGGGCTTCCTGACGGCGCTTCTCCTGGTCGCGACGTTCCTGGCGACCATGGCGTTTCGCGCCTACCAGCGCTCGCTCTAAAGCGCACCCGGCGCGCGGGCGATGAGTAGCTGATGGGCCGTCTACTCGTCGCTCGCGCGCCGCACCCGGCGCCATCCGCCCGGGAACGGCTTCGCGCCGTGCCGTCGGCGCGGGCCTTCCTGCCGCTCGCCGTGGCGGCGCTCGGGGTCGCGGCTCTCGTGGCCGCCTCCCGGCTCGGCGACTACGTCGTCGATGCCGGTCCCGCTGTGAACGCGCTCGCGGCGGGGAGCTTCCGGCGAGCGGCGGCGGTGCCGTTCCTGATGGGGCCGCTCTCCGTCGTCCTCCGCGCGCCGTTCGTGTGGGCCGCTCACCGAAGCGGAGCCGGCCAGCTCGGCAGCTACCGGGCCGGCATCCTGCCTTGCCTTGCGGCGGCGGGCGCGCTCGGGATCGTGCTCGCGCGAAGGTCGCGGTCGTGGGGGTGGCTCGTCGTCGTGCTCGCAGTCGCCTCGCCGGCGGCGCTTGCCGCCGTCCAGGAGGGCCATCCCGAGGAGGCACTCGGTGGCGCCCTCTGCGTCGCGGCCGTCCTCCTGGCACTCGACCGGCACACCGTGTGGGCAGCGCTCGCTCTCGGCCTTGCAGTGGCGACGAAGGAGTGGGCGCTGCTTGCGGTTGCGCCGACCCTGCTCGCCGCGCGGCCGGGCGGCCGGATGAAGCTGGCCGCCGGCGCGGCCGTCACCGCTGCCGCCGTGTACCTGCCGTTCTTCGTCCGCGATCCGCACGCGTTCATGACGGCGATCCGCGGGGAGGCGCACGTCGAATCGTCCGCGACACCCGAGACCGTCTGGCTGCTCGCCGCACACTCGGAGAAGTTTCACGTCGACGGCTTCCCCACCCTCACCTACCACGCAGTCGCCCACTGGGTCCCTCCCGTGAGCCATGCGCTCATCGTCCTCGCCGCGATCCCGATCGGCCTGCTTCTCTGGCGGCGGGGCGCGAGCGGGGCCGACGCGCTCGCGCTGCTGGCTCTCCTCTTCCTGCTCCGCTGCGTCCTCGATCCGGTCGACCAGGACTACTTCCACCTGCCGTTCGTGCTGGCGCTCCTGGCGTTCGAGACGTGGTCGAGGCGAGACCGCCTGCCGCTCGGGACGGTTGCCGCAGCCGCCTGCCTGTGGCTCACGTTCGACCTGCAGGCTCACCATGTGGCGCCGGGGGCGATCGACTCGTTCTACCTCGCCTGGACGGCGGCGACCGCCGCGTATCTGCTGCTCGGGATGCGCCTCATCCGGCGCCGGGGGCGCGGCACCGATTTAAGCCTCTCGTAAGCCCCCGGAAAGCACACTGCAATCGGTGTCGGTGAACCTCCGAGGCGACTCTCGACGAATGGAGGATCGATGAAGAGGTTCGTTTTCGGAAGCGCTGCGCTCGCCGCAGCCGGCGCGCTCAGCGCGATCGCGAGCGGGGCGATGATGCACCCCGTGCTCGCTGCCAAGCTCACGGGGATGGGCGAGCACGGGGTGGTGAACTTCCAGTCCAACGCGAGCAAGGGACAGCTCTGCTGGACGTTCGACGTGATGACCGACGGCGTCACCGGCGCCTCGATCCGCGACAGCGGAGGGATGGTCGTCGCGAAGCTCGGCTCGACGTACAAGGCCAAGAGCTGCGCGGCCGTCTCGAAGAAGGCACTCGACCTGATCGAGTCGAAGCCCGGCTCCTACAAGGTCTGGGTGGATACGAAGGCGCACATGGGCGAGCTCAGGGGCACGCTGTATTCCGGCATGGCCCATATGTAGGAAGGACGACGATGGACGAGACGCACGCCGGAGATCGTGGAACGAGGAAGGTCGGCCGCGCCGTCTTCCTCGGCACGGTCCTCGGCGGCGTCTCGGCGCTCTACTGGGGCAAGGCCGGGTGGGGGAAGGTCTCGGCGGTGATCGCGCCGTTCGAGAACCAGGTCCCGCTGATCCCGAACGGAGGCTGGCGGATCTACACCGTCTCGGGCTCGATGCCCACCTTCGATCCGAAGACGTGGAAGCTCGCGATCGGCGGCCAGGTCGAGAAGCCGATGTCGCTCTCCTACGACGAGCTCCGAGCGCTGCCGAAGGTCGAGCAGGTCTCGACCTTCCACTGCGTCACCGGCTGGACGGTGAAGAACGTGAGCTGGGGCGGCGTCCGGCTGAACGACGTGCTCGCCCCTGCCTCGCCCAACCCGAACGCGCACGCGCTCGAGTTCGTGTCCGCCGAGATCCCGTACGTCGACTCGCTGACGACGCAGCAGGCCGGCCTCCACGACGTGATGCTCGCCTACGAGATGGACGGCAAGCCGCTCCCGCGGATCCACGGAGCGCCGGTGAGGCTCGTGATCCCCGAGATGTACGGCTACAAGAACGTGAAGTGGCTGAAGGGGATCAACCTCGTGCCGAAGGCGGCCGAGGGCTACTGGGAGCAGCTCGGGTACGACAGTGACGCCTGGGTCGGCCGCTCGAACGGGTACGGGACGTGAAGGCCGGGTACCGCCGCCGGTTCTCCCGCACCGAGCGCACGCTCCACTGGGCGAACGCCGTGTTCTTCTTCTTCCTGCTCGCGACGGGCCTGATCCTGTACCTGCCGAGCCTTGCGGTCGACGTCGGACGCCGGCCGCTGATCCAGAGCCTCCACTTCTGGTCCGGGATCGCCTGGGTCGTCGTGCTCGCGCTGATCGTGCTCGGCGGCGACCGGCGCGGAATCGCGCGAACGGCGCGAGAGGTCGACGGCTTCGACCGCGACGACCTTCGGTTCCTGACCGGCCGCAAGCCCGCGCCGCAGGGGCGCTTCAACGCGGGTCAGAAGCTCAACACGGTCCTGAACGCCGCCTTCGTCGTGCTGTTCCTCGTGACCGGCCTCCTGCTCTGGTTCGGGGAACGCAACACCGAGCTTCGCTTCGCGAGCACCGTCGTGCTGCACGACGGACTGATGTACGTCTCGCTCGCGCTGCTCGTCGGCCATCTCTACCTCGCCGTGCTGCATCCGTCGACGCGCCACGCCCTTCGTGGGATCACCGTCGGAACGGTCAGCGAGGACTGGGCGTCCCACCATCACGCCAAGTGGAAGCCAGAATAGGAGCATGGCAGTGACCGTTCTCGTCGTCGACGACGAACCGATCGTGCGCGACGTGATCGTCCGCTACCTGCAGCGGGACGGCTTCGAGACGCTCGAGGCCGCCGACGGCGACCGGGCCCGGGAGCTGATCGAGACCGCCGACCCGACGCTCGTCGTGCTCGACGTGATGATCCCCGGCACCGACGGGCTCGAGCTCTGCCGCTGGATCCGGAGCCGTTCCGACCTGCCGGTGATCATGCTGACTGCACGGGGCGAGGAATCCGACCGGATCGTCGGGCTCGAGCTCGGCGCCGACGACTACGTCACGAAGCCCTTCTCGCCGCGCGAGCTCGCCGCGCGGGTCCGAACGGTGCTCCGGCGCACGAACGGAAGCACCGAGCGTCCCGAGCGGCTCGAGTTCGGCGACGTCGTCCTCGACGGCGCCAGCCGCGAGGTGACCCGGGCGGGCGCGCCGGTGACCCTCACCGCGCGGGAGTTCGACCTGCTCTGGTTCCTGGCTTCGAATCCGCGCCGGGTGTTCTCGCGCAGCCACATCATGGACAGCGTCTGGGGCCACTCCCCCGCACTCGATACCGGCACTGTCACCGTTCACGTGCGCCGACTCCGCGAGAAGCTCGAGGCCGATCCGGCTCATCCCACGCATCTGCAGACCGTGTGGGGCGTGGGTTACAGGCTCGATCCGTGATCCTGCTCGGGGTCATCGTCGCGGTCGCGAGCCTCGCGATCGGCGTCGCCGTCGCCTACGCGCTCCGGGCGGCGCCGACGGTCCGCCTGCAGCTCGCGGGGCTCGCGCTCGTCTCGGTATGCGTGCCGCTCGTGGCCGTGCTCGCGTCGGGCTGGGTGATGTTCCAGATGGGCGCCGACCGGAAGGTGCTCGCCGTCGCCGCCGGCTCCGCAACCGCGGCGGTCGGCGCGGGCCTTCTCCTCTCGCGCTGGATCTCGCAGTCGATCCGCCGTGTCGGCGATGCCTCTGCACGCCTTGCGGCGGGTGACCTGTCGGCACGGGCACCGGTGGGCGGCGCGAACGAGATCGCGGGCCTCGCCGCGTCCTTCAACTCGATGGCCGTCAGCATCGAGCAGCTCTTCGATGCGCGCCGCGAGCTCGTCGCGTGGGCGAGCCACGACCTGCGGACGCCGCTCGCCTCGATGCAGGCGATGATCGAGGCGATCGAGGACGGGCTCGCGACGGCCGACGACTACCTGCCGACGCTTCGCGACCAGGTGCGCACGCTCACCGTGCTCGTCGACGACCTCTTCGAGCTCGCGCGGATCGATGCGGGCGCACTCACGCTCGAGCTCCAGCGCCTCCCCGTGTCGGGGCTCGTCGACTCGGCCGTCCGGCTGCTCAAGCCCGAGGCCGTCGCCAGGAAGGTGGACCTCGTCGCGCACTCCGACGGGGAGACGACGGCACCGGTGGCGCCCGACAAGATCGAGCGCGTCCTCTTCAACCTGGTCACGAACGCCCTTCGCCACACGCCCTCGGACGGCTCGGTCGCGATCAACGTCGCCCGGCGCGAGAACGAGGTCCTGGTATCGGTCGAAGACACCGGGAGCGGCCTCGAGCCCGAGGCGGTGAGCCGGATGTTCGAGCGGTTCTGGCGGGCCGACCGGGCGCGTTCGCAGGCCGGCATGGGCCTCGGGCTCGCGATCGCACGGGGGCTCGTCGAGGCTCACGGCGGCCGGATCTGGGCGGAGAACCGCGACGGCGGCGGCGCGCGCGTCTCCTTCACGCTCCCGGCCGCGTAAGGGGCTGTGCAGGAATACGTGCCTGGTTGGGGTGGTTGATCCGTGGCCGCACCGGCCTCGCAATTATTGCTGCACAGCCCCTAACAGGGCCTCAACACGTTCTCAAGGACATCGCCCTAGCGTGCGGTCGTGCGCCCTTCGCCCTCGTCGCCCGCCGTCGAGGCGCGCGGGCTCGCCAAGCGCTTCGGGGAGACGCAGGCGGTCGACGGGATCGACCTCGATCTTCGCCGCGGGGAGATCCGGGGGCTCGTCGGACCGAACGGCGCCGGCAAGACGACGCTCCTCCGCCTCCTGCTCGGCCTTGCCCGGCCCGACTCCGGCGCCGTCAGCCTGCTCGGCTCGGCGCTCGACCGCGACGATCCACGCGTGCCGGAAGGTGTCGCCGGATTCGTCGAGGAGCCGCGGTTCTATCCCTACCTGAGCGTTCGCCGGAACCTCCAGCTGCTCGCGAGGCTCGACGGCGGCGATGCCGTGCGCAGGATCGACGAGGCACTCGAGCGGACGGGGCTCGCAGCGGCCGCGAACCGGCGGGCCGGAGGCCTTTCGACCGGCATGCGCCAGCGGCTCGGGCTCGCCGCGTCCCTGATCCGCGAGCCGAGCCTGCTCGTCCTCGACGAGCCCGCCGCGGGACTCGATCCGGCAGGCGCCGCGGAGCTCCACGCTCTGGTCGTCGGGCTCGGCGCCGCCGGGGCGGCGATCCTCCTCTCGAGTCACGACATGGCCGAGGTCGAGAGGCTCTGCCAGAGCGTCACCATCGTCGCTTCCGGACGCGCGCTCTGGGACGGCCCGCTCGCGGAGCTGCGAGGGCAGGCACCGCCCTCCGTCTATCGGCTCGCGACGAACGACGATGCCGCCGCGCTTCACCTTGCCGCCGCGGAAGGGCTCGATGCGAAGCCGACGGGAGAAGGGACTCTCGCGCTCGCGGCCGAGGAGGCCGAGCTCGACCGCTATGTGCTCAAGCTCGGGCTCGCGGGCATCGCCGTTCGCCTGCTCGAGGTGGAGCGCACGCCGCTCGAGGCGATGTACTTCGCCCTGACCGGAGCCGTGCAGTGATCGAGTCGGCCACGACGCGCACCTTCTGGCCCAGAGCTCGTCGCCGCAGCCCCGGGATCGCAGGGGTTGCCCGGGTCGAGCTCGTGAAGCTCACCGCCCAGGCACCGGCTCGGGTCGCTGCTGCGGTGTGCCTTCTCGGTCCGTTCGCGTTCGTCGCAGTCCTCGCCGCCCAGCCCGCCGTCCCGGCCGACACCCTCTTCGGACGCTGGGTCCACCAGACGGGCTTTGCGATCCCACTCGTGATCCTGGGCTTCGCGGGCTCGTGGGGGTTCCCGGTGCTGGCCGGCCTCCTCGCCGGCGACCTCTTCGCGGCCGAGGATCGTCATGACACCTGGAAGACGGCGCTCACCCGGTCGCGGAGCCGCTTCGAGCTCTTCGCGGGCAAGACGCTCGCCGCGGCGGTGCTCACGATCTGGCTTGCACTCGGGCTCGCGGTCGCGAGCATCGTCGCCGGGCTTGCCGGAAGCGGTGCGAAGCCGCTCGTAGACCTTTCGGGCACCGTCATCTCTCCCGGCCGCGCGCTCCAGCTCTGCGCCGAGAGCTTCGCGCTCGTCCTGGCTCCGCTTCTCGCGTTCACCGCGCTCGCGCTGCTGCTCTCGGTCGTCAGCCGAAGTGGCGTCCTCGGCGTCCTCGGCGCCGCGCTTGCGGGCCTCGTGATGCAGGTGCTCGCCCTCGTCGGGAGCGGGGCAGCACTCCGCACCGTTCTTCCGTCGAGCGGGTTCGACGCCTGGCACGGCCTCTTCGCTGCGCCCGAGGCGTTGCGACCGGTCGAGCAGTCGATCCTGGTCGCCGCGGCCTGGGCGACCGTTTGCACCGGCGCAGCGTGGTTCGTCTTCCGGCGGCGGGACTTCGCCGGCTCCGCGCCGGTGGCACGGCGCTCGCGGCTCGCGCGAGGCCGCTCCGTGATCGCCCTCGCGGCGGGTGTCGCCCTGGTCGCGGCGGCAGCCGGATGGGGGCCGCCCGCCGTCACCGCCTCACGCCTGGATGCGGCGATCGGTCCCGAGTTCGAGCACCTCGTGACGCTCCAGCAGCGCGAGCTCGGCCACGGGCTCGCGGCGGGCGCGAGGCTGAAGCTGCTCTCGACGTGCCGGCGCCGCGGCGCGACCACACCGTACCGGGGGCCCGGCGACTGGTTCTGCACGCTCACTGCCGTTGCCGCGAACCTCAGGCAGATGCCCCTCAACTACGACGTCGACGTCAGACCGGATGGCTGCTTCACGGCTCACGGCCCGCCCGCGGTCGGCGGGGCCCTCCTCCGCGGCCATCGCGCGGCCGGGACGCCGAACCCGCTCTACGCGTTCGACGGCTGCTTCGAGACCTAACCAATCGTTCACATTCAAAGGCTGACACGTTTCGCTGCCGCTTGTACCTTGTTGCGGGAATGAAACGCCTCCTCGTCCTCCCCGCGCTCCTGCTGGGCGCCCTCAGCGCGAGCGCCGCGCTCGCCGCCGGAACGCCGGTGCGCGCAACCCTCACCGGCCAGTGCCTCGAGGTCAAGCACCTCGACCGGCTCGGTGCGTTGAAGTCCCTGAGCTACACCTGCACGGCGAAGAACGCGACGTACGTCTACAACGCGAAAGCCGCGGAGCCCGGGACAGGTGCCGCCGGCCACGAGTTCGGCACGCTCGTCGCCTCCGGCCCGGATGGGTCCGTGACGCTGACCTTCAAGGGAACCCGTACCGCGCAGGGAGTGAGCCAGGGAACCTGGCTCATCGGCAAGGTGACGGGATACAAGGGCGTCCGGCTCACCCGCCACGGGTCCTACACGTCGAAAACGGCGGTCATCTCGACGACCGCCGGGACTCTCGAGTCGACGGTCAAGATCACCGCCGTCGTCGGCTGCTGGCGCTGCTCCGGCGTTTGACCCGGCGCCGCGCCGGCCGCGCTACCGTCGAGAGGTGGAATACCGGCTGCTCGCCGTCGGCCTGCTCGCGCTGGCCTCGCTGACCGCCTGTGGATCGACGACTCCTGCGCCGGCCAGGCCGGCCCTGCCCGAGCGTCTCTGGGTCGACGACGCGAGACGGTTCGTGGCGACGCTCGACTCCGACATCGGCCTGACGGTGAGCGCCGGACCGACGCTCGCCGACGCACGCCGGGCCATGGCCGGGGCGGACGGCATCTACACGATGCTCGTCGCCTACAGCCTCTTCGGCGATTGCAGCCGCGCGCTCGCCGCGGTCGGCGCCCCGAGCCCACGCGAACATCGCGTCGTCTCCACGCTCGCCGCCGCCTGCAGCCGGCTCGAGCATGCCGCCGTGCTCTTCCAGCGGGCGATGACCCGGAACGAGCCGCGCGTCCTACTCGCCGCCACAAGGGCCTCCCTCGGCGCTGCGCCGCTCCTCGCCCGGGCCCGATTCTTGCTTGACGAGTAGCCGGCGCGTCCGCCTCGCGCCGCGGCGATACTCAGAGCGTGGCGATGGCGTACTCGCGCGACCGGGTGGGACGCCTCGTCGCGGGCACCGTGATCTGGGCCTTCGTGCTCGGGAACCTCGTCGCGATCGTCTGGCTCTGGATCGCAAATCACAATCTCGACTTCAGCTTCGCACCCGACTACTGGGCCACCCTGATGGCGCGGCTCGGTGGCCTTACGGGGCTGCTCGCTGCGTTCAGCGCGCTCGTGCAGGTGCTGCTGATGGCGCGGCTGCCGTTTTTGGGACGGCTCGTCGGGTTCGACCGGCTCACGGTCTGGCACCGCTGGAACGGCTACCTGTGCCTCCTGCTCGTGCTGGCGCACACGGTGATGGCAGTGCTCGGGTTCTCGCTCGACGGGGACAACTCGTTCTTCCGGGAGTTCTGGAAGCTCGTCGCCGACAACATCCTCACCGGGATGGTCACGGCGACGATCGGGCTCGCCCTGTTCGTGCTCGTCACCGTCTCGTCGATCGCCGTCGCCCGGAGGCATCTCCCCTACGAGCTCTGGTATGCGGTTCATCTCACGGGCTATGCCGCGATCGCGTTTGCGTGGTTCCATCAGATCCCGACCGGCGGTGACATCAACCCGACGTTCCATCCGAACGCAGCGACCTACTGGCGCATCCTGTTCTTCGGCTCGGTGGCGTTGCTCGTGTTCCGCGTCCTCAGCCCGGTCGTGTCCGCGTTCCGCTTCAGGCTGAGGGTCGCCGAGGTGATCGCCGAAGGCCCGAGCGTCACGACGCTTCGCATGACCGGACGGAGGCTCGACCGGCTGGCGGCCCGCCCCGGCCAGTTCTTCCTCTGGCGCTTCCTGACGGGAGGGTTCTGGTGGACGTCGCATCCGTTCTCGCTCTCCGCCGCTCCGGACGGGCGGACGCTGCGGATCAGCGTGAAGGCGGCCGGCGACCATACGGCGCGGATGCGGTCGATCCCGGTCGGGACGAGGGTCGTCGCGGAGGGCCCGTTCGGCTGCTTCACGGCCGCCGCACGCCGCCGCCCGAACGCGCTCCTGATCGCGGGTGGAATCGGGATCACGCCGGTCCGGGCGCTGAGCGAGACGATGGAGGGCGAGCTCTCGGTCATCTACCGCGTGCTCGCCGAGGCGGACATCGTGTTCGCGGACGAGCTGGCCGAGCTCGTCGAGCGACGCGGCATCACCCTCCGCTACGTGGTCGGCGACCACCTCTCGGCCGAGGGCCGAGACCTGCTCTCGGCGGCGCATCTCCGAGAGCTCGTCCCCGACCTGGCCCACCGTGACGTGTATCTCTGCGGTCCCGCCGGCATGGTCGCCGCGATCGAGAGCGACGTCCGGCGAGCCGGGGTGCCGCGGCGGTCCCTGCATGTGGAGCGATTCGCCCTGTGATTGCGGACAAACACGAATCAGGTGGACGAAATCCTCCGGACGGTCTAGAGTCTTTCGTAGGTATGAGATCGCGGGTCACGGGATCGAAACGCAAGCTGCGCTTCAAGACCACGCTGGGCCTCCTCGCCCTGCTCTCTCTTTCCATGCTCGTGGCCTTCTCGTCGGCGGCGTTCGGAGCCGGGAACCATCGGGCCGAGCCCGGGAACATCGCGGTCGGAAAGAAGGTCTACATCGCCTTCTGCGGCAAGTGCCACACGCTCAAGGCGGCAGGTGCCCAGGGCACGCTCGGGCCGAACCTCGATCAGGACGCAGTCACCTACACCCGCGTCGTCACAGCGATCGAGGAGGGCGTCGGCGGCATCCAGGCCGAGTACGTCCTCCGCAGCGTCACCTTCAAGGAGGTCTACGACGTCGCCAAGTACGTCGTGACCGTTCGCGCTGCCGGCGGCACCAAGGGCGAGTACTCGTAGCGCCCTGAGTAGCTTCGACCACACGGGCTCGATCTCACCCCTGCAGATCTGGCATGGCGTCGTGGGGCGGCCCGTGCACGGGGACCGGATGACGATCGTCGTGCTCGAGCTCGAGCCGGGCGCCGAGGTTCCGGAGCACAGCCACGAGAACGAGCAGCTCGGCGTGCTGATCGAGGGCTCGATGAGCTTCACGGTCGGCGACGAGCACGACGAGGTCCGGCCCGGATCGTTCTGGCGGATCCTTGCGAACGTTCCCCACTCGGTCGTGGCGGGTCCGGACGGTGCGGTCGCCGTGGAGGTCTTCGCGCCGGTGCGATCCGAGTGGGCGGCGCTCCCGCCGGCTGAGCCGGGTCCCGGCCGGTGGCCGTAAGCGGCCGGCTCGAGAGCGCCAAGGCACGTCTCGACCGGCTCGAGCTCTACCCGCATCCCGTGTCGATCGCACGGGTACGCGTGATCGTCTCGCCGCGGCTCTTCCGGCTGCCGTGGTTCCGCCGCTTCGACGGCTACGCGGCCTGGGGAACGATCCTGCTCCGCGAGCCGCCGGCGGCGCCCGACGACGATCTCGTCTGCCACGAGCTCTGCCACGTGTGGCAGATGCAGCACCGGCCGCTCGCGATGCCTCTCTCCTACCTGAGGACAGGCTACGAGCTGAACCCGTACGAGGCCGAGGCCCGCGCCGCCGTCGAGGCGACTCGAGCGGCTCCGAGTTGAGCCCGACGACGCACGGCCGGGCCGAGCGCCACGCGTCCAAAAACCGGTGCCTGGCACCGGTGGCGACTCGAAACGGCATGGCTACAGGGGTTTCTTGCCGCCGAGCGACGATTTACACCGGTGCCCGGCACCGGTTCTGTCCGCGCGAAGCCCCGGCCACGTGAGGGTGTGGCAGCGGCCTCGGGCCGAGCGGGCCTCGTGCATCGCAGCGGGCTTCGCATCACGGGCAGCGTTCTGAGCTCGACCCCGGATCCGATCCGGCTCTCGACGGGCGCGCTCCTGCGGGTCACGAATCCCTCTGCAGCGTGGACCGTGATCTGCCTGAGCGGAGGCCGCGAGCAGGAGGTGCCGGGAATCTGGGGCTCATCGCTGGAATGGCTCGTCGGGCGGCTCGCGCCGCGCTTTCCCGCGCTCGCATTCGCGGAAGTCCGCTACCGGATCCGCTCGTGGCGCCGCCTGGGGGAGTGCATCGAGGACTGCCGGGCTGCGATCGAGGCGACAGGGGAGGGGCCGAAGCTGCTGCTCGGGTTCTCGATGGGCGGTGCCGTCGCGATCTCGGCAGCCGCTGAGGCGCCCGTCACCGGAGTGCTCGGCCTCGCGCCGTGGATTCCCGACAGGCTCGAGCTCTCGCCGCTTCGCGGAAGGCGACTCGACGTGCTGCACGGCTCACTCGACCGTGGCCTGCCGGGCATACCCGGTGTCGCACCCTCGGTCTCGCGGCGCGGCTTCGAGCGGGCGCAGGCACTCGGCGTCGAGGGGAGCTACACCCTGATCCCCGGCGGCGTCCACGGTCTCTGTGTCCGGATCGGCGAGCACCGGTTTCTCGAGCTGCCGCGCGCGGGCACCTGGGCGAGGCTCGTCGCCGACCGGCTCGAGGCGGTTTCGGGCACGCTTTAGCTCACTTGTCCACGATCTCGCGTACCTGGATGCTAGACAGATGAAGCGTTCCCCCCTCTACCGCGGCCTCGAATGGACGGGCTTCCGCTTCTGGTTTCGCCACCTCTACCGCGTCGAGGTGGAGCACGCGGAGCGCATCCCTGCCACGGGCCCGCTGATCCTCGTCGCGAACCACGAGTCGATGCTCGATCCGTTCCTGCTCGGCCTCGTGACCCGCCGGCAGGTCCGGTACATGGCCAAGGCGGAGCTCTGGCGCTCACGGGTGATCGGCCCGGCGATGGAAGCTTTCGGCTGCTTCCCGATCGAGCGCGGAACGGGCGACCGCCAGGCTGTCGGCCGGGCCGAGCAGCTGCTCGACGAGGGCCAGGTTCTCGGGACCTTCCCGCAGGGCACCTGCCTGCCCTACCGCGATCGGCCCTGGTTCCGCGGCGCCGCCCGGCTCGCCCTGATGAGCGGGACCCCGATCATGCCGGTCTGCATCGTCGGCAGCGAGCGGGCGCTCCGCCCCCGGAAGTTCAAGCTCGGCCTCCCGCGGGTCAAGCTGATCGTCGGCGAGCCGATCCCGATCGAGGCCGCGAAGCCGTCGGTCGCCTCCGCAAAGGCGCTGACTGCGAGGATCGAGGAGGCGGTCGAGGAGCTCGGCGCGCCCTATGGGCCGCCCGCGCACGCGTGGTATCCGCCGGGCGCGACGCGGAAGGCCGCGTAGCCGGCGCCCGCGAGGCCTGTACCCGCGCGACCACGCCGCGCCGGTGCGTATTCTGTTTCTGTGGCGAACAAGAAGGATCGGACGCCGAATCCACCGAAGGGAAGCGGCCCGAAGTCGGTTCAGGCGCCACAGCGCCGCGACACGAAATCGTCCTCGCACCCGCTTGCGGAAGTCCCGCGCTGGGTGTGGTTCGTGAGCGTGGCGGTGCTCGCCGGCGCCGCGATCGTGATCGGTGTGCTCGCCTCGGGCGGCTCGGGCGACAGCTCCACCGGCTCGGCGAGCGTCAAGGCTGCGATGCTCGGTGCCGGCTGCACCTATCGCGACGTCGAGCCGCTTCCGGCGAAGAAGGACCCGACGAACTACCACGCCGACGTGCCGTTGCTCACGACCCCGACCACGGGTCTCTGGAGCACGAACCCGCCGTCAGGTGGCGCCCATTACGGGCTCTGGGCCGTGTGGGACTTCTACACCGACCCCGTGAACCCGCGGCAGGTCGTCCACAACGAGGAGCACGGCGGCGTGATCATCTGGTACGGCGAGGATGTCCCGCAGTCGACCATCGACGAGCTGCGCTCGTTCTACAACGAGGAGACGACCGGGGTCCTCGCCACCCCGTACCCGGGCCTCGGCACGAAGATCGCCCTCACCGCCTGGACGGGAAACCCCGCGGACTACTACCGCAAGGTCGACGGCTCCCTGTACTACGGCATCGGCCACATCGCCGTCTGCCCCGACTACAACGCGCACGCCTTCACGACCTTCCGCGACGCCTACCGCGGCCACGGCCCCGAGGGCATTCCGCTCTCATCCGACACGGCCGGCAGCGGGCCGCAGTAGCTCGCGGATCTTCCGGCGCAAACCCTAGAGTCACGCCGGTGGCCCTGAACCGTGTGTGGCTCGGAATCGCGCTGGTCGCGGCGTGCATCGCCATATCGGCGCCGCCTGCGCGAGCGGCCGGCGACCCGGTTCCGCGGGCCTGCTCCGAGCTCCCGCCTGCGTGGTTCTCGAGGCTGAGCTTGCCGCCGTGCGGTTCGGTGCATCGTTACACCACGGCGCCGAAGGGACTCGCTCCCTGCAGTTGGGCATCGCCGCCTGGCCGCGACCGGGCTCAGATCTCAGCTGGCCGGATCGTGTGCGCAGGAGCCGGAAGGTGTGTGTTCCGCAGGGCTGCAGAGGCCGCAGGTACGTGGCTCGGGCAAGCGGATCGTGCGCTCGTCGGCCGCTGCGCCGATGGCCGGACCGTGGTCGTCACGGCCGCCGCGGTCGGGCTTGCAGATGCGACGGGGCGGGTCTGCGGGCCCGTGCGACCGGACATCCCGCAGATACGGGGGTTCCGCATCCCGTCGGCGTGGGCTGGGAGGCTTTTCGTGATCTGGTCGGTGTTCTCGACGAGCAAGGACGGGACGCCGATCGGCGAGGAGGCCGAAGGCGCCGTGCTCGGGCTCTCCGGATCGCAGAGTGCATGCTCGCTGCTCCTCGCCTCCGGCAGCTCGATTCCCTGAGCGACCGGCCTGCCGGGAGCGCGGGTCGCCCCGCGCTCCCGGGGAAACCGAGCTAGCCCTTCACCTCGCCGAGGGTCACCTGAACGCTCTTCTTCGCGCCGCTCTGGAGCGAGTACTTGATCGTGACCGTCTGACCGGGCTTGAGGGCCGCCAGGGCCGTGCCGAGGTCGGACGACGTCGGGGTCGGTGTGGTGTTGACGGCGGTGATCAGGTCACCGGCCACCAGTCCAGCCTTGCCTGCAGCCGAGCCGGGCAAGACCTGCGTGATGTAGACGCCCGATGCCTCGCCGGTGTCGGCGGTCTCGATGCCCAGGAAGGCACGGTTCGAGTTCGTCACCTTGCCGGTGTCGATCAGCTGGCTCGCGATGCTCTTCACGGTGTTGCTCGGGATCGCGAAACCGATGCCGGCGGCGGCGCCGCCGAGCTGCGGGTCTTCCGCCGCGAGGGTCGGGATCCCGATCACCGCGCCGTGGATGTTCACGAGCGCGCCGCCCGAGTTACCCGGGTTGATCGCCGCGCTCGTCTGGATCGCGCTTGGAAGGATCACGCCGTTGCCCTCCGGCTCCTGCCGGTTGAGAGCGCTGACGAGGCCTTCGGTGAAGCTCGAGCTCAAGCCGAGCGGATTGCCGATCGCCATCGCGATGTCGCCGATCCGGAGGCTGTTCGAGTCAGCGAACGAGGCGGGATGGAGGCCGGCGGCGCTCACCTTGATCACCGCGAGATCGTCCTCGGCGAAGGTCCCGACGAGCTTCCCTGTGAGCTTCTTGCCCGCGGAGGTCGTGACCGTGAACGTCTTCGCCGTCCCGACCACGTGGTCGTTTGTGACGATGTCGCCCTTCGAGTCGAACACGATGCCCGAGCCGAGGCCCTCGCTCGTCTGGATCTGCACGACCGACGGTGACACCGTGCTGTAGACGCTTGCAAACGCATTCTGCAGAGCGGTCGCGGCCGAGGTCGAAGAGGCCGTGCTCGTCGCTGACTTGCTCGAGGCAAAGCCCGCTCCTACGGCCACGAGAGCCGAGGCGACGAGAATCGCGAAAGGAACCCTGAATCGTTTCATGCGAACCTTCTACCCGGCGATTCCCGGTCGAATCCTAAGAATCGGCCACAGGTTGAGTGGCATATGGGACCATCGGCGCCAGACGCTCGTTCAGCTCGACGATCCGCGGATCGCAGCGCTCGACGAGCGGGCCGCGCTCTCCGGACGTTCCGGGTCGGATTCGATCCGGGAGGCGATCGACACTCTGCCCGGGGGCGACGAGGAAGCCGCGATCGACGCTGCGATCGTCTGTCGTGCTCTCTCGATCGCTTCCGGGGCGCGTTAGATCACCGTCGTAACCGGCACCTTCGACGTCGCAAACGGTGTCGTCGTCGGCTGGGGCGAACCGCCCGACGGCTCGACCGTCACCGCGACCACGGAGCCGCGCTTCACGGACCCCTTGATCGGGACGAAGGTCGTACCCGCGCCGCCGCGGAAGAGGCCGGCCGGGACCGGGGCACTCGAGCCGCGGATCACCCACGCCTCGTAGGTCTTTCCCGTCGGCGCTGCGTCGAGGCGGTAGAGGACGAGGGCGGCCGAGCCGCTCGAGGAGACCACCATCGAGCCCGGCGTGCCGGTGACCGGGAGCCGGGCCAGCGCCTCGTTCTTCGAGTCGGAGAGCTGGTTGTGCAGCGAGACATTCCACAGCCCGAGCCCGAGAGCGGCGCACGCAGCGACTGCTGCGACCGCGACGAGCGGCCGCTGCCAGCGGGGCCGGAGCGGGACGACGTTCTGCCGCTCGGCACGCGCGGCCTCGAGGAGCCGGTCGCGCAGCGCGGGCGCGGGGGAGGCGGGCGAACCGGCGAAGGCCAGCTCTGCTGCGACCGAGCTGAAGTCGGCGACGGCCTTGCGGCAGCTCTCGCAGGTCGCGAGATGCTCCTCGAAGGCCTCGAGCTCGCCGGGTTCGAGCGCATCGAGTGCGTAGGCGGCGCTCAGGTCGTGGATTGTCTCTGCCATGAATCCTCGTCGGTCGGGTTGTCGAGCAGCTCCCGCAGCCGGGAGAGACCCGCGAACATCCTGCTCTTGATGGTGCCAAGCGGCTCGCCCAGGCGCTCGGCGAGCTCCGACTGCGTGAAGCCGCCGTAGTAGGCGAGCTCGATCGCCTCACGCTGCTGGTCGGGGAGCTGGCGCAGCGCCGCCTGCACGCGTTCCCGCTCGAGCCGCAGCCAGACCGCATCGGCCGCCGACGGCCCGCCGGACTCGAGCTCGACCTCCGGCAGCGGGTCGGCCCGGCGGCGTTCCTCGCGGCGAACGAGGTCGACGGCGCGGCGATGGACGAGCGTCATGATCCATGTGCTCGCCTTCGCGCGCTCCGGGATGAAACGTGAGGCGCCACGCCAGACCGCGAGGAACGCCTCCTGCACGGCGTCTTCTGCAAGCGCGTCGTCGCGCAGCACCCGGAACGCGAGCCCGTACGCGGCTCGCCCGTAGCGGTCGTAGAGCTCCGCGAGCGCGACGTCGTCCGACCTCGCGGTCAGCGCGACGACGGCCTCGTCGGAGAGGTGTGCCAGGTCGCGGTGCGGCATCGGCTGGCTCCGATCGGAGCTCGTAGAAGACCCTACCAAGCCGAACCTCGATCGACCGGGCTGCGCGGCCGACGCGGCCGGGTCGGCCGGCCGGGCCGCAGCGCGTCGTGACGGCCCGGCCGACCGCAAGGCGATCGCACAGTTCGGTGGATCCAGGCTATGGGCGAGGTTCATGACGTTCTGGATTCGTCAGAGCTCGTGCATTGGTTCGACCGATGTCCGATTCGATCGAACCGGAACGGAGGCGCCGGCGAATAGCCGTCACGCTCGCACCCCCCGCGAGCACCGACCAAGGAGGATCCACCGATGAGCGCTACCACTCGCGCACAGTTCCTGAGCCGCGGCGCGAAGGGCGGGCTCGCCCTCGTCGCCGGCGGTCTCGTCCTCGGCGTCGCCGAGGGTACGGCCTTCGGCGCCGTCACGGCCGACACCGACATCGCGAAGCTGGCGGCCACCGCCGAGTTGCTCGCGATCGACTTCTACTCGAACGCGATCTCCTCCGGCAAGCTGAAGGGCGACGAGCTCTCGTACCTCGTCGGAGCCAAGGGCAACGAGGTCGCCCACTACAATGCGCTCAAGGGCGTGCTCGGCAAGGCCACCCCGGCAGGCCTGAAGTTCAAGTACCCGAACGGCTCGTTCGGGTCGCGTCACTCCATCGGCGCGCTCGGAATGGCGCTCGAGACCGCATTCGTCGGGGCCTACATGGGCGCCGTGACCGCGTTCAAGAGCAACGAGCTGAAGGGCGTCGCCGCCGAGATCGGGGCCTGCGAGTCCCGCCACCTCAGCGTTCTCACGAACATCGGGGCGAACGCGATCGTCCCCGCTCCGGACCTGCCGAAGGTGTTCACCGCCGCGCAGGCGACGGCGGCCGTCACGCCGTTCATCGCCTAAGGGATCGTGCGGCCCGCCGGGTGCGCGGAGCGCCCGGCGGGCTACTTCGCCTTCACGATCAGCACGGCCTGCATTCCGAGCTGGCGGTGGTTCGCGATGCTGCACCAGAGCTGGTATTTCCCCGGGGCGAGCCTGACGCTGAGGTTGACGATCCCACCCGGCTGCATGATCGGAGTGCGGTAGACCTTCGCATCGCCGACGCGCTGCACGCGCATGTCGTGGGGATCCTCTCCGTAGTTCACGAACTGGATCACGGCCGGGCCCGACTTCACGGTCCGGCTGGAAAGCGTGTAGTAGAACTCCTTCGCCGTCACCTGGATCCGCGTCGGGAACGTCCTCGCGGAGGCCTGCGCCGGGAGCAGGACCGCGAGCGCCGCAAGTGCGGCGAGCGTCCTCACTTGAGGAGCTTCGGGCGCTGATAGCCCGAGACGGCCGGCAGGATCTGGTTCGCCTCGGCACCGAGCCACTGCTCGAGAATCGACGAGTAGACCGCACGGAAGTCAGCGGTGGGAGCGAGATTGCCGAGGTTGTTCAACCCGCCCGTGATTCCCGGGAAGCCGCCGATCTCCGTTCCGAGCACCTTTGTCCCGATCAGGAAGCCGAGCCCGGCCGAGCCGTGGTCGGTACCGGTCGAGGCGTTCTCCTGCGCGCGGCGGCCGAACTCCGACCACGCGTAGATCATCACGCGGTCGGCGACGCCGCGCGACTCGAGGTCTCGCTGGAAGGCAAGGAGCGAGTCCGAGGTGAGCTGCAGGCCGCTGTTCAGCGTTGCGGTCTGGCCGGCGTGCGTGTCGAAGTGACCCGGCGAGGTGATCGTCGCCACCTTGAGCGGCAGGCCGGCGGCGATCATCGCTGCCAGGCCGGCAAGCCTGTGCGGGAACGGATCCGCGGTCGCCGGATAGGCGACGGGGCTCGCGAAGCCGTACTTGAAGTTCCCGAGCTCGCTGAAGAGATGATGCGACTCGAGCGCCGTCGCGCCCGCGGCCGAGAGCCCTGCGTCGGACGAGGATGCGTGCAACGCGCCCAGGTTCGCTGCCTCCTGGAACATCGAGGCCTCGAGGGGATGCGCCGGGATCCCCGGTGGAACGAACGTGTACTGATCCGCGGCGGTGAGCGTCGCCACGGGCATCTTCGCGGTCGCGAGCGCCGGCTGGAGCGCGGTATCGAGCGACAGGCCCTGCAGCGGGTTGTCGCTCGCGCCGACGGCGTCGAGGTAGCGGCCGAGCCAACCCGTGCGAAGGGTCGCGTCGGTGGCGCCGACCTCCCAGTAGTGGCGTGAGGTGAAGTGCGACTCGTCGTTGTTGACGTAGCCGATCGCCGGCATCATCGAGACCTTGCCCTCGTTGTGCAGCGTCGCGATCCCGTTCGCAGCCGGGTTCCAGCGCAGGCGAGCGTCCTCGCTGTAGGCCGACCCCGCCGTCGCGGCGAGCGCGATATTCGGCCGGAGCGAGTAGTACATCGGATCACCCGCAGGGAAGAGCACCGAGAGCCCGTCGATGCCGCCCGAGAGGTAGACGACGACGAGGACGTTCCCGGGAGGCGTCGCTGCGGCTGAGGCGATCCCGTTCTCGAACGCCCGACCGGAGAGCATCGCACCGCCGTAGATGCCGAGCGCGAGCCCCGCCGTCCGTGAGACGAAGTCGCGCCTCGTGAGCCCGGTCCCGGCCGGGATCGGCATGCCGGGCTCGATCCCCGGCAGCCCCCGCCCTGCCTCGGCGACCGCACGGCGGAGGATCTCGGTGCGGTTGCAGTCCCGGCAGCTGTGGTCGCTCATCGCCACGGACCTCCTATGCGGTTTGAAGTTCGGGAGAGGTGGCGATGAGCCGATACAGCGCGGTTTCGACGTCGGCCGGGTCCGCCTTGCGATTCAGCTGTGCCTTGGCGAACGCCGTGAGCAGCGTCGAGGTCTGCGGCGAGAGCGTCGGGTCGCCCCAGAAGTCGGCGGCCCTCTGCACGAGCTCGGCAGGGTCGCTCGGGCTGCCGACGGGGTTCTGCGTCCCGATCGCGAGTGCTGCGATGAACCAGCGCGCACGCCACGTGGCCGTATCGAGCCACCGGGTGTAGTCCCAGCCTCCGACGTCCGGCGGATAGAAGAGCTGCTGGCCGGCGCCCGCGTCCTGCGTGTACCAGGCGGCGGTGTCGATCCCGCGTCCGATCGTGCGCAGGAGGCCCGCGGTGAGCACGACGGGTGACTTGACCATGCGCGGGCTCGAGTAGAAGCTCGGGTGCTGGAGGATCCCCTCGACGACCGGGTGGACCTTCCATCCGTTCTCGACGTACAGCGCCGAGAGTGCCGTCAGCGTTGCCGCATCGGGTGGGGTCGGGATGAAGTAGCTCCAGAGCTTCGTCACGAAGAACGAGGGATGCATCGGGTGGTTGATGCAGAGGCTGCACGAGTCCGTCCAGGTGAAGGCGCCCGTGTGCCCGAAGATCGTCTTCGATCCGTTGTCGTGCTGGTTCGGGTTGAACACGAAGTTGCCGATGATCCCCTTGTTCACACTCCCGGTCCAGCCGGTGAGCGCCCGCGCGTTCTCGCGGACGTCCGTCTCGGTGTAGGCGCCACGGTCGGCGCCGAGCGTGAAGAGCTCCATCATCTCGCGGCCGTAGTTCTCGTTCGGGTGCGCCTTCACGTTCTGGTTGCCGTTCAGCCAGATCAACATCGCCGGATCCTGCGTGACCGCGGCGAGCAGGGCGCTGAACGAGCCGAACGCCGCGCCGCGGAAGAGGTCGTTCTGCTTCAGCATCAGCTGCTGCGAGGCGACACCCTGGTTCGAGGTCGCGAACCACGAGTGCCAGACGAGCGTCATCCGCTCGATCAGCGGGGCGTTCGTGCGCACCATCCTGTCGAGCCAGAAGAGGTGATCGTCGCCGACGACGGCTGCCGGCGAGAGCGGGCGGCCCTTGTCGGCCGTCGGAGAGGGCCCGGTCAGCGCGTACGACGGAGGCCGCGTCAGCGCATGCACCGCATGCTTGAACCCGAGCTTGGCGAGCGCGGCTGCCTCACCCGGTTTCGCGCCGAAGCCTGCCCGCCAGAGCAGGCGTTCGGCCTGCGCCTTGCCGAACGGTCCGTCGTACTCGGGGAGCGAACTCAATCGAGTCTCACCTTGCATGCTTAGGAAGGATGGTGGGCCAAGCGGCCATGCCAGACGTAAAGTTCTCGCAAAGATCGCGGCAGGGCACGTACCATCGAGCTATGGCAGCTCGCGCAGCGGCACTCGTCGCCGGACTACTCCTCGTAGGCACGCCCGCGGCGCTCGCGGCAAAGCCGAAGACCGAGGCACAGGCCGATGCGGCCCAGCTGAAGGTATCGATGGTGAAGAAGTTCAAGAACACGCCGTCGTTGAGCAGCCTGGCGATCGGCAAGGTCGTCTGCGTCCTGCCGAAGAACGGGGTCACGTTCCACTGCACGGCGGCCACGAGCTCGAAGAAGTTCCGCGAGGACATCGTCTTCAAGGTCGCCGTGACGCTGCACGACAACGACGCGACCACGGTGAGCTGGGCTTTCACCGGCGAGTCCTGCAGCGATTCGGTCACGCACAAGAAGATCGCTTGCTGAGCCTGAGAGCGGCGCTCGTTGCCGCGTGCGCGGTTGGCGTGCTGGCGGTGCCGTTCGGCGCCGGCGCGACGAGCCCCGCGGCCGGGCTCGCGAAGCAGCTCAAGGCCTCGATGCAGGCGTACTACAAGAAGGCCGGCCTGAAGCTCACGACAGCGACCTGCAAGATCGCCGCGAACCAGGAGTCGGCCCGCTGCAACGTCCACTTCTCGGCCCCCGCCGCTCGTGCAGTCGGCCTCTTCGTCGTGAGCGTCACCGAGACCGCGTCCGGTGAGGCGAAGACAAAGACGCTCAGCGTCACCTGCAAGGACTCGAAAACCGGTGCGAAGCTGAAGAACTGTGTCTAGCTAGACCGATCGATACGGCCCGATCGAGTTGGCTAACTGGCTGTCAGGAGCTCGGACGCGTCGAACGTGTCGAGATCGCGGGTGGCGAGCGCTGCGAAGCGGCCGCCGAGGGCCACGAGCTCGTCGTAGGTCCCGGTCTCGACGACGTGGCCGTGGTGGAGGACGACGATCTGGTCGGCCTCGCGGACCGTCGAGAGCCGATGGGCGATCGCGATCGTCGTCCGGCCCTCGACGAGCCGGGCGAGCGCGGCCTGGACGGCGCGTTCGGTCTGGTTGTCGAGTGCCGAGGTGGCCTCGTCGAGCACCAGGATCGGCGGGTTCCGCAGAATCGCGCGCGCGATCGCGATGCGCTGCTTCTCGCCGCCCGAGAAGCGGTACCCGCGCTCGCCGACGACCGTGTCGTAGCCCTCGGGGAGCGCGGCGACCATGTTGTGGATCTGCGCGGCACGGGCGGCCTCCTCGACCTCCTCGTCGGTTGCATCGGGCTTCGCAAAGCGCAGGTTGTCGCGGACCGTCGCATGGAAGAGATAGGTCTCCTGCGAGACGACCCCGACCGTCGCGGCGAGCGACTCGAAGGTGAGCTCGCGGATGTCCGTGCCGTCGATCGTCACGGCGCCGTCGCTCGCGTCATAGAGCCGCGAGACGAGGTAGCCGAGTGTCGTCTTTCCGGCGCCCGTCTCGCCCACGACGGCAGTCGTGGTTCCGGCCGGGACGGTGATGTCGACGTCGTCGAGCGCGTTCGGCCCGTCGCCGTAGCGGAACGAGACGTGGTCGAGCGCGACGTCGCCGCGGACATGCTCGAGCGTCCGGGTGCCGGGAGCGATGTCGATCGGCAGGTCGAGGTATTCGAAGATCCGGTCGAAGAGCGCGAGTGAGCTCTGGATGTCGACCGAGATGCTGAGCAGGCTCCCGATCGGCGCGAACAGCCGCACCTGGAGCGTCGTGAACGCGACGAGGGTGCCGATCGTCGAGTAGGGGGCGGGCCCGCTGTGGTGTTCCACGGCGATCCCGCCGAACAGGTAGATCAGCGCGGGCATCACGGCGAAGGTGATCTGGATCGACTGCATCAGCCAGCGCCCGGTCATCCGGCTCCGGACCTCGAGGTCGGCGAGCCGGTTCGACTCGCCGTCGAAGCGTGGGCCGAGCGCGGCCG
>DATBBA010000043.1:0-20213 GCA_036271235.1 Gaiellaceae bacterium
GCATACAGGGCGGGAAGCCCTTCGAGCGTCGTGATGGACTTCCCGGATACAGCAGCCACAGGGGTGACGCACGAGCGGATCTCCTTGCCGTCCAGCAGCACCGAGCAGGCGCCACACTGCGCAAGGCCACAGCCGAAGCGGGGGCCGTGCAGGTGGAGCTCGTTGTGTAGGACGTAGAGCAGCGGTGTATCGAGGCTCGCACTCACGCCGTGCGTGAGCCCGTTCACCTTGATCTTCAAGCTGTTCGCCATGAGGCCCTCCTGTCGATCGAGCAATGTCGACGAGCCTATTGGCGCAATCGCTCCGCCGCAATGGTCGCGCCAGGACTAGAAGCGCATCGAACCGTTCCGGTATGAGGTAAGACCTCGAGCCTCCCCGAGGTTCCTCATGCCGTCGCCTCGTAGGTGTGCACGGCGACACCGGTGCCGGTCGTCGTCGAATCGGCGAGGCGGAGCGTTGTGTGCTCGAGCCCGTTGAAGAGACGCTTGCCCGTTCCGACGACGACGGGGTGGAGCATCAGCCGGTATTCGTCGATCAGGTGCGCCCGGGTGAGCTCGTCGACGATCTCGCCGCTGCCGTAGATCAGGAGGTCGCCGCCCGGCTCTTCCTTCAGCTTCGAGACGCCGTCCGCGAGCTCGCCCTCGATCAGGGTCGCGTTCCACCCGGTCTGCTTCAGCGTTCGCGACGCGACGTGCTTGGGCATCGAGTTCATCTTCCTGCCGAAGTCGCCGGTGCTCTCCTCCATCGTCGGCCAGGCGGCAGCGAAGCCCTCGTAGGTCACGCGCCCGAGCACAAGTGCGTCGCTCGACTGGAGATAGTCGTCCTGCAGCCGGGCGAGCTGGTCGTCCCAGAACGGCCCCGTCCAGGCGGGATTCTCGACGACTCCGTCCAGTGCGACGTACATCGCAAGCTTGAGCTTTCTCATGGCGGCCTCCGGGGTCCGTGGGTGCGATCGTAGGTGCGGACCGCCCCGAGCGCTTCAACTCATCGCACCGAGCTCGACTCGAGATCCGTTCGGGTCGAACCGCCCGCCGCAAGCAGGATCTCCACGATCCGGTCGGGCGAGAGCCGGCTCGCGTCGAGGACGAGCGTGAAGCGCGAGTCGTCGTCGACGTCGAGGTGGTAGAGCGTCCGGACCCACGCATGGTGCAGATGGTCGGCGTGCTTCACCGCCTTCTCAGCGCGGTGCCGGTCGACGAGGTGCTCCCGCTGGTAGGTCGCCACCCGATGTTCGAACGGTGCCCGGAGCCGCACGTGGACGGCTGTCGGGTGCTCCTGGAGAACGGCGAAGGCCGCCCTCGCCTCGATCACGCAGGCGCTGCGTGCCGCCTCGCCGAGAATGACGCGCCCGAGCTCGGGAAGCGCTTCCCGAAGCTTCAGCTCCGAGAGCGTGTCCGGGACGGCCGCGGCTCCGGCTGCCATCAGCATCAGATAGGAGTAGCGGCCGCAGAAACGCTCCTCGATCTGGTCGAGCTCGGGAAGCTCGATCTCCGAACGGCGAGCGAGCTCGGCGAGCCCGACGCGGTCGTACAGGGGAACGTCGGCCGCTGCGGCAAGCTCCGCGGCAACCCGTTCACCGGGGGTTCCCTCCTGCGCCGAGATCGTCCAGACCGCCAAGCCGCACCGGCCTCCAAGTTGACGTTTGCGTCAATTTTAGCTCGAAGATCGGCGGAGCTGAGGGCTGGATGAGCAGTTCCACGACTCGCGAGTCCGGATGCACGATCGTCCGACCGCCCGGACCGCGGTTCGGTTGGCCGACCTTCGGCCGGACGCTCGAGGAGCCACTCGTCAACCGAACGTGAACGCGTAGGCCTCGGCGCCGGGATCGAGGAACGTGAGCTCGAAGGTACGGTCGGCGATCGAGCCGGGCTGGCGGATCAGCTGGTAGAGCCGCTGGCCGGTCAGCGTGCCGTTACCCCCCTCGTCGATGTCGGCTCCATGGGCCGGGCCGGGCGGCTGCCCGTCGAGCGTCACGCGAACACGAACCGAATCCCCCTTCGCTGCCGGACCCACCACGAGGTGAAGATCGCGGGCGTGGAACCGGTAGAGGATCCGCGCCCCGGGCTCGTCGGGCACTGCCGCCCGCCCAGTGATCGTCCAGTCGCCCGCGACCGCCCAGTCGTTGAGCCCGAGCCGGTCAGGCGCCGCGTAGGCGCGACGCTCGTTCAGGGCGGTGCCGCCGGGCGAGGAGAAGTTCTCCGACCGGTCGTAGCCGAGGTAGTTCTCGGGTGAGCGCAGGTCCTCCCAGTCGGCTGCCACCTCGATCCCGCCGGCCTCGACGGACACGAGGCCTGCCCCCTGGTCGGAGGCTCCGGCCTCGGCCAGGAGTTGCCGGATGGCAGCCTCGGACTGCTCGTACTCGCCCTCGCCGAAGTGATGGTGGCGGATCTGCCCCTCGGCGTCGACGAAGTAGAGGGCGGGCCAGTAGTGGTTGTCGAAGGCCTGCCAGATCGCGTAGTCGTTGTCGATCGCGACCGGGTAGGCGATTCTCATCTCGCTGACGGCGCGTCTGACGTTCTCGAGGTCGTGCTCGAACCCGAACTCGGGTGTATGTACGCCGATCAGGACGAGCCCTTGCTCGCCGTAGCGCTCGGCCCAGGCCCGGAGGTACGGGAGCGTGCGCAGCCAGTTGATGCAGGTGTACGTCCAGAAGTCGACGAGCACGACCTTTCCCTTCAGGTCGGCCATCGTCAGCGGCTCCGAGTTGAGCCAGCCGTTTGCGCCGTCGAACGACGGCAGTTGTCCCTCGACCCGAAGCCGGCTGCCGAACGCGGAGTGCAGCGCGGAGCTGAGGTTCATCTCGCGCCTCCGATCGCCGCGGCCGGGGCCGCGTCCATCTCGTTCGGCGCCCTGAACGAGCGACTCGAGCCTGTCTCCCTCGTCGATTCGAGCATTGCCCCTCCAATCGGTTCACACGCTGTGGGCCTGCCGCCGGTGGGACATCCGTACTCGCCGGATCCCGGCCCCCCAATTCCTACTACTGCGGCGACCGGAACGCGACCCCTGAGCTCGTCATCCGCCGTCGGCGCTACCAGGCGATCGCCACGGGCGCTGTGAACGGCAAGCGCTAGCCCAAAGCATCAGCGCCTGGTCTCCTCTGCCCCGAAGCGTGAGCGAAGGCGTGACCGGGCGAGCTTGCCGCTCTCGGTGTGCGGAAGCTCCTCGACGAACTCGATTCTCCGCGGACGTTTCGCGGGGATCAGCTCGCGCGCCAGATGTCGTGCGAGCGCCGGCTCGTCGTGGTCGGCCCCGGGCCGGACGACGACTGCGGCGCAGATCGCCTCGCCGAGCCGGGTATCCGGGACGCCGAACACCGCCGCGTCCGCCACCCCGGGGTGGCGCCGCAGCAGCTCTTCGATCGGTTCCGGATCGACGTTCAGCCCGCCCGTGATGATCGTGTCGTCGGTGCGCGCGAGAATGTAGAGGTAACCCTCCTCGTCCCGGCGCGCGAGATCACCGGTCACGAAGAAACCGTCGGCGAAGCTCGCGGCAGTCGCCTCCGGACGGTTCCAGTAGCCCTCGAAGAGCAGCGGCGAGCGAACGTGGAGCACGCCCGTCTCCTCTGCGGCCGCTTCCGTTCCGTCGTCCGACACGATCTTCAGGACGTTGCCGTAGAACGGCAATCCGGCCGAGAGCGGCTTGCGAAGCTGGTCCTCCGGTGTCAGCGAGGTGACGATCGACGCCTCGGTCGAGCCGTACTGCACCCAGAGCACGCCGTCGCCGAGCACCGAGACCAGCCGCTCCTTGAGCTCGGGCGGCGCCGATGAGCCGATCAGGTTCGCGAGGCGCAGCGACGAGGTGTCGTACTTCGCGAGCGTGGCCTCGCCGAGCTCGACGATCGCCTGGAGGTGCGAGGGAACTGCGGTGACACTCGTCACCCGCATGCGCTCGATCTGTCGCAGGACGAGCTCCGGGTTGAAGATCGGGAGCATCACGCACGTCCCGCCCGCCCGCAGGGTCGCATAGGCGTGGAGCAGGCCGGCCCCGGCCGAGAGCGACCCGACCGTGAGCGCCCGTTCGCCGGCGCTCGAGAAGCCCATCTCCGAGCCCATCGCGAGGTTCTGTAGGGCCCTGGAGCGGTGGGAGTGCCCGGCCGCCTTCGGCGTTCCGGTGGTGCCTGACGTGTAGCGGATCAGGCACAGGTCGTCGTCGCGCCGGGGAACCTCGGGGCGGCTGCTGCCTGCGAGCGAGAGCAGATTCTCGTACTCCTCTCCGAGCACGACGAGACGGGTGGCATCGTCGAGCTCGGCGGCGCGGGCCTGCTCCTCCAGGCTCGGGTCGACGAAGAGCACTCGGATTCGGGCCTCGGCGCAATGCGTCTCGAGCTCGGTCGCGGTGAGGGTGGGTGGGAGCTGCGCCGGCGGAATGCGTGCGTCGGCGAGGCCGAGCATCAGCTCGAGGTATTCCAGGCGGTTCGGGGTGAAGATGCCGGCGTGCTCGCCCGGGGCGAGCCCGAGCCCGTCGAGCGCAGCGTTGCCGACCCGGTTCATCCGCTCGACGATTCCCGCGTATGTCAGCTCCCGCTCGCCGTGCCGCACGGCGACGGCGGTGGGAGTGCGGAGCGCCCACGGACGGACAGAGTCCCCGATCGACAGAGGGATGTGCCTCTCCGACCCCACGAGGCCGAGTATCGCTTCCGGGCCCGGGCCCCGCCGGGACTAGGTCGCCGGTGCGGGCTCTTTCAGCCCGAAGAGCTCGCGGTAGCGGTCGAGGAACATGTGCTCGCCCTTGATCGACGAGGTCGTCTCGGCGCCAGCGATCTCGTCCGCTCCGGGTAGCTCCGACGCACCGCCGTCGGGTCCGAGGGGGATCACGATCGCGGTGGGCGGGGCCTCGTAGTCGGTGAGCTCTCCGCCCTCGGCGAGCGCCCTGACGTTTGCGACGACGAGCTCGGCCTGCCTCCCGGCACGCGCGGCGGTCTTCAGGTCGATCGAGGAGACATCGCCGATCGCGAACACGGTCTCCTGCCCCTCGACCTGGAGCTTCCCGTTGACCTCGATCCAGCCGTCGCTCGTCCGCTCGCCTGCGAGCCCGCCTGCCAGGTAGTCGCTCACCGGCCGGAGGCCGTTGCAGCGGAACCAGATGTCTGCCACGATCGTGCGGCCGGCGGTCGTCGTCGCCGCGAACTGCCCGAGCGTCACCGGCGGGCTCTCCGGCTCTCCCGTGAACGACTCGCCGAGGATGAACTCGACGCCGCGTTCGGAGAGCTGGCGCCGAACCTCGTCGCGGAGCTCCTGCTTGTAGGGGCCGGCCAGGATGTCCGGCTCGGGCTCGAGGATCGTGATCTGCTTCTCGGGCCACCGCGAGCTGATCTCCCCGGCAAGCTCGAGCCCGGTCGGGCCGGCACCGGCGATCAGCACCCGCTCCGCTCGTGCGAGCTCCTCGTGGCTCTGGCGGTAGCGGCCGATCGCGAGGATCGTGTCATCGGTTCCGGTCTTTGCCGGATAGGGGTAGGTCGAGCCGGTGGCGAGTACGACGTAGTCCGGAGTGAGCACGGTTCCCGAGGAGAGGACGACGCGCCCTGCATCGACCTCGACCGCGCGCTCACGAAGAACCCTGCCGTGCGCGAGGAGGTGGTCGTAGGGCAGGAAGATGTCCTCGAGCCACTCGGGCTCGACGAGTGCGCGGAGGGCAGCCACGTTGTGGACGAACGCGTCGCGTGGCTCGACGAGCGTCACGTCGGCGAACTCGTCGAGGCCCTTCGCGGCCGCATATCCCGCGTAGCCGCCGCCGATCACCGCGACCGTCGGCCTCTCTGTTCCGGTGCTCTCACTCATCTCGTCCCCCTCGCTCGTTCTGGCGCCTGCCAGGAGACGAAGATACATGCGCGCGCAAGTTGTCGCGTCGGAACCCGTCTGTTTGAGCGGCTGCGTGGCCCAAAGACGGTTCTATACAATAGAGGAAACAGAAACGGAAGGAAGCTACTATGAGCCACAACTCAATAGAAAGCCCGGCCGAGCAGCAGCGCCTCAGGATTCTGATCGAGCAGCTTCAGCGGCAGGGCAAGACCGAGCAGCAGATCAACCGCGTGCTCGACGAGGCGGTCGCCGAGCGCGCCCTCCTCCGGCCGGCCCTCTAGGCCGCGCGGCCCGGGACGAGCCGTCGATCCGGGATGAACCAGAGCACGGAGACGGTCGCGTAACACGCGTAGGCCAGGTAGGGGCTGACGAAGGCGAGCCCGATCCCGCTCAGGTAGATGACGAGCGAGATGTTGCCCTTCGTGTCCTTGCCGATCGCCCTCGTCAGGTCGGGGTCTTCGGGGTTCGCCCGGACGATCGCCCGCACCAGGAAGCTGTAGGCGAAGGCGGCGCCGAGCGCGACTGCCCCGTATGTGACGGCCGGGGCGGTGCTGCCATGGGCCGTTCCGACCCAGGCGGTCGCGAACGGGATCAGCGACAGCCAGAACAGCAGGTAGAGGTTCGTCCACATCACCGCGCCCGAGATCCGCTGTGTCGCCCGGAGCAGGTGGTGATGGTTGTTCCAGTAGATCCCGACCATCGTGAAGCTGAGGATGTAGACGAGCAGCGAGGGGAGCCTGCTCCGGAGCCCGTGGAAGTCCGCGGTGGCCGGCGTCCGCAACTCGAGCACCATGATCGTGATGATCACCGCCATCACGCCGTCGCTGAACGCCTCGAGGCGGTGGCCGTCGATCTTGCTGTCGGTGTCGATCGGATCGACGCGCGGGTGGGGCGAGGCCACCCGGCAACGCTAGCCCAGGCGCCGACGCTTCATCCCGGTCGCGGCGGCCGCTAGCATCGCGCGATGCTCGGACGCGGCTGGGACAACGGCGTGGCGACGATCGTCGCCCGTCAGGATCACGAGGGGATGTACCACCTTCAACCCGGGGACAGCCTCTATCACGAGACGTTCGACTACATCGCGGATGTCAAGCCCGACGACGGGTCGGACGTCTTCCGCGCCACGTTCACCGAGATGTTCGCCGGCGATTCGGAACGCAGGCCGGGCGTCGGCGATGTCGCGCGCGTCAAGTTCCACGCGAAGAACAAGGAAGTGAAGTTCGACCGCGATGCGCTGAAGAGCGAGAAGCAGATCGTCGCGAACGCGGACCAGGCCTCCTTCGCAGCGCTGGCATCCGCGCCGCCTGCGACTGCAGACGCACCCGCCGGCGCGGATTCGGTCTCGGCTGCGTGGGATGACGCCCTCGCCAAGGCGAAGGAGAAGATGGACGAGTATCAGGCGGCGAAGGCGGCCGGCGATCCCACCGCAGCCGCGAAGGCCCTGGCGGAAGGGAAGCAGTGGAACGCCGAGCAGGTGAGGCTCGGCGACGAGCTGAAGCGCCTGCGAGCGGCGGGTTAGAGCTACTTCCTCGGATAAACGCTGCCGGCAGGTCGCGCGAAGCCCGAAGCCAAGCTACCTCCCCCCGGGGAGCGGTTCCGGGCTTTCGTCCACGTTCTTCCGGGGGAAGTGGCTAGAACTCGATCCGCGAGCCCATGATCACCGTCCGATCGCGCGGGAGGCGGAAGTACTCGGCGGCGTCGGCGGTGAGCTGGGAGGTCGCGAGGAAGAGGTTCTTGCGCCAGCGGCTCATCCCGGGCGTCGAGCCCCGGTGGAGCTCGATCGTGGAGAGGAAGTAGGAGACGGTCCCCTCGTCGAGGCCGCAATCGACGCCGGCGGCGCGGATCAGCGGAAGCAGGCCGGGGACGTCGGGCTTGTCCATGTAGCCGAACCGCGCCGTGACGTGCGTGATCCCGTCGTCCGTGTAGCCGAGCTCGTCGACCGCGAGCCGCTGGCCCTCGGGGACGTGAGGCCTCGGCCGCGTCTCGAGCGAGATGATCAGGACGTTCTCGTGGAGGACGTGGTTGTGCTCCACGTTCGCCCGGAGCGCGAGCGGAGCGGTCGCCTTTCCGCGGTTCAGGAAGACAGCCGTGCCGGGAACCCGCGGCAGCGGAGGCTTCAACTCGTGGAGCTCGTCGATGAACGCGCGCAGGTTCCCCTCGTCGCGGTTGCGCTGCTCCGTCACGAGCCGGCGGCCCTTCTCCCAGGTCGTCAGCACGGTGAAGACGGCGAGCGCGATCACGATCGGGAGCCACGCTCCGTGCAGCAGCTTGATCGCGTTGGCTGCGAGGAACAAGAGGTCGAAGCTCACGAGCGCAGCGGCGCCGGGAATCACGATCCAGAGTGGCTTGTGCCAGTGGGAGCGTACGAGGTAGAAGAAGAGGAGGGTCGTGATCGTGATCGTCCCGGTCACCGCGACGCCGTAGGCGAACGCGAGCGCGCTCGAGCTCCTGAACGTCAGGACGAGCGTGAGCACCGCGACGAGCAGCGCCCAGTTGATCCACGGGACGTAGATCTGGCCGATGGTCTGCTCCGACGTGTGCGTGATCCGCAGCCGCGGCAGGTAGCCGAGCCGGGCGGCCTGCTGGGTCACCGAGAACGCCCCGGAGATCACTGCCTGTGAGGCGATCACGGTCGCCACGGCGGCCAGGAACACGAGCGGGAGCTGCGCCCACCCGGGTGCGAGCAGGAAGAACGGGTTGCCGATCGCCTCCTTCGGATTGCGGAGGATCAGCGCCCCCTGCCCCATGTAGTTGAGGGCGCATGCCGGGAAGACGAGGAACAGCCAGATCCGCGTGATCGGCGCGCGGCCGAAATGGCCCATGTCGGCGTAGAGCGCCTGGGCGCCGGTGACCGCGAGCACCACTGCAGCGAGCGCGAAGAAGGCGAGTGAGAAGTGCCCGAACAGGAAGCTCGCCGCGTAGGTCGGCGAGAGCGCCTTCAGGATCGCCGGATGCTTCGCGATCCCGTGCACCCCGAGCGCGCCGATCGTGAGGAACCAGACGGCCATCACCGGCCCGAAGAGCCGGCCGACGGCGCCGGTGCCGAATCGCTGTACGAGGAAGAGGCAGATGATGATCGCGCAGGTGATCGGGACGATCAGGTGGCTCACCGACGGCGCCGCCACGTTCACCCCGTCGACTGCCGAGAGCACCGAGATCGCCGGCGTGATCATGCTGTCGCCGAAGAACAGCGAGGCGCCGAACACACCGAGCACGGCGAGCACCATCTTCGTGCGTCTTCCCCCCGACACCCCCCGCCGGCGGATCAGCGTGATCAGCGCGAGGATCCCACCCTCGCCGTCGTTGTCGGCCCTCATCACGAGCAGGACGTAGGTGAGGGTGACGATGATCGTCACCGACCAGAAGATCAGCGAGACGACCCCGAAGATCGCCTCCGTCGTCGCCTTGACCGGGTGCGGGTCGCCCGGGTTGAAGACCGTCTGGATCGTGTAGAGGGGGCTCGTCCCGATGTCGCCGAAGACGACACCGAGCGCGCCCACCGCGAGCGCAGCCTGGGCGGTGGATCTCTGTGCCATCGCTGGCTATTCTCGCGCCGGACCGACGCGCCGCGACATCCCGGGACGCGGCGGCCGGTTCAGGAACCCGGCTGCGTCGTCGCACGCTCGAGGCTCAGCCGCCGCAGCGACTGCTCGAGGACGGGAACGCTGTCACGGATGCGTTCGAAGTCCTGTCCCGAGAGGACGAGGAGCCGCATCGGCGTCCGCGCGGTGACGGTGGCCGTGCGCTGACCCGTGAGGAGCAGGGCGATCTCGCCAAACGTGTCTCCGGGGCCGACCGTGCCCGTCTCGCCGGTGTCCGTCACGACCCCGGCTTCGCCTTCCTGGATGAAGTACACGGCGGTCGCGTAGTCGTCGACCGTCGTGATCCCGGTGTCGGCGTCGAGCTCGAGCGCGATGATCATCGGCGCCAGCGCCTCGAGCTCGTTCGGCGGCAGATCGGCGAAGAACTCGCCGATCTGCGCCGCTTTGGAGGTCGCGGGGTGGTTGGGCTCGGTCGGGGTCATGTCCGTTCAGGAGAGGTCGGCGAGCGAGGGCGGCGGCCCGAGGACCTCGCAACCATAGCCCGCAAACGCCCGGGCCAGCTCGGGCATCGGGGGGAGCGCGGCCGTGGCGGGCGGCTCCGTGCCGAGAACCGGCGTGCCGAGCTCGACGAAGAGCTCCTCGAGCCCGCCCGGGCTGAGCGTCGTGAGCATCCGCGCTCTGTCCGAGGTCACGATGTAGGCGTGGGGGATCCCGCGCGGGGCGAATGCGAAATCGCTGGCCGCGAGATCGATCCGCTCGCCGTCGACGAGCACCGTGATCTCGCCCTCGAGGACGTAGAACGTCTCGTCCTCGTTGTGGTGAACGTGCAGCGGCGTGGCCCCGCCGCGCGGGTCGTCCGTCTCGATCTGCGAGAACGCGTTGCCGGTCTCTGCCGCGCCGACCTTCACGGTCATCCGGCCGGTCTTCCACCAGATGTTGGCGAGGCCGTCGCCGGCGGGGATGCGGTAGGGCGCGGTGGTTTCTACGGGGGTCATATCGCTCCTTCGGTCGTCTGGATCGAACGTCCCGTGAACCTACGAGCCCTCGGCGCGCGCGTCTCCTACGAGTGCGCTACCGGAACCTGACGATTTCCTTATCCGGCGTGCCGCGCAGCGCACATCGGACGCTCGAGCGCTGTAGCGTCGTCTCGTGGAGCCTGTCGCCAGGTTGAGCAATGAGCTGACCGCGTTCGTGCAGAGCGGCGTTGCCGTGGCGGTCGCGACCCGCGACGAGGAGCTCAGGCCGACCTTCGCGCGCGGCTGGGGGCCGGTCGTCTCGCACGACGGGACGATGCTCGCCCTCTGCGTGGGAGCAGAGCCAGAATCCGCGACGCTCTCGAACCTGGAGCGGACGGGTGCGATCGCGGTTGGCTTCAGCCCTCCCACGCGTGCCCGGGCGCTGCAGGTGAAGGGCACCTCGCTGAGCATCGAGGTTCCCGGCCCCGCGGCGCTCGAGCTCGCCGAGAGGCACCTCGATGCCTTCTGCGCAGAGGCCGAGAGCATCGGCTTCTCGCCTGAGCTGTCGAGGCGGCTCTACGAGCCAAGCGAGCTCGTCCTCGTCAGGTTCACGGTCGCGGAGGCCTTCGAGCAGACGCCGGGCCCGACAGCAGGCAGGCCGCTGTGAGTGGTCAGTCGGTGGCGCTCGAGGAGATCCAGCCGTGCCTCCAAGGTGTGATCCCAGCCTGGCTTGCAACGTGCTCGGCCGACGGCGTCCCCAACGTGACGATCCTCTCGATCGTCCATTACATCGACAGTGAGCGGGTCGCGCTCACCCGCCAGTTCTTCAACAAGACAAGCGCGAACCTCGATGCGAACCCGTTCGCGCAGGTGATGCTCGTCGATCCGCGCAACGCGGACCAGTACGTTCTCGATCTCCGGTACGTGCATACCGAGACCGAGGGCCCGACGTTCGACGCCGTCTCGGTGAACCTCGATGCGATCGCCTCGCAGTCCGGGATGGAGGGGATCTTTCGGCTGCGCGGCGTCGATATCCACCGTGTCCTCGAGTGTCGCGCCGTCGGCGAGAAGGCCGGCGCGCCGAGCGAGCTCCAGGCCGAGCGAAGGACGCTGGCCTCCCTGGACGAGTTCGTGCGGAGGGTCGGCGCCTCGGTGGACTACGCGGAGACGACACGCAACGCGCTCGAGGCCCTCGCCGACCTGTTCGGGTTCGAGCACACGATCCTGCTCGTCGCCGACGAGGACGGTAGCCGCCTGTTCGCGGTCGCGAGCAACGGCTACGGAAGCTCGGCGGCCGGGGCCGAGGTGCCGGTCGGAACCGGGGTGATCGGGGTCTCGGCGAAAAGGCGGCGCGTCGTGTGCGTCCCGAGCCTCGTGAGGAGCCGCGCGATGCGAAGCGCGATCGAGGAGAGCGTTCACGAACGCGGCGGCGAGCTACCCGGCTCGGAGATCCCGTTCCCCGGCCTCGACGGTGTCGAAAGCGTCGCCGCCGTCCCGCTCGCCGTGCACGGCGAGTTGCTCGGCGTGCTCTATCTCGAGAGCGAGCGCTTCGGTGCATTCGGGCCCTCCCGCGAGAGGTTGCTCCGGCTCCTCGGCGGGACCCTCGCGGCTGCACTGGCGCTGCTGCAGGCCGACCGGCGCGAGGCGGAGGCGCCGCCGGCCGTGGTCGTGCCGCTTCCCGCCGGCGAGTCGATCGCGATCGTCTACTACCAGGCCGACGACAGTGTCTTCGTCGACGACGAGTACGTGATCAAGGGAGTCCCGGGCCGCATTCTCTGGAAGCTCCTGCGCGAGAGCGCCGCGGACGGGCGAGTCGCGTTCACCAACCGGGAGCTGCGCCTCGACGAGCGCCTCGGCCTGCCGCCCGGAAACGACAACCTCGAGGCGCGGCTCCTCGTGCTCCGAAAGCGGCTCGCCACGGCCGGCCGCGGAATCGACCTCGAGCGCGTCGGCCGCGGACGCCTCGAGCTGCGCGTCGACCGTCCGCTCGCACTGACCGAGATCGAGACCGACGGGCCGATGCGCGCCGTGCACCAGCCTGCCGGAGGTCGCTAGCCGGCGAGGACCTGCTGCACGAACCGAACCGCCATCGCGCCGTCGCCGACCGCCCCGGCGACGCGGTTCGAAGCACCCGCCCGGACATCGCCCGCAGCGAACACGCCCGGCCGGATCGTCTCGAGCAGGTTCGGCTCTCGATCCTTCAGCGGCCAGGTGAGATGGCCCTTGCAGTCGGCGGCGCCCTCGCCGCAGATCAGGAAGCCGGCCTCGTCGACGGCGAGGATCCCGGCGGCCGCCTCGCTGCACGGATCGGCGCCGATCATCACGAAGATCGCCGCCGTCGGGACCTGAGTCACCTTCCCGTCGCGCCTGTCGCGCAGGCTCGCCGATTCCACCGTGGCGGTGCCGTGCACCGCGATCAGCTCGGTCTCGGTCATCACCTCGATGTTCGCCGACCGCTTGATCCGGTCGAGGAGGTAGTGCGACATCGTCGACTTGAGCGTCTTGCCGCGTACGACGATCCGGACGCTCCGGGCCCGCCAGGCCAGGTTCATCGCGGCCTGTCCGGCCGAGTTCCCGCCGCCGATCACGATCACGTCCTCGTCGCGGGAGCGCTCCGCGTCACCGGCCATCGCGGCGTGGTAGACGCCGGCGCCCCGGAAGCGGTCGATCCCTTCCGCCTCGAGCTCCCTCCAGCGGGCGCCGGTCGCCATCACGAGCGACCGTGCCAGGACGTGCTGTCCGTCGTCGAGGTCGACGCGCACGAGCCCCTCGGTGCCGTCGGCCAGCTCGACGGCACGGTGGAAGCTGGAGAGGACGGCGTCGAAGCGTCGCGCCTGGAGTGTGGCCTTGCGCGTCAGTTCGGTGCCGGAGATGCCGGTCGGGAAGCCGAGGTAGTTCTCGATCCGCGTGCTCGTCCCGGCCTGTCCGCCCGGCGCCCAGGATTCGGCGACGAACGTCCGCAGCCCCTCCGAACCGCCGTACACCGCGCTCGCGAGCCCGGCCGGCCCGGCGCCGAGCACGACCAGGTCGAATCGCTGGCCGTCGACGTCGGCCCGCAGCCCGAGTGAGCGCGCCACCTGTGCCGCGGATGGGTTGCGCATCACCTGGGTCGCGTGCACGAGCACGGGCGTCTCGTTCCGCGAGATCCCGAGCCAGTCGAGGATCTTCGCGCTCTCGTCGTCGGTGTCGACGTCGTACCAGCGCACCGGCAGCAGGTTGCGCTCGAGCAGGTCGCGGACTTCGAAGGCGCGCCGCGAGTTGCGCGGGGCGATCAGCCGCATCACACCGTGTCCCTCGGCCTCGTCCCAGGCACGTCGCGCGAGGAGGGTGCGGAAGATGCGCTCACCGTACTCCGGCCAGCGTGCGAGCAGCTTGCGCAGGCCCGCGCGATCGAACTCGACCACATCGGTGGGCTCGACCGCCACGCACGCGCTGATCGTCGGCTCGCCCGTGAACATCGCGATGTCGCCGATGAACGTCCGGCTGTCGGCCTGCCCGATATAGACGTCCTTGCCGGGCTTGCGGTCGATGAACTCGACGAGGCCGCTCACGAGGATGTAGAAGGGCGCGTCGCGCACCGCGTGCTCGTACAGCACCTCGCCCGGCTCGAACGAGCGCCGTTCGCCACGCTCGCCGAACCACTCGAGCTTGGCGTCCGAAAGCCGCGGGAACAGGACCTCGTCGTCGAGGTCGGGGAACCGCTCGCTGCGAACCACCTCGGTGGTTGACATCCCGAGAGGCTACCCCGGGAAGCCCTCGTCGGCGGCGCGCGGCCCTCAGGGCCTGTAGAGCAAATAGGTGGCGGTTAGGGGTGGTTGACCCGTGGATGCCAGGCGCCGCGGAGTGCTCGCACCGGCCGCCCAGCTATTGCTCTACAGGCCCTCAGGCGGCCGCGGCGGAGACGTCGATCGTACGCATCGCCCAGTCGATCGCCTCGACATAGGCGCGCGTCGTCGTACCCGCGTCGAGCGGATCGGCCGCTGCCGTCGCGAAGTCACCCACCTCGTGAGCGACGACGCGGGCGATCAGATCGCCGAGCGGCCCGTCTCTGACGATCACGGCGTCCTTGAGCTCCTCGTCGATCGGGAGCTCGTCGATCGCCTCGACGAGCGGACGGTCGGTGAGCGCGTCCACCACCGAGAGCAGGCCGGCGAGGAAGGCGCGATTGGCATCGCGTGACGTGCTCGTCGCCAGGCTCTCGCACATCCGGGCGCGAACGAACGCGTTGACCACGAGCTCGTGACGGTCCGTTCCAGCGTCGGTGACGAGCAGCGATGTCGCCCAGTTGCGGATCTGCCGGGAGCCGAGCAGGACGAGTGCCTCCCGCATCGAGCCAACCGGCCTTCGCAGCCCGACATAGGCCGAGTTCAGGTACTTCAACAGCCGGTAGCTGAGAGTCACGTCGGCGGCGATCAGCGCAGCGAGCTGGTCGAAGTCGGCCTCCGAGTCGTTCAGCCGCACCGCGAGCTGCATCCGCACGGTGGCGTCGCTCCCGATCCGGCTGTCGTCGAGATCCCGGGGCTGGCAGAGAAAGACGCCCTGGAAGAACGCGAAGCCGAGCTCGCGGCAGCGGTTCAGCTCCTCGTGGGTGCCCACGTTCAGCGCGAGCGACTCGACCCCCTCTGCGCGCAGCTCCGCGACGCGCCGCGCCAGCTCCTCGTCGTCATGGGCAAGCGCGTCGATCCTCACCACGTCGGCGAGCCCGGTGAGCGGCATCAGCCCGGGTCGAAGCGCAGAGTCGTCGAGCGCGACCCGATAGCCGCCGGCGCGCAGCCTCGCGACGCCGTCACGCACCCCCGCATCCGCGGTCGTCGCCTCGAGGATCTGGACGACCGTCCGCGCCGGCGAGAAGGCCTCCGAGAGGTCGTGGGTGAAGACCGTGTCACCGAGATCGACCCAGACCGGGACGTCGCCGACGATCGAGTCGATCCCGAGATCGCTGAGCTCGTCGGTCAGGCTCAGCACCGGCGCCGCGCCGTCGGCGGCTCCGTCGGCCTCGCCCGAGCGGTAGAGGAGCTCGTAGCCGCAGACCTTGACGTTGCGGTCGAAGATCGCCTGACGCGTGAGGGAAAGGGTGGCGGTGTTCGGCATCTCGGTCTGTAGTCGGCCGATCGGGCCCGGGAATCAATCGCTCGCCCGCGGGAGCCGCTCCGAGGTAGCTGCGCCGCGCTAGGTTGTGCTCAACCTCAGGTTGTGCTCAACCTCAGGTTGTGCTCAACCTCAGGTTGTGCTCAACCTCACAAGGGGGGCAGCTGTGACGACAGACCGCGCCGTCGCTCCGGTTCCGGAAACGGCGAAGCTCGACTTCATGCCGCTCGACGGGTGGGACTACGTCGAGCTCTGGGTCGGCAACGCAAAGCAGGCGGCCTACTTCTACGAGCACGCTCTCGGTTTCACCCGCACGGCGTACTCGGGCCCGGAGACAGGCGTTCGCGATCGGGCCTCGTACGTCCTCGAGCAGGGAAGCATCCGGTTCGTCGTCACCTCGGCGCTGCGCGAGGACCACGACATCGCAAGGCACTGCAGCCGCCACGGCGACGGGGTCAAGGACATCGCGCTTGCGGTGCCCGACGCGACGGAGGCATACCGCCAGGCCGTCCAGCGCGGGGCGCGCGGGACGGTCGAGCCCCAGCGCCTCGAGGACGAGCACGGCGCGATCGAGCTCTCCGCGATCGCCACCTACGGCGACACGATCCACACGTTCGTCAACCGGCGCGACTACGCAGGGCCGTTCAAGCCGGGGTTCCGCGCGATCGCCCACGACGCCTCCGCCCGGGAAGGAGTGGGGCTCGAGACGATCGACCACATCGTCGGCAACGTCGAGCTCGGCCGGATGGACGAATGGGTCGGCTTCTACGAGCGCGTGTTCGGGATGACGGAGATGATCCACTTCTCCGACGACGACATCTCGACCGAGTACTCGGCGCTGATGTCGAAGGTGATGACGGACGGGTCCGGGAAGATCAAGTTCCCGCTCAACGAGCCGGCCGAGGGCAAGCGGAAGAGCCAGATCGAGGAGTACCTCGACTTCTACGGCGGCCCGGGCGCCCAGCACGTCGCGATGGCCGCCGGCGACATCGTCGCGACCGTCGAGGCGATGAAGAGCCGCGGGGTCGTCTTCCTCGGCACGCCTGACGCCTACTACGAGGACGTCAGCGAGCGCGTCGGCGAGATCGAGGAGGACTACGACGACCTCCGCCGCCACAAGATCCTCGCCGACCGCGACGACGACGGCTACCTGCTGCAGATCTTCACGAAGACCGCCCAGGACCGCCCGACGCTCTTCTTCGAGGTGATCGAGCGCCACGGCGCGCGGGGCTTTGGCGACGGCAACTTCAAGGCGCTCTTCGAGGCGATCGAGCGGGAGCAGGAGCTCCGGGGGAACCTGTAGCCCATGCCGTTCTATCAGCGACTCGGCGAGGTTCCCCGCAAGCGGCACATCCAGGTTCGCGACAACGGCACCTTGCTGACCGAGGAGGTGATGGGCCTCGAGGGCTTCACCGGCAACGAGTCGATCCTGTACCACCTCCAGTCTCCGTGCCGGGTGATGGAGCTCGGCCCCTTCGTGCCGATCGAGCGCGAGGAGTGGGTCCCGGACGCGCACGCCCACCGGCACCTGAAGACGGCCGGCGTCGAGTCGGGGGGCGACGAGATCTCGGGGCGGCGCACGCTGATGTGGAACGCCGACGTCGAGATCTCGCTGTGCCGCCCGAGCGAGACGATGGACTACTTCTTCCGGAACGGCGAGGGCGACGAGGTGGTCTTCGTCCACGAGGGAACGGGGACGCTCGAGACGATCTTCGGCGACCTCCCCTACCGGGACGGCGACTACGTCGTGGTCCCGCGCGGCACGACCTACCGTTTCAGGCCTCAGGGCGAGCAAAGGCATCTCGTGTTCGAGACGCCGGGGCTGATCGAGATCCCGCGGCGCTACCGCAACCAGTCGGGCCAGATCGTGGAGGGCGCGCCCTACTACCACCGCGACATCCACCCGCCCACGGAGCTCCACACGATCCGCGAGCGCGGCGAGTTCCAGTTGAAGGTGCGCGTCCGCGGCGGCTACCAGACCTACGTCGTCGACTACCACCCCTTCGACGTCGTCGGCTGGGACGGGTACCTCTTCCCCTGGACGTTCTCGATCCACGACTTCGAGCCGATCACCGGGCGCATCCACCAGCCGCCGCCCTCGCACCAGACGTTCGCGGGGCGGAACTTCGTGATCTGCTCGTTCTGCCCGCGCAAGCTCGACTTCGACCCGCTCGCCGTGCCGATCCCCTACCACCACTCGAACCTGCAGTCCGAGGAGATGATCTATTACGTCTCCGGCAACTTCGGCTCCCGCCGCGGGGTCGAGGTCGGATCGATCACGCTTCATCCCTCGGGCCTGCCGCACGGGCCGCAGCCCGGTCTCGCGGAGCTCGCGCTCGGGGTCCACGAGACCTCCGAGCTTGCGGTGATGTGCGACACGTTCAACCCGCTCAAGCTCTCCCGGCTCGCACACGAGCTCGACGACGGCATCTACTGGCGCTCGTGGTACGACAACGCGCAGCCGGCGGCGGACGGGACGCTCCCAGACGCGAGCGGCGCGGGGCTGACCTCGCACCTTTGACCGGGAGATGACCACCGGCTTCGGCGCGCTGGCCGCCGGCGGCCTCGCCTGGAGCGAGGGCGACGAGGCGGTCGAGCTCCGCGGCCTCGGCGACGTCTTCGCGGAGCCGACGCTGAACCCGCTGCTCGCCCTCGGGCCTGCCGGCTGGGCGCAGGCCACCGACGCCGCGCGCGTGCACGACGGGCCGCGAGGGGGCGTGCAGGACGCGCGGATGCGCCTACCGTTCGAGGTCGCCGACTACGTCGACTTCTACTCCTCGCGCGAGCACGCCTCGAACCTCGGTCGCATCCTGCGTCCGGACCAGGAGCCGCTGCTCCCGAACTGGCGCTGGCTGCCCATCGGCTACCACGGGCGCGCCGGTACGGTCGCTGTCAGCGGCACCGAAGTCGTGAGGCCGCACGGGCAGGTGAAGCCGGCGGAAGGCGATCCCGTATTTGGCCCCACGAACCGCCTGGACGTCGAGCTGGAGCTCGGGTTCGTGGTCGGCGTGCCGTCGATGTCCGGCGATCAAGTCGCCGTCGAGGCGTTCGCCGACCACGTCTTCGGGGTCGTGCTCGTCAACGACTGGAGCGCTCGCGACCTGCAGGCCTGGGAGTACCGGCCGCTCGGGCCGTTCCTCGGCAAGTCCTTTCAGACGTCGATCTCGGCCTGGGTCACGCCGCTTGCGCTGCTCGAGCCCCGGCTCGTCGCCGCGCCGGCGCAGGAGCCGCCGCCGCTTCCGTATCTCGCGGGCGGCCGCGACTGGGGTCTCGATCTCGACCTCGAGCTGGAGCTGAACGGCGAGGTCGTCTCCCGCACGAATGCGAGGGGCCTCTACTGGACGATGCCGCAGCAGCTCGCCCACGTCACCTCGAACGGAGCCTCGCTCCGCACGGGCGATCTCATGGCGACCGGCGCGATCTCCGGATCGGAGCGAGGCTCCGAGGGATCGCTGATCGAGCTCTGGGAGAGCGGGCGCTTCCTGGCCGACGGCGACGAGGTGGTTCTTCGCGGGAGCGGCGGCAAGGTCGAGCTCGGTGAGGTCCGCGGGCGGATCGTGTCACGACCCTCGAACCGGGAAGGATGACGAGATGAGCTTCGACCATCACGACCCGAGCTTCGTCGAGGATCCGGAGAGCGTGATCGGCCCGATCCGCGAGGAGCGGCCACTCGTGCACTCGGACCTCTACGGCGGCTTCTGGGTGCTCACGCGCTATGACGACGTGACGAGCGCCGCGCTCGACCACGACTCGTTCACCTCCGGCGTCGTCGGCACGACGATCATCCCGCCGTCCCAGCCACGGGAGTACCCGCTGCTCCCGATCGAGCTCGACCCGCCGGAGCATTCGATCTACCGGGGCCTCGTGAACGCGCTCTTCTCGAAACCGCGAATCGATGCCCTGCGACCCGAGCTCGAGGCACTCGCGACGAGGCTGCTCGAGCCGATCGTCGAGAACGGAGGTGGCGAGATCGTCTCCGAGTTCGCGACCCCGATGTCGCTCGGAGCGCTTGCGCGCCTGATGAACCTCCCGGAGACCGACGAGGAGCGCTGGTTCGACTGGGTCGAGCGGATGTTCTCGAACGCCCTTCACGACAAAGACGATCAGCGTGAGGCCGTCCGGGACGTCGAGGCCTATCTCGACGCGTTGATCGCCGAGCGCAAGGAGAAGCCACGCGACGACTTCATCGGGATGCTCCTCGCGGCCGAGGTCGAGGGCAAGCGTCTGACCGACCTGGAGGTGCGCGCGTTCGGAGTGCTGATGCTCCTCGCCGGCTACGAGACGACGTCGGGTGCGATGGGCCTCTCGCTCCTGCATCTCGCGGAACACCCGGAGCAGCGCGCCCAGCTCTTCGCCGACCGTGCGCTCATCCACTCCGCGGTCAACGAGCTGCTCCGATACCTCTCACCCGTGCAGGTCTTCTGCCGGAACGCAACCCACGATCTCGATCTCCACGGCGAGACGATTCCCGCCGGAGACGTCGTCCTCCTCGCCTATGGGGCCGCGAACCACGATCCGCGCGCGTTCGAGGAGCCGGAGCGCTGCATTCTCGACCGGCGGCCGAACCGCCACGTCGCCTTCGGGCACGGCCGCCATCTCTGCCTGGGCGCGAACCTCGCCCGGCTCGAGCTCACGATCATGCTCGAGCGCGTGGGCGAGCTCTTGCCTGAGTTTCGCGTCGACCCCGACCACCTGCCGACGTGGAAAGCCCGCGGCGACATCCGCGGGCTTGCGACGCTGCACCTGCTCGGCGGGTCCTAGGCAATCTGCGGAGCCGGTACGAGGGCGATCTCGGCCTTCGTGTCCCGGGCCGGCGGCATGGGCGTCGG
>DATBBA010000044.1:0-133561 GCA_036271235.1 Gaiellaceae bacterium
GCGTTGACTCCTGGGCCCGTAGCCCATACGGGCGACGGCTCGCCGATCTGCTTGGACGAGCCGTCATCCAAAAACGCCTGTAGGAATCAGGACGTTCGAGTCGGGGTGCCCGGATTTGAACCGGGGACCTCTTGTCCCCCAGACAAGCGCGCTAACCAGGCTGCGCCACACCCCGAGGTGTGCGGGCAATCGTACCCTCGCAAAGGGAGGCCGGCCGGGACCTCCTCGCCCCCAAGCGATCACGCCGAGGTACCGACCGGCTTCAAAGATTCGGACGGTTGGTGCGGCGGAATGTTGGCCGTTAGACGGTGAGGCGTTTGTAAAGCCTGTCGACCATCTCGGGCATCGCCTCCAGCTGCTCGGTGATCGCGCGGAGGCGGAACTCACGGAAGTGCTCCGGCTCTACCTCGAGGGCCTCGGCGAGGCGGGCGATCACGTCGTTCGAGGGGACCGGCCGGTTGCCGTGCACGAGGTGGTTGAGGTAACCGGCGGAGAGGCCGGTCTTCGCGGCGAGGCCGCGGTAGGTCGTGCCCGACTCGTTCATCAGCTGTTCGATCGCGGGCCCGAAGGGCTCCGAGCTGAACCTACGCCTTCTTGCCATTGAAAACCTCCTTGCCCAACTCGGATATTCCGACACGTCTGTCGTCGCCGTCATCCCGCGTCCGGACGTCGACCTTTCCGTCCTCGAGTGTCCTCTTACCCACTGTTACCCGAATTGGCACCCCGATCAGGTCCGCATCTGCGAACTTCTCGCCGGGCCGCAGCCCGCGGTCGTCCAGGAGCACCTCGGCCCCGGCCCGTTCGAGCTCGGCGGCGGCCTCGGCGGCCTGCTGTTCCACACCTGGCAACGCGACCACGTGGACATCGTACGGTGCGAGGGCTGCCGGCCAGCGGATACCCGCCTCGTCATGGCTCTGCTCGACGGCCGCAGCCATCACGCGGGCGAGCCCGATGCCGTAGCTCCCCATCACGAGCGGCTTCTCCTTGCCGTCCTCGTCCAGAAACCGCGCCTCGAGCGGCACCGAATAGCGCGTGCCGAGCTTGAAGATGTGACCGACCTCGATCGCGGTCTCGAACCGGAGCTCGCCGCCGTCATGGATGCAGCGGTCGCCCTCGACGGGAACGCGAAGATCGGCGAAGCGTGCGTCGAAATCGCGCCCCTGCTCGACACCGCGCAGGTGCCAGCCCGTGCGGTTCGCGCCGGCGACGAACTGGCCCTCACGGAGGGTCTCGTCGGCGACGACCTCGCCCTTGAACCCGACCGGGCCGAGCGAGCCCGGTTCGGCGCCGAACGCGGAGCGGATCTCGTCCTCCGTCGAGGGCCGCACGGGCTCGCCGAGCGCCGCGACGAGCTTGAACACCTCGAGCCGGTCGTCGCCCCGAACGAGCGCGAGCACGACGCTACCGTCCTCCTTCGTCATCGGCATCGCCTTCGAGGTGGCAGCGACGTCGATCCCGAGGAACCCGGCAAGCGCCTCGCAGCTCGTGATCCCGGGGGTCTCGACCTCCTCGGGTGCGGGCAGCGCCGGCGGGAAAACCGCCGGACGCGGCACTGCCTGCGCCACCTCGAGATCGGCCGCGAAGTCGCCGTTGGCACAGGTGACGAGCGTGTTCTCGCCCGAGCCCGAGGGTGCCAGGAAGTCGACCGAGGCCGAGCCTCCCATCATCCCCGACTCGGCCTGGACGGCGCTGTAGGCGATCCCGCAGCGCTCGAAGATCCGGTGGTAGGCGGCCTCGTGGGCACGGAAGCTCACGTCGAGCCCTTCCTCGTCGCGGTCGAACGAGTAGGAGTCCTTCATGATGAACTCGCGGACGCGCAGCAGCCCGCCACGGGGCCGGGGCTCGTCGCGGTCCTTCGTCTGGAAGTGGTACCAGGCCTGCGGGAGCTGTCTGTAGCTCTGAAGCTCGCGCGCGTGGAAGGTGAAGGTCTCCTCGTGGGTCAGCGGCAGGACGTACTTGCGGCCCGCGCGATCCTGGACGTGGAAGATCTCGGGGATCTTGTCGCGGCCGGTGGCCTCCCAGAGCTCGGCCGGGGTGAGGACGGGCGCAAACCACTCCTGCGCGCCGATCGCCGACATCTCCTCCCGGACGATCTGCTCGACCTTGCGGTGGACGCGCCACCCGAGCGGCGTGAACGTCCAGAGCCCAGCGCTGAGCTGGCGGATGTAACCCGCGCGGACGAGGAGCTTGTGGCTGACCGCCTCGGCGTCGGCCGGCGCGTCGCGCAGGGTCGGCAGGAACAGCTTGGAAGCCAGGTGGATCGTCACGGGGCTCCCAGGCTATTCGAGCGGGATGGCCGATGCCTCGGCCATGGCGAGCGCGGCGGGCTTCGCCATCCTGCGGCGTTCCGGGCGCGGCATCCCGTTCGCGATCCAGCTATCGATCTCGTTGAAGAGCTCGTCGATCAGGATCTCCGACTCGACCGTGCGCAATCGTTTGCCGTGCGCGTAGATGTAGCCGACCTCGCGGCCGCCCGCGATCCCGAAATCGGCGTCGCCGGACTCCCCCGGTCCGTTCACGGCACAGCCGAGCACCGCGACCTCGAAGTGCTCGTCATAGGTGCCGAGCCGCTGCTCGACCTCCTCGGCGAGCGTCTGGACGCCGACGTTGTCGCGGCCGCAGCTCGGGCAGGCGATCAGCACCGGGCCGCGTTCGCGCAGGCCTAGCGCCTTCAGGATCTCCCAGCAGACCTTGACCTCCTCGACCGGGTCGGCCGTCAGGCTGACGCGGATCGTGTCGCCGATCCCGTCGGCGAGCAGGCTGCCCATCCCGACCGCGCTCTTGATCGAGCCGGTGAACGGCGGGCCGGCCTCCGTGACGCCGAGGTGAAGCGGATAGGGCACGCGGCCCGAGAGCATCCGGTAGGCACGGATCATCGTCGGCACGTGGCTCGACTTGACCGAGATCTTGAAGTCGTAGTACTCGAGGCTCTCGAGCAGGCGGACCTCCTCGAGCGCGGCCTCGACGAGCGCCGCAGCCTGATCCTCCTGGGCGAGCGTGTCGAGGTGTTTCGGCAGCGACCCGGAGTTCGCGCCGATCCGCATCGGGATCCCGGCCTTCTTGGCCGCGGTGACGACCTCGGCGACCTTGTCGGGCCCGCCGATGTTGCCGGGGTTGATCCTGACGGCGGCGACACCCGCCTCGATCGCCTTCAGCGCGAGGCTCGCGTTGAAATGGATGTCCGCGATGATCGGAACCGGCGAGAAGCGCACGATCTTCGAGAGCGCCTCTGCGTCCTCGGTCTTCGGCACCGCAACCCGCACGATCTCGCAGCCGGCGCTCGCAAGCGCGGCGATCTGCGCGGTCGTCGCGGGAACGTCGTGCGTCTTCGTCAGGGTCATCGACTGGACGACGACAGGGGCGCCGCCGCCGATCTGGATGCTGCCTACCTTGACGGAGAGCTCACTGCCCACGCCCGGATCGTACCCGCCCGTCTACGGGACGAGATGATCGTTCCTGATGCCGATCGAGAACAGGAAGAGTAGGAGCGTCACGCCGACGGCGCTGTAGCGCAGGTAGGCGAGCTGTGAGAACGCACGCCCGCGGACGTGTTCGAGCAGCGACATCACGATGTGCCCGCCGTCGAGCGGCAGGATCGGGAGCATGTTCAGGATCGCGAGCGCGAGGCTGATGAAGCCCAGGACATAGAAGTAGTCGGCGAGCGAGACGCGGTAGGCCTGAGCCGTGTCGCGGACGATGCCGACGGTGCTCGAGACGTCCTTCGTGCCCTTGCCGACGAAGAGCTGCGCGATGCCCTTCACCTCGCCGTCGACGATGAACCACGTCTCGTGCACGGCCTCGCGGCTCGCGGCGGGGAGCGATTTGCCGGGGCCGTTGATGCCCTTGATCTCGATCCCGATCCGGTAGCGGCCCTGATCGAGCTTTGCCCTGACCGGGCCGAGCTGCAGGCGCTTTCCCTTCCGGACGACCGTCAGGAGCACCGGCCGGCCGTGCGTTGCATTGATCTGGTCGGGGAGCGTGTTCGCCTTCACCGGACGGCCGGCGATGAGGACGATCTTGTCGCCCGCCTTGAGCCCTGCGGTCGCTGCGGGGTGGCCCTTCTCGATCAGAGCGACCGTCCTCGACGGGAGCTGGCTCACGGTCATGAAGACGGCTGCGAAGAGGATCAACGCGCAAACGAGGTTCACGAACGGCCCGGCGCCGATCACGACGATGCGCTTCCACGACTTCTGGCGCCAGTAGGCGTCGTCGGCGAGCGAGCCGTCGAGCTCCTGCAGCATCCTGTTGTTGCCGAGGCGGGCTTCGAGCGCCGGCAGCAGGCTGCGGGCGGTCTCCTCGTCGCCGACCTCGAGCGCGGCGTCGAGCCGGTCGAGCTCGGGCGCGAGCGCTTCCTGGTCTTCCTCTTTCAGGCTCCCGCGCAGGTCGCCCGCGGCTGCGCGGTGCATCCCGGGGATCTTCACGTAGCCGCCAAGCGGGATCGCGCCGATGCCGTACTCGACGCCGCCGCGATTCGTCTTCACGAGCGCCGGCGGGAAGCCGATGTAGAACTTCCGCGGGTTCATCCCGACCGCCTTCGCGGCGAAGAAGTGGCCGGCCTCGTGGATCAGGATCAGGACTGCGAGCCCGAAGATGGCGATCGCGATGCTCATTCGCCGAGCTCCGTCGAGCCGACGCTCATCTGACGAGCACCAGCTCTCGTGCGCGGGCATCGGCTTCGATCAGCTCGTCGAGGTCTCGAGCCGGGGAGCCGTCGACGGAGGCGAGAACGTCCTCCACCGCATGGGCGATGTCGAGGAAGCCGATCCGCCCCTCGAGGAACGCCTGGACGGCGACCTCGTTGGCCGCGTTGTAGGCGCACGGGAAGGTGCCGCCGCGTTCGCCGGCGCTGCGTGCGAGCGAGAGCATTCGGAACGTATCGGTGTCAGGCTCGTGGAACTCGAGGGTCCGGAGCTCGAGCGGCGGGACAGGGGTCGCCGCGCGCTCGGGATAGGTGAGCGCGTAGGAGATCGGGACGCGCATGTCCGGGTTCCCGAGATGCGCGATCGCGGCGCCGTCGCGGAAGCGGACGAGCCCGTGGACGATCGACGGCGGGTGGATCACGACCTCGATCCGGTCGTAGTCGACGGCGAAGAGGAAGTGCTCTTCGATCACCTCGAGGCCCTTGTTCGCAAGCGTGGCCGAGTCGATCGTGATCTTCGGCCCCATCGCCCAGGTCGGGTGCACGAGCGCCTGCGCCGGCGTGACCTCGGTCAGGGCGTCCGCCGTGAGCCCGCGGAACGGGCCGCCGCTTGCCGTGAGCACGAGGCTCTCGGGCTCCCCGAGGAGCGCGCACTGGAAGAGCGCCGAGTGCTCGCTGTCGACGGGGATCAGCTCACCTCGACCGCGTTCCCTGGCTGCGAGAGCGAGGTCGCCGGCCGCGACGAGGCTCTCCTTGTTCGCAAGCGCGAGCGTGACGCCGTTCTCGAGCGCCCACATCGTGGGGATCAGGCCGGCGAAGCCGACGACGGCGTTCAGCACGACATCCGGCTGTGCCTGCTCGAGAAGCGCGGTCGGGTCTCCCCCGGTCTGCGTCAGCGGCGCGAGCCCTTCGATCGGCTGCGAACCGGACGTCGCGGCCACGAGCTCGAGCTCCGGGTGCGCAGCGATCACCTCGATCGCCTGGCGCCCGATCGAGCCGGTCGCGCCAAGCAGGGCGATCCGTTTCATCCCCACTCAGCGTACCGCCGGGGCGGGGCCACACCCTTCACGCAGCGTAAGAACCGGTGCCAGGCACCGAGCTTCGAATCACGGCAAACCGGCTTCCAGAGCCAAGACCGGTGCCAGGCACCGATGTCTTTCGGCTCAGTGGTAGCCGAAGGCGAGCATGCAGAAGTAGGCGGCCGGCACCGCGAAGAGGAGCGCATCGAGCCGGTCGAGCATGCCGCCGTGGCCGCCGAGGAGGGCGCCGGCATCCTTCACGCCGGCGTCGCGCTTCAGCATCGACTCGAACAGGTCGCCGGTCGGCGCGGCGATCGCGAGCACGATCCCGAGGAGGATCGATTCCGTGATCGTGAGGAAGTCCGCCTTGTAGAGCGCCACGAACGCCACGAAGACGGTGGCCGCGCTGCCGAACGCGAACCCCTCCCAGGTCTTTCCCGGTGAGGTGTTCGGTGCCATCCGGTGCCTGCCGAGCAGGCGCCCGCCCGCATAGGCGAGGGTGTCGCCGGCCCATACCGCGATCACGACCGTGATCGCGGCCAGGCGGCCATGAACGGGCAACGCGCGCAGCAGCAGGACGAACGACAGCCCGCAGCCGATCCAGACCGGGCCGAGCAAGGTCGCCGAGATCGAGACCGTCGGGGCCGCCCGGGTCGCCGACATCCCCTTCAGCAGGAATGCGAGCGCGAGGGTCGTCAGCACTCCGCCGACCATCCACTGGACACCGCCGGTCTCGGCCCCGACAAGGGCGAGCGCGCCGCCGATGTAGCCCGCCGGCGAGAGCGGCGAGAGCGGCTTGCTGAGCAGCCAGTACTCGTGGAGCGCGAGCACGCCGGCGAGCGCGACGAGGGCGAACAGCCACCAGCCGCCGAGGTAGACGGCGCCGAGCACGATCGGGATCGCCGCGGCCGCGACGATCAGCCGCGAGACGATGTTCGTCATCGTCCGCCGAACCGGCGCCGCCGGTTGGCGTACTCGGCGAGCGCGGCGCGCAGGTCGCGCTCGTCGAAGTCCGGCCAGAGACGGTCGACGAACACGAGCTCGGCGTAGGCGAGCTGCCAGAGCATGAAGTTCGACACGCGGAGCTCGCCGCTCGTGCGGATCAGCAGGTCGGGGTCCGGGAGATCGGGTGCGTAGAGGTGCGCTGCGAGGACGTTCTCGTCGATCTCGCGGGGGTCGAGGCCGCTCTCGGTGATCCGTCGGGTCGCCTCCACGAGCTCGGCGCGCCCGCCGTAGTCGAACGCGATCCAGAGCCCGAGGCGCGTATTCAGCTCGGTGCGATCCTCCATCGCCTCCATGCGGCGGCGCAACGTCTCGGGCGCCCGGTCGCGGCGGCCGATGAAGCGCACGCGCACGCCCTGGTCTGCGAGATCCGGCAGCTCGCGCTCGATCGTCTCGCCGAAGAGCTCCATCAGCGCGTCCACCTCGTCCTGCGGCCTCGACCAGTTCTCGGTGGAGAACGCGTAGACGACCATGTTCCGGATCCCGAAGTCGATCGCGGCCTCGACCGTGCGCCGCAGCGCACGCGTCCCGGCGCGGTGGCCGAGCACGGTGGGAAGCCCGCGACGGCGCGCCCAGCGCCCGTTCCCGTCCATGATGATCGCGACCGTCTCCGCTACCTCGGGCAGGTCCCGCTCCGGAAGCGTGCGCACGCGAGCCAGCGTGCGAATCCGAGAGATGAGGTTCATGGATTGTCCTAGCCTTTTCGTGTCAGCGAAAAGGCCCTCATCAGACCTCCATGATCTCGGCTTCCTTGCGCTTCAGGAGCTCGTCGATCTGCTGCACGTGCTCGTCGGTGAGCTTCTGCACGCGCGATTCGGCGGCGCGCTCCTCGTCGTCGCCGACATCGCCGTTCTTCACGAGCTCCTCGAGGTGCTTCATGACGTCCCGGCGCACGTTACGGATCGCGACGCGCCCCTCCTCTGCCATGTTCCGCACCTGCTTCACGAACTCCTTGCGGCGCTCCTCGGTGAGCTGCGGGATCGGGAGCCGGATGAGCTTGCCGTCGTTCGAAGGCGTCAGCCCGAGATCGGACTCCTGGATCGCGCGCTCGATCTGCTTGATCGACGTGGGGTCGAACGGCTGGATCGTGAGCATCCGCGCCTCCGGCACCGTGATCGTGGCGATGTTCTTCAGCGGCGAGAGGGTTCCGTAGTAGTCGATCTGGATCCGGTCGAGCAGAGCAGCGGAGGCGCGACCCGTGCGCACGGCGTTGAAGTGCTCGTGAGCCGCATCCACCGACTTGTTCATCCGCTGGGTGCAATCCGAGATGAAATCGTCGATGGCAGCCACTTACGTCCCTCCTTTGGTCGGGGTCGAGATCAGCGTGCCGACGTTCTCGCCGGCGACGACCTGCCCGATGTTTCCGGGTGCGAGCTCGAACACGTGAATGGGAAGATTGTTGTCCATGCAGAGCGAGAGTGCAGTCGTATCCATCACCTTCAACCCACGCTCGATCGCCTGCAGGTGCGTGATCGTCGGCAGGAACACCGCCGACGGGCTCGTCCGCGGATCGCCGTCGTACACGCCGCGAACCCCGTTCTTGGCCATCAGGATCGCCTCAGCGTCGATCTCGAGCGCCCGGAGCGCGGCCGCGGTGTCGGTCGTGAAGTACGGGTTCCCGGTGCCGGCGGCGAAGATCACGACGCGGCCCTTCTCGAGGTGCCGGATCGCGCGGCGCCTGATGTAGGGCTCGGCGACCTCGCGCACGTCGAGGGCGGAGAGCACGCGCGTGTCGGCGCCGTTCCGCTCGAGCGCCTCCTGCACGGCGAGCGAGTTGAAGACCGTGGCGAGCATGCCCATGTAGTCCCCTGTCGCCCGGTCCATCCCGGCGGCGGTCGCTTTCATGCCGCGGTAGACGTTGCCGCCGCCGATCACGAGCGCGAGCTCGAGCCCCGATGCGTGCAGGTCGACGAGCTCGCGTGCGAGGTCGTCGATCGTGCCGGCGTCGAGGCCGTACTCGGTGGGCCCCATCAGGGCCTCACCGGAAAGCTTGAGCAGCACCCGCCGGAAGACCGGTGCGAGCGGGGAGCGCGGCTCCGGCGCCGCCTCCATCAGCCGACCGAGAACCAGGCGTAGTCGACGAGCTCGAAGCCGCCCTGATTCAGAGCCTTCGTCACGGTGAGCTTGTCGTCGTGAATCCAGGGCTGCTCGCCGAGTACCGACTCGCCGAAGAAGCGCTTGTTCAGACGGCCCTCGACGATCATCGCCCGCTTCTCCTCCGGCTGGGACTGGATGTCTTCCTGGCCGAGCAGGATCTCGCGCTCGGCGTCGACGAGCTCGGTCGGAACCTCCTCACGCGAGGAATACGTGGGCCGCGAGAACGAGATGTGCATCGCGAGCTGGCGTGCGACATCCGCACTGCCCTTGCCCTCGATCAGGACGCCGACCTTCCGCGCGGGCGGATGGACGTAGTCGGCGAGGGTCTCGCCGTCCGCGGCCGAGAGGCGGCGCACGCCGACGATCTGGATGTTCTCGCCGAGGCGCGCTCCGAGCTCGACGCGCTGGCCGTCGAGCTCCGCCGCGGCCTCGTCACCGCTCTCGAACACCGTGTCGAGCACCGTCTTCGCGAAGGCGAGGAAGTCGTCGTTCTTCGAGACGGGCTCGGTCTCGCAGCCGACTGCCACGATCGCGCCGGTGCCCCCTTCGACCCGGGTGAGAACGATCCCCTCCGTCGTCTCGCGGTCGGCCCGCTTGGCCGCCGAGGCCATTCCCTTCTCGCGGAGGAGCTTGACCGCGGCGTCGAAGTCGCCGCTCGTCTCCTGAAGCGCACGCTTGCAGTCCATCATCCCGGCGCTCGTCGCGTCGCGGAGCTGCTTCACCATCGCCGCCGAGATCTCGGTCACTGGGCCTCCTCGGGCTCCGGCTGAGCTTCCTGCGCGGCCGGTGCGGCTGCTGCGGGCGCCGTCTCGGCTGCAGGGGCGGGCTCGGCCGCAGCGGCGGGCTCGGCCGCCGCCTCGGGCTCCACCGGCGTGTCCTTCCGGGCCACCTCGGCAGGTGTGACCTTCTGCTTCCCGGCCTCGATCCCGTCGGCGACCGTCCGGATGACGAGCGAGCACGAACGGATCGCGTCGTCGTTGCCCGGAATCACGTACTCGGCCTCGTCCGGGTCGCAGTTCGTGTCGACGAGGGCAATCACCGGCAGGCCCAGGCGCTGGGCCTCGCGCACGGCAAGCTGCTCCTTGCGGAGGTCGACGATGAAGATCGCGTCGGGCTGCCGGCGCATGTCGGCGACACCGCCCAGGTTCGCCTCGAGCTTCTCGAGCTCGGCGAGCATCTGGATCCGCTCCTTGGCGGGTAGCAGGTCGAGCTGTGATTCCTCGCGGAGCGAGCGGAGCTCGTGGAGGCGCTGGATCCGGTCGGACATCGTGCGCCAGTTCGTGAGGAGCCCGCCGAGCCAGCGGTGGTTGACGTACGGCATGCCGACGCGCTTCGCCTCGCCGGAGATTGCGTCCTGCGCCTGCTTCTTCGTCCCGACGAACAGCACGGAGCCGTTGCGCTGGGCGATGCCGCGGGCGAAGTCGTACGCCTCGTCGAGCAGCTGCTGGGTCTGCTGGAGGTCGATGATGTAGATGCCGCCGCGCTCGGTGAAGATGAATCGCTTCATCTTCGGGTTCCAGCGCCGCGTCTGATGGCCGAAGTGGACCCCGGCTTCGAGCAGCTCCTTCATGGAGACAACGGGCATGTGAGCCCCTTTCGGTTCGGTTTGCAATCCACCGGTGGTCTCTCTGCGGGACCGGCACTAAGCCGGCCACCGTCCGCGTCGATCATCCGCCGGGTCGAGGGTCGGAAAACGAGCCCCATCGTAGCGGCAACCGGCGTTCAGCTGAGCGAAGCCAGGTAACCGGCGAGATCGGGCGGCAGCGGGGAGTCGACCTCGATCCGCTCGCCGGTGAATGGATGCTCGAACGCGAGCCGCGTTGCGTGCAGGAACTGCCGGTCGAGCGCCGGATCGGTGGCCCCGTAGACCGTGTCTCCCATGACCGGAAGCCCGATTGCCGCCAGGTGGACGCGAATCTGGTGCGTGCGGCCGGTTTCGAGCGTGACGCGGAGAAGTGCCGTGTCACCGTGGGTCTCGACGACCTCGAAGTGGGTGATCGCGTCGCGGGGAGAGTCGGTTTCGAGCGACCGGCGGGTCGGATCGTCGCGGTCGCGGCCGATCGGTGCCTCGATCCGGCCGCTGCGCGATGCGGGGCGGCCGCGGACGAGCGCGAGGTAGGTGCGCTCGAGCCCGCGCTGCCGAACGAGGGCCGAGAGGCGTTCGTGGGCCTCGTCGGATCGCGCGACGACGAGGAGGCCCGAGGTGTCCCGGTCGAGCCGGTGGACGATTCCCGGCCTCGCCGGATCGTCGCCACCGGCGACGAGTCCGGCGAGTGCGTCGACGAGCGTGCCCCCGGGGCGGCCCGCGCCCGGGTGGACGACGAGGCCGGACGGCTTGTCGATCACGGCGAGGTGCTCGTCCTGCCAGGCGATCGCCGGTTGCGGGCCTGCCGGGAGCCGGACCTCGGCGTCGGGCTCGTCCGGCTCGCTCAACTCGATCCGCTCCCCGCCTTCGAGCCGGTGGCTCTTCGGCCTCGATCGCCCGTCCACGTCGACGCCGGCCTCGATCGCGCGCCCGGCGGCGGCCCTCGAGCCGAGATGCCCCGCGAGGAAGCGGTCGAGCCTCTCCCCTGCCGCCTCGGCCGGAACGTCCAACACCGTTCGGTGGATCTCAGTCAACCGTCACAGTCTCGCGACACTTCCCCGCGCCGGGCGGGAGTAGCATCGCCCTTCGAGGGCGGCGGGGCTGCGGCCCCACCCTCAATGGGTGGGGGTGCGGGGTGCCGACGTGTCCTTTTGGGGCGGCCTGGAGGTCGATCCGATGCTGCCGGCGCCGGGCGGGCGGCTAGCGCGCGGCGACGTCGAGCGGGCGCCGAACCTGCTTGGGGCCGCGGTCGGCGCCGAGCATGGCGGCGAGGAGGATCCCGACCCCGATCACGATGAAGCTGTCTGCGAGGTTGAACGCGGGCCACCAGCCGAAGTCGATGAAGTCGGTGACGTGGCCGAGCCGGACGCGGTCGACGAGGTTCGAGACGCTGCCGCCGATCAGCAGGCCGAGCCCGGCGGGGATCACCGGGTGGCGGGCGCCGGAGCGGGCGAAGTAGATGAGCATCCAGAGGACGGCGATGCCCGTGAGGACGATCACCGCATACGTGGCGGAGGTGAAGAGGCCGAACGCGATGCCGGAGTTCTCGACGCGGTGGATCGAGAGCGGGCCGAGGATGTGCGACGACTGATCGAGCGAGAGCCGGCTCGTGACGACGTGCTTCGTGATCTGGTCGCCTGCGACCGCCGCCATCACGACGGCGGCGAGCCCGGCCCACTGCCACGCCCCGGCGCCGAGCGAGCGGCTTGCACTCGAGATCGGGGCGAGCCCGTTCGTCGAGGAGCCGACCCGTACGTCGGGCGGCTGCGTGCGCGGCGGATCGATCCCCGAAGGCGTTTCAGCCACGGTCGGCGAGCCTCTGGTCCTCGATGCAGAGCGTCGCAGCGGGGCGCGCGGCCAGGCGCTCTGAGCCGATGACCTTGCCGCAGCGTTCGCACGTGCCGTACGTGCCGTCGTCGAGCCTCTCGAGCGCGTGCTCGATCTGCTCGAGCGTGTGCTGATGGCCCTCTTCGAGACCGGTGCCGAACTCGCGTTCGAACGTGAACGACGCCGTATCCGCTCCGACACCGCCCGGGACGCCGACCTCGTCGTCCATCGTCCGCTGCCCGTCCTCACGCATCACGGCAAGGGTGACCACGAGCCGCTCGCGCTCCGCCTCGAGTTGCACACGGAACGCCGCTGCTTCGGCGGGCGTCATGCGGAGGTTTCTCCCCCGATGGACGATACGGCAAGCCTCGCGTCGAGCTCTTTGGCCGAGATGCCGTCGAAGGAGACGACCTTCTCGCGCGAGCCGTGGCCTGCGACGATCGAGACGTCGCGTCGCGGGAGCTCGACAGTGTCTGCGAGCAGCCGGATCACGGCCTCGTTGGCGCGCCCGGCTTCCGCAGGTGCCGAAACCGTGACCTTCCAGGCCGTTCCGTGCCGTCCGACGAGCCCCGGTTTCGTTGCACCCGGTACCGCGCGGACCCCGAGCCTCGTCGAGCCGTTCACGTCCTCAGTCTACGCGCCGCTATTCCCCCCAGTCGAAATCGCGCGATCCGGCTCCGGAGATCCGCTCGAGCACCGGCTCCGCGTGGGAGTCGTCTGCGTGGGCGGCTTCGGGCTCCGCGTGGTGCTCGGGCTCCGCCTCGTGAATCGGGGTCTCCTCGGCGATCGAGATCGGGTCGAACTCGGCGGTGTCCTCGCGTTCGAGCGGCCAGCCGGGAAGGTCGTCTTCGGTCGCCGGCGGGAGCACCTTGTCGATCGGAGCCGGAGGAACCGGCGGATCGGCGATGTCGGCCACCGGCGGCATCGAATGGATCGTGGGCGCCTTGACCTCGGGCATCGGTGCGACCGGCACCTCGGGCTCGACCGGCGTTGCCGGCGCCTTCGCCTCGAAGACCGGGACGACCGACGCTTCGGGCTCCATCGGCGCTGCCGGGGTCGGGGTCGGCGCTGCCGAAGCCGGCGCCTCGGACTCCGCCAGCTCCTGGCGCTCCGCCATCACGCCGAGCGCAGCGCGCAGCATGGCCTCGATCCGCCGTGACTCGAGCTGAAGCCGCTCCCGCTCGGCGAATGCCTGGCGCCCGACCGCCCGTGCCTCACCATGAGCCTCGAGCAGGATCGTCTCGGCCTCCCGCCGCGCCCGCTCGCGGACGTCGCTTGCGGCCTGCTCCGCCGCCACGAGCGTCTGGGTCAGAAGGCCTTCGCGCTGGCGGTGCTGCTCGAGCTGCTTCTCGAGTGCCTCGACCTTGTCGGCCAGCTCCCCGCGCTCGCGCCACGTCGCCTCGAAGCTCTGGGCGACCTCCTCGATCACCTGCTCGACCATCGACCGGTTGTAGCCGAACAGGCTCCGGCCGACTCGTACGTGCCTCAACTCGACTGGTGTGTACGACATACCTCTCCTTCGCTAGTGGAGCCGGCTCAGCACGGCGTCGATGATCCCGCCCAGGATGACCAACGCCAGGATTCCCACGATCGGCGACAGGTCCAACGGCCCCATCGACGGAAGGATCCGGCGCCATCGTCCCAGGTACGGGTCACAGACATCGTGCAGGAAGCGCTCGACCGGCTTCAACGAATAGGGAATGCGGAACCACGACGCGAGCACCCAGAGAACGAGCACCAGGATATAGACGCCGATGAAGACGTCCACGAAGTTCTGGATGGTGGTGACCGTGTCGAGGACCATCGCGGCCGCTTTCGGGTTGGACACCTGGAGTCCTACCCGGACCGGCCGCTGGCACGGGCGGATACCGGGTTAGCATCGGCCGGTGCGAGAGCTTCCGATCGCGTGGACGACCGACCTCGCGGTGCGCGAACACAGCGGTTCGACCGTCGATGACCGCGGCGACCACGTGATCGTGCGGACGCCCGAGAACCCGACCTATCACTGGGGCAACTGCCTCCTCGTCACCGACACCGACACCCGTGACGAGGCCGAGCGGTGGATCGGTGTCTTCGACGAGGCCTTCCCGGCGGCGACATGGAAGGCGATCGGTCTTCCGGCGATGCCCCGCGTTCCCTCGGCGTGGACGGATCGAGGCCTCGAGCTCGAGCTCGACGACGTGCTCACCACCCGTGTGCTCCCGCGTCAGACGCCGCTTGTGGCCCCGTATTCGGTGCGTTCCCTCGAGGCAGACGACTGGGAGCAGCTCGTCGCCGCCGCGATGGCCGACAACGCCCGAACCGGCGAGTGGCCGCCCCACTCCCACGAGCCCTTCGTGCGGGCGCGGGCCCGCGCCGACCTCGCACTCTCCGAGCGGGGCCTCGCCTCGTTCTTCGGCGCCTTCTCCGGCGAGACACTTGCGGCCAGCCTCGGAATCGTCCTGTGCGGGACGACTGCCCGCTACCGGAACGTCGGGACGGACGCCGCCCACCGGCGCCGGGGGCTCGCCTCCCATTTGCTGGGAGTTGCGGCGCGGTGGGCGGGCGAGCGCGGCTGCGATCGCTGGGTGATCGTCACCGAGTCGACCAATCCCGCTGGACGCGTGTATCGAAGCGTCGGCTTCCAGCTCGACGTCCCGACCGTTCAGGCCTACCGCCGACCGGGCTACTAGAGGCTCACCGCGACGTCCTTCGCGATCGTATGCCGGCATTCCGAGGCCGACGACCTTCTTCGACGGGCCCGGAACGCGCTGCTCGAAAATCCCCCTTTGAATCGCTCTTCCCGGCTTGTAGCATTCGCGCATGCTCGAGTCGGATGCCGTCAGCGTCCGCGCTGGTTTGCTTTTCCTCAGCGGTAACCGCGTCGAGCGGCCCTGTGGGCGAGCCGGTCACACGACTCCCCGCCACAGCATCACTCACTCAAGGAGCGAGTTCGATGACCTCATCACGGCGTAACGTCGCCCTGCTGACCCTCGCCGTCTCGTTGGTAGCGGCGCTCACCGTCGGCACGGGCAACAGCTCGGCGAAGCTCAAGCCCAAGAAGGTGTCCGCCCTCGCCGGCACCTGGTCGGGGCACTACAGCGGCGGTTACTCGGGGACCTTCACCCTCCACTGGACCCAGACGGGGTCGAAGCTGGCCGGGACGATCAAGCTGTCGCTTCCGCACGGGACCTACACCGTCACCGGCAGCGTCAACGGCAGCGCGATCAAGTTCGGTGCGGTCGGCGCGGGCGCCACCTACACCGGCTCCGTCTCGGGCAAGTCGATGTCCGGCAGCTACCGCGCCCTGCCGTCGGGCGGCTCCTGGAGCGCCACCAAGACCTCCTGACGCCTGCAGGAGCTCAGGGCGGCTCCGCCGCGGACTTCTTCCGGGCCGTTTACGCCTGGTTGTAGAACCCGCCGCGCTCGAGCATCTGGGCTCGCTGCTCGGCGCTGACCTCGACGTTGCGCGGGGTCAGCAGGAAGACCTTGTCCGCGACGCGCTGCATGCCGCCGTCGAGGGCGTAGGTGAGGCCGCTCGCGAAGTCGATGAGACGCTTCGAGAGCTCGGCGTCGGCGCTCTGGAGGTTCAGGATCACCGGAATCGAGTGCTTGAACTTGTCCGCGATCTGCTGCGCGTCGTTGAAGCTCCGGGGCAGCACGAGGTGCACCTTCACGGCGTTCGGATTCGGCACCGCCGCCATGTGACGGACGCTCGAGCGTGACGAGCGAGACGACCGCTCGGGTGCGGCGGGCGCAGGCGCCGGCTCGGGAGTCTCCGCGGACTCGGTCCAGTCGTCGTATCCCTGCGATCGGCGGCGCGGCGTCAGGCGGCGGACGTTCGGGCGGTCGCGGTAGCTCTGCTCGAGCGACTCCTCCGCCGCGAAATGCTCGTCCTCGTCGTAGAAGTCCTCGTCCTCTTCGGCGATGCCGAAGTAGACGAGGGTCCGGTTCCAGAGATCGCCAAAACTCATTCGGTCTGGATGGTAAACCCCGGGGCTACCGGAAGAGCACGCTGCCGACGCGGATCAGCGTCGCGCCCTCGGCAGCGGCGACCTCGTAGTCCTGGGTGGTGCCCATCGAGAGCTCGGGAAGCGCGTGCTCGACGGCAAGCTCGCGGAGCCGACGAAACCAGGGCCGCGAGTCGTCGGGGCGGGTGGCGGCGGGAGGCATCGTCGAGAGGCCGCGGATGTCGTGCCCGAGGTAGTCGCCGATCTCGGCGGGCCGGATCCCGCCCTTCGACTCCTCGCCGGAGAGGTTTACCTGGAGCAGCGCCGGGATCTCGAGCCGGGATGCCGCCGACAGGGAATCGAGCGAGTGCACGAGCTCGCACCGGGCGTTCACGACCTTCACCTTGTTCGACTGGAGGCGTCCGATGAAGTGCCAGCGGAACGCGTCGCCGAACTCGGCGTGCTTGGCCTCGAGGTCCTGCGCACGGTTCTCGCCGACGACCTCGATACCCGCCTCGACGAGCACCTCCATCTCGGCGACGGTGACGTACTTCGTCGCCGCGACGATCGTCACCGTGTCGCCGACATCGGCGCGAACGCGCTCGTAGCGGGCGCGCACCTCAGCCGGCGAGAGCACCGATCACCCCCTGTGTGCCGTGCGGGACGCCGGTCGCGCGATGGGAGAAGAACTCGGCGGAATGGCAGCGGGTGCAGCGGTCGAGCCGCTCGACGGCACCGACGCCGGCGCGGCGGAGCGCACGCTCGGCTGCAGCCCACAGATCGAGGAGCCGGCCCTGCGTGAGGTCGTCGTCGAACCGGGTCGAGACCTCCGGGCCGACCTCGTAACAGCAGGGCCCGATGGAGGGCCCGACGATCGCCGCCGTGCCGGAGCTTCCGAGCGCTGAGACGGCGGCCTCCACCACTCCATCCGCGAGCCCGCGCCAGCCGGCGTGCACGACCGCGAGCGCCGGGGCGCCGCCCGTGGCGGCGATCGCGATCGGCACACAGTCCGCCGCGAGTGCCAGCACCGGCTGTCCGGCCTCCTGCGTCCAGAGCGCGTCGCCCGTCTCGCGCAGCCCAGGCCGGGCCTCGCGAACGACGGCCGTGTGGCGCTGGCGGTTGACGGCGAGCCGGTCGGGGTCGAGCCCGAGCTCTGCACAGACGAGCCGGCGGTTCTCGACGATCCGCGCCTCGTCGTCTCCCCGGCTGCCCAGGTTGAGCGACGCGTACGCGCCCGTGCTCACCCCGCCCTCGCGCGTCGTGAACGCGACGATGTAGGGCCCCGGCGCATTCCAGCGGATCATGTGCGCAGAAGCTCCTCGGCACGGGCAAGGAGGCTCTCGCTGCGGTTGAGGCTCGGCTCCTCGACCACCTCCTGCAGAAGCGTGTTCAGGGTGCTGCCGAGCTCGGGGCCGGGGCGGTACCCGAGCTGGATCAGATCGGCGCCGTCGACGGCGAGATCCGAGAGCCGGTGCGCGCTCGTCAGCTCCTGCTCGACGACCTGCCGGAAGGCCGACACACGCTCGAGCTTCTTCCGCACCGAATCGGTCTGGTCGCGCCCGCTGAGGTCGGCCTGCCAGTGGTCGACGAGGTCGAACGTCAGGCCGTCGCCATGACGCGAAAGCATCCGCCGGGCCTCGGCCGGGTCTCCCTCGCCGAGCTGGAACTGGTGAAAGCGCACGATCCTGACGACACGCTCGCGCAGCTCGGTCGGATACCGGAGTCGCCGCATCGCGGAATCGGCGAGTCGCGCGCCGTGCTCTGCGTGATCTTCACCCTCGCCTGTGACGGGCTTCCCGAGGTCGTGGAAGAGCGTCGCGAGCCGTACGCGCAACGGCATCCCGGCGTCGGCTGCGGCCTGGACGACGGCGAAGACGTGCTCCTCCACGGTCATGTCGTGATCGGTCGAGTGCGAGTCGAAGAAGACGGCCGGCCCGGACTCCGGAAGCAGCGCGACGAGCACGCCGGTGTCGCGCGCAAGGCGCAGCGCCTTGCGCGGCTCGCGTCCGAGCAGGAGCTTCGAGAGCTCGCCCATCCCGTCGGCCGCGAGCCCGCCTCCGATGCGCTCGCCGGACACGATCGTCACGAGCTCGGCGTGCTCGAGCATCTGTGCGAGCGTCCATTCGTCCGGGTCGAAATCGAGCTGCGAGACGAATCGCAACCCGCGAACGAGGCGGAGGGGATCCTCCTCGAAGCTGTGATCGGAGACCGTCCGCAGGAGCCTCCGCTCGATGTCCTCGCGCCCCCCGTGGGGGTCGACGAGCTCCCCGTCGGAGAGACGCCGGGCCATCGCGTTGATCCGGAAGTCGCGCCGCGCGAGATCGTCGGCGACAGACGCCTCCGGGTCGACGACGATCTCGAAGTCGTGGCGGCCGGGGCCCGTCGAGCGCTCTCGACGGATCGGCGCGAACTCGATCCCGGCGGGTGCGAGCGTCCTGAACGCGCGGTCGCGCGGATAGAGCCTCATCCCGACCGGCTTGCCGCCGACCGTGAGCTCCTCGACACGTCCGTACGGCACGAGCGCGGCTCGCAAAGCCTCTGCGTCGACGCCGGGAACGAGGAAGTCCGCGTCCTTCGACTCGCGCCCGAGCAGCTCGTCGCGAACGGCGCCGCCGACGAGATAGGCGTCGAGGTCGAGCGAACGAACGAAGTCCTCGATCGCCTTCAAGCTAGACGAGCGCGATCGCTTCGATCTCGACGAGCGCTCCGGCGGGAAGCTTCCCGATCTCGACGGTCGAGCGGGCCGGCGGCGTGGCACCGATATGGCGGGCGTAGACCTCGTTCATCCCGGCGAAATCGTCGAGGTTGCAGAGGAAGCAGGTGGTCTTCACGACCTGGTCGAGCGAGGAGCCCGCGGCCTCGAGAATCGCGCGGAGGTTGGCGAAGACCCGCTCGGTCTGCGGCCCGATTCCGCCGTCGACGACGCCGGTCGATCCGGGCTCGAGCCCGAGCTGGCCGGCCACGAACACGAATCCGTTCGCCACGATCGCCTGGTTGTACGGGGCGCCCTGAAACGGCGCAGGGGCCGCCTCCGTGCGCACGGCTTGCTTGCTCATCGCTCTCCTTCCGGCGTACGGCACGCCTGGCCGATTGCCGCGCCGAGCGCCTTGAAGATCGCGCGCAGCACGTGTTGGGGGTCCTTGCCTTCGAGGACGCGCACGTGGACGTTGAGCCCGGCGCCCTCGGCGAGCTCACGCAGGAAGACCGCGACGACGTCCCGGCCGAGGCCGCCGACGCCCGAGAAGTCCACGTTCGAGGCGACGAGCGGCCGGTCGGAGACCTCGAGGATCGCTCCGGCGAGCGCCTCGTCGGCGGGCAGCCAGGCGAATCCGTTTCCGGTGGCACCGGGTGCACGAAGCAACGGCGCCAGAGCCTCCCCCACGCCGCGCCCGGCGGCCGCGACGGCCTCGTCGACGGCGCCCGGGGCGACCTCGAGCGAAAGCCGGATCCGCGCGCTCGTCGCGAGCTCGCCGATGAGGTAGTCGAGCACCGCGAGGCCCGTGCCGATGCTCGGCGGCTTCCCGCTCCCCAGCTCGAGCTTGACGCTCACCTGAGCCTGCTCTGCACGTGCGGCACCCATTCTGGTGAGCGTATCCGAGGCGGTGCAGACGGCCCGCCGGGCGCTTGCCAAGGGCGCGAACGAGGCGCATACTTCATGTGTGCTCAGGTTGCTCGTTGTGGCGACTGTGATGGCCGCGATTCCCACGACCGCCCTGGCCGCGACCGGAAAGCAGCGACAGCCGTCGATCCACGTCTCGTTCATGCGAACGGCGATGACGGGCGAGATCCGCGGGCTCGGGACGAAGCGGATCCTCGTCGGCAAGCTCGGCTGCTCGATCCCGCCGAAGGTCGCGGTGAGCGCCGGCCGGTTCGTGATCGGCGATCCGGTCAAGATCACCTGTGTGGGCGGCATCCTCCGCACCGTGAAGTACGCGCCGGCGCCCGATCCCGGCGCGACCTACAGCGCACATCCCGGCCCTCAGCCTGTGGTGACGACTCCAAGCGTGGCGACGTCGTCCGGACAGAAGGGCACCGTTTTCAACGTCTCCGTCGTCACGCTCGGCTCCTCGACCGTGGAGCAGCAGCAGACCGCGACCGGCACGATCTCCGCGATCACCGCTGACAGCCTCACCGTCGGCGGCCTCACCTGCACGATGCCTCCCGGCCTCTCCCTCGTACCGAGCTTTCTCAGCTTCGTGCAAGTCGGGAACCTCGCCACGCTCACCTGCGGCGTGACGTCCGGCCGGCTCGTCCGGCTCTCTGGCTCGAGCTAGGCCCTAAACGCGCTCGATCGAAGCGCCGAGCGCGCGCAGGCGCTCGTCGATCCGCTCGTACCCCCGGTCGATCTGGCTGATGTTGCCGATCGTCGAGGTGCCCTCGGCGCAGAGCGCGGCCATGATCATCGCCATCCCGGCGCGGATGTCCGGGCTCTCGAGGCGTGAGCCGTGCAGCTTCGCGGGGCCGGTGACGACGGCGCGGTGCGGATCGCAGAGGATGATCCTCGCGCCCATCCGCACGAGCTTGTCCACGAAGAACAGGCGGTTCTCGAACATCTTCTCGAAGATCAGGATCGTCCCGCGTGCCTGGGTGGCTACCGCGAGCGCGATCGAGGTCAGGTCGGCCGGGAACGCCGGCCAGGGGCCGTCCTCGATCTTCGGGATCTGGTCGCCGAGGTCGTCCCGGATCACGAGCTCCTGCCCGGGCGGAACGTGGAGGCTCGTCTCGCCGACCTCGACGTGGATCCCGAGCCGCTCGAACGCGGCGAGGATCGAGACGAAGTCGTCCGGCTCGATGTCCTCGACGGTCACGTCTCCGCCGGTCACGGCGGCGAGCCCGATGAAGCTCGCGGCCTCGATGTGCTCGGCGCCGATCCGGTGCTCACCCCCCGAGAGCTCGTCGATGCCCTCGATCGTGAGCACGTTCGAGCCGATCCCCTCGATGTGCGCGCCGAGTGAGACGAGGAACCGGCAGAGATCCTGGACGTGGGGTTCGCAGGCGGCGTTCATCAGCACCGTGCGGCCCTCGGCGAGCACTGCGGCCATCACCGCGTTCTCGGTGCCCATCACGCTCGCCTCGTCGAGGAAGATGCGTTTGCCGTGGAGACGCTCGGCGCGCAGCTCGAAGCGGCGTCCCACGGAAACGTCGGCTCCGAGTTGCTGGAACGCGTGGACGTGCGTATCCAGGGGGCGGCGGCCGATGAAGTCACCGCCGGGGGGCGAGAGCAACGCGTGCCCGTGGCGGGCCAGCAGCGGGCCGGCAAGCAGGAACGAGCCGCGGATGCGGTCCGAGAGCTCCTCGTCGACCTCGGTCTTCGAGACACCGGCGGCGTGGACGCGAACCTCGTTCTCTCCGAGCCACTCCGCGTGGGCCCCGATGTCGACGAGGAGCGAGAGCATCGTGTCGACGTCGCGGATCCGCGGGATGTTGCGGAGCACGACCGGATCGTCGACGAGCAGGCAGGCGGCGAGGATCGGCAGGGCGCCGTTCTTGTTCCCCGCGGCGCGGACGCGCCCGCTGAGCGGGCGTCCCCCCTCGATCACGAACGACTCCACGGCAGCCTCGCTGGCGACGGTGGTCGACAAGGCCGCTATCGTAGCGACCGCCTTGGATCCGACACGCGAACAGGCCTGGGAGACGCTCACGGAGTACACGAAGAGCGAAGCGCTGCTGCGCCATGCGCTCGCGGTAGAGGCGTCGACGGCGCTCTATGCGCGGAAGTTCGGCGAGGACGAGGAGCTGTGGCGCGTGACCGCCCTGCTGCACGACTTCGACTACGAGATCCATCCCACGCTCGACAAGCATCCGCAGGACGGCGCACCGATTCTGCGCGAGCTCGGTTATCCCGAGGTCGTGATCGAGGGCGTGCTCTCACATGCCGAGCACCTTCAGATGCCGCGCGACACGCCGCTGAAGAAGACGTTGTTCGCCTGCGACGAGCTCTCCGGCTTCGTCCACGCCTGCGGGCTCGTGCGGCCGACCGGTCTCGACGGGCTCGAGCCGAAGTCGGTGCGCAAGAAGCTGAAGCAGCCCTCGTTCGCTGCCGGAGTCCATCGAGACGAGGTCTATGCGGGCGCCGAGCTGCTCGGGCTCGAGCTCGACGAGCACATCACGAACGTGATCTCGGCGCTCCAGCCGATCGGGCCGGAGCTGGGGCTCCGCACGGCTGCCGACGCCTGACCCGCTGCGCCAGCGCCGCGCGTCCGCGGTTGGACTCGTTCTCGGCGCCGCCTGTTCCGTGCAGGGCGGCGCGGCGGTGGCCAAGTCGCTGTTTCCGTCGCTGGGGCCGCCCGGAGTCGTGTTTCTGCGCTTGCTCTTCGGGTCGCTTGCCCTGTGGACGATCTCCCGTCCTCAGCTCCGGGGACGTCACCGCAGCGATCTGAGGCTGATCGCGGCGCTCGGGATCGTGCTCGTGAGCATGAACATGTCGTTCTACGAGTCCCTCGACCGCGCCCCGCTCGGCGTCGTCGTGACGATCGAGTTCGTCGGCCCGCTCGCGGTCGCCGTCCTCGGCTCGCGCAAGGCGGTGGACTTCGTGTGGGTGGCGCTCGCAGGAGCCGGCATCGCCCTTCTCGCGAACGGCGCCGGTCACGCGGTCCAGACAGGCGGGATCGTGCTCGCCGCGGTCGCCGGGTTCTTCTGGGCGCTCTACATCCTGCTCAGCGTGCGCGTCGGCCGCGTCTGGCCGGGCGCCTCGGGGCTCGCCCCGGCGATGGCGCTCGGCTCGCTGCTCGCGGCCCCGTGGGGGATCGCAAGCGCCGGCCATCACCTCCGCAACCCGCAACTCGTCGGCGCGGCGGCCGGCGTCGGCCTCCTGTCGTCCGCTCTCCCCTGGTCGATGGAGCTCGAGGCGCTCCGCCGCCTGCCGCCTCACGTCTTCAGCGTCGTCCTCAGCCTCGAGCCGGCCGTCGCGGCGCTCGTCGGTGTCGTTCTTCTCCACGAGCACCTCGGGGCGCGCGCCTGGTTCGCGATCGGCCTCGTGATGATCGCGAGCGCCGGTGCCGCCTGGCAGCACGGGTCGTCGCTCCCCGTCGACGCCTGAGCGGCCTCGCTCGGGCCGCGACTAGGGGATCCTGATGTCCCTGAGCTCGTGCGCCGTGCGAAGCTCACGAGCGCTCAGGTCGGCCTCCCGCACCGGAACGACGACCGTCCAGTGGCGGCCGACCGGACATCGCTGCACCCTCCACCAGCCCAACCGGAGCGACTTGAACGAGGCCCCGGGGATCCAGATCGTCGTGAAGACATGACCGCGGCGGCACCGAACGACGGTGTTACGCCCGAACCGGTAACCACGGAGTCTCGCGAGCAGCGTTCCGACGAGGTCGACGAGCAGGAACGCGGCGAGTACTTTGCGGCGCTTCGATCGGAAGACGAGCACCTTCGCAGTATGCCCGCTCGGCCAATCCATCCTCACTGACGAACCGGCGGGTCGCAACGTGGGACGAGAATCGCTGGGCCTCAGTCCTTCGGCCGCAGCTCGACCACGACCTCGAGCGGCGCGTGATCAGAGAGGATCCGCTTCTTGTATCTCCGCTCGTCGTCGGGCCAGAGGCGAACCGAGGTGGCGACCGCGCGGCGCAGGAGGACGTTGTCGATGCCGGTCGTCGCGGCGCTCCAGCGGGCTTCGCGGGGGGCGTTGATCAGCTCCTGGAGGATCTCGGACTGCTCGAAGGCGATGTTGAAGTCGCCGCCGACGATCAGCGACTCCTCGAGCTCGGAGCACTTGATCACGAAGTTGATCGCCCGGCGGACCTCGGCGTCGGTGAGCCGGATGTCCTTTGCGCTGTGGGTCGCGTGGAGGTTCGCGACGAGCATGCGCGACCGGTCTGCGAACTCGTACTGCAGCACCTGGCAGACGCGGCGCTCGCGCTCCCACCACACCATCTGCTTCGGGGTGAGCCCGAGCTGCCTGCCGCGTTCCTCGCAGAAGACGTTCGTGTTCAGGGTGATCGTCCGGTACTCGCGAACCTGCGCGTCGGCCGGGAAGAGGATCGCGTTTCCCTGACCGGCGAAACCTGAGCGGAAGCGGCCGTGATGCGGGGCCGTGAACGCACGGCCGACGGTGCCCGGGATCGGCAGCGGCCCGAGCTTCGAGCGTCTCGCCCGAGCGGTCGCGACCTGCATGGTCGTCCAGTCCTTGAGCTTCGGAAGCGCCCAGGCGGGAATCTCCTGGAGGCACACGATGTCGGGGTTGCCGGCTGTGATCCGGTCGACCATCTCGCGCAGGTAGGCGGCCCGGCGCGGCGGGTTGGTGTTGCCATGGAAGAGGTTCCAGGTGCGGACGAGCACTTCGCCTACTGTAAGCCACCAATGCGTGTCGTCATCGCTGATCCGCCGGCCTACACGCCCTGGTACGACCACGAGCTCGCCGCGGCACTCGGTCGTGCCGGTGCCGAGGTGGAGCTCCACACCTCCCATTTCCGTTTTGCCGAGCTGCCGCCGCCCGAGGACTACAGGCGGGTCGAGCGCTTCTATCCGCTGTCCTCGCGCCTCTTTCGCCGCTCCCGGGCGCGGCTGCCGCTGAAGGCGGGTGAGCACCTCGGGGTGGCAGCATCGCTCGCGCGGCTCAAGGCGGATGTCGTCCACATGCAGTGGCTCGCCGTGCCGCAGGTCGACGTCCGGGTGCCCTTCCGGAGTCCGTCGGTGTTCACGGCGCACGATCTGCTGCCACGCCGCACGGCCGACAAGCGGGCGCTCTGGTCGAAGCTCCTCGCGCGCTTCGATCGCGTGGTCGTGCACACCGAGCGCGGCCGCGAGGCGCTCCTCGAGCTCGGGACCGACCCGGTCGTGATCCCGCATCCCGTGTATCCGAGCAACGCCGTCCATGCCGACGACCGGCAGACGATCCTGGCGCTCGGCGTGATCCGCCCCTACAAGGGCCTCGCGGACGCGGTCGAGGTCGTCTCACGGCTCCCCGACGCGCGACTGCTCGTCGCGGGGGATCCGGCGATGCCGCTCGACGGTCTTCTCGAGACGCCTCGGACGGAATGGCGCCTCGGGTACCTCACCCCGGCGGAGCTCGACCGGGCGCTCTCGGACGCGACCGTGGCGATCTTCCCCTACAAGGCCGAGCTCGACCAATCCGGCGCGCTCCTCCAGGCGCTCGGTGCGGGCGTGCCCGCTGTCACCTACGACGTCGGCGGCCTTGCCGAGCCGGTGACGAACTACGGCGCGGGGCGCGTGGTCCCCGCCGGTGACGTCGAGGCCCTGACCGAAGCGGTTCGCGAGCTCCTCGGCGATCCCGAGGCACTCGCGGCCGCGCAGGCGGGAGCCGATCGCGCCCGGGCCGAGCTCACCTGGGATGCCGCCGCGGAGGCCCACCTCACCGTGTACAGGGGGCTTGCGTGATCTTTCGCCGCGGACGCTTCGCGGATGTGATCTCGCGACAGCTCGACGTCTTCGCGGCCGACAACCAGGACGTGATCGACGAGGCCGCTGCCAGGTTCTCGCTGTACGACCAGTCCGACCGGGACGACGCGGAGGAGCTCTACGGCGACTACATCGACGCGATCGAGACGGCTACGGAGATCCTGGCGGACATGCGCGACGACTACGCGCGCAACATCGAGGAAGGGCCCGACGAGGAGTACGAGACCGCGTTCAATCGCGGCGTCGCGAAACGTTGGCCGATGTTCGCGCTCGAGATCGAAAATCGCTGACGTTCCGCCCCTCGAACTCACCCAGCGCCATGGCGGTTTGCGCCGTGTCCTCGGAGCCGCGGAAGAACTCGACCTTCCCGTCACGGAAGCCGAAGTAGTGGTGCAGGTGCATCGTCGCCTCGCGCCCGCTGGCGAGGGCGCGGAAGCGGGCCCGGACGATCGCGAACACGCCATGGTCGCTCGCCGCGACGGCGATCGGGGTGAACTCGAGCATCTGGATCGACGCTGCGAGCTCGCCGAAGAATCGCGCAACCTCTTCCTTCCCGGTGCGCGGGCCGTGCCAGGGCGCAACGCTCCCGTCGGACGCCCAATCCACGTCGTCGGTCAACGCCGTGAGAATCCGTGTGACGTCACCGCGCGCGAAGGCCGCATACACCTGTTTGACGATCGCGAGGTTCGTATTCGGGGTCATTCGCTCCTCCCTTCTGGGTTCACCGCAAAGCGCATTCGCCGAAACGAGCGGATCGGTTCGATCAGAGTTTCGTCGTGCGCTTGCGCGCCGAACGGCTGGACGGGGAGCGTTCCGGCCTGTGACCGGGATTCGGACTGCGCGGGCGGAACCGGTGAGGCTGCTCGGGCTGGTCTTCGGGCTCGTTCAGGCTCTTGCGAATGATCCAGAAAAGCACTCCGGCAACCCAGAGCAGCGCAATCGGGAAGAGGACCATCTCGCCTTAACGATGCCCGAAATGATGTGCCGCCGGGAGGTTCGCTCTCACCTCGGCGTCGTTTGCCGCGCTGCGGGCGAGCGGACCGAGGCTCTCGAGCTCGTCGACGAGCACGTTCTCGTTCCGGCCGACGCGCTCGAAGCGGCCGCGGGCGAGGAGCAGCGGCTCGCCGCGGACGATCGCCCGGTGCGCCTCGTAGACGGGCGGCGGGATGATCAGGTTCATCTGGCCGTGCTCGTCCTCGAGCAGCATGAAGACGATCCCCTTCGCGGTCGAGGGGCGCTGGCGGGCGACGGCCAGGCCCGCGACTTCGACCCTGTCTCCATGCGGAACGCCGCCGAGCTCGTTACTTGCAACACAAGCCGCCCCGAGGTGGGGGCGCAGGAGCTGCAGCGGATGCATCCCGACCGAGATCGAGGTGTGGCGGTAGTCGGCGAGCATCCGCTCCCAGTCGGTCTGCGGGCGGAGCTCGGGGGTCTCGGCGGTCGGGCCGATCGGGAGCGCGAGCTGGCGGGAACCGCCCGTGACGGTCTCTCCCCTTGGTGTGAGCCCGAGGCTCCAGAGGAGCTCGCGCCTCGGCCCCCAGTCGTCGCAGGCGCCGGAGGAGACGAGAGCTTCGAGCGCGCCCTTGCCGGCGGACGCGCGGCGGGCGAGATCCGCGACGCTCGTGTAGGGCTGCTCGGCGGCGAGCCCCTCTGCTTCGGCCTCCCCGACCGAGCGGATGTAGCCGATCCCGATCCGGACGGCCCCCATCTCGACGGTACATCTGGCGGCGCTTGCATTGACGTGCGGCGGGCGCACCTCGACGCCGCGGCGCTGGGCGTCGCGGACGAGCGAGGCCGGCGGGTAGAAGCCCATCGGCTGGGCGTTCAGGAGCGAGCAGAGGAACTCCGCCGGGTAGTAGCGGCGCAGCCAGGCCGATTGGTAGGCGAGCAGGCCGAATGCGGCGGCGTGCGACTTCGGGAAGCCGAAGCCGGAGAAGCCGACGAGCTTGTCGTAGATCACGTGCGCGGTCGGCAGGTCGATCCCGTTGCCGAGGCAGCCCTCGACGAAGCGGGGCCGGAACGCCTCGATCGCCTCCTCGCTGCGCTTGCGGCTCATCGCGCGGCGGAGCCCTTCGGCCTCCCCCACGCTGAAGCCGGCGGCGGCCATCGAGACGTCGAGCACCTGATCCTGGAAGACGACGACGCCGAGGGTCTCGGCGAGCGGCTCACGGAGCGATTCGTGCTCGACCGGATAGACGAAGCTCGGATCGTCGCGCAGGCGCTGGCGGCGGTCGATGTAGGGATGCACGGCCTTGCCCTGGATCGGGCCCGGGCGGACGAGCGCGACCTGGACGGTGAGGTCGTCGAGGTTCTCGGGCCGAGTGCGCAGGAGGCTCTGCATCTGGGCCCTGCTCTCGATCTGGAAGAGCCCGACGGTGTCGGCGGCCTGGATCTCCTTGTAGACCTCGGGGTCGTCGAGCCGGATCCTCGAGAGGTCGATCGGCTCGCGGTGGAGGCGCGCGATCAGGTCGATCGCCTCCTCGACCGCGGAGAGCATCCCGAGCCCGAGCAGGTCGATCTTGAGGAAGCCGGCGTCGGAGCAGGAGTCCTTGTCCCACTGGCAGATCTGGCGCCCTGCCATCGCTGCGGGCTGCACGGGGACGAGGTCGATCAGCGGCCTCGTGGAGATGATCATCCCGCCGGGATGCTGGGACATGTGCCGCGGCAGGCCGGCGATCTCGTGGGTCAGCTCACGGAAGGCCTCCCAGCGCGGGCCCGAATGATCGCCGGGCACGGTCGCGAGCTCCCCGGCGACCCCGGTCGCATGCCAGCCGTCGGTGACGCGGGCGAGGCGTTCGAGCTCGGCGAACGGGAGCCCGAGCGCCTTGCCGACGTCGCGGATCGCGCCGCGGCTCCTGTAGGTCGAGAACGTGGCGACAAGGGCCGCGTGCTTGCGGCCGTACCGCTCGGTGACGGCGACGATCAGCTTCTCGCGGATGTCGCGCGGGAAGTCGAGGTCGATGTCCGGCACGGACACCATCTCGTCGTTCAGGAACCGGCCGAGCGAGAGGTTCGCCTGCACGGGATCCACGTGCGAGAGCCCCGTGAGGTAGCAGACGATCGAGCCGACGCTCGAGCCCCTTCCCCGGCCCGGCGGCAGCGCATTTCGCGGCGAGCCGGCGCCGCGCACCTCGTGCGCGCAGGCGCGGGCGAGCTCGAGCACCTCCCAGTGGAGCAGGAAGAAGCCCGCGAGGCCGAGTCGGGCGATCAGGTTCAGCTCCTGGCCCAATCGCTCACGAGCAAGCTCGCGAGCGATTGGGCTAGTAGCCGCATAGCGAGTGGCGAACGCGTGCTCGCAGAGGTCTTTCAGCTGCTTGTCGGCCGGGTCGGGGCCGTCGGAGAAGTCGGGGTAGCGGTAGCCGAGCTCCTGGGTGAGGTCGAACTCGCAGCGGTCAGCGACCTCGCGGGTGCGGGCGGCGGCATCCGGCGGAAGCCGTTCAGCAGCCTCGTTCGGCGGCAGGAGCACCGATTCGTGGTTGCCGCGTCGCTCGCGCTCGGAGCCGTCGAGGGAGGTGCGGTTCCGGATCGCGACGAGGACGTCCTGGAGCCGCAGGCGGCGTTCGTGATGGGAGTGGATGTCGCCGGTGCCGACGGTCGGGACGTCGAGGGTCGCGGCGAGCTCCTCGAGCGCGGCGTTGCGGCGGGCATCGCCGCGCTCGAAGGGGCGCTGGAGCTCGACGTAGAAGGCCTTCTCGTAGGCCTGCGCAAGCGTGGCGGCGCCGTTCGGGTCGGCGACGGCGAGCCCATGGCGGGCGCAGCCCGACAGGCAGACGAGGCCCTCTGCGTGCTCCGCGACGAAGGAGGCGGTCGTTGCCGCCGGGAGCAGATCGCGCTCGCGGCCTTCTGCCCGGGTGCGGGCGTGGGTGTCCGTGAGAATGCGGCAGAGGTTCTCGTAGCCACGGCGTGTCTCGCAGAGGAGCGTGATGTGGGCTCCGTTCTCGACCGTGACCTCAGCCCCGGTGATCGCCCGCAGCCCGAGCGCCTTTGCAGCCTGGGCAAACTCGAGTGACCCGTAGACCCCGTCGTGATCGGTCAGCGCGAGCGCGTCGTACCCGAGCTCGACCGCCCTGGCGGCAAGCTCCTCGGGCAGCGAGGCTCCGTCGAGGAACGAGTACGCCGAGTGCGCATGCAACTCGACATACGCGCCTGTACTAGCCAAATCGGTCGGCCTCTATGACCGATTTGGCCACCGCCGTCAGGCCCGCTGTGTGAACCACATGCACGTCTCGCCGTCGCGGTAGACGACCGCGTTCTCCCCCGTTTCGAGCACGAGGTCGAAGTAGCGGCGGTCGACCGGTTCGTCTGTCCACCAGCGGTCGACGATCCGCCATTCCTCGCGGACGCTCGCGACGCGCTGGCGGTTGACCCGGTTCGGGACGCCGTCGCCATGCGCCTCGACGAGCGCCGGACGTGGAGAGTTCAGACGCTGGGCGTTCAGTCGTCGCGCGGAACGAGTAGCGCGCGAGCCTCCGGAATCCGTGACCACGGTGCCACCTCCACCACCATCGATACCCCGCCTGCGCCCACGGCTGCTTTCACCTGGCGCAGGCCCTCACGCAATCTCCCCCGTACGACATCTCCTTCCGCGCGGACGAGCTCGAGCTGCTCGCCGCTGCTTCCGGCCAGTTCCACCGCTTCGAGCCGCAGCTTGAGCACGGGTGCCGGTAGCTCGGTGAGCTTCGGGCCGAGCGCAAGCCGCAGCCGCTCCGGATCCGCTGTCGGATCGCGGAGCGTCACCGTCCGTCGCCACGAGGCGCCGCCGACGAGTCTCGCCCAGAGGGCGAGCTTTCGCGGCGGACGCCCCGCGCGCTCGGGCCGGGCGAGCAGCCCGTCGATCAGAACGCCGAGCCCTCTCCGTAGCGTCAGCTCCTGGCCGACTGCTTCCGGGAACTCCAACGTCTCGACGAGCGACACATGTGGCGACCTTGGCGCCACGCGGCCATCGTGCTCACCCCTCGCCAGGCTCCAGGCGCGCCGGCCGTCCGGCCCCAGTCGTTCGGCGACGGCACCACCCGGGAGCCCGGCAAGCTCTCCGATCGTTCGTACTCCGAGCTCCTCGAGCTCGTCGTAACGCTCCCGCTCGAGCGGGAGCAAGGTCATGGGCAACGGCGCGAGGAACTTGCGTGTGCGGTCGTCGGAGACGATCAGCGCCTGACCCGGCCGCGCCACGCCCGCTGCGGCAAGCGCCGCAAAGCGCCGTTCCGCTGCTCCAGCGCGGGCATCCCAGGCCGGCCCGACGGCCGCGAGCGCCCGCTTCAGCGCCGGCTCGAGCCCGCCGTAGAGCCGCTCGACACCCTTCGTCTCGAAGAGGGCCGTTCCCGGCTCGACAGGCTCGACCGCGAACCCCGCGTTCTCGAGCCCGCGCACGATCCCCTCCCACGCCTGCTCGACTCCCGCCGGGTCCTGGTCGACCAGCACGAGCTGCGGGCACATCGAGAGCGCCTCCCCGAGCCGCATCCCCGGCCGGACGCCCTTCAACTGCGCCGCCGCGGTCACGGAGCCCACGAATGCCTCCGTCCCGGGCAGCGGCGCGAGCGCCGCCGGCTCGGCCTCCAGCGCCGGCCGCAGGAGCAAAGCGGCTCTTAGATCGAACGCTGGAATGACGATGGCAGCGATCACGGAACGTATGTTCTATACGAACACACGTTCCCCTGTCAAGTTGGCCTTCCTGAGCCTCAGCGCTTTACCCTGAGCCCATGAGCCAGCCTGTCGCACTCCCGCTCGCGCATCCCCGCCCAGCAGACGAGTCCGCCGACGCCGGCCGCTGGCGGGTGCTCGTGCTCCTCTCGGTCGTCGAGGTGCTGGCGCTCAGCGTCTGGTTCAGCGCCTCGGCGGTCATCCCCGCGCTCGAGTCGCAGTGGGGGATCTCGAACGGCGATGCCTCGTGGCTGACGAGCGCCGTCCAGTTCGGGTTCGTGGTGGGAGCTCTTTTCTCGGCGTTCCTCAACCTGGCCGACCGGGTGAGCGTGCATGTGCTGATCGCGGTGTCGGCGGTCGGTGCCGCGGCGTCGAATGCGCTCGTGGCGCTGCTCGCGCACGGGCTCACGGTGGCGCTGCCGCTACGCGTTGCGACGGGGTTCTTCCTGGCAGGGGTCTATCCGGTGGGGATGAAGCTGCTCGCGTCGTGGTTCCGGCGGGGGCGCGGGCTCGCGATCGGGGTGATGGTGGGCGCGCTCTCGGTCGGGACGGCGTTTCCGCACCTGCTGAACGGGCTCACCGATCTCGACTGGCGGCTCGTGCTCGCGCTCGCGAGCGGGCTCGGCGTGCTGGCAGCGGTGCTCGTGCTGGTCCTGCGCGAGGGCCCCTATGCGGCGCCGAGCCCCCCGCTCGAGCCCGGCTACATCGTCCGCGTGTTCCGTGACCGGCCGCTTCGGCTCGCGAACTTCGGCTACTTCGGCCACATGTGGGAGCTCTATGCGGTCTGGGCATGGCTGCCCGCGTTCCTCGCGGCAAGCATCGGCGGCGGACGGGCGAATGCGTTCGAGTCGTTCGCGGTGATCGGGATCGCCGGTTTCGCCGGCTGTGTCCTGGGCGGGCTCGTGGGCGACCGGCTCGGGCGGACGACGATCACGATCGCCGCGATGGCCGTGAGCGGCGCTTGCTCGCTGCTCTCGGCCGCGGTGTTCGGCGGGCCGAAGGTCGTCGTGCTCGCGTTCGCCGCCGTCTGGGGGATCTCCGTGATCGCGGACTCGGCTCAGTTCTCCGCAGCCGTCACCGAGCTCGCCGACCGCAGCTATGTCGGGACGGCGCTCACCGTTCAGACGGCGTTCGGGTTCCTGCTGACGATCGCCTCGATCCGGCTCGTGCCGGAGCTCGTCTCCTGGTGGGGCTGGCGCTATGCCCTCTGCGTGCTCGCTGCCGGGCCGGCGCTCGGCAGCCTCGCGATGTGGCTGCTACGGCGCGATCCTGCGTCAGCCCGGCTCGCCGGCGGAGCGCGCTGAGGCCGACGGCAGAAACGCCGTCTCGAACTGCGCAACCGCCTCCCGGACCCACTCCACGAGGTCGATCGGCAGCCATTCGATCTCGACGCCGTCGCGGAAGGACATGCGGAAGCGCGGGTGCTCGTTGACGTGCACCGCGACCTGCAGATGCGACGCGGAGCGGAAACGGGCGACCTCGCCGCCGTCCACGACAGGCCGGTCGACGAAGTCGTAGCTCTCGAAGCTCTCCCCCTCCGGCACGTCGGCGACGTTGATCAGGTAGCTGAACGTGTCCGCCGTCAGGACGGCGGCGGGCAGGAAGCGATGCTTGGTGAGGTTGTTGACGTGCTCGAGGATCGCCAGCGGATGCAGGTCGGGCCGGTCGAGCCGCTGGAACGGCTGCATCTGCTCGATCAGCTGCGCCCACTCCTCCGGAACGCCTCTGAGCGCCGCCTCGCCCTGCACCGCCCAGTCCTTCTCCCGTTTCACGATCGGAAACGACGTCTTCCGCCCCGGCTTGCGACCACCGACGAGAACGAGCTGCCAGACGAGGTAGTCCAGGGTCGAGCGGAGGTTCCCGAGGATGTCGCTGAAGATGAGGGCGAGATCCTCGAGCGGCGGTTCCGCAGTCACCTTCCACCGGAACGTGTGCCAGCCGGTCTCCGGGTCGAAGTCGAAGTCGATCGAGTACGGCTGCCCCTCGAGATAGGCCTCGAAGAGCACGTCGTGGGTCTGGCGCAGCTCGTCGGCGCGCCGGAGCTTGGCGCGGACACCGGAGAGATCAGGCATTCGCGCACGCCGCCATTCGTAGAATCAGCCTATACCTGAGGAACCGTTCCATACCGACATCGACTACTACGAGGGCCGTGCCGACGGGATCGCGACCGCCGGCGGCGTCTCGGTCGTGGAGGCAAGGCTCGACCTCGCGCGGCGCCATGGCCTCGACAGCTGGGCCGAGCTCGAAGCCCGCGTCGCCGCCCTCCGCGACGGGACCGAGCCGCCGACCCCGTTCATGCTCGCCTATCGCGCCGTGGAGGCCGGCGACCTCGACGGCCTCCAGGAGCTTCTCGACTCCCATCCCGAGCTCGTCGGGGCGCGCGGGACGAACGGCAACGACCTGCTCGGAATGGCGAACCGGCTCGAGCTCGTGCGCTTGCTGCTCGAGCGGGGCGCCGACCCGAACCGCGGCAACGACTACGGGTGGACGAAGCTGCATCAGGCCGGCTACTCGAACCGCCGGGAGCTCGCGCAGGTCATGCTCGATGCAGGGGGCCGGCTCGAGCTCTCTGCTCGCGGAGACGGCGGAACGCCGCTTGTCGTCGCGCTCTTCTGGGGGCACCGCAAGGTCGTGCCGCTCCTCGGCCTCGAGCCCGGAAACCTGCGCGTCGCGGCCGGGCTCGGCTTGCCGGACCTCGTCCGGGAGCTGGTCGGCACCCCGCGGGCGGGAGCGCACCGCGCGTTCTACCGCCCGCACGGCGGGTTCCCGGCCTGGCAACCCGCCGACGACCCTCAGGAGATCCTCGACGAGGCCCTCGTCTGGGCCGCGAAGAGCGATCGCGTCGCCGTTCTCGGACTGCTCGTGGAGCTCGGCGCCGCGATCGATGCGGATCCCTACCGTGGGACAGCGCTGACGTGGGCGGCGGTGAACGGCAGGACGGACTCGGTGAGGGAGCTCGTCGCCCTCGGCGCCGACGTGAACCGTCGCGGCACCTTCGGCGGCCCCGACCACGGTGAGGGCATCACTGCACTTCACCTCGCCGCCCAGTCGGGCAGGACCGCGTCAGTCCAGGCGTTGCTCGAGCTCGGCGCCGATCCGGCGATCGAGGACGCACTTCACGGCGGCACCGCAGCGGGCTGGGCCGAGTATGGCGGCCATCAGGAGCTCGCGGCGCTCCTTCGCTAGGTGGCGAGCGGACCGGTGAGCCGGCGGCCGAGCAGAATCGCCGAGGCCAGCAGCAGCGCCGCCGCAGCGGCGAACCACGACGCCACATCCTCGGTCTTCGTCGCGTGGCCGAAGCTCCTCCCGACGCCACGATAGAAGCCCGAGAGCTGGTCCGAGTTCGAGGCGGTGGCGGTCTCCCCTCCCGTGGCCTTCGAGATCGCGGCCATCAACGGTGGATCGGGAGCGACCCGCCGCGCGAAGGGCCCGTAGCCGAGAATGCCGTGCGACGTGCCGAGCGCGACCGTGTCGACGGCGATCCCGGCCCGCCGCGCCGATTGCGCCGCAGCGAGCGGCAGGATCGGGCCCTGCGTCTGGTTCCCGTCGGAAAGCAGCACGATCGCGGCGGGAAGCCGCCGGCCCGGCACACGGATGTAGCCGGCCTGCCGGAGCGAGCTCTGAACGAGGCGCGTCGCGCTGACGAGGCCCGCGCCGATCGCCGTTCCGGAGTCCGGCGTGAGCAGATCGAGCGTCTGTGCGACACGCGCGTGGTCGGCCGTCGGGACGGCCAGAACAGCCGGGCTGTCGCTGAACTGCACGAGGCCCACCTTGAAGCCCTTGGGGAGGTTCTGCACGAAGCTGCGCATCGCCGCGACCGCTGCGTCGAGCCGCGTCGGCTCGACGTCACGGGCGCTCATCGAGCCCGAGACGTCGACGAGGAGGACGATCGTCGCGTTGTCCACCCGCACCGGCACCCGCGCCTGCGGATGCGCAGCGGCGGTCGCCGCGAGCGCGAGGGCGAGCAGGAGGAGCGCCGCCGGAACGAGCCTTCGCCGCCGGCGGCGAGACGACCCGATGACCGTCTCGAGGACGCCGAGGTTCGTGAAGACGACCGGGTTCCGTGGACGCCGTCGCGCGAGAACCGCGACCGCGCCGAGGAAGGCCGGGATCGCAAGCAGGGCCAGCAACGCGAGAGGCGAGCCAAAGCTCATCCCCTAAGAGTGTGCGCCGAACCGGTCAGAGCCGCAAGGGGTCCGGCGCCCCTGGCGTACCTCCGCGGGTGCGAAGACGTCGCGAACAGGCACCCGGATACGCTACTCACGTGGACAACGCCCCCCGCTACTGCTACCGGCACCCCGACCGCGAGACGGGGCTTTCCTGTTCGGAATGCGACCGTCCGATCTGTTACGAGTGCATGACTCCCGCGCCCGTCGGGCTCCGCTGTCCCGAGCATTCCGGAAAGCCGCAGGGCGTGAAGAAGGTGACCTCGGCGGCCGGCCGGGTCGCAAGCGGGCAGGCCTCGAGGACCGGCACTCCGGTCACGATCGCGCTGATCGCGATCAACGTCGGCGTCTACATCGCGGAGCTTGCCTCGGGCGGTGACCAGGACGGCATCGGCAGCACGATCTTCACGCACTCCGTGCTCTACGGGCCATGGGTGGCCTCCGGCGACTGGTGGCGGTTGATCACGGCTCCGTTCCTGCATTTCGGGATCATCCACCTGGGGCTGAACATGCTCGCCCTCTTCTGGCTCGGCCGCGTGCTCGAGACCGTCATCGGGAGCTGGCGCTACGCCTTGCTGTACGTCGCCGCCGGCCTCGCCGGCTCGGCAGGTGCCCTCTGGCTGACTCCGAATGCGTTCACGGCCGGCGCGTCGGGCGCGATCTTCGGGGTGCTCGGCGCCCTGCTCGTGCTGGAGCGGCGAGGCGTGATCCAGAGCGGCGGCCAGATCATGGTGCTACTCATCTTCAACCTCGTCTTCACGTTCGGAATCTCGGGGATCTCGCTTGCGACCGGAAGTGTCGGGATCTCCGTCGGCGGCCACCTCGGCGGGCTCGTCGGCGGGATCGCGCTGATGGTGATGTACCTCGAGGCGAAGCGCTCCGTTCCGCTCTGCATCGCCGCGGCTGTGGCCGTGTCGGCCGCTTCGGTCGCGCTCGCCTACGCAGTCATCTGAGCCGGCGCGCCTTCCGGCCTCACGAACCGCTCAGCCGCCGGCGGCGACGTACGCCTTCGCGCCCTGCTCCGAGAGCGCGGCCTGGGCCGCGGCGAGCCGGGCAAGCGGGACGCGATAGGGCGAGCACGAGACGTAGTCGAGCCCGAGCGAGTGGCAGAAGGCGATCGAACGGCGTTCGCCGCCGTGCTCGCCGCAGATTCCGAGCTTCAGGTTCGGTTTCGCGGCGCGGCCGCGCTCGACGCCGATCCGCATCAGGTCGCCGACGCCCTCGATGTCGAGCACCTCGAACGGGTTGCGCTCGATCACGCCGTCCGCGAGGTAGCGGGCCAGGAACTTGCCCTCGGCGTCGTCGCGGGAGACGCCGAGCGTCGTCTGGGTCAGGTCGTTCGTCCCGAAGGAGAAGAAGTCGGCGTGAGCGGCGATCTCCCCCGCTCTGATGCAGGCGCGCGGGAGCTCGGCCATGGTGCCGACGATGTGCGCGAGGCCCGGTGCCTCGTCGGCCCAGACCGTCTCGGTCAGCTCGCGGAGACGGCGAAGCTCCTCGGCGAAGCCGACGAGCGGGTGCATGATCTCGACGAGCGGCGGCTCACCCGTTCGCGCCTCGATCGCCAGGGCTGCACGGGCGATCGCGCGGATCTGCATCTCGTAGATCTCCGGGTACACGAGGCCGAGACGGCACCCGCGCAGGCCGAGCATCGGATTGGCCTCGTGCAGCGCGCGGATTCGCGCGCGCATCGCGTCGTCGACCGCCTGGTCCTCGGGCGGCAGGAACTCGTGCAGCGGCGGGTCGAGCAGCCGGATCGTGACCGGCAGCCCGCGCATCGCCTCGAAGATCCCGTCGAAATCCGCCTGCTGGAACGGAAGGAGCTCGGCAAGCGCCTCGCGGCGTCCCGCTTCGTTGTCGGCGAGGATCATTCGCTGCATCACGGGCAGCCGCTCGTCGCCGAAGAACATGTGCTCCGTCCGGCAGAGACCGATCCCCTGGGCCCCGAACTCGCGCGCGCGCACCGCGTCGGCCGGGTTGTCGGCGTTCGCACGGATCTTGAGCCGGCGGAAGCCGTCGGCCCAGCCGAGGATCGTCTCGAAGTCGTCGTTCAGCTGCGGCGGGACGAGCTCCACCGCACCGAGATACACCGAACCGCTGCCGCCGTCGATCGTGATCGCGTCGCCCTCGCGCAGCTCGTGCCCGGCGAGCCGTGCAACACCGTCTGTCAGCGTCAGCCCCTCGCACCCGGCAACGCACGGCTTGCCCATCCCGCGCGCCACGACGGCCGCGTGCGAGGTCATGCCGCCGTGCACCGTGAGGATCCCGTCCGCCGCGATCATCCCGTGGATGTCGTCCGGCGTCGTCTCGTGGCGCACGAGGATCACAGGCCCCCCCTTCGCCTTCTCGACCGCGGTGTCGGCATCGAACACGATCCCGCCGGTCGCCGCTCCCGGGCTCGCGTTCAGTCCCTTCGCAACCGGATCCGGTGCCGTGTCCGGGTCGATCCGCGGATGGAGGAGCTGGTCGAGCTGGCCCGGATCGATTCGCAGCACGGCCTCCTCGCGGCTGATCGTGCCCTCCTCGACCATCTCGACCGCCGCCTTCACGGCGGCCGCAGCCGTCCGCTTGGCGGCCCGGGTCTGGAGCATGAAGAGCTCTCCGTCCTCGACCGTGAACTCCGCGTCCTGCATGTCGCGGTAGTGCTCCTCGAGCCGTCCGAGCGTCGCGAGCAGCTGCTCGTAGGCCTCGGGCACCGCCTGCGCCATCGACTCGACCGGCTGCGGCGTACGGATCCCGGCGACGACATCCTCACCCTGTGCGTTCGCGAGGAACTCGCCGTAGAGCTCCTTCTCGCCGGTCGACGGATTGCGGGTGAAGACGACGCCGGTCCCGGAGCGGTCGCCCTTGTTCCCGAAGACCATCTGCACCACGTTGACGGCTGTCCCGATGTCGTCCGGGATCTCGTTCGCATGGCGGTAGACCTGCGCCCGGGGCGTGTCCCAGGAGTCGAAGACGGCACGGACAGCGCGCATCAGCTGCTCGGTGGCCTCCTGCGGGAAGTCCGCGCCCTTCGACTCGCGGTAGATCGTGCGGAAGGTGGCGACGAGCTCGACGAGGTCGTCTGCGGAGAGGTCCGTGTCGAGCGCAGCACCACGGTCGCGCTTGAGCGCGGTCAGCGCATCCTCGAACCGGCGCGCCTCGATCCCGTCGACCACCTCCCCGAACATCTGGATCAGGCGCCGGTAGGAGTCGTAGGCAAACCGCGGGTTGCCGGTGCGCGCCGCGAGCCCCTCGGCCGCCTCGTCGTTCAGGCCGAGGTTGAGGATCGTGTCCATCATCCCGGGCATCGACACGGCCGCCCCGGATCGCACCGAGACGAGGAGCGGATCGGACGGGTCGCCGAAGCGCTTGCCGGAGGTCTCCTCGAGCCGGCTCACGTGGGAGGCGACCTCGCTGTCGAGCCCGGCCGGAAGCTCGCCGAGAGCCATGTAGGCCCGGCACGCGTCGGTCGTGATCGTGAACCCGGCCGGAACCGGCAGCCCGAGCGCGGTCATCTCGGCAAGGCCGATGCCCTTGCCGCCGAGCAGCTCCCGGCCGCCCTCCGCGGGCTCGTCGAAGTCATAGACAAAGCGTGCGTCTGCCATGCCGGATTGTTACCAGTCGCTCACCTACGCCGTGCCCGGAACTCGGCGAGCCACGCGAGCGAGCGGAGCGCGAACCAGAACGGCGTGAAGATCACGTAGAAGACGAAGAGCGCCGTTCCGAGCAGCGTGAGCCAGAGTGCCCACCGCGAGCGGGAAACGGGCGGCTTCGGCTTCAACGCTGCACCCCGGCGCGACGCTCGACGGTGTGGACGATCCGAAGTGCGATCTCCTCGATCGAGAGCTCCGAGACGTCGATCACGGGGCAGCCGATCCGCTTGTGGATCAGAGCGGCGTGCTCGAGGTCCTCGTAGACCTCGTTCAGATCTGCGTACCGGCGGTCGCCGCCCATCAGCACGATCCGCTCGCTCCGGATCTCGGCGAGCCTCCGTGCCTCGATCGTGAGGCCCACGACGCGGGCCGGATTCACCTCGAAGAGCTCCGGCGGCGGATCGATCCCCTTGACGAGCGGCACGTTCGTCGCCTTCCAGCCGAGGTAGCCGAGGTAGATCGAAAGCGGTGTCTTCGAGGTGCGAGACACTCCGCAGAGCACGACGTCGGCGGCGCCGAGCGTCCGTCCGAGCCCGTCGTCGTTCTTGACCGCGAACTCGATCGCGGCGATCCGCCGGAAGTAGGCGTCGTCGAGAGGCGGCCGCGCCCCGGGCCGCATCTCGGCCGAGCGGCCGGACACCTTCGCCACGGCCTCGAGCGGCTGGGAGAGCAGGTCGCAGTAGTCGACTCCGCCCTCGTCGCAGAGCTCGCGCATCACCGAGCGGAGCGTCGGCTCGACGAGCGTGAAGATGACCACTGCCGGACGGTCCTCCATCCGGGAGAGCACGAGCTGGAGGTCGGCGACCGTCTCGACGCGTGGATGCCGGACGGTCGTGAACTTCTGATCCGGGAACTGCGCCTCGGTGGCCGCGACGACACGCGTCGCGGTCTCGCCCGTCGAGTCGGAGACGACGTGCAGCTCGACAACGGACTCCGCGTTCGTGGTCACGCCCAAGACTGTAGTTTCAAGGGATGGCGGAGCTCGAACTGTACGAGGGCGCAGCGACGATCGAGAAGGTCGCGTCGCTCAGCCGCCGCCGCGGTTTCGTGTACCCGTCGTCGGACATCTACGGCGGCCTCGGCTCGTCGTTCGACTACGGCCACTACGGCGTCCTGCTGAAGCAGAACGTCAAGGCAGCCTGGCAACGCGCGATGGTGCAGGAGCGCGACGACATCGTACTCCTCGACTCGGCGATCATCCTGCACCCGGAGGTCTGGGTCTCCTCCGGGCACGTCGGCGGGTTCTCCGACCCGCTCGTCGATTGCCGCACCTGCAAGCTTCGGTTCCGGGCCGATCATCTCGAGGTGTCGGCGTGCGGCCGCAAGCCCTCGAAGCATCCGGGCCAGACACCGGACTGCGACCTGACCGAGGCGCGGCAGTTCAACCTGATGTTCGAGACCTCGATCGGCCCCGTCCGCGACGAGGGCTCGCTCGCCTACCTCCGTCCCGAGACCGCGCAGGGCATCTTCGTCAACTTCAAGAACGTCACCTCGTCGCTGCGCGTCAAGCCGCCCTTCGGGATCGCGCAGATCGGAAAGAGCTTCCGCAACGAGATCACGCCCGGGAACTTCCTCTTCCGGATGCGCGAGTTCGAGCAGATGGAGATGGAGTTCTTCGTGCCGCCTGCGGACTCGGTCAGGTGGTACGAGTACTGGATCGCAGAGCGGCACCGCTGGTACCTCGACCTCGGCATGCGCGCGAGCCACCTCCGGATCCGCGCGCACGACGCCGACGAGCTCTCGCACTACTCGAGCGGGACGAGCGACCTCGAGTACCTGTTCCCGATCGGCTGGTCCGAGCTCGAGGGCATCGCGAATCGCGGCGACTTCGATCTGAAGGCACACGCTGCGGGCTCGGGCACGAAGCTCGAGTGGATCGGTCACGAGGAGCGCTATGTGCCGCATGTGATCGAGCCTGCTGCCGGCGCAGACCGGGCGGCGCTGGCGTTTCTCGTCGACGCCTACGACGAGGAGCCGGTCGGGGACGAGGTGCGCACCGTCCTGCGCCTCCATCCGCGCCTGGCGCCGGTGAAGGTGGCGGTTCTGCCGCTCGTCGGGAAGGACGCAGACCTCGTCGGCAAGGCGCGCCCGCTCTTCGAGGACCTCCGCCGCGTGATGCCCGCCGAGTACGACGACTCCGCGTCGATCGGGAAGCGCTATCGCCGCCAGGACGAGATCGGGACGCCGTGGGCGCTCACGATCGACCAGCAGACGCTCGAGGACGGCACGATCACGATCCGCGACCGCGACACGCTCCAGCAGGAGCGGATCCCGATCGACGGCGCGAAGGCACTCCTCGTCGATCGGCTCGACGAGACCTGGATTCCGCGCTAGCCGGATGGGCTGGCAGGAGCTCACGGTCTCGAGCGACGCCCTGCGGGGGAATCCGCTCGGGGACCCGCACGAGCGGCCGCTCTTCGTCTGGACGCCGCCGAACTACGACGCCGAGCCCGACCGCCAGTTCCCCTCGATCTACCTGCTCCACTCGATGACCGGCCAGGCCCGTTCCTGGTTCAACGTCTCGCCGTTCGCCCCGGGCTTCGCCGACGAGGTCGACGCACTCGGGCTCGAGGCGGTGATCGTGGTCGTCGACGGGTTCACGGCGCTCGGTGGCGCCCAGTGGATCGACTCGGCCGCGATCGGCGACTACGGCCGCTACCTCTGCGAGGACGTGGTCGAGTTCGTCGACGACACCTTCCGCACGTTCCCCAAAGCCGGGCACCGCGGGATCGCCGGGAAGTCGTCAGGCGGGTTCGGTGCGATGACGTGGGCGCTTCTGCGCCCGGACCTCTTCGGCGGCGTCGCGACCCACGCCGGCGATGCCCTCTTCGACGTCACCCTTGCCGCCGAGTTCGCGCCGGCGGCGCAGACGCTCCGGAATCTCTACGACAGCTCCTTCGACCTGTTCTGGGACGACTTCCGCTCGGGGCGGCCCGTGCTCGAGAACCGCACCGACCCGTTGCTCCAGAACGTCTGGGCGGTCTCCGCCGCGTTCTCGACGAGCGCCGATGGGACGGTGTCGCTGCCGTTCCACATCGACACCGGTGCGATCGTGCCCGAGGTCTTCGAGCACTGGCTCGCCAGAGACCCGGTGCGGCTCGCTGCGAGCCATGGCGAGACCCTCGCCGCGTTGCGGGCGATCTGGATCGACGCGGGGCGGAATGACGAGTACTACCTCGATCTCGGCGCCGTCGCCTTCCACGAAGCGGTGCTCTCGGCCGGAGTGCTGCCCGCGAGCCTGCGCTTCGAGCTCTTCGACGGCGGCCACCGCGGCCTCAACCGTCGCTTCCTCCTGAGCCTGCCGTTCCTCGCAAGCCGCCTGATCTGAGGCCGCGACGAGCCCCGAGCGGGCCTTTCCGGAATCAGAGCGCACCCCCGCCCTTAGGGTGGGGACGCACCCCTCCGCCCTCGAGAACAAGTCTATCGCGTCTTTCCAGGCAACATCTTGACAGTTCTGGAAAATCTTCTCCACAGGCGCGCTTCGGTCGAACGAGGGATCGAGCAACCGCCGACGCGGGCCGATCCGATCGGCAATGGGCCGCTCTGTCATCCCCGCGTGCGTGCTGATGCTCGGCACGATCGCCAGCTTCGTCCCCACGCTCTGGGGCGCCTCCGGGCTCGGCCTGACCTCGCTCGCGTTCGGGGCGATCGGGAGCGTCGCCGGCGTTTTCGTCGGCGTCCGGCTCCAGCAGCTCTGAGAAGCCGTCAGACCTCGGACGGCAGAGCTCGGCCGCCAGCTCGACCACACGTCTCGAGCCGTTCGTCGACGAAGAGATCGAGGTAGCGGCGGGTCCGCGTGATCGCCGCGAACGGCCGCTCCAGAGGCGACTGCGAGCGTCAGCACGCGCGGGCAGAGAGCCCCCGGAGTCGCCTGGACATCCCGTCGGGCGCCTCCCGGGTCACGGACGGCGCGAGACTCCGGCACGGCCGCAGTAGAATCCCCGGTCGTGTGGCGGGCGCGGTCATTGCTCTGGTCATGGATTGCGAATGCGATCGCGCTGGCGGTGATCGTGATCGTGTTCCACGGCGTCACGATCGGCGGGTTCTTCGCGCTGCTCGAGGCGGCGCTTCTCTTCGGGCTCCTGAACACCCTCGTCAAGCCGCTCCTGAAGAAGCTCACGCTCCCGCTCGCGGTGATCACGCTCAGGCTGATCTGGTTCGTGATCGCCGCGGTCCTGCTGAAGCTGACGGCGGTGATCGTCTCGAGCTTCAACATCCACGGATTCTTCACGCTGCTCTGGGCGACGATCGTCGTCTGGCTCGTGAACCTCGTGCTCGATCTGGCGCCCGGCCCGTGGCGCGGCACACGGCGCGATCGTCGCGCCCTCAGCAAGTAGTCCGCGGGCCGATCAGGCCGTCGCGGCGGCCTGGCTGAGGTCGTACACCGTCTGCCCGCCCACGGTCGTCGCGGTGAAGTGCTGCTCCACCCAGCTCGCGATCGCATTCGAGCTCGACGAGCTGCCGATCCCGCCGCCGCCCGCGCCGCCGCCGCCGGATGCGAGGAAGTAGTGGATCTTCCCCTCGACGACGTACAACTCGAACTGCGCGAGCGTCGGGGTCGGATCGGTGCCGTTGAACCCACCGATCGCCATCACCGGCTCGTTCGTCGCGAGCTGGACGCCGGCGGCGCTGTTCGCGCCGACGATGGCGGCGACCCAGCGATACGACGAAGCGTTCTTCTCGAGGAGCGAGGTCAGCGCCTTCGCCGGCGTGCCCGTGTCGAGCAAGCCACCGAGGCCGCCCGTCGCTGCGCGGCCGCCGCCGAAGCCGCCGGTCCCACCGCGACCACCGCTGAACCCGAACCCGCCGGGTGGGCCGCCGAACGCGGCTCCAGCACCGGGACGGACGCCCTGTGCCCCACCCGGCCCGAATGTCCGGCGACCTCCGGGACCGGCACCGGGCCCGCTCACGGAGCCGCTCGGCCCTGCAGTCGGAAGCGCGCCGGCGTGCGCCGTGGAAGCCGTCTCGGCCGAGTAGGCGGCCGGCGCTGCGAGTGCCGCAGCAAGGGCGACGAGCAGTACTGCGCGGCCGACAGTGCGATTGGCGCCGAAGAGAGGCGGCCCGACGGCGATGACCACGGCCGAGCCGAGCCCCAGGATGAGCACGAAGTACCGGAGCGCCGGATGCCACGAGGGCGTCCGGTCGAGCAGGACGAACGTCCAGACGGCCGTCCCGGCGAGCGCCACGGCCAGCGCCAGCCGAGCCAGGAGGTGGTAGCGCCGCGCCCAGGTCCACACCACTCCGATCCCCACGAGCGCGCCGATCGCAGGTGCCAGCGCAACCGTGTAGTACGGGTGGATGATCCCCTGCGCGAAGCTGAACACGAGCCCGGTGACGACGAGCCACGAGCCCCAGATCAGCACGGCGGCTCGACGTCCGTCGGTGCGCGGGCCGCGCCACAAGCCGACGAGCAGCACGGCGAGGAAGAACAATGCGGCCGGGAGCAGCCACGAGATCTGCGTCCCCATCTCGCCGCCGAAGAGCCGCGTGATCCCGGTCGGGCCCCACATCCCGCTTCCGTTGCCGGGGCCGCCGCCGAGGCCGCCCGCCGCGCCGAAGACACGCCCGCCGACGACGCTTCCGCGCTCGTTCCCGGTGATCCGGCCGAAGCCGTTGTAACCGAAGATCAGGTTGAGGATGCTGTTGTCCTGGGAGCCGCCGATGTAGGGCCGGCTGCCGGCAGGCCAGACAGCGACGATGGCGACCCACCAGGCTGCCGCCGCGAACATCGCGACGCCTGAGAGAAGCAACTGGACGAGCCGCCGTCGAAGCGCGGCGGGCGCGGCGAGCAGGTACACGGCCGCGAAGCCGGGCACGACGATGAACGACTGCATCATCTTCGTGAGGAACCCGAAGCCGATCAGCACGCCCGCGAGAACGAGCCAGCGGGTCCCGGCACGCTCGAGCGCCCGGGTCACCGCGTAGGCGGCGCCGACGAGAAGCAGCGTCAACAGTGCGTCCGGGTTGTTGAACCGGAACATCAGCGCCGCCACGGGCGTGAGCGCGAACACCGTCGCGGAGAGCAACGCAGCGGGCGCCGAGAACCGGCGACGCACGGTGGCGTAGAGCAGCGCGACGGCCGCGACGCCCTCGAGTGCCTGCGGAACGAGGATGCTCCAGCTCGAGACGCCGAAGAGCCGCGCGGAGATGTCCATCACCCAGAGCGACGCCGGCGGCTTGTCGACGGTGATGAAGTTCGACGAGTCGAACGAGCCGAAGAAGACTGCCTTCCAGCTGTGCGAGCCGGCCTGCACCGCTGCCGAGTAGAAAGAGTTGGCGTACCCGCTCGCCGCGAGGTCCGCGAGATAGAGGACGGCCGTCGCGACGAGCAGGCCGGCCAGCGCCGGGCGGGCCCAGACCGGATCGTCGGCGCGGCCGCGCAGCGCGGCGCGCGCCCGGTCGCCGATGCGCCCGAACGGGTCGGCGGCGGCGATCGTCGTCATGGCGCGGCCCGGTTGGAGCGGAAGACCCAGGAACGGAGGAGGACGAACCGGAGGATCGTCGCGACGAGGTTCGCCCCCACGAGCACCGCCAGCTCGAGCGCCCGGGACGGATGCGGCGCGATCGCGTGCAGGACCACGAGCGAGAGCGAGGTGATCGCCAGCGCGAGTGCGAACACGGCGAGGCCCTGGAGTTGGTGGCGGAGCGTGTGGGCGCTCCCGCGGATCGCGAAGGTGAAGCGCCTGTTCGCGGCCGTGTTCGCGATCGCGGTGATGAGCAGCGCGAGCGCATTCGCGCCCTGCGCGGGAAGGGCACGGCGCAGGAACAGGTAGAGCAGGCCGTAGGCCAGCGTCGAGAGCACGCCCACGACGAGGAAGCGCGCCACCTGCCCGGCGAAGCGCGACCGCGTGCTCCGACCGCCGACGAGGCGCAGCACCCCGCGCAGGTCGGCGACCGCCGTCGAGACGATGTCGACCCGCGAGTCGGGATCGTCGACCCAGTCCACCGGTACCTCGTGGATGCGGAGCCCGGCGCGCTCGGCGACGACCAGCAGCTCCGTGTCGAAGAACCAGGCGCGGTCGTGGACGAGCGGCAGGAGCTCCTTGGCGCGATCGGCGCGAATCGCCTTGAAGCCGCACTGCGCATCTGAGAAGCGTGTGCGGAGCACGAGGTGCAGGATCGCGTTGTAGGAGCGTGAGATCAGCTCGCGCTTGGGGCCGCGCACGACGCGCGCGCCGTGGGTGAGCCTGCTCCCGATCGCGAGGTCGCTGTGCCCCGAGATCAGCGGTGCCACGAGTGGCAGGAACGCCGCCAGGTCGGTCGAGAGGTCGACGTCCATGTACGCGAGCACGCGTGCATCGCTCTCCGACCAGACGGTGTAGATCGCGCGGCCGCGCCCCTTCTGGTCGAGTCGGATCGCCCGGACGTCCGCGAGCTCGTCGGCGAGGGCGAGCGCTGCCTCCCAGGTCCCGTCGGTGCTGCCGTTGTCGGCGATCGTGATCCGAGCGCTGAACGGGAAGCCGTCCGAGAGGTAGGCATGCAGCCGCTCGATGCTCGTCCGGAGGGACTCGACCTCGTCGTACACGGGCACGACGACATCGACGACCGGCGGCTCTACGCCTGTCACCGGGGAGACCAGGGATTCGGAGTTGGTTGCGATGGCTGCGTTCACGGGGCCATGGTCGTGGGCCCGGCTGGGATCGTACTGAGGCATTCCTGTGAGAGTCTTGTGACCGCGGGGGACGGAGTCGGTAAGCCCGGCCCGGCGAGCGCAAACGGACGGACCGCCCGCGCAGATCGGTGGATCCGGACTAAGGTCGCCGGGTGAAGCAGAGCCTCAGCCTCGTAACGCTCGGTGTGTCCGACTACGACCGGGCGAAGGCCTTCTACGAATCGCTCGGCTGGGCGACGGCGCTCGACATCCAGGAGACGGCCTTCTTCCAGGCCAACGGGGTCGTCCTCGTGCTGTGGAGCCGTGAGAAGCTCGCGGCAGACATGGGCCTCGCCGACGACGGAGCCCGGTTCGGCGGGATCGCGCTCGCGCACAACGTCGGCTCGCGCGAGGAGGTGCACGCGGTGATCGAGGCGGCTCGCGCGAACGGCGCCGAGATCGCACGCGAGCCCTCGGAAACGTTCTACGGCGGCTACGCGGGCGTCTTCCGGGATCCCGACGGCCACGCGTGGGAGGTCGCACACAACCCCGGCTTCGGGCTCGAGGAATCGGGAAGCGTCGTGCTGCCTGCGGCCGACCGATGAGTTTCGCCGCGCTTCGCGGTCGGACGAGTTGACGACAGCGAAAAGGAGCAGACGATGAACACGATCACCCCGTTCCTCTGGTTCGACACGGAGGCCGAAGAGGCCGCGAAGTTCTACACATCCGTCTTTCCCAACTCGAAGATCGTGACCACGACGCACTACGGCTCGGCGGGCCCGCGTCCCGAGGGGATGGTGATGACCGTTGCCTTCGAGCTCGATGGCAAGCCGTTCGTCGCGCTGAACGGCGGCTCGAACTACAGCTTCACCGAGGCCGTCTCCTTCGTCATCTCCTGCGAGACCCAGGACGAGGTCGACAGCTACTGGGAGAAGCTCTCCTCGGCCGGCGGCGAGGAGGGTCCGTGCGGCTGGCTGAAGGACAGGTTCGGCCTCTCGTGGCAGGTCGTCCCTGCGGCGCTCCCGAGGCTTCTCTCCCAGCCGGACGCCGTGAAGGCACAGCGGGTGATGGCCGCGATGATGCAGATGAGAAAGCTCGACATCGGGGCGCTCGAGGCAGCCGTGGCGTGAACGAGCGATAGCCTCCTCGAATGCTCGAGCTCCGGCCCAATTGCGAGCTCTGCGACAGGGACCTGCCGCCGGGGGCCGCAGATGCCCGGATCTGCTCGTACGAGTGCACCTTCTGCGCCGCCTGCGTCGAGGAGGTGCTCGAGAACGTGTGCCCGAACTGCGGCGGCGGATTCCAGGTGCGCCCGATCAGGCCCGAGAAGGAATGGCGCCCCGGCACGGGTCTCGAGACCGACCCACCCGGCACGAAAAGGCGGCACACGCCGTACTCGCGCGAGGAGCTCGCGGCGTTCGTGGAGCCGCTCCGCTCCATCCCGCCTGCGGGCCGCTAGATGACCAGGTCCATGAGATCGTCTCTTCCAGGGCGAGAGGCCGGAGCGGCCCAGACCATCAGATCGTGGATCCGGATACGCGAGATTGGAACTAGGAGAGCTCGGCACCACGCGGAAGCGTGTGCGCCCCTGTGGAGTTTCCGAAGTTTCAAGTGGGAAAAACGACCATTCAGGCCCGACTCTCCGACTCACACGGTCGTCGGGTTTGCCCGCGGGGAAGCGCCGGAACGCTGCTTGGTCGGGATTCTGGGGCGAACCCGCCAACGCCCGCGGCGTTTCGCCAATCTCTCCTAGTCATCCGATGGAGATCCAGCACGTCAGCTTCGGCAGCGATGTGGTCCAGGCGCTCGTCGCCGATCTCGAAGACGAGCTGCTCGCCGAATACGCCGGAGTTCCCGGCTCCGGCGGCCTCCCACCGCCGCAGGTCTTCGACACCTCGGCGGGAGCGTTCCTGCTCGGGACGGAGGCAGGCCGACCCGTCGCCTGCGGTGGGATCGCCCGCTACGACGACGAGACGGCCGAGCTCCGGCGCATGTACGTCGTGCCCTCTGCGCGCGGTCGCGGGCTCTCGCGGCAGCTGCTGACCGCGATCGAGGATGCGGCGCGGTCGCTGGGATACTCGCGGCTTCGCCTCGAGACCGGCTTCCGCCAGGCTGCGGCGATCGGGCTCTACCGCTCCGCCGGGTTCGAGCCGATCGACCGTTACGGGCCGTTCGCGGACGACGAACGGAGCCTCTGCTTCGAAAAGGGGATCTGAACCGCTGAGACTTGCGCTTCCGCGGCGCTTTGCGGACACTCACTCCGCTCATACTTGAAAGGGGGGTGTTTCTATGTATTCGAAGCTGCTCAGGCTCACGGGCCTCGTCGCGGCCGTCGCGTGTGTGACCCTGGTCACGGGCGCGACCGGCTCGGTGCGTCTCGCAACACCGGTTGGGGGCGGGCTCATTGCGTCACCGATCGACAGCAAGGCGCTCGCGACTCCACCCACGACGGACTTCTGTCTTGCGAACCTCGGAATCCACTGTTACCAACCGGCCCAGCTCCAGCAGGCTTACAACCTCAACGGGCTCCACGCGGCCGGGATCGACGGCAGAGGAGAGACGATCGCGATCGTCGACTCGTTCGGCTCGCCGACGATCCAGAACGATCTTCATGTGTTCGACCAGACGTTCGGCCTCCCCGATCCGCCGAACTTCTCGATCATCACGCCGGCGGGTGCACCGCCGCCGTTCGACCCGAACAACAGCGACATGGACGACTGGGCCGACGAGACGACACTCGATGTCGAGTGGTCGCACGTGATGGCCCCGGGGGCGAACATCCTCCTGGTCGAGACTCCGACGTCGGAGACCGAGGGGACGACCGGCTTCCCCGAGATCGTCAAGGCCGAGAACTACGTGATCCAGAACCATCTGGCGCAGGTGATCTCGCAGAGCTTCGGCGCGACCGAGGAGACGTTCCCGAGCGAGCAGTCGCTCCTCGATCTGCGGAGCCCCTACGTCAACGCACAGAGCAACAACGTGACGGTGGTCGCCTCCTCGGGTGACGACGGCGCGACCGACGCCCAGCTGAACGGCTCCGACCTCTTCACGTCTCCCGTCGTCGGCTGGCCGGCGAGCGACCCGCTCGTCACCGCTGTCGGCGGAACGATGCTCGACCTCGACAACCAGGGCAACCATCTCGCGCCCGATGTCGTCTGGAACGACTTCGACTCGGTCGGCGGTGGCGCAGGAGGCGGCGGCCTCAGCTCGATCTTCGCGCGGCCTTCCTTCCAGGACAAGGTCGCTTCCACGGTCGGCAACGCCCGTGGGATCCCGGACATCAGCATGAGCGCGTCCGTCGACGGGGCAGTCGTCCTGTACTTCTCGTTCGAGCCGAACAACGTGGGCTACCACCTCGTCGGCGGTACGAGCGAGGCTGCGCCCGAGTTCGCCGGGATCGTGGCGATGGCCGACCAGGTCGCGCAGCACCCGCTCGGCGACATCAACAGCGCCCTGTATCAGATCCCGTACGGCTCCGGGCTCGTCGACGTCACCCAGGGCAACAACACGTTCGGGCCGTTCACGAACTCGGACGGCAACACGTACACGGTGCAAGGGTTCGACGCCGGTCCCGGATACGACCTCGCGAGCGGCGTCGGGACCATCGACGCGGCCCGCTTCGTGCCGGATCTCGCCGCCGTCGCGAGTTGCGCCGCCGCACCCACGGGACCACCGGCTCCTCCTGGGCCGCCGGCTCATCCCGGCCCGCCTGCGCCTCCCGGCCCTCCTGGGCCGCCGGCGCCTCCCGCGGGCCCCGCTCATGGCTGTGGAGCAGGTCCAGGTCCTGGCGGTCCAGGGCCGGGAGGTCCCGGACCGGGAGCGAACTGCTCGAGCGCGCTGAGCTTCGCCGCGATCACGGGTGACGTCCACGTGCCGAAAGGCGCGACCTGCTCGCTCACCGACTCGACGGTCAACGGGACGATCACGGTCGATCCCGGCGGATCGCTGACCCTGAGCGGGGTCACGGTCGGCGGCGACGTTCACGCCCCGGGCGGGACCTCGCTCACGAGCGGCACGCTGATCAAGGGCAACGCCGAGATTGCAAACGGCCGCCCCGGCGCGTCGAGCACCGTCTGCGGGACGGAGATCGACGGCAATCTCGACGTCCACAACAACGCCTCCGAAACGGCGATCGGGACATCAGCGTCGTGCACGGCCGGCGACACGATCGGCCACAACCTGACGGTCCACGACAACCGCGTCGCCGGCGGGCAGTCGGCGACGATCGCCGGTAACACCGTCGGAGGAAACCTCGCCTGCATGAACAACAACCCGGCTCCGACCGGCGGCGGAAACACCGTCTCCGGCACGAAGACGGGTCAGTGCACCGGCTTCTAGCCCCGTCGTTGCGTGTCCCGGCCCCGGGTGGAGCACCCGGGGCCGGGGTGGCGGCGGTTCGACGCACGCGGACGGCGCTCGACGGTGCTCGGACGATTGCCGGCTTGTCCGTCCGGTGCATGCTCTAGGCTCGTGCTGTGTTCTCAAATCAGACAACTTCTTCTTTGGACATGGCCGGCCAGGACGAGCGGCCACTGCTCGAGGTCGAGGATGAGCTCGCAACGCTTTCTGCACATCTGTCGGCGGGGATGGCGCGGTGGCTCGCGCTTCTGGGGGAGTTCGACCGGAGGCTTGGCTGGTCGGATTGGGGTAGCTGTGCCTGCTGGCTGGCGTGGCGCTGCGGTCTCGATGGCCGGACGGCGCGGGAGCATGTTCGCGTCTCGCGGGCGCTGAACGGGCTCCCACTCGTGCGGGGCGCGTTCGAACGGGGCGAGCTCTCCTACGCGAAGGTGCGCGCGCTGACCCGGGTGGCCGCGCCGGTGAACGAGGACGAGCTGCTCGAGCTCGCCGGCGAGCTGACCGCGAGCCAGCTCGAGCGGGCACTCGCCGCGGTCACGCGCGTCGATCCCGACGTCGCGGCTGCCGTGCAGGAGGCGGAGCGCTTGAGCTGGCACTGGGCCGACGATGGTTCGCTTGTTTTTAGTGGACGGCTGGCACCAGAGGACGGTGCGGTGTTTCTGAAGGCCCTCGAGGTCGCCGGCGAGCGCCTGTATCGGGCGGGTCGGGAGCAGCCGCCCTCGTTGGAGGGCCCGGAGGCCGGTTCCGCGGAACCGCCTGCAGCGTCACCATCGCGGGTCGAAGCGCTCCTGGCGATCGCAGACGCCTCCCTCGCCCGGGACGTGGAGCGGAGCGGAGGCGACCGCTATCAGGTCGTCGTTCACGTCGCAGCGGAGGTTCTGGGCGCGGATGCGGCGGGGTCTGCGCGCTCGAGGACGGTCCTCCGATCTCCGGGGAGACCGCGCGTCGGGTCACATGCGATGCGTCTCTCGTCGCGCTCGTCGAGGGGGCCGGTAAGCCGCTCGGCGTCGGGCGAAAGACCCGATCGATCTCCCCGATGCTCCGGCGGGCGCTGAAGGCGCGAGACGGCTGCTGCCGCTTCCCAGGCTGCCGCAACACACGCTCGCTGCACTCCCACCACGTGCAGCACTGGGCACACGGCGGCCCGACGGAGCTCGAGAACCTGATCCTGCTCTGCCGGCGCCACCACCGGCTCGTCCACGAGGGCGGCTGGACGCTCGACCCCGGCGGACTCTTCCGCGACCCATTCGGCCGCTCGTCTCCATCCGCGCCCGAACAGCCGAAGGGGAGACCCGACCTGCTCCTGGCGTTGAACGATCGGCTCGAGCTCGGGCCGCACACCGCGAGAGGCGGCCGCGGCGAACGGATCGATCGCGCCGCCGTGACCGACGCTCTTACGGTGATCGTCCGACGCCGGCGCGGCTTCCCCCGCCCCCGGCTGATCTGGACGCAGGAGGAACGCGACGAGACCGGCGAGCGCTACGGCCCGGCACGGATCGACACGCTCGACGAAGACGGCGTCGTCCTCGCGACCGAGCCCCTCGCGGCTCGCATCACAGCCTGCCACGCGGTCCGACTCGCCCTGGCGCGTGCCCTCGACTCCGAGATCGGCGGGCGGCTCCATCTCGCCGCCTGACCCGGCCTGGCGCTACGAGAACCGGATCACGCTGCGGATGCCGTCCTGCGCTTCCATGAGCTCGAAGCCATGGTTGACCTGGTCGAGCGTGATCCGATGTGAGAGCAGCGACTCGACGTCGATCTCTCCGGCGAGCCAGCGATCGACGAGTTGTGGCACCTGGGTGCGTCCCTTCACGCCGCCGAACGAGGTCCCGATGACCCGGCGGCCCGTGATGAGGAAGCGCGGGATCACCTCGAGCAACTCGCCCTTCCCTGCCACGCCACACATCGTCGCGACGCCCCAGGCCTCCCGGGCGGCCTCGACGGACTGACGCATGACGGCGACGTTCCCCGTCGCCTCGAAGGTGTAGTCGGCCCCGAAGCCGCCGGTCTCGTCGCGGATCCAGTCGACCGTGTCCCCACCGGGCTTCCTCGTGTCGGTGGCGCCATGGCGGCGTGCCTGGGCGAGGCGGTCGTCGGAGAAGTCGAACGCCATGATCCGTTCGGCCCCGGCGAGGCGCGCCCCGATCACGGCACCGAGCCCGACGAGGCCGCAGCCGAAGACGGCAACGGTCGCACCCGGTTCCACCTTCGCCGTGTAGAGCGCGGCGCCGATACCGGTGGAGAGCCCGCAGGCGAACGGCGCGCAGCCCTCGAGCGGCGCCTCCGGGTTGACCTTCGCGAGCGCGATCTCGGGCATGACGGTGTACTCGGCAAAGGTCGAGGTGCCCATGAAGTGGCGGAGCGGTTCGCCGTCGAGGAAGAGGCGCGTGGTCCCGTCGGGCAGATAGCCCGCGTTCTGCTGGTCGCGGATCGTGACGCAGCGATTCGTCTTCGGGCTGAGGCAGTGAACACAGGTGCCGCACTCGGGTGCGAAGAGCGTGATCACGTGGTCGCCAGGCACGACGGAAGTGACCCGCTCGCCGACCCGCTCGACGACGCCAGCGCCCTCGTGGCCGAGCACGCAGGGCGCGTAGCCGGTCGGATCGACACCCGAGGCCGTGTACATGTCGGTGTGGCAGACGCCGCAAGCCTCGATCCGGACGAGGACCTCCCCCGCTTTCGGCTCGACGAGGTCGACCTCCCGTACGACGAGCGGATGGCCGAACTGCTCGAGGACAGCGGCACGGATCTTCACGCGCCCACCCTAGCGAGACGGCGGCCACGAGGAGATCGACGCAGGCGATGCGACCGTCAAGCAACCCGACTCGCGGGTCTCCGACGAGCTCCGCTCCTTCGAATCGCTTCGGGTCTGGATGCAGGCGTTCGCGCCGGCCGAACGCGATCTCGCGCTCCAGGAGACGTTCACGCCACTCGGGTTGCTCGATGACGACTCGCCCTACGTCGATGCCGAACCCGTGCTCGCCGAGATGGTTCGCGCCGGCGTCGCTCGCGGCACGGAGGCGATCGAGCAGGCGCTTCACCACACGGGAGACCTCCAGAACGGCTGGAACCTCACCTATCACGCCTTCGACTACAACCTCGACTTCTTCGAGATCGGGGCGCTGGACGAGTCGCAATGGAAGCTCGACCTCGTCCCGAAGCTCCGCTACTTCGCCCGCGCTGCCGCCGCACGGGGCGGCCTGTGGGGCAACCACGGCTACGAGGCCGCCTACGCCATGGTGTACCTCGACGGCGACGGCAATCTGCTCGACGGGACGAAGAGCTATCGACTTCGTTTCGAGGAGACGCCGCCCGTCGGCGCGTTCTGGTCGGTGACGATGTACGACTCGAAGGACTTCTACCTCCTGGACAACCCGATCGACCGCTACTCGATCGGCGACCGCACTCCCGGCGTCCGACGCGCAGCGGACGGCTCGCTGACGATCGTGCTCCAACACGACGAGCCGGAGACCGAGGAGGATCGCGCCAACTGGCTCCCCACTCCCGCCGCACCGTTCCGGCCGATCCTCCGGATGTACGAGCCGCAGGGTGCGGCCTTCGACGGGGGCTACGTGCTGCCGCCGATCGTTTCGAGCAGCTGAACCCGGGTTTCAGCGGCGCTCGCCCTGGCGGGCCGACGCTCAGTCGCCCCACCAGCTCTCGTCGTCGACAACAATCCCGTCGCCCCCCTCGGGCCGGTCGGAGCCGATCGCGAGCAGCTCGAGCCCGTCGGGCCCGGCAGAGAACCCGCGGACGGTGGCCGGCGCGACCCGGACGATGTCCCACTGCCGCACCTCGCACGTGTCGTCGTCGAGCTTCACCTGCCCGGAGCCGCTCAGCACCAGATAGACCTCTTCCTGCTGCTTGTGGCTATGTGCCCGGGCGCTGCGCTTTCCCGGTGCGTACTTGAAGTGGCTCAGGCCGATGTGCTCGGACTCGATCGCGTCGCGGGCGAAGCGGGCTTCGGTGGTCGAGCCGCCAGGCTGCGCTCGATTGTCGAGCTCCATCAGGTTCGTATGCGTGTAGCCGGGCACGTTGGTCCTCCTCGGTTCGGTTGCTGGTCGGTGGCGCGCCTCGAGCTAGAACGACCGGCACCCTCGAAGCATGCCGCTCGATCGCCGACGACTTGCCGCGCGAGGCTTGCGCCGATGCGATTGTAGGATCGCGAGCGATGCCGAGCGCCGTCGACGACCTGAAACGCGTCCCGCTCTTCTCCGGCCTGAACGGCCGTCAGCTACGGAAGCTCGCCTCGAGGGTCAGTGAACGGCACTTCAAGCCCGGGAGGACGGTTCTCAAGGAAGGATCGATGGGCGGAATCGGCTTCTTCGTCGTCACCGGCGGAGAGGCGTCGGTCAGCATCGGTGGCAAGGAGGTCGCCACGCTCTCGGCCGGCGACCACTTCGGCGAGCTCGCCCTCGTCAGCAGGTCCGAGCGCACGGCGACCATTACGGCGCGCACCGAGCTTCGCTGCCTCGAGATCGCCTTTTCGGACTTCCGCGAGTTCGCGCACGCGAACCCGGATGTGACCTGGCGACTGCTACAGGACGTCGTCGCGATGCTGGAGCGAGAAAAGGCGCGTTGAGGCGCGGACGGGGCTGGCGTCTGGAATCCGATCGAGACGACACGCCGCGACGAGATCAAGGGTCACGCGACCGCCTACCGACGTACGTCTGGAGCGCCGCCTAGGGTTCAAGGGTGATGCGTTGGCTCGCGATGCCGCGCGCGCTCGGAGGCCCTGCCGGCGCCGACTCGCGGGCGGCCCATCGAGACCCCGGGCGCCTGGTTGCCTTCAGCGACGGCGTTTTCGCGATCACGATCACGCTGCTCGTGCTCGAGATCAAGCCACCGACCGATTACTCCAACCTGCTGCACGGCCTCGGCACGCTCTGGCCGTCGTATCTCGCCTACGTCCTCACGTTTCTGTTCATCGGGCAGGTCTGGGTCAATCACCACGTGATGTTCGACCACATCCAGGCCGCCGATCGCATTGTCCTGCTCTTGAACACGTTGCTGCTCATGTCGGTGGCGTTCCTTCCGTTCGCCACCTCTGTGCTTGCGGGCTCGCTGCGGAGCGGACAGGGCGAGCGAACCGCCGTCGCCTTCTACGGAATCGCGTTCTCGGTGACCGCGCTGACGTTCAACGCCGTCTGGCGGTACGCCGGGCGCCGGCGACTGCTCGGCGAGACGCTCGGCGCGGTGGGTGCCGCGGCAATCGGGAGGCGATTCCAGGTCGCCCTGATCTGGCTCGGCATCGGCGCGCTCCTCGGGATCGGGCTGCCGGTCGCGGGTGTCGTCGTGATCGTTGCCTTCAACGTCTTCTTCTGGTTCCCGATCCCGGGCGAGACTCCCGTCGCGCCTGAGGCGCCCGTCGCTCCGTAACGCCGTGGAACCCCGGGATGGGCGGCCGCGCGCCTGGTCGAACGGCCCCAGGAGCCCGAGAGCGATCGGATGACCCGGGCCGCTCGAGGCCGGGAGAACGGACTCAGACGTCCGGTGCCAGGCGCTCCATGAGCTTCCTACCGGGCTCCGCGAACCCGAATCTCCGGTACAGCTCGTGCGCGTCGCCTGTATGAAGGAGCCAGGGGCGGTCGGCGAACGGGCCGCGTTCGACCATTTCCTCGACGAGTTGGACGCCGAGGCCCCGGCCTCGGTGCTCGTCGAGGACATAGACGTCGGCCAGGTAGACGTTCGGGAACCCGAATGCGGTCACGGCCCGGCAGAAGCCGATCTGCTCCCCGTCGTGGTAGAGGCCGACGACGCGCGAGGCCTCGCGAACGAGCCGCTCCTGGAGGTCGTACTCTCGCCCGGGGGCCCAGTAGGACTCCTCGGAGATGAACCGGTGGACTGCGGCGATATCGATCCGGGCGGGATCGTCGTCGAGCTCGTAGCCGTTGCCGAGCTCGCGTCTCATGCCGACAGGGTGCGCAGGCGAAAGCCTCCGTGCTCCTCGTACGAGGAGGTGACGACAGCGAGGGCCTCGCGGCGCGCGCGGTCGCCGAGGCCGGCCGCTGCGGCGTCGGCAAGCGGTGTCGAGAGCAGGAGCTCGACGCCGGCGAGGCCGTCCGGGGAGAGCGTGAAGGAGCCGGCGGCGTGCGAACGGCAGACCGCCCCGCCGGCACGCGCCGAGAAGCCCACGAGCTCGTCCTTCGCACCGCACTCGACACAGGCCGTGACGTGCGGCAGGTACCCGGAGAGCCACAGCAGCTTCAGCTGGAAGGACAGCGCGAGGGGGTCGAGCTCGGGGCGGTTCGCGCCGGGTGGCGTCGCGTCGAGCAGGTCGAGGAAGCCCGCGAGACCGGCGAAGGCGCGCGCGTTTGCCTCGGGCTCGTTGAACAGCCGAAGCATCGCCTCGGCGCCGATGAGTCCGGCCCCGAGCCGGTAGCCGTTCTCCCTCGTCTCGTGGTGGGAGGCGACGAACGAGGCGCCGGTCACGGTCTGGAGCTCGCCCGAGCCCTCGTGGAGGACGAGCTCGACATGCGAGAGCGGCTCGAGCCGGGCGCCGAACCGCGATTTCGTCTTTCTCACGCCTTTCGCGATCGCGCCGATCCGGCCGCGGTCGCGCGTGTAGAGGTGCAGGATCCGGTCAGCCTCCGAGAAACGCAGCGAGCGAAGGACGATCGCCTCGGTCTTGTACGTCCGCCCGGCCACCTGTCAAGTCTAGGGCGCGACGCGGCGTGCGAGCTCGAGCGGCGAGGGCTGGCACTGCGGGCAGTACCAGGTACCCCGCCCGCCGACCACGATTCGCTCGATCGGCGTGCCGCATCGCTCGCAGGGCTCTCCGGCCCGGCCGTAGACCTTGAACTCGTGCTGCATCCCTCCCTCTCCGCCGTCGGGAAGCGCGTAGTCGCGAAGGGTCGCCCCCTGGCGTTTGATCCCGAGCTTCAGGACGTCCCTGATCGCCTTGTGAAGCGCTGCGACCTCGTCGGGGTCGAGGCTGCGCGCCTCGCGGAGCGGGTGCAGCCTGGCGCGCCAGAGCGCCTCGTCGGCGTAGATGTTCCCGACGCCGGCGACCGTTCTCTGGTCGAGGATGACGGACTTCACCGGCGCGGCGCGGCGAGCGAGCCGCGCTCCGAAATCGCGGACAGCGAAGGCCCGCCCGAGCGGCTCCGGGCCAACCCGTGCATCCAGGTAGGGCTCGAGCTCCCCGGGCTCGAGCAGGAGCCACGTACCGAACCGCCTTACGTCGCGGTAGGCGACGTCCGAGCTGTCGTCTAGTGTGACAACAGCACGCCGATATGGATCGTCCGGAAGCGATCCCGCCGGCCGGTCAGCCGAGTTCCAGGCTCGCAACGACCCCGTCATCCGGAGGTGAACCAGCAGAGATCGTCCAGACTCGAACCGAACAATCAAATACTTGCCCCGCCGGTCGACGGCGCTGACGCGCTCACCCTCGAGCTCTCGGGCGACCTCGTCGGGATCGAAAGGACGTGTCAGCCTCGCGTCCATGATCTCGACACGCTCGAGCTTTCGCCCCTCGAGGACGGGTACGAGCCGTAGCCTCACGCTCTCGACTTCGGGCAGCTCGGGCATCGGGAACACGCTAGCCGCGAAGGCGTCCAGCTAAGAGACCAGGCCGCCGCGGCGCTCGCTACGTCAGGACCTCGAGCAGCACGGGTCGAGGAGGGCTCGGCTTGTCGCCGATCGTGTAGGCGGCACCGACCTCGCGTAGAGCTTCGGCGGCGGTCGATTCGTCCCGGGCGTGGATCTCGGCGAGGACATCGCCCTCCTCGACGTGTTCTCCGCGCTTGCGGCGGCAGACGATGCCGACGGCGTGGTCGATCGTGTCCGTCTTCACCCGGCGCCCCGCGCCGAGATGGAGCGCGGCCACCCCGACCCTGATCGCGTCGAGCTGCTCGACGACGCCGGCACACGGTGCGGTGAGCTCGCGGACGATGGGGGCCTGCTCGAGCGCCGACTCGTCGGTCGTACCGCCCTGGGCCTCGATCCAGCGGTTCCACGCGAGCTCGGCCGAACCGTCGGCAACCGCGGCCTCGGCCCGGGCCCGCGCCTCGTCGAGCTCGATCCCGAGGTCGGAGAGGGCGAGCAGCCGGGCGCTGGCATCGAGGACGAGCTCGGTGAAGTCGGTAGGCCCCTGGCCGCGGACGGTGGCAAGCGCCTCGCGCACCTCGAGTGCGTTGCCGACGGCTGCCCCGAGTGGCTGATCCATGTCGGTGAGCAGGCAGACGACGTCCCGGCCCGCCTCGCGGCCGAGCGCCAGCATGGTCTCCGCGAGGGCCCGGGCCTCGTCGATCGTCTTCATGAACGCGCCGCTTCCGACCTTCACGTCCAGCACGACGGCCTGCGCCCCGGCGGCGAGCTTCTTCGACATGATCGAGGCGGCGATCAGCGAAAGCTGGTCCACGGTGGCGGTCACGTCGCGCAGGCCGTAGAGCATGAGGTCGGCCGGGACGAGCTTTGCCGTCTGCCCCACGATCGCCATGCCGACGTCGCGTACCTGGGCGATGAGCTCCGCTGTCGTCAGGTCGACACGGAACCCGGGAATCGACTCGAGCTTGTCGAGAGTGCCGCCCGTATGGCCAAGTCCGCGGCCGCTCATCTTTCCGAACGGGACACCGCAGGCTGCGACGATCGGGCCGACCGAGAGCGAGGTCTTGTCCCCCACGCCCCCTGTCGAATGCTTGTCGACGACCTTGCGCCCGAGCGCCGAGGCGAGATCGAGCGTCTCACCGCTTCTGATCATCGCGTCGGTCAGCGCGAACGTCTCGCGGCTCGAGAGCCCGCGAAAGTACACGGCCATGCAGAACGCGGCCATCTGGTAATCGGGCACCTCGAGGCGCGCGTACCCGAGGATCAGCTCGGAGATCTCCTCGCTCCGGAGCTCCTCCCCGTCTCGCTTGCGCTGAATCAGCTCTGCGGCCGAGATCACGGCTCGAGAAACGGCTTACCGAGCACCCCGCGCGTCGGCGACCCGCCGCCGAGCCACGCGTTCACCGTCGCCCCGACATCGGCGAACTCTCCGTCCTCGTACACCCTCCCTGCCGCGTTCCGCCCCTGCACGTACGCGAGCAGCAGGGCGTACTCGCGCGAATGGTCGGTCGAAGGCGTCGTCGGATCGCAGCCGTGATCGGAGGTGAGGATCAGCAGGTCGCCCTCGCGGAGAGCATCGAGCAGGTCGGGCAGGCGGCGGTCGAAGTCCTGAAGACAGCGGTGGAAGTTCACGGGGTCGTTCCGGTGGCCCCAGAGCATGTCGGTCTCGACCAGGTTCGTGAACACGAAGCCCTCGTCGATCGTGCGCAAGAGCTCCTCGGTGCGCTGGATCCCTTCGACGTTCGACTTCGTCGGGAACGACTCGTCGACGTCGCAGCCGGCGAAGATGTCGCTGATCTTCCCGACGCCGTAGACCTTCGCGCCGCGCCCGCGGATCGTCGAGAGGTAGTTCGGCTTCGGCGGCTCCAGCGAGAAATCGTGGCGGTTCGCCGTGCGCTGGTAGTTCCCGGGCTCGCCGATGAACGGGCGCGCGATCACCCGCCCGACAGCATGGTTCCCCGTCAGGATCCGCCGCGCGACTCGACAGGCCTCGTAGAGCTCCTCGAGCGGGATCGTCTCCTCGTGCGCGGCGATCTGGAAGACCGAGTCCGCGCTCGTGTAGACGATCCACTTGCCGGTTCGCTGGTGCTCCTCGCCGAGCTCCTGGATGATCTCCGTCCCGCTCGCCGGAACGTTTCCGAGCACGCCGTGTCCGGTCTCGTTCATGAACGGGTCGATCACCGCATCCGGGAACCCATGCGGGTAGGTCGGCATCGCCTGCTTCGTCTGGATCCCCATCAACTCCCAGTGCCCGGTCGTCGTGTCCTTTCCCCGTGAGCGTTCGAGGAGGCGTCCGGCGACCGCGGGAGCGCCCGGCTGCGGCGGGCAGCCGGCGAGCGGCTCCACGTTGCCGAGCCCGAGCGCCTCGAGCGTCGGCAGATCGAGGCCGCCGACTGCCCTGGCGAGGTTGCCGAGCGTGTCCGAGCCCGCGTCTCCGAAGTCGGACGCGTCCGGAAGCTCACCCGCCCCGACCGCGTCGAGGACGATTACGCACGCACGTGCCACATGGCTATCCTAAGACCTCATGGCGGACGTCCTCGGGCTCATCGGTTTCGCGCTCTTCATCGTGTGCACGATCGCGCTCGCCGCGGGCATCACCTGGGGCGTCGTGCGCATCAGCCCGAAGCCGAAGCCGGCCGTGAAGAAACCAGAGCCGGCCGAGTCCTAGGAGCGGGCCAGCGCGTCGGCAAGCGGGGTGTAGTCGAGCTCGTGAGCCGCAGCGACAGCCTCGTAGGTGACCCGCCCGCCGAGGACGTTCACGCCGCGCGCAAGCGCGGGATCGGCCTCGACAGCCGCCTCGAGGCCCCGGCCCGCAATCGCCTCGACATACGGAAGCGTTGCGTTCGTCAGCGCCATCGTCGAGGTGATCGGGACGCCGCCCGGCATGTTCGCGACGCAGTAATGCGTCACGCCGTCGACGAGATACACCGGATCCGAGTGCGTCGTCGGATGTGAGGTCTCGAAGCAGCCGCCCTGGTCGATCGCGACGTCGACGACGACGGCCCCGGGGTTCATCCCGGCGATCATCTCGCGCGTCACGAGCTTCGGAGCGACCGCTCCCGGAATCAGCACCGCACCGATCACGAGGTCCGCGCCGGCAACCGAGGCGGCGATCTCGAGGCTCGAAGACATCAGCAGGGTCACGCGGCCGGACAGGATCTCCTCGAGATGTCGCATCCGGTCGATCGACCGCTCCAGGATCGTGACCTGAGCTCCGAGACCGAGCGCGACGATCGCCGCGTTGTAGCCCACGATCCCGCCGCCGATCACGACCACGCGTCCCGGTGCGACCCCCGGCACGCCGCCCAGCAGGAGCCCGCGGCCGCCGAAGGGCTTCTCGAGGAAGTACGCGCCCGCCTGGGTCGAGAGGCGTCCCGCGACCTCCGACATCGGCGCGAGCAGCGGCAGCGCGCCGCGCGCGGTCTCGACCGTCTCGTAGGCGACGGCGGCGACCCCGGAGCCGACGAGCGCCTTTGTCAGCGGTTCGTCCGCGGCGATGTGGAGATAGGTGAAGAGCGTGAGCCCTTCCCGCAACCGGCCGTATTCGACGGCGATCGGCTCCTTCACCTTCAGGAGCAGGTCGCTCGACTCCCAGACCTCGTCGACCGGGGCGATCCGAGCGCCGACGCGTTCATACGCAGCATCGGCGAACGAACTGCCCGTTCCGGCATCGGTCTCGACCGTGACCTCGTGCCCCTGCTGGATCAACTCGAGCGCGCCGGCGGGCGTCAGGGCGACGCGGTACTCGTCGGGCTTGATCTCCTTCGCGACGCCGATCCTCACGGCGGCGGACGATACAGCCGCAGCTACGCCCGGGTGGGCCGTTCGTCCTGAACGAACACGCCGGGCGCGACTTCGGTAGCGCGATTTTCGTCAGCCGCGAAGAGCTCGCTTCGGGGCCGAAACCCCGACGTGGTGAGCTCCGCGCGGAGGCGGGCACGCAGCCCCTCCGCACTGTCCTCCTCGCCGGCCTCCGTTGCCGCGACGAGCTCTTCCCGGATTCGTTCCACCTCTGGGGAGAGCGGCGTCGGAGTCAACGACGTCGGCCGGGTCATGTGGCTCACGATGAGGAACGTGGTCTCCGGATCGGCAGCGTGGAAGTGCTCGATCGCGATCCGGACGCCGTGGTGGGCTCGAGCCCCGAAGCGCTCCTCGGGGGCGTCAGGGTCTCCGTCCTGCCGGTCGACCGGATAGTCGCGTTCCAGCCGCAACAGAGACGCCCCTCTCGGCGCCCCGGCGGTGACTGGCGCAATCGTGTCGCGCATCCGCGTCGCGTCGTCTTCCGTCCAGAAGTACCGCGGATCGCCGGCCTTCGCCGGATCGTTCACGTCCCAGGCCACCACGAAGGTCTTGTCGATCTCGCCGACCGAAGACGACTCGCCCGAGCTCATGGATTCCTCCTGAAGGTGAACGCCGGCTGGGCCGCGAGCAGCCTCGAGTCGCCCAGCGGCGTGAACGTGGTCATCTGCACCGACACGGTGACCGGAGTCGCGGCTACCGGGATGCGCACGACCGTCAGCTTGCCATTCGGGACGAGGTGATGCAACACCGTGAGCGTTCGGTCGAGCACCGGGTTCCCGTTCCGGTCGAGGCGCACGGTGCCGACGCGGATCGTCGCCCGGCCCGGCGGGCCGGTTCCGTTGTAGGCCGTGCGCGAGAGATGGATCGTGAGCACACCGGGCCCTCCTCGAGGGAAGTAGGTGTAGCCGATCGGGCTCGTGGCCCAGCCGTCGGTGAACACGTTCTGCTCCTCGTCGAGGAGGTGCCACTGCGTCGGTGTCCGGTACAGCGTGAAGCCGTCACGAGACTCGATCTTCGGCGCAGCGAGCCGCACCCCGTTCCCGGCGAGAGTGTAGGGGTCGCCTGTGGAGCCGGAGAGCTCGCCGTCTGTCGTCTCGAGCCCGGGGGCGCTGATCGGCCCGGGGCCGGGAGCAACGCCGTTCAGACTCGCCACATGGCCGATCGAGCGATTCCAGAACTCGGCCAGCCAGAGGGAGGTCGAGCCCATCGGAACGATGTTGTTTCCGAGCACGGTGACGTGAGCTCCATGCGTAGCAGCGTCGACCCAGTCCCTCGGCGCCGGAATGTCCTTCGCGAACACGTCGGCATAGTCGGCATTTGCGTTCGCTGCGTAGATCTGTCCCGTCAGGAGCCAGGCGCCCAACAAAACAGCGGCCACGACCGGCACCCACCGCCTGCGCCGCACCACGAGGAGAGCCACCGAGACGGCGGCGGCAATGATGAGGAGGATGTGGAAGTCGTCGACGTCCCAGCGGAAGTCGCGGTTCACGAGCGTGAGCACTGCGAGACCGGGCGCGTCGAAATACGGGGCAGGAACCTCGAACTTGCCGGACCAGACGATCGTGAGCGCCAGAGCGGTCGCCACACCCACGAGCGGCCAGTTGAGCCGCCGGGCACCGAACGCAAGTGCCGTCCCGACAAGCAGGAGCGGCGAGAGGTAGAAGAGGTTCCGCTCCTCGATCGTCGGGGTGAGCGCACTGAAGAGGTACGCGGCCTTCGCAGACGTATAGACCACGAGCGTGACGAGCGAAGAGCCGAGGTAGATCGAGAACCCCCGGTAGGCAGGCTCCGAGAACCGTTCGGGCAGCCACAGCGAGGCGATCCCGCCGATGACGGGCAGCATCCCGAGGCCAATCGCGAGCGCGCCCGCAGCGAGGCCTCCCTGAACGACCGTCTGGTGATTGAAGTACTGGTGGAACGACCAGCTCTGAAGCTGCGAGACGACGAGCAGGTTGAAGACCAGTGCGAACGCCGCGATCGCGCCGGCGGCGACCAGCAGCCGGCGCCAGGAAAGCCCTCCGCGGCCGATGATCCAGACGACGGCTCCGGCGAGCACGAGCGAGGCCGGGAGCACCACGAACTCGAGCCGCACAAAGACGCCGATCCCCGCCAGCAGCACGGCGGGAAGCGCCGTCCGCCAACCCGGCGAGGCGAGCGCCCGAACGGCGAGCCACGCCGCGAGGGTGAACCAGAGATACGCGAGCGGCTCCGGCACGATCGAGCTCGCGTACGACATCGCGGGGATCGCGATCGAGAGCAGTGCGACGACGACCGCGGGGCGTCGTTCCAGCAGCATCCGCGCGAGGAGGTAGGTGGGGACGGCCGCGAGGCACATCATCACCGCGTTCAGATCCTTGATCGCCGCGTATGCGTCCGCGGTCGAGTGGATCCACCACGCCGGCGCGATCAGGAACGAGTAGAGCGACTCGAAGGAATGAGACTGCCCACGCCGGGCCGCGTGGCCCGTCGACGCGATCGCCCTCGAGAGCTGCGTCCATTCGAGCTCGTCGGTGAAGAGCCACGGCGTCTTTCTGACCGCCGCCTCGACCCAGTAGAAGCTCAGGATGCCGAGCCCGAGCAGGGCCCAGGGCACGAATCGGGGAAGCCGTCCGGGAGGACGCCGCGCCTCTGGCGGCATCGAGGTTACGCCCTCGCCGCGTCCACGAGCGCGAGCGTCACGTCGACCATCGCGTCGATGTCGGCGGCCGCGATGTGCTCGTCGGGTGTGTGGATCTCGGCCATTCCGTTTGCGAGATTCACGCACTGGAGGCCGCGCTCGTTGAAGACGTTCGCATCGGCGGCCCCGCCCGAGAGCGAGTAGCGCGGCTCGAAGCCGCAGCGGCCGAGCGCATCGGCGGCGAGGCGCACCGCAAGGTCGTCCTTCGCGAACCGGTAGGCCGTGTAGTGCTTCTCGAGCCTGGTTTCGACCTCGCATTCGGCGACGCCGGCCGCGAACGTGATCGCGTCCTGCATCGCCTGCACCTGCTCGGCGAGCTTCCTGTCGTCGTGCGAGCGAGCCTCGCCGACGATCCGGCACCAGTTCGGCACGACGTTCGCGGCACTGCCGCCTTCGATCGTGCCGATGTTCGCGGTCGTCTCCTCGTCGACCCGGCCGAGCTTCATCTCGGCGATCGCGCGGGCGGCAGCGACGATCGCGGAGCGGCCCTCCTCGGGGAACATCCCTGCATGTGAGGCTCGGCCGTGGAAGATCACCTCGAGCAGCGACGCCGAGGGGGCGCCGAGGATCACGCCTCCCACCGCCTCGGCCTGGTCGTAGACGTACCCGGTGCGCGCCCGGAGACGGTTGTGGTCGAACGCGTACGCGCCGACGAGCCCCACCTCCTCCTTGGAGGTGAAGAGCAGCTCGATCCCGGCGTGCGGACGGCCCTCGGCGATGACGCGGCGCGCGCCTTCGAGCATCGCGACGACCGCGGCCTTGTTGTCGCCGCCGAGAATCGCGGCGTTCCTGTTCCGCACGATGCCGTCCTCGACGACCGGTTCGATCGCAGCGACCGGGGGCACCGTGTCGAGGTGCGCACAGAAGAAGAGCGGCTCGCCGTCGGCCGTCGGCTCCAGGGCAACGTGGATGTTCCCCATCGTCGAGCCGACCGCCGGCCCGGTCGCGTCCTCGTCGGCACTGAGGCCGAGATCGCGCAGATACGTCAGCACGCGGTCGGCAACGGCGCGCTCCTCGCCCGACGGGCTCGGAACGGCGGCAAGCTCTAGAAAGAGGTCGAGGGCTTCAGACGCCACGCGCGCCCATGGTAGAGGGAGGCTATGACGAGGGCGTTAGGGGTGGTGCGGCAATGAGCGCCCCGGCTCCGCAGTTCCCGCTGCGCAGCGCCTCAGCTTGCGATCTCGAGCCGACCGCTGACGCCTCGAGGCTCGACATCCTGCCGCTCGCGCGAGCGCTCGAGCGCAGCTCCGACGAACTCGCGGAAGAGCGGTGCGGGGCGCGTGGGACGAGACTTGAACTCCGGGTGGAACTGCGAGGCCACGAACCAGGGATGGTCGGGCAGTTCGATCACCTCGACGAGCCGTCCCTCCTCGAAGGTGCCGCTGATCGCGAGCCCCGCGTCGACGAGCTGCTGGCGGTAGGCGTTGTTGACCTCGTAGCGGTGGCGATGACGTTCGGAGACGACCGGCTTGCCTCCGTAGATCTCGCGAGCCTGGGAGCCCTCTCCGAGCTCCACCGCCTGCGCGCCGAGACGCATCGAGCCGCCGAGGTCCTCGACGTCCTTCTGGTCGGGAAGCAGATCGATCACCGGGTACGGCGTCTCCGGGTCCATCTCGGTCGAGTTCGCACCGTCGAGCCCGCAGACGTGGCGTGCGAACTCCGAGACGGCGACGTGCATCCCGAGGCAGATCCCGAGATACGGGATTCCGTCCTCCCGCGCGACGCGGCAGGCGAGGATCTTCCCTTCCCACCCGCGTGAGCCGAATCCTCCCGGTACGAGCACGCCGTCGACGCCGGCGAGCTCGGCGCGGGCCTCCTCGAAGGTCATGTTCTCGGCATCCACCCAGCGGACGTCGACCTCGCAGCCCTTCTGGATCCCGGCATGGCGAAGCGCCTCGTGCACGGAGAGGTACGCGTCGCGGAGCTTGACGTACTTCCCGACGAGAGCGATCTCGACGCGTCCGCGGCGCGCGTCGAGCCTGTCGATGAGCTCGTCCCATTCGCCGAGCGCGGCGACGGGGGTCTCCAGGCCGAGCCGGTCGCAGACAAGCCGGTCGAGCCCCTGCTCCTGGAGCGCCTTCGGCACGAGATAGACGTCGGGGACGTCGATTGCGGAGACGACAGCGTCGACGTCGACGTCGGCGAAGAGCGCGATCTTGTCGCGGATGTCCTTCGTGAGCGGCTCGATCGAACGGCACACGAGCACGTCGGGATGGATACCGATCCGCCGGAGCTCGTTGACGGAATGCTGTGTCGGCTTCGTCTTCAGCTCGCCGGCGTTCGGAATGAACGGGACGAGCGTGACATGGATGTAGAGGACGTTCTCGGGGCCGGCCTCGCGCCGGAACTGACGGATCGCTTCGAGAAACGGCTGCGACTCGATGTCTCCGACCGTGCCGCCGATCTCCGAGATGACGATGTCTGTGTCCGTGACCTCGGCCACCGAGCGGATGCGGGCCTTGATCTCGTTCGTGATGTGCGGGATCACCTGCACCGTCGAGCCGAGATACTCGCCCTTCCGCTCCTTGCGGAGGACGCGGTCCCAGATCGCGCCTGCCGTGTGGTTCGCGGCGCGCGAGAGGTTCTCGTCGATGAAGCGCTCGTAGTGGCCGATGTCGAGGTCCGTTTCGGCGCCGTCCTCGGTGACGAAGACCTCGCCGTGCTGGAACGGGCTCATCGTTCCCGGATCGACGTTCAGGTACGGGTCGAATTTCTGGACCTGCACCTTGAGCCCGCGCGCCTTCAGCAGCCGGCCGAGGGATGCGGCGGTGATGCCCTTCCCGAGCGACGACACAACGCCACCGGTGACGAAAACATACTTCGCGCTCACTCCGACCCTCCGTGGCCGTTCGATGTGCGCCTGCCCGCGAAAGGACTCACGGGATGACACCTTATCAGCGAGCTCATCCCCTTCACCGTGACGATCCTACGGGCAGCCCAGGACGGTGCGGATTTCTCGATGACTCGTTCCACGAGATCGTCTCTGCTGGGGCGCGAGCTGGGCGGTCTGGGGCGCCGCGGCGGTGCCTCTGCGCTACATGACGTACCGGTGAGGCGCAGCCGCGGTGAAGCGCAGGCCGTTCAGATCGTGCATCCAGGTACGCGAGATCGTGGAAGACGTCATCTAGAGCGCAGCAGCCGTTTGGACGAGGTCGTAGAGCCGATCGACGGCGGTGCGGGCGAGTCGGGGATCGGGACGCGTGCCCTCCACCACCGAGACGGCTGCCTCGGTCTTGTCCGGCGCGAGCTCGCGGAGGACGATCTCGACCGAGCGTGTGGCCGTCCGCTCGCCGGGGCCCGAGAGGCGCCTGATCAGGTTCCATTCCCACCGCTCGAACGGCTCGATAGCGACGATCACGAGCGTTTGCCGCGCCGAAGGCCCACTCGGGCGGCCCACCTGTGGGAAGCGGAGCGGGCCGATCCGCAGCGGGTCGGCATAGACGGCGACCTGCCAGCGGGCTCCCGGTGCGAACCCGCGCCGGTCGGGCTCGACGCTGAGCATCCCGGGCCACCAGTCGGAGAGGTGATAGGGCTCGGCGAGGAACCCCCAGGCATCCTCCCTCGAGGCGAGCAGCTCGCGTGTGACGGGCTTCATTCGCGCAGGGTCGCGAGGAAGTCGGCGCCGCCGAGCATCCGCTCGAGCTCGTCGCGGCGCTCGTCCCCGGCGAGAGGCTCGATGCGGGTGTGGGTCGGGTCGCCGGGTACCTTCTCCACCCGGAAGTGCCGGTCGGCGAGGCTCGCGATCTGCGGGAGGTGGGTGATCGTGATCACCTGGGCGCGGCCGGCGAGCCTCTGGAGCGTCTCGCCGACGGCGTGTGCAGTCTGGCCCCCGATCCCGGCGTCGATCTCGTCGAAGACCATCGTCTCGCCGCCGGCGACGGCGGCGATCGCGAGTGCGATCCGCGACAGCTCGCCGCCGGACGCCGTCTCGGCCACCGGGCCGAACGGCAGCCCTGCGTTCGGGCGCACGGAGAACCGGGCCTCGTCGATGCCGGACGGCCCTGGATCGGTCTCCCGGAGCTCGACCCGGAACTCTCCCTCGCCGAGACCGACGCCCGCAAGCTCGGTCGCGACCGCCTCGGCAAACCGGGGCGCGGCTTCCCGGCGTGCGTCTCTCAGAGCGGCGTGCAGGCGGTCGACCTCTGCCCGTGCCGCGGCAACCGCCTCGGCCGCCGCGCGCGCGGGGTCGTGGCCGTCGGCCAGCGCATCGAGCTCCTCCCGCGCCTCGACGGCGCGGGAGATCAGCTCGCCGAAGCTCTCGACGCGGTAGCGGCGGCGAAGATCCGCGATCTGCTCGAGGCGCCCCTCGACCTCCTCCAGCCGGCCTGGTTCGGCTTCGAGCGAGTCGAGGAACCGTCGGAGCTCCATCCCGACGTCGCGGAGCGTCAGCTCGGCAGCGCGGAGGGACTCGCCCGCCGAGGCGAGCTCCGGCGCGATCGCCTCCAACGGGGCAACGGCGCGCTCGGCGCTCGCAACGAGGTCCGCCCCGCCCTCGCGGTCGTCCGGCGAGATCGCCGCGAGCGCCGACGCAGCGGCGCCGGCGAGCTCGGTCACGTTACGCAGGCGTTCGCGCGTGGCCCGGAGCCCGTCCTCCTCGTCCGGCTCGAGCCCCTCGGTGTCGGCGGCAAGTGCCCGGAGCTCCTCCAGGCGCGCCTCGACCACGGCCGCGTCGCGCGTGAGCTCCTCGTGTACGCGGCGCGCGGCCGTGAGCTCGCGCCAGGCCCGGCGTGCCTCACGCCCCGCATCGGCCGTTCCCGCGAAGGAGTCGAGCACGGCGAGCTGATAGCCCGGCCGTGCGAGCCGCCGCTGCTGGAACTGGCCGCTCATCGCGAGCAGCGACTCGACCACCTGCGCCACATCCTCGCGCGCCGCGCTCCGCCCCCAGGCGTAGGCGCGGGTGCGGCCGTCGGCGAAGATCCGCCGGGCGAGCACGAGCGTGTCCTCGCCCTCCGGCTGCAGCTCGGCGAGCTCGCCGAGAACGTCGGGGTCGGGCAGGTCGAACTCCGCCTCGACGTAGGCCTCCTCGGACGCCGCCCCGATCAGCCCCGCGTCGCCCCGCGCCCCGAGCAGGAGCCCGATCGCGTTCGAGAGGATCGTCTTGCCTGCCCCCGTCTCACCGGTGATCGCGTTGAGGCCCGGATCGAGCTCGAGCTCGGCCACCCGGATCAGGACGAGGTTGTCGATTCGCAGCCGGCGAAGCATCCCGCCATCGTACGACGGCCGCCCGACCACAGCGACTGTCGCTTACCGACGGGTCCCTTCGGGACGTGTCCCACGACAGCCCCCGCCCTAAGGGCGGGGACGCACCCCTCCGCCCTCGAGATCAATCGTAGGTGTCTCGGGGGCCGGCATGTGTGCCAACTTCGTCAATTCTTGTCCACAGGTGCCGGGACAGACGATCGGGCTCACCGATCATCTGCCCGCCGGTCAGTCGGCCAGTCGTTCGGCCGTTCGGTCGTTCAGTCGATCCCGAAGACCTCGGCGTAGCGGCCGAAGAACGTCTGCTCGGGCAGGGTCGCGAGCAGGGTTCTGCTCTCGCCGAGCCGCACCCTGACCGGGGCACCGCGCTCGAGCGAGCCGATCGGACGGCCGTCGACGAGCACTACGGCTTCGACGTCCGGCGTGCGGTTCACGACCTCGAGCTCGAACCCGGGACCGACGACGAGCGGACGCGCATGGAGCGTGTGCGGCGCGACGAACGTGATGACCGCCGCCTCGAGGCCCCACACGAGAACCGGCCCGCCGTTCGAGAGGTTGTACGCGGTCGAGCCCGGAGGAGTGGCACAGAGGAGGCCGTCGCACGCCTGCGTGCCCAGGTCTTCCCCGCTCAGCGAATAGTCGAGCTCGATGATCCGGCCGGGGCTTCCGCTCACGACCACCGCATCGTTCACGGCGACGTGAAGCCCACCGGCGACCTCGACCTCGAGCGTCGGCAGCGACTGCACCGCATACTCGCCCGCGAACACACGTGCGATCCCGGTCTCGAGCTCGTTGCCCGGGATCGCGGCGAGAAACCCGACGCGGCCGAAGTTGGCTCCGATCACCGGGACCCCGCTCTCGAGGAAGCGCTTCAGCGCCCGCAGGATCGTCCCGTCGCCGCCGAGACAGACCGCGATCTCCGCGCCGCTCTCGTGCTCGTCCAGGAGCTCGACACCGGCCGCGTCAGCCGCCACGCGAAGGCGCGCCGCCGCCTCGTCGACGTTCGCGGTCACGCCGTGCGTGACGACCGCAGCCCGCCTAATCGGTTGCATCGGCGATCCACCGCTCTAGGTCGGCGGGAAGCTCGGGATGGTCGGCTTGGACGAGGTGCAGCACGAATTCATGGTTTCCCTTGGGGCCGGGCAGTCCCGAGTCTACGACCCCCGCAGGCGTTGCCCCCCACGCGACCGACGCCTCGGCGATCTCCCGCACGACGCGGGCCCTCACCGCCGGATCGCGGACGACACCCTTCCGCACCTCGGCCCGCCCGGCTTCGAACTGCGGCTTCACGAGCACGAGCGCCTGCCACCCCGAAGCCGCGAGCCGGAGCGCGGGCGGCAACACCGAGCGCAGCGAGATGAAGGACACGTCACACGTCACGAGCTCCGGCGCGAACGGGAGCTCGACGAGGGTCCGCGCGTTCGTCCGCTCGAGCACCGTGACGCGGGGGTCGTCTCGGATCCGCGAGTGGAGCTGTCCGTGGCCGACATCGAGGGCGACCACGCGCGCTGCGCCGCGTTGGAGGAGCACGTCCGTGAAGCCGCCGGTGGACGCGCCCAGGTCGAGGCAGTCGAGCCCGGCCGGATCGACGCCGAACGCTTCGAGGGCGTTTGCGAGCTTGAACCCGGCGCGGGAGACGTAGGGCGGCGGGCGCTCGACCTCGAGCGGCGCCGCATCGTCCACCTGCTCGCCCGGCTTCGCGTGGCCTGGAACGAGCCCGGCCATCACGAGCGCCTGCGCCTGAGTTCGGCTCTCGGCGAGGCCGCGCTCGACGAGCAGGACGTCGAGCCGCTTCTTCGTCACGCCGTGCGGGCGGCGAGCTGGGCGACGATCTCCTCGAGCACCGAGGTGTCGGCAGGAATCTCGGCGAGCCGTGCCTCGGCTCGTTCCGCCGCGGCATCCGCAAGTGCCCGTGCATCGGCCTCCCCCACCTCGACGACATAGCCGTCGCCGTCGAGGATGTCGTCGACCACCTGGAAGAGCAGCCCGAGCTCGGCCGCAAACACCCGCCACGGCCCGTGCTCGTTCTCCGGCGCACCGGCCGCCCTCACGCCGCACATGACCGAGGCCGAGAACAGCGCACCGGTCTTCAGCCGGTGCAGCTCGGCAAGATCATGCCCGCCTTCGAGATCGCGTTGCTGGCCGCCGATCATCGCGAGCGTCGCGTCGACGAGCTCGCGCGCGACCTCGGTGCCGCAGGCGAGCGAGAGCCGGAAGGCCTCGGCCACGAGGGCATCTCCCGCAAGCACCGCGGTCGCCTCGCCATAGGCGGCCCACACACTCGGCCGGCCCCGGCGTTCCGTGTCGTCGTCGAGAGCGGGAAGATCGTCGTGAACCAGCGAGAACGAGTGCACGAGCTCGACCGCGGCGGCGGCCGGCATCACACGATCGAGGTCGCCGCCCACGGCCTCGCCCGCCGCCAGGCAGAGCACCGGGCGCACGCGCTTCCCGCCGAGGGAGTACAGGACGGGCTCTGCGAGCGTCCCGAGCTCCGGCGCGAGCTCGAGCTCCGCCAGGTAGGCCTCGACGAGCTCCCGGAGCTCCTCAGGCGCCCGCGGCATCGGCCTCCGCCGCGGCGCGGGCGCGCTGGAGCTCGGTCTCGACACCCTTTGCCAGCTCGACGAGCTCCTGGAGCACCTCGATCGCCTGGTCCGGGTCGTCGGTCGCCTCGAGCTTCTCGCGCTGGATCTCGATCCGCTTCAGGAGCTCCTCGGCGCGGTCGAGCGACTCGTCTGCGCTCATTCCGCGACCGCCGCCTCTCGCTGGATCCGCCCCAGGATGCCGTTCACGAGGCGTGCTCCCTCCTCGGAGGCGTAGCGCTTGACGAAGCCGACCGCCTCGTCGATCGCGACCTCGTACGGGACGTCGCCGCGGTCGAGCTCGCGGATCGCAAGCCGGAGGGCGCTCCGTTCGACGACACCGAGACGGTCGGCGCGCCATCCCTCCGACGCTCCGGTGATCCTCTCGTCGAGCTCGGGCGCCTGTGCGACGGTCTCCTCTGCGAGCTCCCGGGCCCACGGGTCGATCTCGCCCGCGTACTGCGAGCCGATCTCCGCCTCGCCGAGATCCCACTGGTAGACGAGGAAGAGAGCCTGCCGGCGTGCCTGGCGGCGGGAGGTCATACGAGCTCCCGCACCCTGATGTCCACCGTGGTCTCGATCCCGCACATGGCCTTCAGTGTGGCTGCTACCCGCTCCTGCGCGCGCTCGGCCAGCTCCACGAGCGGCTCGCCCCGCTCGGCTGCGACCGAGAGTCTGACGATCCGCGCGTCGAGATCGATCGTGCGCCGGCGGCGGACTCGGATCCCGTCGACCCCTTCGGCGGCGCGAACCGCGATCCCGACGACGACGGCATCGGGGATCGAAACCAGGCCGCCGTCGGTGGTAACGACGAGCGTCACGCGGCTACCGCGCCGAGCTCGGCGAGGGTCGAGGTCGAGTAGTCGCCGCTTCCGAACTCGTCGCTCGCGAGGATCGCCAGGGCGAGCTCGCGGGTCGTCGGGACGCCCTCGACGACGAGCTCGCGGAGCATCCGCTCGGCCCGTTCGATCGCGGCCGGCCGGTTCTCGTCCCACGCCACGAGCTTGGCGATCAGCGAGTCGTAGTACGGCGAGATCGTGGTGCCGTCCTCGACGAAGGTGTCGACGCGGATCCCCGGCCCGAGAGGCGGACGGAACCTCGTGACGTTCCCCGGGGCCGGCATGAAGTCCCGCGACGGATCCTCGGCGTTGAGGCGGATCTCGATCGCATGACCCCGGCGCGGCGCACGCCCGGTCAGCTCCAGACGCTCGCCGGCGGCGATCTCGAGCTGCCGGCGGACGAGGTCGATGCCCGTGAGGAGCTCCGTCACCGGATGCTCGACCTGAAGGCGCGCGTTCAGCTCGATGAAGGAGAACGCCCCGTCCTGGCCGAGCAGGAACTCGAAGGTGCCCGCATTGACGTACCCGACCGAGCGGCACGCGCGCTCGGCCGCGGACTCCATCTGCTCGCGCAGCTCCGGCGTGAGCGCGGGCGAGGGCGACTCCTCGATGAGCTTCTGGTGGCGGCGCTGGATCGAGCATTCGCGCTCGCCGAGTGTGAGGACGTTGCCGTACGTATCGCACAGCACCTGGATCTCGACGTGGCGGGCCGGGACGACCACCTTCTCGATATAGAGCGTGCCGTCGCCGAACGCCGCCGTCGCTTCGGCCGCCGCGGCCTCGAACGCGTCCTCGAGCTCCGAGGGCTCGTCGACGAGCCGCATTCCGCGCCCGCCGCCGCCCGCGGAGGCCTTCAACATCACCGGGTAGCCGATCTCGGCTGCGGCCGCGCGTGCTTCGCCGAGCGAGGTCTCGCCCTCGGTGCCCGGCACGGTCGGCACGTCCGCTGCCCGCATCGCGGCACGGGCAGCGATCTTGTCGCCCATCGTCATCATCACCGAGGCGGGCGGCCCCACGAACGCAAGGTCGTTGTCGGTACATGCCTCGACGAACGCCGGGTTCTCGGAGAGGAACCCGTAGCCTGGATGGACGGCCTCGCAGCCGGTCGTGACGGCGGCGGCGATCACCGAGGGGATGCGCAGATAGCTCTCCGACGCGGCGGGAGGCCCGATCCGGACGGCCTCGTCTGCGAGGCGCACGTGAAGCGCATCGGCGTCGGCGGTCGAGTAGACGGCAACAGCCTCGATTCCGAGCTCGTGCAGCGCACGGATCACGCGGACTGCGATCTCTCCGCGGTTGGCTACGAGGACCCGGCGGAACATCGGCTCAGATTCCGATCGGCCGGCCGTCGAGCGGCTCGAGCTCGAAGAGGACCTGGCCGTACTCGACGGGTTGGCCGTCGACGACATGGATCTTCCGGACGATCGCCTCCTGCTCGGCCTTGACCTCGTTCATCAGCTTCATCGCCTCGAGGATGCACAGCACCTGGCCGGGCGAGATCGGCTCGTTCTCCTCGACGAACGGCGCGGCGCCGGGCTTGGGCCCGCGGTAGAACGTGCCGACCATCGGGCTCTCGATCGTGACGATCCCGTCGGGCGCGCGGCGCGGCGCTTCGGGAATGTCGAGGTCGTCCCGCATCGTCTCGGTCGGCGCCGAGTCCTCCACGACAGACCGTCGGACGCTGACGCGCACGCCGTCCTCCTCGATCGTGATCTCGCCGACACCGGTGTCCTGCACGATCTGGACGACCGATCGGATCAGCTCGTCGCGATCCTGGGTCCCCCCTGCACCGGCCACGGGCTCGTCGCTCGCGGTGCGCTGGCGGATCGAGCGAAGCAGCGGCTCGGCCTCGTCCCCGAAGAGCGCGAGCAGGAGAAGCTCCTCCTCGCTCGCAGCGAGCCCCTGGGCCCGCTGCCGGAGGCCGTCGATGTCGACGGGGTCGCCGGGCGGCTCGGCGCCGAGCAGCTCGACGGCGCGATGGAGCGACGGATCGATCGGTCCCGGCGTGTGCCCGAAACGGCCGAGCACGAGATCGCGCAGCTCGTCGACGATCGTCGCGTACCGGCTGGAGCTGAGGATGTTCACGAGCGCCTGCGAGGCGACGATCTGGCCGAGCGGGGCCGCAAGCGGCGGCGATCCTGCCTCGACGCGAACGCGCTCGACCTCGTCGAGCACCTCGTCGAGGCGATCTCCGTGGCCGCTACGGCGGAGGTGGGCGTCGAGGATCGAGACGAGCCCGGGCGGAAGCTTCCGGCGCGCCGCGCGCACCGAGATGCGGGGGAGCAGCGGGCTGATCGGCGTGTCGCCGATGTGGTCGTCGACGAGCTCTGCCGCGCGCCAGATCGCCTCGATATCGGCGCCGGTGTCGTGGCCGATCCCGGCGAGGGCCTGCGCCAGCGACTCGCCGGTGATGCGATGAGTGGCGAGAGCGACCGGGTAGACGGCGCAGCCGATCAGGTCGGCACCCGCGCGCGCGGCTTCGAGGGCGAGCGCAAGCCCGTTGCGGCCCGCGCCCTGGCAGTAGAGGCCGACGGGAAGCCCGGAGAGCTCCCGCAGCTCGGTGACGAGCTCGCCGCAGCGATGGGGCTGCAGCAGCCCGGCCGGGTCGTCGAGCACGATCCTCGCGGCGCCGATCTCCGGGAGCCGCTTGGCCGTCTCGAGCAGCGAGTCGTGGCGGGCCGACCCGTAGAGGAGACCGGCGTCGAACTCGCGCCCGGCGGCGTTCACCGCTTCCGCCGCGACGCGCAGGTTCCCGGGATCGTTGAGCGGGTCGTGGAGGCGGAAGACGTCGATCCCGCTCGCCGCGGCACTCGCCATGAACCGGCGCACGAGATCGTCTGCGACGGGCCGCGAGCCCACGAGGAAGGCGCCGCGAACAGCCAGCATCAGTGGCGTCTTCGTGCGGGCCTTGATCGCGCGGATCCGCTCCCACGGGCTCTCGGTGCCGAGGCGAACGGCGGCATCGAACGCACCGCCGCCCGAGACCTCGAGATAGGCGTAACCGGCGCCGTCGAGCACCTCTGCCAGGCGCAGCAGATCGGCAGTCGGCATCGCGCCGGTCAGCGGCTCCTGCGAGAGCAGGCGAATGGAAGTGTCGACGAGCCTCGGCACGATCGGGGACCATAGCGCGGCGCGCCCCGCGCGCCGGAATCAGGGCGCACGCAGGAACAGGAGGCGTTCGGTCAGGCTCGGCGCGCCTGGTAGCTCTTCGAGCCCTGGCGGGACGAGTAGGTGGCCAGGTCGAGGATCACCCCGAGCACGACGAGCGCCCAGCCGGCGCCGGAAACGCCGTGCAGCGGGCCCCATGCGATCGTGTATGCGAGGATCGTCCACGGCGCGAACAGGAGGCCGAGGAGCGGCCAGATGAACGACGAGTAGGCCGCATTCACCCGGGATGTGTCGAAGATCCAGACGAGCAGGAAGGCAAACCGGGGGCCGAGGAAGCCGATCGAGAGGACGAGGCAACACATGTCGGGCCGGATACTTCTCTACGCAAGGCGGCTTGTCAATCGCGGAGTCCCCGCCGTGCTCGTCACCGTGGCCGCGATCCTTGCCGGATCGATATCTGGAGCCGCTGCCGGCGGGGCGGTTCCGCACTGGAAGGCCTGGCTCTGCTTTCCGAACCAGCCGCACGACTGGTGCTACGTCGGGCTCGACACCGTCGTCGTGGCGGCGACCGGGGCGCCGAGGGGCGTAAGGGTCGCCCCGTCGTCGAATCCGCCGGTCGACTGCTTCTACGTCTACCCGACCGTGAGCAACGAGAACCGCCCGAACGCCGACCTGCGGCTCCAGACCGCCGAGAAATACGCGGCGATCATCCAGGCCTCGCAGTTCTCCCGGGTCTGCCGCGTCTTCGCGCCCCTCTACCGCCAGACCCTCCATGCGGCGGGCGCGAAGCCGGCCCTCGCCTATGCCGACGTCCTCGCGGCCTGGCGCGATTATCTGGCGCACGACAACGACGGGCGTGGCGTCGTCCTGATCGGGCATTCCCAGGGTGCGTCGGTGCTCGAGGAGCTGATCCGCAACGAGATCGAAGGCTCACCCGCGGAGCGCCGGCTGCTCGTGTCGGCGATCCTCGTCGGAGGCAACGTCGTCGTCCCCAATGGACGGCTGACCGGAGGCACGTTCAGGCACGTACCTGCGTGCACCTCGGTCGCGGAAACCGGCTGTGTCGTCGCCTACTCGAGCTGGGACAAGACCCCGCCGGCCGACGCGGCCTTCGAGAGCGTTCGGAAACCCGCGACGCAGCATGTCCTGTGCGTCAATCCGGCCTCGCCGGCCGGCGGCTCCGCGGTGATCGCCCCGATCTTCGCGGGCTACAACTCGGAGGGGATCGTCCCGCCGGGAAGCCCGTACCTGCGCTACCGGTGGGTCGAGTTCACCGGCCTCTACACCGCGCGCTGTGTGCGGCACGGGTCGCGGGCGTGGCTCCTCGTCACGCGGATCCACACACCCGGCGATCCGCGGCCGACGGTGCAGGAGGTCGATCAGCCGGACGAGGGGTTACATGCGGCCGACATCAACATCGACCTCGCGAATCTCGTCTCGCTCGTGCAGTCGGAGGCGCGCGCCTTCGCGGCGCATCACTAGGTTTCAGGCCCGGCTGATGTAGCGCTTCTCGCGCGGGTCGACCCGGATCTTCTCGCCGATGTTCACGAACAGCGGCACCTGCACGACGCCGCCGGTCTCGAGCGTCGCGGGCTTCGTGACGTTCGAGACGGTGTCGCCCTTGACGCCGGGCTCGGTGTCTGTCACCTCGAGCACGACCGCCGCGGGAAGGTCGACGCCCGAGGGGCGCCCGCCGACGAAGAGCACCTGAACCGACGAGGAGGCCTGCATGAAGGGCAGCGCGTCCTCGACCGCTGCGTGTGGAAGCGCGAGCTGCTCGAAGGTCTCCTCGTCCATGAAGACGACCTCGTCCCCGGAGTCGTAGAGGTATTGCATGTTCTTGTTCTCGGTGCGGATCCGTTCGAACTTCTCGCCGGCGCGGAAGGTGCGGTCGACAACGGCGCCCGAGTCGTACGCCTTGAGCTTCGTCCGCACGAACGCGCCGCCCTTGCCCGGCTTCACGTGCTGGAACTCGACGATCCGCCACGTCTGGCCGTCGAACTGGATGTGCATCCCGTTCTTGAACTGGTTCGTGGAAACGACCTCGGCCATCGGCGCGCCAGTCTAGCCCCGCAGCCTTACTCCGGGCCGGAAAACCGGTGTCTGACCCCGACGTTCGGCCGCGGCGACCCCGTTGCCGCTCGAGCCTCGCCGCACTCAGCCCGACGATTACCCCCCGGCGAAAGCGGCCCGGCAATCCGCATGAACCGGGTCTTCCCGACGATCGAGTACCGCCGGGGGCCTACGTCCCACGGAGACCCGCCTCCGGACGCCCGGTCCGGAAACCTCGGACGTTTCTCCATGTGCGTTCCACTTTCGTTACGGCGTCTGACCCCGGTTTTGGCGAGACACGGTGCCGAGCGCACCCAGCGGGCGCCGCGAGTCGGTCAGGCGACGGTGACGAGGTCTTTGGGGAAGCTCGTGAGCAGCTCGAGCCCGTTCTCGCGGACGACCGCGAGATCCTCGATCCGGACTCCTCCGATGCCTCTGAGATAGATCCCCGGCTCGATCGTGATCACGTTGCCCACCTCGAGCGTGTCCGGCGACTCGAGCGAGACGCGCGGAGCCTCGTGGATGTACATGCCGACACCGTGGCCGAGGCCGTGACCGAAGTCATCACCGTACCCGGCGGCCTTGATCACGTCGCGCGCGATCGCATCCGCCTCCACGCCGGTCATTCCGGGGCGGATCCCGTCGAGCGCTGCAAGCTGCGCCTCCAGGCACACGTCGTAGATCTCACGAAGCTGCTTCGGCAGCTCGCCCGTCTCGACCGTGCGGGTGCAGTCGGAGCAGTAGCCGTTCAATCGCGCGCCCCAGTCGGCGGTGACGAGTGTCCGCGGCTCGATGATCTTGTTCTCGGGCTCGCCGTGGGGCTTCGAGCCGTTCAGCCCGGAGGCGATCGCCGTGTCGAAGCTCAGGTGGTCGACACCGTGGGCATGCAGGAGCTGACGGAGCCGCCAGGCGATCTCGCGCTCGCTGTGGCCGACCCACGTCTCCGCCGTCAACGCCTCGAACGCGCGATCGGCCGCGCGCGCCGCACGCGAGATCAGCTCGATCTCGTCCTCGTCCTTGACGGCGCGCAGCGACTCCACGATCCCGGTCGCAGGCACCAGGTCGAGCCCGCCCGAGCCGAGCGTCTGGACCTGCGAGAACGGCAGGATGTCTGCCTCGAACCGGATCTTCCCGCGGAGCCGCTTGGACAGGTCGACCATCAGCGAGCGCTTCGCGAGCACCGCCTCGACCCCCGGGATCGACTCGGCCGTCTCGAAGTAGCGAAAGTCCGTGAACAGCTTCACGGGCCCCTTCGGATCGACGAGCAGCGCACCGTTCGACGTCTCGAACCCGGTGAGGTAGCGGATGTTGACGAGACTCGTGACGAGCAGCCGGCCGTCGAGCCGCTCCTGCAGCCGCTCGAGGCGCGACGCCGTCACGACTTGCCGGCCAGGAACTCGAGCCCCTCGCGGTAGCCGTCGGGGCCCTTGCCGATCACGCGATGGGCGGCGAGATCGGAGACGACCGAATGCCTCCGCCACTCCTCGCGCTCCTCGATGTTCGACAGGTGGACCTCGACGATCGGCACTTCGAGGATGTCGAGCGCGTCGCGGATCGCATAGCTGTAGTGCGACCACGCGCCCGGATTGACGATCAGCCCGTCCGAGCGGCCGAAGGCATCGTGGATCCACTCGATGTACTGCCCCTCGTGGTTCGTGTGCAGGCATCGCGCACTGACCGAGAGCTCGCGCGCCCACACATAGATCTGTGTCTCGAGCTCGCCGATCGAGAGCCCGCCGTAGATCGTGGGGTCGCGCTGGCCGAGCATGTCGAGGTTGACGCCGTTCAGGACGAGGACTTGCATCGCCTGGAATCTATGCGATCAGCCGCTCGAGCTCGCGCCGCACCTCGTCGTGCGGCCTCGGCTCGACGTAGGGCCCGTCCGGTCCGAGCAGGACGAGGTTGATCGAATCGCCGGTGCGCTTCTTGTCGCGCAGGAGTGCCTCCCAGGCCCGGTCGGGATCGACGCGAACCGGCACCGGCGACAGCTCGCGCTCGACCTCATCGGTGTCCCGTCCCGAGATCCGGAGCGCCGCCAGCAGGCCGAGCGCAACGGCCTCGCCATGGGGAAGGTCGTAGTCGGCGGCCGCTTCGAGCCCATGGGCGAATGTGTGTCCGAGGTTCAGCCAGCGCCGAGGGCCGTGGTCGTGAGGATCCTGAAGGCAGATCGCCGCCTTGTACGACGCCGCGCCGCGCACGTCGAGGCGCCGCGCCGCGAGCAGCCGCGTCTTCACGAGCTCGGCCATCCCCTGGCGGCGCTCGCGCTCGGGCAGCGTCTCGAGCAGCGTCTCGTCGATGACCACCCGCGCCGGCCAGTGAAAGGCGCCGACGAGGTTCTTCCCCTCGGGGATGTCGATGCCCGTCTTACCGCCGATTCCCGCGTCCACCTGGCCGACGAGCGTCGTCGGCACGGCAACCCAGGGGACGCCGCGAAGGTAGCTCGCGGCGGCGTACCCGGCGACATCGGTGGTGCAGCCCCCGCCGAGGGCGACGACGGTGCCCGTGCGATCGAGCCGCAGCTCACGCCAGATCCTGTTAAGGACGGTGACCGATTTGGCCTCCTCTCCGGCCGGCAGCTCGTGCGAGCTCGCGAGGCGAGAGCCGAGTGCCTCCTGCGCTCGCGCGCCGTAGATGCCCATGACGGTGCTGTCGGTGACGAGCGCCACCGGCCCGTCTCCGGGCACGAGCTCGCCGAGGCGGTCGAGGGCGCCGAGCTCGTACTCGACCCCGGCCGCCGCGAGCGCGATGCCGGCGGTGTCGGTGCACACGGCGTCGGCGATTCCGCGGTAGATCGGCTCTCGCTCGTCGTAGAGCCGCCGGAAGGACTGCTCGTCGCGCGCGAGCGGCCGCTTCGACCGCTTCACGCGTTCCCATGCCGACTCGACGTCGATCTCGATCAGGACGACGAATGCCTGCTCGAGCTCCTCGCGCGTGCCTGCGTCCGTCGGTGCTCCGCCGCCCAGCGAGAGCACGAGCGGCTCGGGCGCCGACAGTGCGACGCGCGCCGCATGGGCCTCGATCCGCCGGAACTCCGGCTCACCGCGCTCGTCGAAGAGCTCGGCGATCGTCTTCCCGGCACGCTCTTCGATCGCGCGATCGAGGTCGAAGAACTCCCGTCCGAGGCGCCCCGCGAGCTCGCGGCCGAGCGTCGTCTTGCCCGCGCCCATGAAGCCGATGAGCGCGATGTGGCGATCGAGCGCGTTCAGGTGGCGGCTTGTGACTTGCAACACAAGCTGGTTCAGGCGGCCGGCCAGGCGATCCGGTCGAGGTAGGCGCGGTGAGCTGCGGCGAAATCCCCCACGGTGTCGCCGCCGAACTTGTCGTGCGCCGTGCGCGCGAGCTCCCACGCCACCGATGCCTCGGCGACGACGGCGAGCGCCTCGACCGCGGCGACATCCGAGCGCTCGACAAGCGCCTGCGCCGCCTCGCCGGTCGCGAGGTCGACCGAGCCGAGCGGCTTCATCAACGTCGGGAGGGGCTTCATCCCCGCTCGCACGACGATCTCCTCGCCGTTCGAGATGCCTGCTTCGAGCCCACCGGCGTGATTCGTGGGACGGCGCCGGTCGGTGCCGATCTCGTCGTGCGCCTCGGAGCCGAATTTGTCTGCGAGCGCGAACCCCTCGCCGATCTCGACCCCTTTCACGGCCTGGATCCCCATCACCGCAGCGGCGAGCCGCGCGTCGAGACGGTCGTCCTTCGAGGCGTAGCTCCCGAGACCGGGCGGAACGCCGGTTGCGCGAACCTCGACGATGCCTCCCACCGTGTCGCGCTCGGCGCGCGCCGCGTCGATCCGCTCGCGGAGCCGTTCCTCGTCGACGGTCGAGCCCGTGACCTGCACGCCGATCGCTCCGAGCAGCGCCTTTGCGACCGAGCCGGCGGCCACCTGCACCGCGGTGTGGCGGGCAGAGGCGCGCTCGAGAGCGTTACGGACGTCGTCGAGGTCGTACTTGAACACGCCCGGAAGATCGGCATGTCCCGGCCGCGGGAGCGTTACCGCCTTCACGCCCTTCCCGTGCGGCTCCCCCTCGGGCGGCCAAGGAGCCATCCCCCACGTCCAGTTCTTGTGATCGATGTTGCGTACGACAAGGGTGAGCGGCGTGCCGAGCGTCTTGCCGTGACGGAGACCCGACAGCACCTCGACCCGGTCCTGCTCGATCTGCTGACGCGGCGAGCGGCCGTAGCCCTCCTGGCGGCGCTTCAGATCCGCGTCGATCGCATCGCGATCGAGCACGAGGCCCGCAGGCAGACCGGTGAGGATCGCAACGAGCGCAGGTCCGTGGGATTCACCGGCGGTGGCGAGGCGGATGGACATTCGCCTAGAGACTAGAGACGGACCGCGTCCCGCATGACCGAGAGCGGCGCGGCAACGCCCGTCCAGAGCTCGAAGCTCTTCGCTCCCTGGCGCACGAGCCCCTCGAGCCCGTCGACCACCTCGCAGCCTGCGGCTCGGGCGGCCGCGATCAACGCCGTGTCCGAGCCGTCGGCGTTGTAGGCGAGATCGACGACGGTCTGCCCCGCACGGGGCTGCACGAGGAGCTCGTCCTTCACGGGTGTCGCGTTCACGATCAGGTCGCACCCGGTGGCGTCGGGAGGCCATGCCCCGCGCCGCGAGAACGTTCGCGTGTCGGCGGGGAGCGCCGGAGCGAGGGTCAGCGCGGCCCCGCCGGCGCCGATCAGGCACGCACGCCTCGCCGTGATCCCCGCGAGGATCTCCCTGTCGGTGTTCAACCCCGTGACCCGCCCGTCACGGAAGATCAGCGTGTTCACAGCGTCTCCCTCGGCCTCGTCGCAGACGGCGACGACGGCCTGCTTGTGGGGGATCGTCACGTTCGCGCCCACGAATCCGAGCGTCACGAGGGCGCGCACCGCGGCGACGGGATCTTCGACGTCGAAGGCGGAGTAGTGCCAGTCGAGACGGGCGGCGGCGAACGCGGCGTTCTGCATCAGCGGCGAGCGCGAATGCGAGACGGGATGGCCGAGCAGCGCGACGTGGCTCGTCACGGATGCGGCCCGTAGTGATGAGTCGCGAGGTACTGGTCGTACGCGCTGCCGCTCTCGAAGAACACGTGCCTGTTGGTGCCCGGGATCCGCACGTAGTAGAGGTACCCGACCTTCGCCGGGTGGGCGGCGGCCTGGAGCGAGGCGAGGCCCGGGTTGCCGATCGGTGTCGGCGGCAGGCCGTAGAGCTTGCGCGTGTTGTACGGGTTCGAGCTCGCGAGCTCGGCCTCGGTGATCGACTGGGTCGGCGGGATGTGGAGGCCGTAGCGGAGCGTCGCGTCGATCCCGAGCGGCATCCGGTTGCGCAGGCGGTTGTAGATCACGGCAGCGATCCTCGGCCGGTCGGCGGGAACGGCGGCCTCCTCCTCGATCATCGACGCGATCTTCAGCACGTCGTACGGCGTCAGGTTCTTCGAACGGGCGTACGAGAGGTCGACCTTGCGGAACGTGCGGCAGAACGCCTGGATCTGGTCGAGCGCCAGGTCTTTCGAGGTCGTTGCTGCGACGAAGTCGTAGGTCGCCGGGAAGAGGAACCCTTCGAGGTTCGACTGCTTTGCCCGGCCGAAGCACGGCACCCGCGCCGATTTCGTCGCCGCGAGGTAGGCGAGCTCGTTCAGCCGCACGCGCCCCCGGTGCTCGCGATCCGCGATCTTCGCCACGTCGTGGACGCGCACCCCCATCTGGACTCTCGTGAATCCCTCCGGAAAGACGATCCGGAACGGCTTCGGCGGCGGAGGCGGAGGCGGCGGGACCGGCGTCTTGTGGTGCTGCGTCGCCGCGACGGCGACGCCGACGACGACACCGACGACGATCAGGAAGATGACTGCGGCGACGATGCGGCGCCGCCTGATCTTCGAGTTCATGTCCCGCGTGCGAGCCATTCCAGGTAGCTCGAGAGGATGTAGGCGGCGGCGCGTGCGTCGTCGCCGTCTGCGAGCGACGAGGTGAAGCGCTCGTCGTAGGTCACGACCGGGATGTCGATCGCCCCGCGCAACATCTCGACGAAGCCGAGAGTCTCGCGCGCCTGCTCGCCCTCCTCGCCGCGGAGCGTCAGCGGAAGCCCGACGACGACCTGCTCGGGCTCCTCCTCGCCGATCGTGCGGAGCAGACCCTCGAGCCCGGCCGGCGTCCCCACCTTCGCGGCCACCCCGACGGGCCGGGCGAGCGTCCCCGTCGGGTCGGAGACGGCGATGCCGGTCCGCGCCGAGCCGTAGTCCAGGGCGAGGACTTTCATGGCTACGAGAGGGCGGCGGCGATCAGGTCGCGGGCATGCTGGAGCGCGTCGCCGAGCGCTTCCGGGTTCTTCCCGCCTGCGCGGGCCATCGTCGGCCGGCCGCCTCCACCGCCACCGACGATCGGCGCGATCTGCTTCACGATCTCGCCGGCCGAGATCCGCTTCGCGACGCCGTCGTCGAAGTTCGCGACGAGGTGGACGGTTCCGTCCTCGCGCGAGCCGAGCACGACGGCCGCCGGCGAGCTTCGCTGCTTGAAGCGGTCGGACAGGTCGAGCAGCGCGTCGGCCCCGAGGCTCTCGATCTCCATCACGATCACGTTCGTGCCGTCGAGCACTGCGATCTCGGGCTCGACATCGGCAGCCTGCTCGACCTTGCGCGGTTTCTTGGCCTCTCTGCGGGCCTGCTCGAGCTCGGCGCGGGTGTCCTCGAGGTCGCGCGAGCGCCCGTGCAGGAGCTCCCAGGCGGCGCCCGAGGTCGCGGCTTCGATCCGCCTCGCACCGGAGCCGACGGAGCTCTCCCCGAGGATCACGAACGGCCCGATCTCGGCGGTCGACCGGACGTGCGTGCCCCCGCAGAGCTCGCGGGAGAACCCGTCGATCTCGACGACGCGCACCTCGCTCCCGTACTTCTCGCCGAAGAGCATCATCGCGCCGAGCTTGCGCGCTTCCTCGATCGGCGTCACGAACGTGCGAACGGGGATCGCCTCGAAGATCTTCTCGTTGACGATCCGCTCGATCGTCTCGCGCTCCTCCGGTGTCAGCGGCTGCGCGTGGCTGAAGTCGAAGCGCAGCTTGTCGGGCCGAACGGCCGAGCCCGCCTGCTTCACGTGGTCGCCGAGCACCTCGCGCAATGCGGCATGCAGCAGGTGCGTGGCGGTGTGGTTCGCCATCGTCGGGAAACGGGCGCTCCAGTCGACGACCGCGTGGACGCGAGTGCCCGGCTCGAGCAGCGCCTCGCCCCCGGTCTCGACCGAGAGCACCTGGTCGTCGCCGAACTTGATCACCTCGGCGACCTCGAGCCGCCGTTCGGAACCGTCGACCACGAGATACCCCGAGTCGCTGACCTGTCCTCCGCCGGCGGCATAGAACGGGCTCTGCTCGAGCTTGACGAGCTGCCGGGTGCCGGTAGCCGGCGCGATGGCAGTGACGGCGGTGAGGATGTCGGTCTTCTCGTACCCGACGAACTCGGTGGGCCGGTGCGCCGCGCCGACGATCTCGGCCGCGAGCTGCTCGGTCGTGCTCTCGCCGCCTGCGCGCGAGATCTCGCGGTGACCCTCCATCAGCTCCCGGAAACGGTCGATGTCGACCGGCTGGCCCCGCTCCTCGGCGAGCTCGACCGTGAGCTCGATCGGGAAGCCGAACGTCGTGGCGAGGTCGAAGGCCTCCTCGCCGCTGATCGCGGCGTTCCCGGCGAGCTCGTCGAAGACCTTCTGGCCGCGGGCAAGCGTCTCGCGGAAGCGCTCCTCCTCGAGCTTCACGACGCGCTCGATCTCCCCGGCGTGCTCGCGAAGCTCGGGGTAGGCGTCGCCCATCTGCTCGATCACGACTGCCGGCAGCCGGTAGACGCCTTCGAGCCCCACCCGCTGGCCGTGCTGGATCGCGCGGCGGAGCAGGCGGCGGCAGATGTAGCCGCGGCCCTCGTTTCCGGGCGTGACGCCGTCGGCGATCAGGAACGTGACCGCGCGGCTGTGGTCCGCGAGCACGCGGTAGGCCTTGCGGGTCGCCTCGCTCTCGGTGTAACCGACGGAGGCCTGCACCTCGATCCAGTCCATGATGATCCGGAAGCCGTCGGTGTCGTAGTTCGAGGCCACGCCCTGCACCACGCAGGCGGTTCGCTCGAGGCCCATCCCGGTATCGACGTTCTGTGCCGGAAGCGGGACGAGCTCGTTGCCGGGCCGCAGATCGAACTGCATGAAGACGAGGTTGTAGAACTCGTAGAAGCGATCGCAGTGGCCGGGCCGGCACCCGGGCTCGCCGCAGCCGAACTCCTCGCCGCGGTCGAAGAAGATCTCGGAGCAGGGGCCGCACGGCCCGGTCTCGGCGGCCTTCCAGAAGTTGTCGTCGCCGAGGCGCACGATCCGCTCGGGGGAGACTCCGACGCGCTTCCAGGCCTCGATCGCGACGGTGTCCTCGGCGAGCTCGAGAAGCGGATTGCCCTCGTGCACGGTTACCCAGAGGCGCTCGGGGTCGAGCTTCAGGTGCTCGGTGACGAACTCCCAGGCGTAGTCGACGGCCTCGTCCTTGAAGTAGTCGCCGAACGAGAAGTTGCCCATCATCTCGAAGAACGAGTTGTGGCGGTCGGTGCGCCCGACGTCCTCGAGGTCGGTGTCCTTGCCGCCGGCACGCAGGCACTTCTGGACGCTCACGGCGCGCGGGCCCGGCGGTTCCTTCGTCCGGAGGAAGTACGGCTTGAACGGCTGCATCCCGGCGACGATGAAGAGCGTCGAGGGGTCGTCGGCCGGCGGGATCAGCGAATGCGAGGGCACACGGAGATGCCCCCGCTCCTCGTAGAAGCGTTGGAAGCCCTCGCGGAGCTCGGTCGTCGTACGCAACGCCGACAGTGTAGGTCGGCCTGCTTCGGACACGACCCGGGTTGTGCGCGGTTCCGGCGCCCGCAGCGCCGCCGGCGTCAGTCTTTCGAGGTTGGCGGCGGAGACGACGGCGGTGTCGCGGGCGGTGTCGCGGGCGGTGTCGCGGGCGGCGACGGGGTCGCAGCGGGCGTCGTCGGTGTCGGCCTCGGCCTGGGTGCAGCCGGCGGGGAAGCCGATGGCGTTGCCGGAGTCGTGGGCTTGGCTGCGGGCGGCGTCGACGCGGGTGCCTTCGCGGTCGGGATCGGCGCGGGTTCCTTCGGGGTCGGAGGCACGGGCTTCACCGCGGTCGGAGGCACGGGCTTCACCGCGCTCGGAGGCACGGGCTTCACCGCAGTCGGCGGCGTCCAGCCCGGATTCGCCTGGTGCACCTCCTCCTCGAAGTCCTGCTCGCGGCGCGCCGCGGCGACCTTCGCGCTCTCCGTTGCTGCCTTCCAGCTCCGCTTGGTCCGGAGCGTCGCAAAGCCGTGCGAGAGTGCGGCCGAGACGCCCAGGAGCTTCTCGATCGGGCGCTTCACGGCGTAGCTGACAGCCCGCACGGTCTCGTCGACCGCGACGACCGTATCGACCGCGCTGTCCGTCGCCGGATCGATCTTGTCGAGCTGGTGATTCACGCGGTCGACGGAGCCGCCGACCTTGTTGATCACCGGCATCATCTCGCGCTCGGCGCCCCGGATGAACGACGCCACGCGGCCGAAGACACCCGCCAGCTTGACGAGGGCGAACGCGAGAAACACACCCATGAGGATCAGGAAGATCGCGAGGGCGTAGTTGACGAGGTCGCCTGAGGTGGACGCGAGCATTCGGCGATCTTACTGAGCCGTGCGTCAGTCGGCAGCGGCGGAGACGATCACGCCGGATCCGACGATCGCGCCGTCGTCGTACAGCACCGCGGTCTGACCGGGGGCGACGCCGTAGAACGGCTCGTCGAGAAGCAGCTCGAAACCCCCCGGGCTCTCGACGACCGTCGCCGCGACTGCCGGCGAGCGGTGGCGGAGCTTCGCCTCGACCCGGCAGGCGGCCCCGTCGAGCCGGCCCCGCACCGCGACCCGCCGTCGCGCGAGCGAGGCGCGCGGCCCGACGACGACGGTGTTCGTCTTCGCATCGGTCGCGAGGGCATAGAGCGGCTCGGGGGCGGCCACGCCGAGGCCGCGCCGCTGTCCCGGGGTGAAGCGCCAGTAGCCGTCGTGGCTTCCGATCTGTTCGCCGGTCTCGTCGACGAGCGTCCCGGCTGCCGCCTCGACGCCATGACGCTCGAGGAACGTGCGGTAGTTGTCGCCTCCGAGGAAGCAGGCCTCCTGGCTCTCGGCGCGGCCCGCCACCGCGAGTCCCGCGGCCCGCGCCCGGGCGCGTGTCTCCTCCTTCGTGTGCTCGCCGAGTGGGAACCACAGCCGGTCGAGCGACGCGGGATCGAGCGTCGCCAGCATGTAGCTCTGATCCTTCGCGGCATCGGCGGCACGCGCGATCGCGAGCCCGCCCTCGCGAGCGACGATCCGGGCGTAATGCCCGGTCGCGAGCCGGGCGGCACCGATCCGGTCGGCGAATCGGAGCAGCTCGTCGAACCGGAAGCTTCCGTTGCAGCGAACGCAGGGATTGGGCGTCTTTCCGGCTGCATAGTCACGCGTGAACGGCTCCACGACGGTGGCGCGGAACCGTTCGCGGAGGTCGAGCGTCACGTGCGCGATCCCGAGCCGATGACAGGTCTCGCGCGCGGCGATCACCGCAGCCGGCGAACAGCAGACGCGCTCGCTCGCCGCGGCGTTCGGATCGATCCAGAGCCGGAGGGTGACGCCGACGGCATTCGTGCCCGCCGCGAGGAGCGCAACCGCGCTGTCCACCCCGCCGCTCATCGCAACCGCGGTGCGCCCAGGGTCGGCGGGCGCCTGAAGTGCGGGCCCGATCGCGTTTGCGAGAGCGTCCGCTGCAAGGGTCTCGCCGCCTACGGCAGCCGCCTCGAGCAGGGTGAGCCCGGTGAGCTCTCTCTCGATTCCGGGTGCGTCCGCCCGGACGATCTGCTGACCGTCGACCTCGAGCCGGACCGCAGCCCATTCGCCGCCGCGGGTGGAATCGCCGAAGAGCTCAGCCATGGAGCCAGGGTAGTGCACGCTCTCGACCGGGCGTCCAGCGGGGCACCGTGGAGCCGGGCGCGCCTGCTCCGTCACCGTCTAGGTCCCATCCCGAACCCCCAACCCGCCCACGGGGTGAGCATCTTAGGGAGCGAGGTGTGACGCGCGGGTCACAGCTTTGTGCCAAACGCGTGCAGTTGGCCCAAAAGCCGGAGCGCCCTGACCCCGCCGTCCCTCCGCGCCCGTGTGAACCTGGCAAGCCAGGTGGGTGCCGCGCCAGCCGGGTTCTGCCCAGCCAGACACATGCTCCCTTTCACGTAGCGTTGGTTCTACATGGTGCGCGGCGTTGCGCACGGGATCGGACGCTCCGGCGCGCCACTGTAGCGCACGAGGCTCTTCATCCGGTCGCCGTGTAGCTCCAGTGAACCCGTCTGAGACCCGTGATTTCGAGTCGGTGCGCGAGCGCCGGAGTCAACCCGAACTCCGCGCCGGCAGCTGTCGGGCCCCGGCCGATCACCGAGGCCAGGATGTGCCGCGCGCCGCGGCTCATGTAGAGGCGGACGCCGCACGGGAGCACCGGGCTCGAGATTCCGACCGTCCGTGAGGTGACGACGACGCCGCAAGCCGTCTTCTTGCCGACGCTCTTCGGGCCGGTCGAGGCGACGAGCGCGGTGTAGGAGCCGACGGGCGGGGGAAGCGCCGCCGCGGCCTTGTGCCCCGGCCTCGTCGTCACGGCGAGAGACACCGCGATCGCGAGCACGGTCACCGCGACGAGCACGAGTTGCCGGCGGACGAGGACCGGACGCATCAGACGGGTAGTCCCATGAGGTCGTCTGCTTCGGGGCGCGAGCTGTCCACCGAAGGTCGGCTAGACCCCGGCGCGGACGCGGCTCGGGAGCACGCGGTCGGGAGGAGGGCCGTCCCGCACCTCGACCGTGTCGACCTCGGCCACGCGCCGCCGCCAGAAGCGGCTCCGGCCGGTGCCGGCCAGCGGATCGACGCGATGGGTCACCGTCGATGCCGCCCTCGGAGGGAGCGAAAGCACCGGCACCGCGTCCGGCGCAGCCTGCGGAACGACGTTGGGCGCCGGCATCGGGACCGCCTCGACCGCCGGCGGAACGGCCGCCTCGACGATCGCCCCGGCGATGACCGTTTCGGCGATCGCCGCAACCGGCGCCGGCTCGTCGACCTGGGGCTCGGGCTCACGCTCCGGCTCCACTCCCGGCGGCACGTCTTCCTCCACCTCCGGCAGGAAGAAGTCGGCCGCAACGGTCTCGAGCTCGTGAATCGGCGGCGGCAAGGGCACGACTCGATCCTCGGGAGCCGAGACCTGCGTCTCCTCGAGCGCGTCGACGGGAGCCTCGAGCGGCCAGTCGGCAAGCTCCGCCGCCCATTCCGTCGTCGAGGCGACGAAGGTCGGCTCGTCGTCGTGGACGCCGAGCACCGGGTAGCCGCCGCGGTACTGCTCGACGGCTCGCGGGGGTGGGAGCGCGACCTGCGGGACGTAGTAGCGGGGCGGCAGGCCGCGCCCGTAGTGCGGCTCGCCGAGCCAGGCCGACCACTCGATCAGCGCGACGACGAGCCAGGCCGCCACCATCAGCCCGACGACTGCCGCCGGCCGAAGGTCGGCAACGGTCAGCGCGGCCGCGACGCCGGCGAGGAAAAGCACCTCGAGCACGAATCGCCGGACGTTGCGACGCGGCATCAGTTCTTGTTCACGGCTCCTCGACGGTCACTGCGATCCCGAGCTCGGCCAGCTGCGGCTGTTCGACCGTAGTCGGCGCCCCGGACATCGGGTCGGCTCCCGCCTGGTTCTTCGGGAACGCGACGAGCTCACGGATGAACGGCTCGTCGAGGAGAGCCATGCAAAGGCGGTCGATGCCGGAGGCGATACCGCCGTGCGGCGGCGCTCCCATCCCGAGTGCATCGAGCAGAAAGCCGAACTTCGCCCGCTGCTCTTCGGGTGTGATGTTCAGGAGCCCGAAGACCTTGGCCTGCAGCTCGGGCTCGTGGATCCGGAACGAGCCGCCGGCGATCTCGATCCCGTTCGCGACGAGGTCGTAGGCAATCGCCTTCGCAGCGCCCGGATCGCTGTCCAGGAGCGCCTCGCCCTCGGCGTTCGGCCGCGTGAACGGGTGATGCACGGCATCCCAGCGCCCCACGTCGGGATCCCACTCGAACATCGGGAAGTCGGTGACCCAGAGGAACTTCTGAGCCGACGAGTCGATCAGCTCGAGCTCGCGCCCGAGATGGAGCCGCAGCGCTCCGAGCACGCGCGAGACCATCGCGGGCTCGGCCGCGCCGAAGACCACGGTGTGTCCCGGCTCGCTCCGGAACGAAGCGAGCTCGGCCTCGCCGAGGAACTTCGCGATCGGAGAGCGCACCTCGCCTTCGGCGCCGTAGACGAGATACGCGAGCCCTTTCGCGCCCCACTGCTTTGCGACGTCCTCGAGCTTTGCCAGGTCGCCGCGTGAGAGCTCGCTCGGGATCCGCAGGAACCGCACCGCCTCGGCGTCGGCGAACACCTTGAATCCCGAGCCGCGCGTGACCTCGGTCGCCTCCTCGATCTCGAGCCCGAAGCGGAGATCGGGCTTGTCGGAGCCGTAGCGGAGATCGGCCTCCTCCCACGTCAGGCGCGGGAACGGCGACTCGAGCTCGATTCCGCGCAGCTCGCGCCAGATCCGCGACATGATCCGCTCCAGTAGCGCGAACAGGAACTCCTGGTCCGGGAACGCCATCTCGACGTCGAGCTGGGTGATCTCCTGGAGCCGGTCGGCCCGCAGATCCTCGTCCCTGAAGCAGCGGGCGATCTGGTAGTAGCGCTCGAACCCGGAGATCACGAGCAGCTGCTTGTAGATCTGCGGGCTCTGCGGGAGCGCGAAGAACCGGCCCGGCTGCAAGCGCGTCGGCACGAGGAAGTCGCGCGCGCCCTCGGGCGTCGGCTTCGCCATGATCGGGGTTTCGATGTCGAGGAAGCCCTCGGCCTCCATCTCGGAGCGGATGATCGACACGACCGCACCGCGCGTGCGGATGTTGCGCTGCATCGCGGCCCGGCGCAGGTCGAGCCACCGGTAGCGCAGGCGGATCGTCTCGTCGACGCCCTCGTCGTCGAGCTGGAACGGCAGCGCGCTCGAGCGCGAGAGGATCTCGAGCTCGTCGGCCTGGATCTCGATCTCGCCGGTCGCCATCGCGGCGTTCACGGTCTCGGGCGAGCGCTTCACCACCGGCCCTCGCGCCCGGATCACGAACTCGTTGCGCAGCGCGTGCGCGGTTGCGGCGGCCTCGGGCGAGTTCTCGGGGTTGATCACGACCTGGAGCACACCCTCCTCGTCGCGAAGGTCGACGAAGACGAGCCCGCCGTGGTCGCGTCGCGTCGCAACCCAGCCGGCGACCGTCACCGTCCGCCCGACGTCGCCGGGCCGGAGCGAGCTGCCCCGCTGGTCACGCCATCTCGTGCTCATGGGCTGAGCGTATCTAGGAGGTCCGCGAGCGCCACCACGCTCTCGCCCTCGCCGCTCCTCCGGACGGTGGCGTCGCTCTCGCGGACGACCGCGAGCGTCGGAGCGCCCGTACGCCCCCACTGCGTCAACTGGCCCTTCAGCGAGCGGCCGGCGTAATCGGTGTCGCACGAGACCCCGCGCCGCCGGAGCTCGGTCAACGTCTTCAGCACGAACCCGGCAGGCGCTCCATCGGACGCGATGAAGACGTCGAGCACGGGCGCCGCCACCTCCACGTTCTCGTGTTCGAGTGCGAGCAGGAGCCGCTCGATCCCGGCGCCGAACCCGATCGCGGGCGTCGGCGGCCCACCGATCGCCTCGACGAGCCCGTCGTAGCGCCCTCCGCCGCAGATCGTGGAGTTCGCGTTCTCGTCGGGCCCGACGAACTCGAACGTGGTGCGGGTGTAGTAGTCGAGCCCTCGCACGAGCGTCGGATCGAGCACGTACGGGATCCCGAGCGTCTCGAGCAGTAGGCGCACCCCGTCGAAGTGCTCGCGGCAGGCGTCGCAGAGCGACTCGCCGATCTTCGGGGCGTCCTCCAGAGCCGCCCGGAGCGCGGGGTTCTTCACGTCGAACACCTGGAGCGGGCTCGTCGTGCGCTTGTGGCGCGCATCCTCGTCGAGGACGTCGTCGTGGGCGTCGAGCCATTCGTTCAGGCGGCGGACGTACTCGGGGCGGCAGTTCGAGTCGCCGATCGAGTTGAGGCGGAGCTCCCACTCGGTCACCCGAAGCCGCCGGAGGAGCTCCGCGTAGAAGCCGATCACCTCGGCGTCGATGTCGGGGCCGGCCGACCCGATCGCCTCGAGCGAGAGCTGCCAGTGCTCGCGATAGCGGCCACGGCCGGGCGCGCCATAGCGGTACATCGGGGCGATCGTGAATGCCTTCACCGGTTGCGGCCAGCGGTTGAGACCGCCCTCGAGGTAGGCGCGCACAATCGGCGCAGTGCCCTCCGGACGGAGCGTCAACGAGCGATCGGAGCGGTCGGTGAACGTGTACATCTCCTTGTTGACCACGTCCGAGGCCTCGCCGGAGGTCCGCGCGAAGAGCCCGGTGTCCTCGAATCCAGGGGTCTGGATCCGGCCCCAGCCGTAGACGCCGGCCTGTTCCTCCATCCTCTGCACGACATGCCACCAGCGGTGGTCGTTCGGCAGGACGTCGTGCGTCCCGCGCGGAGCCTGGAACCTCGCGGTCATTTTCTCAGCTCGCCGAGAAACGGGTTCGTCGCGAGCTCGTGGCCGAGCGTCGTCGGCTCGCCGTGGCCCGAATAGACGATGGCGTCGGGGCCGTAGCGCTCGACGAGCCGCCGCACCGACGCGACAAGTGCGTCCCAGTCGCCTCCGGGGAAGTCGACGCGCCCGACCGAGCCGGCGAAGAGCAGGTCGCCCGAGAACAGGCTCCCGTCGACGCAGAAGGCGACATGGTCGACCGAGTGGCCCGGAATCCCCGCGACCTCGAAGTCGAGGCCGGCAAGCGAGACGATCTCGCCGTCGCGAACCTCGTGCTCCGGCTCGTAGGGAGGTACGCGCGTGCCACCGCGGGTCAACCCTGAGCGAAGAGCGTCGACCTCGCCGGCAGGGGCCCACACCTCGGCGCCCGTCGCAGCGACGAGCGCGGCCACGCCCTCGATGTGATCCACGTCCGAGTGGGTGATGAGGATCCCGGCGACCGAAGCGCCGAGCCGGTCGACCTCGGCCAGCAGGAGAGCCGGGTCGCCGCCCGGGTCGACGACGGCGCCCGCCGATGCCTCGTGCGAAGCGCGGACGAGGTAGCAGTTCGAGCGGTATTGCGAGCTCAGGACGACGCGTGTGACGGAGAGCGGCACCCGATCGAGTCTAGAGGCGGCGCAGAACGGTGCCGTCAGCGGGTCTTGCCGGGGCGAGACGGCGGACTCGATCCCTGCTTCTTCTCCCAGCGGCGGTAGGCGAACCCGTCGGTCCAGTAGGTGAGCGGGATGAACATCAGCCCGTACACGAGCCCGAGCGCGAGTGGGCCGTGGAAGAGGAAGGTGACGACCAGTCCGACGCCGAGGCCCCACACACCGCCCCGCTTGACGGCGCGATTCCAGGAAGGGGCCTTCGGTGCATTTCCCGGCCGTCTTCCGCCCGCCCCGGACGATTTCTTCGCCGCCGGCTTCGCACCGGGCTTCTCGTCCCCGTCCTTCTTCCCGCGCAGCTCGGCACCCGGGACCTCGATCTCGTTCCCCTCCTCGTCGTTCATCACGAAGCCGTACTCGTGACGGAACGTCTTTGCCCGGCGGGCCTTCTGCTTGCGCGTTGCCATTCACCCGACATCTTGCCCGAGCGTGCACACTCGCTCGATGTCCGACCCTGTTTCCGGCATCCCGCGCGAGCTCGAGCTGATCGAACCCGCCGGATCGCCCGCGCTCTCGCTCCTGCGGATCAAGGATTTCCGGACGCTCTTTCTCGCCGTGTCCGTGAGCGAGCTCGGCGACGCGCTCAACTACATCGCGCTGATGTGGGTTGCGCTCGAGCGCGGCGGCCCGCTCGGCGTGGTCGCCGTGCGGCTCGCAGACAGCATCCCGGCGCTCCTGTTCGGGCTTCACGGTGGGATCGCCGCGGACCGTTGGAGCCGCCGGAAGCTCATGGTCGGCGCGGATCTCGCGCGCGGCGCGACCCTCGTCCCGGTCGCGGTGCTCGGGCTCTCGGGGTCCCTCCCGCTCTGGGGGCTCGTCGTAGCCGCGTTCCTGCTCGAGACGGCGACGAGCTACTTCGAGCCCGCCTATGGCGCCACGATCCCGGCTGTCGTCGAGCGCAAGAACGTGCAGGGCGCAAACGCCCTCGTGCAGGCGACCGCGCAGGGGCTCTCGATCGGCGGCTGGGCTCTTGCCGCGCTACTCCTGGCCGTGCTTCCGCTGTCGACGTTCTTCGCGATCGACGCCGCGACGTTCTTTCTGTCGGCAGCGTTCATCCTCCGGATCCGCGCCGGTCGCGGGAGAGCGAGGGCCGGCGAGGCGCCCCGGTTGCGCGAGGGCCTCGAAGCACTCCGCCCGCGCCGTGCACTCGCGACGGCCGTCGTCACCTCGGCGATCGCGATGACGATCACGACCGGCTGCTGGATCGCGGGCGTGCCGACCCTCGTGGAGCACTCCCTGCACGAAGGCGCCGGCGGGTTCGCGATCGTGATGATCGGCTTTGCGATCGGCTCGATCGGCGTGGGCATCCTCCTCGCCCGGATGCCGGTCAGGCGGAAGGCGCGCGCAAGCATGCTGGCGTGGGTGATCGCCCTCCCGGCCTACCTGCTCCTGGCTCTGGCGGGCTCCGTCTCGGTCGCCGTCGGCGCGGCAGTCGGCACCGGTGCGGCCGAGAGCATGTCCGACGTGCTGCTCAACTCGGCTGCGCAGGAGGAGATCCCGGACGAGGTGCTCGGGCGGGTGCTCGGGGTGATCTCGTTCGTGCATCGCGGGTCGCACGCGACCGGCCTGCTGCTCGTCTCCCCGCTCTTCGCGATCGCAGCGGCCCGGCCGCTCTTCGCGATCGCGGCCTTCGCGGTGGCGATCGTCGGGCTCGGCGGGGCAGCGGTCGCGGCGCGCCTCACGCGCCGGGGGACGGCTCCGCTAACAGCTTGAGCTCGAGCACATGGCTCGGGTCGAAGCCGGCGATCCCGAGCGCTGCACCGGCCGCCGAGACGACCGCGCCCGCGGGGATCAGGCCCACGAGCTCGGAGCCGGCGACCTCCGCACCGCGCTCGGCCGCCTCGGCATGGATCCGCGCGACGATCTCGTGGAGCCGTGCCGCCTCCCAGTCCTCGATGTTCATCGACACCTGAACGAGGCCCGCGCCCGGCAGGTCGAGACCGAGCGCTCGAACGCCAGGGAAGCCGCCGCCGCTCTCGCGGATCGACGCGGCGATCTCACGCGCGGTCTCGAGTGGCCCGCGGAGGTTGACGTTGAAGGCGATCAGGGCCTTTCTCGCGCCCAGAATCACGCCGCCGGCGGAGGGATCGAGTGTGAGCGGCCCGAAATCGGGGACGACCTCATCCGCGTCGATCCGGCGCTGCAGCTCCACGGGCCCGCCTCTGCGATAGAACGCCGGGCCCCGTTCGGGCGGCGAGTACATGAAGACGGGCAGGCCGAGCGCCCCGAGGCGCGGGCCAAGCACGAGAGCCGTCGCGCGGGCGCGCTCCATGTCCCCGGGGTCGATCGGGACGATCGGCACGACGTCGATCGCACCGATCCGCGGGTGTGCTCCCTCCTGCCGTCGCAGGTCGATCCGTTCGCGGGCGACCTCGGCCCCGGCGAGCAGCGCCTCGACGAGCTCGTTCTCGTCGCCGGCGAGGGTGAACACGGAGCGGTTGTGGTCTGGATCGGCGTGGACGTCGAGCAGTCGTGCATGCCGGGCGAGGGCGTCGCCGATCGCACCGATCGTCGCCCGATCGCGGCCCTCCGAGAAGTTCGGCACGGACTCGAGCGGCAGCACCGGCCGAGTGTATTTCGGCGGCTCCGTCACGGCGGGCGCGATGCGTAGGCTGGACGCATGGCGGACCGGGACACGCCGCGCAACAGCGCGACCTTTTCGCGGCTCATGGCCTTTCTCGGCCCCTACAAGGGCGCGGTCTGGCTGTCGAGCATCCTTGCGATCGCGTCGCAGCTCGGTGCGCTGGCGATGCCGTGGCTCGCCCGCGACGTCGTCGATGCGATCGGGGACGACGATCACAGCCGGGTGCGGTTTCTGATCGGAGTCGTCCTCGTGGTCGGGATCGCGAAGGCCTTGACGACGCTTGCCCGGCGCCTGATCTCGGGCCGGGTCGCACTCGGCGTGGAGCTCGATCTGCGCAGCGCGATCTACGCCAAGCTCGTGCGCCTCTCGTTCGGGTATTTCGACCGGCAGCAGACCGGCCAGCTCATGTCGCGCGCCACGGTCGACCTCCAGGCCGTCAGGTTCTTCCTCGGCTACGGGCTGATCTTCTTCTTCCAGCACGTGTTCACGGTCGCCGCCGTCGGCGTGCTGCTCTTCATCGTCTCGTGGAAGCTCGCGCTCGTCGTCCTCATCGTCTCGCCGGTGATGATCGCCCTCGCCTACCGCTACAGCCGCGTGTCGCATCCCGTGCTGCGCGACGTCCAGCAGCGGATGGCCGACGTGGCGACAGTCGCCGAGGAGAACGTCGTCGGGGTGCACGTCGTGAAGGCTTTCGCCCAGGAGCAGGCCGAGCAGGACAAGTTCGAAGGGCGCTCCGAAGCCCTCTTCGTCCAGAGCGTGCGTGCAAACCGCCAGCGGTCGCTGTACGTGCCGCTGCTCGCGTTCCTACCGCTCCTCGGACAGGCGGCGGTGCTCCTTGCGGGCGGCAGGATGGTCGAGGACGGCTCGCTGTCGACCGGCGATTTCGTCGCCTTCAACCTCTACCTGTCGATGGCGATCTTCCCCCTGCGGATGCTCGGGATGTGGATCGGCGAGGGCCAGCGGGCCACCGCATCCGGCGAGCGGATCTTCCAGGTGATCGACGAGCCCGAGGAGATTCGCGACCGCCCGGGTGCAGGGGTTCTGCCGCCGGGTCCAGGCCTGGTGCGCTTCGATCGGATCGGGTTCGGCTACGACCCGGAGCGGGCCGTGCTCTCCGAGATCGAGCTCGAGCTGGAGGCGGGCAAGACCGTCGCGTTGATCGGTCACACGGGCTCGGGAAAGACGACGCTCGCCTCGTTGATCCCTCGCTTCTACGACGTCTCGACCGGGAGCGTCACGATCGACGGCGCCGACGTGCGCGACGTGACCCTCGACTCGCTGCGCAGCGAGATCGGTGTGATCGCGCAGGATCCGTTCCTCTTCTCCGCGAGCATCCGCGAGAATCTCCTCTTTGGCCGCCCCGAGGCGACCGATGAGGAGATCCACGATGCGGCGCGCCTCGCCCAGGCGCACGAGTTCATCGAGCGCCTCCCGGACGGCTACGACACGATCATCGGCGAGCGCGGGATCACGCTGTCGGGTGGCCAGCGCCAGCGGCTCGCGATCGCGCGTGCCCTCGTCGTCGACCCGCGGATCCTGATCCTGGACGATGCCACCGCCTCGGTGGACGCCGCGACCGAGGCGCGGATCCGGCTTGGCCTCCGCGAAGCGATGCGCGGCCGGACAACCGTGATCATCGCCCATCGCGCCTCGACGATCGCCCTGGCCGACGAGATCGTCGTCCTCGACCACGGCAAGATCGTCGCCCGCGGCGACCACGACAGGGTCCTCGCCGAGAGCCCCGTCTACCGCGAGATCTACGAGCACGGCCTCCTCGAGCACACGATCGCCGAAGAACAGGAAGTCGCGTAATGCCGATTTCGAGCACGTCCCATCCGGCCCCTGTCCCCTCGGGACAGGCCACCTCGGGACATGCCCGGTGCCAGGTACCGGGTCAAACGCCCGGCGAAATCGGCCGGAAGATGCCGTTTTGCAGGGATGATGCCGGTGCCAGGTTGAGTCACGAAAGTGTGACGGAATGAGAGTCTGGCAGCCCGGGAGCAGCCTTGTCTCGCACAAGAAGGTCGTCGTCGAGGACTGGTCGTGGGCGGCGACGAAGCGGCGGCTCACCGCCCTCTACCGGCTCGCGCGGCCGCACAGGGCGAAGTCGTTCGTCGCGATCGCCTCGCTGCTCGCGGCAACCGCCGCGTCGCTCGCACCGCCGGTCCTGATCGGGGCCGCGGTGGACATCGCCACGAACGTCAAGGCGACCGGCTTTCTCGGCTGGGTGATCGACCTGTTCGGAGGCTCGCTCGGACTCGTCGTCGCGGCGTTCGTCCTTGTCAGCGTGGTCGGCGTCGTCTGCTCCTACGGGCAGACCTACTGGACGGGCTGGGTGGGCGAACGGATGCTCGCAGATCTCAGGAATCATCTCTTCCGCCACCTGCAGCGGCTCTCGCTCGGCTTCTACGAGCGAAACCGCGCCGGGATCCTGATCAGCCGCCTCACGAACGACGTCGAGGCTCTCGACCAGCTCGTGACGGACGGCTTCACCTCGTTGATCCAGAACACGCTGACCCTCATCGGTGTCGGCGTGCTGATGTTCCTGCTCTCCTGGAAGCTCGCGCTCGCGACCCTCACGGTGATCCCGGCGCTGATGATCGCCACCGCGATCTTCCGCCGGAAGTCGGGCCGTTCCTACCGGCTCGTGCGGGAAAGCCTCGGCCACGTGACCGCGACGCTCGCCGAGGACATCGCGGGGATGCGCGTCCTGCAGGCCTTCACCCGAGAGCGCGCTGCACGCGAGAACTTCCGCCAGGTCAGCGAGGCCTACCGGCGCAGCAACCAGGAGACGGTGATCCAGAACGCGATCTACTTCCCGTTCGTCGACCTCCTGAGCTCGCTCGCGACCGCGATCATCCTCGGCTACGGCGCCTACCTCGTGTTCGACGGCGACACCTCGATCGGCGTCCTGACCGCGTTCCTCGGCTACGCCACGAGCTTCTTCGACCCGGTCCAGCAGCTCTCACAGCTCTACAGCACGTTCCTGTCGGCGGTCGCCGCGCTCGACAAGATCATGGAGGTGCTCGTGGAGGAGCCTCAGGTGACCGACGAGCCCGGAGCCGTCGAGCTCGACCGCACCCGTGGCCATGTCCGCTTCGACGACGTCCACTTCGCCTACAGCACGGGGCCTGAGGTGCTGCACGGGATCGATCTCGACATCGCGGCCGGCACGACGGTCGCCCTCGTCGGCCACACCGGTGCCGGCAAGTCGACGATCGCGAAGCTCATCTCCCGGTTCTACGACCCGACCGAGGGCGCGATCACGGTCGACGGCACCGACCTGCGAGGTGTCACCCAGGAATCGCTGCGCCGCCAGCTCGGGATCGTTCCGCAGGAGGGCTTCCTGTTCGCCGGGACCGTCGCCGAGAACATCGCGTTCGGCCGCCGCGACGCCGGGCGCGAGGAGATCGTCGCGGCCGCCCGCGCCGTCGGCGCCGACGAGTTCATCGACCGCCTGGAGGACGGCTACGACACCGACCTCGGCGAGCGCGGGTTCCGGCTCTCACTCGGCCAGCGCCAGCTCCTGGCCTTCGCGAGGGCGCTGCTCGCCGACCCGAGCATCCTGATCCTGGACGAGGCGACGAGCTCGGTCGACATCGCCACCGAACGCCGCGTCGAGCATGCCCTGCGCCGCCTCCTCCACGGCCGCACCGCCTTCGTGATCGCCCATCGCCTCTCCACCGTTCGCAGCGCGAACCTGATCGTCGTCCTCGAGCACGGCCAGGTGATCGAGCAGGGAACGCACGACGACCTGCTCGCAAGCGGAGGCCGTTATGCGGAGCTCTACGGAAGCTGGTCGGCCGAGGTCGATGCCGACGCGGAGGCCGAGGTCGCGTAGCGGGCCTGCCAGGCACGAACCATGGCGATCCGCTGGTCGACCGTGGGATGATTTTCGGCGAGGAGGTATTCCCACGTCGGCGGATTCGGGTTGCTGAGCGCCGTCGGGACGAACGTCTTGAAGAGCGCGGCCGCCGCCCGCGGATCCTTCGTCGTCTGTAGCGCCAGCCAGTCGGCCTCGGCCTCCATGTGGCGTGTGATCATGTTCTGGACGGGAAGCGCCAGGAGCTGGAGCACGATCAGCGTCAGCAAACCGAGTGGGATCGCGGCGGGCTCGCCCATCCCTCCCCGACGCCGGGCAACCCTGCTGATGATGTAGGCGCCGGGAAACGCGAAGAGCGCGTACCACGCGACCGACTTCCAGATGTGGTTGCGCTTCACGTGACCGAGCTCGTGGGCGACGACCACCCGGACCTCCGCGGGGCTGAAGCGGCCGTCGAGCAACGTGTTCCAGATCACCACCCGCCGGCTCGGCCCCAGCCCTTCGGTTTCCGCGTTCGGCAGGGACGTGTCGCTCGAGACGTCCTGGACTCGGATCGGAACGTGGCCCACATCCGCCTTGTGCTCGAGGTTCGAGATGCTGGCGCTCAGCACCGGATCGGCAATCGGTCGAGTCTTGACGAGGTAGGGAGCGACGAACGCATCGAGCGTCACGAGGCCGACGAAGACGGGCGCGGCGAGGATCCACCACCAGTCCCCGACGAGCCGGGCGAATCCCATCACGATCCCGAGCGCCACGCAGAGCAGTACGAAGGCAAAACCGAGCGTCAGCCAGCCGCCGAACAGCGTATGGCCGTAGCTCTCGTGGCTCAGGTGGTGCCGCCTGTCCCACCAGAGGCCAAGCACCTCGAGCGGCAGGTCGGCAAGCCACAGGAGCCCGAATCCGAGCATGCCGAGCAGCATCCCCGTCCCGACCGGACCGGCAGCCGACTCGCGGACGAATCCCGGTCCCCAACGGGCATAGAAGACGAAGACGACGACCTCGACGACAAGGGTCGCGACGCCGAGTAGGCTCGCGACCCGCTCGTAGGAGTCGGCCCGATGCAGTACGGCCGGCGGGAAGATCGCCGAGGTGTCGATATGCGGCAGCCGAAGCGATGTCGGCACCTCCGACGAGTACCAGAGCAGATAGGCCGCGACGACCCAGACGACGACGAAGGCGGCGAAAACCACCCGGTCAAGCGCGACGTGCCGTTTCACGAGTCTTCGGTCGAGTGCGCCTCGTCAGGCGGCGCCGGGTGGTGCTCGCCGGGCGGCGTGGCAGGCCCTTCCGTCGGCTCTGCCAAGGGCTCGGCGGGCACCGGGGCAAGCCCGCCCGCCGGAGCGGACGGCTCGGGGCCAGGAGCCGGAGGACCCGCCCACCAGGGAGACGGAGCATCGCTCACCGGCGCAGGGGGCGCGGGGGGCGCAGGCGGCGGGAGCCCGCCGAAGGGACGATCGTCATGCTCGTCCGCCACGGGCGCGATGCCCTCGAGCGGGCTCGCGTGCGGGTACACGTCGGTCAGCAGGTAGTAGTAGGCGTTCAGCTGAGCGCCATAGCGCAGCGCATACGCGGAGAGGTTGCGGAGCCCCTCGGGCACGCGGCCGATCGCGAGGGCCGTGAACCACATGAAGACCGCCGTGATGACCAGCACCCACAGGAGCAGGATGGAGAAGATCACTGCCGGCACGACGAGCACCAGCCGAAAGAGCGTCTTCCACCGATTCTGGCGTCCCGGCTCGGGCAGCACGAGATCGAGCTCGTAGACGCCTGGAGCGCCGACGAATCCCGGAAATCGGTTTGCGGCCAGCGACCCGAAGGCGTAGACGTGGAACGTGTACCGCACAAACCGGCTGAGAAAGCGATGGAAGCTCCGGGCCGGACGTCCCGCGACGAGCGTCACGAACCACTGCAGGAACACCGTGATTGCCGCCAGGATCCCCCAGAGGTAGAGCCAGAAGAGATGCGGGATCAGCAGCGGCAGCCGGAAGAAGACCGTGATCCGCGAACGGCGTAGCACCTCCGAGTCGCCTTCGAGGCGAACGGGGTGCTCAGGCGGCGACGGGACGGCCGAGAGGATCGCGTACGGATCGCTGTTCGGGTACCGCTCGGTGACGAGCAGCAGGTAGGCGAGTACCTGCGCCCGGTAACCCACCGTGTAGCCGCCCGCATCTCTCAGGCCAGACGGCATCCGTCCCGTCACGAGGCTCGCGAACCAACCGAGGAAGCCGACCACCGCGATCAGCCCGGTGACGGACCCTCCGCCGCCGGTCGTCGTCCGCTTGTGGTTGATCGTGACGCTCGTGCTGCCGGTGAACACGTAGGACGCGAGCGCGACTGACAGGATCAGCGCCGGGATCGCCAGGACAAGGCGCACCAGCACGCGCAGACGGCTCTGCGCCGCACGCGGCGGGAGCTCGACGTCGACCGGGTAGCTCCCGGCCTCCCCCAGGAACCCCGGGTATGGATTCGCGACCAGGAAGAAGTAGGCAAAGAGATGCGTCGAATAGCGGATATACGCGCAGAAGAAGCGATGGAAGCTGTCCGGGAGCCGCCCGGCGATCACCGTCACGAGCCACCCGATCACGGCCGCGACGGCCACGAGGAACGTCCAGCCGATGAACCACAGGAAGTGCGGGATGGCCAGGAGGATCCGGAAGAAGACCGTCAGCCGGCGCCGCCGCAGGTCGTCGTCGACCGAGAGGGTCACCGGGGCCACGGCCATCCACGAGACGATGACAGATTCTCCGGCTGTCTGAGTGCCTGACCCCGGGGCGTATGCTCCGCTCGTGGACGGCGAGACCGAGTTCGACCCCGAGGAGATTCCCGATCCGATTCCGGCCGAGGCGGAGCGCGAGGTTCGCCTGACGCCGGCCGAGGCCGTCGCGCGGATGCGGATCAACGTGCCCGTCCGGCGCAACGAGCCGCTCCGCCGGGTGATCGGCCGCGTGAACCGCGACGAGCAGATGAAAGCCTGGTGGCACGTCGCCAACGTGAACGCCGTCGCGCGGCTCGAGATCAACGACCACTCCTGGGTGCACATCCAGATCGTCACGAACATCGCGCTGAAGCTGCTGCGGCAGCTCACCAAGCATGGGGTCGAGCCGGCGATGGTGACCGACTACGGGATGGGCCAGAACGATGCCGAGGTCGTCGTGGCGCTCACCGCGCTCACCCACTGCATCGGTATGTCGGTCCACCGCCACGGCCACGAGGACTTCAGCCTGTTCCTCGCCGAGCCGAAGCTGCGCCAGCTCCTCACCGGGATCTACGAGGAGCCGAACCTGACCGTGATCGTGTCCGAGGTGCTCCAGGGGATCATCAGCCACCGCTCCGACGGTGAGCCGCTCACGCTCGAGGCGGGCATCCTCCGCGTCGCCGACGCCCTCGACATGGAGCAGGGCCGCTCCCGCATCCCGTTCGAGCGGGGCCACGTCGGAATCCATTCGCTGTCGGCGGCGGCGATCGAGGACGTCGCGATCGGCGACGGCGAGGAGAAGCCGATCCGCATCGACATCGTGATGAACAACTCCGCAGGGATCTACCAGATCGACTCGCTCCTCAAGGCCAAGCTCCGCGGCTCGGGGCTCGAGCCCTACGTCGAGGTGCTCGCTCACATCGACACGGAGTCCGAAAAGAGCCTCGTCCCGCTCTACCGCCTCGAGATCTGACCCGCGCGTCAGCGCTACACTTAAACCCGCCCTCGCCGATCTCGGGGGACTGTGCGGGATCGTCTAATGGTAGGACGCCGGACTCTGAATCCGGTAGTCTAGGTTCGAGTCCTAGTCCCGCAGCTCCGCGAAAGGCCTGCAAATGCGGGCCTTTTTGTTTTCTTCGGAGACGACGTGCGTCGCAGGTTCGATCCGGTCGAGATCCCCGGTTCCGGCGCCGCTTCGAACTCGGTTAGCCTGCGCCGACCCAACGACGCAACATGGCGGGAGGACGCAATGAGCCAGGACGAGAAGACGTACGAGGGCCGGTGTCTCTGCGGTGCGGTCAGGATCGTCGTGACCGGAGACCCGGTAGGAGCCGGCTACTGCCACTGCGCGAACTGCCGAAGCTGGTCGGCCGGTCCCGTGAACGCATTCACGCTGTGGAAGCCCGACGCGGTCAGCGTGACCCAGGGGCGAGAGCACATCGGCGAGTACCACGAGACGGAGCAGAGCTATCGCCAGTGGTGCCAGGTCTGCGGCGGCCACCTGCTGACGCGGCATCCGACGTGGGATCTGGTCGACGTCTTCGCTGCGACGATCCCCACGTTCCCGTTCGCGCCCGGGATCCACGTCAACTACGCCTCCACGGTCCTCCCGATGCACGACGGACTTCCGAAGCTCAGGGACTTCCCGACAGAGCTCGGCGGCTCCGGCGAACCGATCGCGGAGTAGGCGGCACCGTCGCCGTTCGCGCAACGGTTCGCCGAAGGCTCGACCGGGTACCCCTCCACACAGAGACCGACGTCATCGAGCAGGGGGTAGCGATGCTGACGCTCTTCAAGTGGGTGAACCACCTCCAGCGCTGCAAGGAAGCCGAGAGGGCGACCGTGGGCGGGCGCATCGAGCGCCCCAAGCGGGCGGCGCAGCGCGTTCACCGCGACTCTGCGCCGATTGACCAAGCGCTAGACGGTGCATAGCCGGTCGCCGAGCTGCTTCTCGAGTGCGAGGCTCGTCGCTTCCTGTTGCGGATCGAACCGACCTGGCGCGGCGCCCTCCCACATCAGATCGGGCGTGACGCCCGGCCCGATCACGGAGGCGCGGTACTGGGTGCCCTTTCCGGAGGGCCGGCTTCCGTGCGGATAGAAGCCGTAACAGAACGACCCCGCCGTTCGATGCGTGAGGAAGCTGTTCTCGCGCCTCCAGCCCGGTCCGTAGGCGGAATCGAACGTGTCGACGTAGATGTTCCGACCGAACTGATCGAGCGGGACGCCGGTCGAGGTCGAGTGGAACCCGAACACGCCCGCACCCTCGTACTGGAGCGTCCCGAACAGGTGGTCGAACTTCCGGTACGACCAGTCGACCGTGATCGAGAGCACCGGGAGGGCTCCTCTCCAGTGCGAGAGGTCGAGATCCCAGCTCGTCTGCGCCGCCGTCGGGGCCAGCCCGAGGTCGGGCAGTCCACGCTGCCAGCTCTGCAGCGCCCAATAGGAGCCGTCAGGCGCCTCGCAGGCAGTAACCGCCCATGCAAGCGCCGGGCCGGCGTATGGCCGGCAGCCCCACCCCGGGGCCTGCCAGTAGCGGAGCCGGTGGTACTTGCCGTATCCGCCCGAATAGTCGAGCTTGAACGCGACCTGGCTCGCGTCCTCGCTCGGGTCGGCGGCGTCGATCGCGCCCCAGGCGAGGACATGCCTGACGGCCGTGCCCTTCCTGTAGGTGATCATCGCCTCGCCCCGTGCGTTCACCATGAGCGTGACGCCCTGGGCGTTGCGGTCGATGAGCTGCGAGGCTCGGGCTACGTGAGCCCGGCCCAGGCCGAGAACCGCAACCAGCGCCAGCAGCACGCCGACGACGAGCTGCGGCCGGGATCGCGGCCTCGCTTGTAACCGTGCCATGTGGACCTCCCTGAGTTGGGCTGTCCCCCTCCTTCGGTAGCCCGGCTGACTCGAACGAGCCCCGTGGCTTTGCGTCTCCGCCTCGCAGCGGGTTTGCCTGTTCGGGAGACAACACGATCTGTCGGAAACGACATGAGGACGACGCCGCCGATTCCTGCAGGGTCAACCGTTCACCATGCAAATCGCGCACGACGCCACGGTGAAGATGATCTCCGCAGACGCCTGCCCCGAAACTCGCTCGATCGAGTGAACCGATGCGACTGCGATCCGCCGCGAGCGAGCGACGCAAGTAGGTTCCGGAGGTGCGGACGACCTGGATCTTCGCCGCGCTCACGGGAGCCGTGACCGTTGCAGCGGGGATCGCGCACTACGCGCATGCGACCTCGCTGCTGACCTTCGGGCTCTCGACCCTGGCGCTGGCGGGGCTCGCGTGGATGGTCTCGTTCTCGACCGAACATGTCGGAGAGCGCTTCGGCTCGGCCGTCACCGGGGTGCTGCACTCGACCCTCGGGAACCTGCCGGAGTTCTTCGTCGTCCTCTTCGCCCTCTCCGCCGGAGAGCTCGTGATCGCCCAGACCGCGATCATCGGCTCGGTCTTCGCGAACGCCCTGCTCGTGCTCGGGCTCGTCGTGATCGCCGGCTGCCGCTCGAGCGCAGACGGAGTGATGCGCTTCTCGCCCGGCTTGTCCAAGGACAACGCGATCCTGATGATGCTCGCGAGCTTCCTGATCGTGATCCTCGACATCTCGGCGGCGAGCAACGACGGGGCGTCGCATCACGTCGAGGAGATCTCCGTCGTGGGCGCTCTCGCGCTGCTCCTGACCTACGCCGTATGGATCGTCGGCTACATCCGGGCAGATGACGGCGGCGGCCCGACCGACCCCGGCGCACACGTGCTGCCGACGAGGGTCTCGCTGCCGATCCTCGCGCTCGCCGGGCTCGGATCGGCGTTCGTCTCGGAATGGTTCGTCGACTCCCTCTCCCCGTCGATGGCGCGGCTCGGAGTCCCCCAGGCCTTCGCCGGGCTCGTGATCGTGGCGATCGCCGGAAATGCCGTCGAGAATGCAACAGGCGTCGTGCTCGCCCTCAGAGGCAAGGCCGACCTCGCGGTCTCCGTGGTCACGAACTCCGTCGCCCAGATCACCGCGTTCCTCTTCCCCGCGCTCGTGCTCGCCTCGCTCTTCTTCGCAACCCGCCTCACGTTCCAGCTTGCGCCGGTGTTCATCGGCGCGCTTGCACTGACCGGGATCGCGCTCTGGCAGATCACGAGCGACGGCGAGGCCACGCCGTTCGAGGGCACGGCGCTCGGGGCGCTTTACGCGATCCTTGCCGTCGTCACCTGGTACGAGTAGCGCGGCGCGGCAGCCGCGCCTCTCGCCCGCCGGTCAGCCCCGACGGCCGCAGGATCAACACTGCCGCCATTACGACTCCGATCGTGACGAGCCGCGTGCCGGTCGGGACGTGGATGTAGAAGCCGACGTGGACGCCCTGCTCAGCGTCGGCGAGGAACGAGTTCAGCGCGCTGATCGCGAGCGCGCCGACCACGGCGCCCCAGAGGCTCGAAACGCCGCCGACGACGAGCATCGCGAGCGTGATGAACGTCAACGGGAGATACACCTGATCCGTCGTGATCGACCCGAGCTCGTGGATCAGCAGCCCGCCTGCGAAACCCGCCAGCGCGCCCGAGATCACGAAGGCGTACAGCCGCTCGCGGTGGACGTCGATGCCGGCCGACTGGGCGGCGAGCGGATCCTCGCGGGTCGCGCGAAGCCGGCGGCCGAGACGGCTCTGCCCGTAGGCGAACGCGACGACGATCGCGATCAGGGTCCCGAGCCCGAGCGTCCAGATCCCGCTCTCGGGAACGAGCGCGAGCGCTGTCACCCCCGGGCCGATCTTCTCCCAGTATGAGAGGACGTTGTAGGTGATCCCCAGCACCGCCAGCGTCGCGATGCCCGCCGGGAGGCCCGAGAGCCGCATCAGCGGCACGCCGACGACCAGGGCAAACACCGCTCCGGCGAGGGCCGCAAGGGCGAGCGAGGGCACCGTCGAGACGTGCGCATGCCGCAGGAACGGATACATCGTCGGGATCACGAAGTTCTTCTGCTCGGCCCCGAGCGTGAGGATTCCGGAGAGATACGCGCCCACCGCGACGAAGCTGATGTGGGCAAACGAGATCACGCCCGAGTTGCCGATGAACACGTACAGCGCGACCACGATCGCCGTGTTCACGAGCGCGTCGTCGAACTCGAGCTGGCGGACAGCGCCGAGCTGCGAGCCGAGGACCGCCGCCGCGAGCACGAGCCCCGCCGGCGCGAGCAGCACCACCGCGGAATCGAGACGGCTCTTCACACCCGCTCCGCCGCGGTCGCCCGCGCGCTCGTGAAGAGACCGCCCGGCTTCAGGAGGAGCACGACGATCACGAGCCCGTAGATCACGGAGGGCAGGTAGACGCTGCTCGACGAGGGAAGCTCCGCACCGACGAGCGAAGTGGCAAAGCCGATCGCGAAGCCTCCGAGCGTCGCCGTCCAGAGCCGCTCGAGCCCGCCGACGACGACACCCACGAGCGCGAAGATCGTGACCTGCACACCGAAGTCCGGCGTGACGAGCGGCGACTGCACCGTCAGCAGCACCGCAACAGCGCCCGCGAGGAAGCCCGAGACGAGGAACGCGAACGCGATCACGCGGTTCGCCCGCACCCCGAGGATGCGCGCGGTGCGGAAATCGGCGGCCGCGGCCCGGATCTGGAGCCCGGCGGTCGTGCGGTTGAGGAGGAGCGCGGTCGCCGCGAGCAGAGAAGCGCCCACGAGCAGCGCCACGAGCGAGATCCAGCGGATCCTGAGCGACCCGACGTCGATCGCCGTATTCAGCCCGCCGAGCGTGCCGACGACCTTCCCACGCGAGCCGAACGCGAGCAGATAGACGTTCTGGAGCAGGAAGCTGATCCCGAACGAGGCGACGAGCATCGTTGCCGGCGTCGCTCCGCGGAGCGGCCGGAAGATGAGCTCCATCACGAGCGATGCCGCCATCGCCACCCCGATACACGCCAGGATCGCGACGAACGCCGGCGCCCCGCTCGTGTAGGCGAGCGTGAATGCGGCGGCCGTGATCACCTCGCCGTAGGCCAGGTTGATCAGGCGCATCACGCCGAAGACGAGCCCGATCCCCAGGGCGACGACGCTGTAGACCGCGCCGAGCGCGATCGCGTCGATGACCGACTGCAGGAACGTCACGACAGGTACGCCGCGGTCAGCTTCGAGGTCAGCTCCGCCGCGTCCGCCGCGTCGGACGCCGAGAGCGTGAGCCGCAGCTCCGCATTGGCGAGCACGTGCGTGCGGTCGGCGAAACCGACCGTGAGCATCCCGCGCTGCTCGACGAGCAGGATCGTGACCCCCCGCTCCCGCACGTGCCCGAGCGTCTCGAAGAGCGTGTCGACGATGCCCGGCGCAAGCCCGAGCGACGGTTCGTCGAGCAGGAGCACGTCGGGCCGGGCGATCAGCGCGCGCGCGATCGCAAGCTGCTGCTGCTGGCCACCCGAGAGGAGCCCGGCCTTGCGGCCGGCGAACTCGGAGACGACAGGGAAGAGCCCGTGCACCCATTCGAGGTCCTCGCGAATGCCGTCACGCGAGCGTCGCCCGGCAAGGCCGAGGCGCACGTTCTCCTCCACCGTGAGGTCGGCGAAGATGTGGCGGCCCTCGGGAACGAGTGCGATCCCGGAGCGCGCGACGTCCTCCGGGCGGCCGCGCACGGGGCTGCCGCTGAGGAGGATCTCCCCGCCCGAGAGCGGCAGCGCCCGCATGATCGCGAGCAGGGTCGTCGACTTCCCGGCTCCGTTCGGGCCGATCAGCCCCACGATCTCGCCGCGGGCAAGCTCGAGGCTCAGGCCGCGTACGGCGGGGACGGAGCCGTAGCGGACCTCGATCGACCGGAGCTCCAGGATCGGCTCAGGCATCCGGTGCCACCGTCGCCCCCGCGCCGAGGTACGCGGTCGCGACGTCGAAGTTCTTCCGGATCTCCTCCGGCGTGCCCTCCGCGAGCGTGCGCCCGCGGTCGAGGACGTGGATGCGGTCGCAGACCTCGATGATCAACGCCACGTTGTGCTCGATCAGCAGCACGCCGGTGCCGAACGAGTCGCACACCGAGCGCACCACCGCCGCGAACGCCGGGATCTCGGCTTCGTGCAGGCCCGCGGCAGGCTCGTCCATCAGCACGAACCGTGGCCTCAGCGCGAGCGCACGAGCCACTCCGAGCCGCCGTTCGTCGCCGTGTGGAAGCACCGCCGCGCGGGCCTCGGCGCGATCGGCGAGCCCGAGCAGCCCGAGCAGCTCGTCCGACCGGCGCCGCGCCTCGGCCGGCCCCGCTCCCACGCCGAGCGCCGCGACCTCCACGTTCTCGCGCACCGAGAGCTCGCGGAAGAGCCGGCCGTGCTGGAACGTCCGCGCCAGTCCGGCCCGGCCGCGCCGGTGCGGCGGCCAGCGCGTGATCTCCACCCCTCCGAGCTCGATCCGGCCCGCGGTCGGCAGGTCGAAACCCGTGAGCAGGTTCACGAGCGTCGTCTTCCCGGCGCCGTTCGGGCCGATCAGGCCGACGATCTCGCCCTGCTCGAGCGAGAGCTCGACATCCTCGAGCGCCTGGACGCCGGCAAACGAGCGCGAGACGCCGAGGGCCCGGAGCGATCCGGGCCCTCGGCGAGTCTCGTCGGCGGTTACCGCCAAGCGACTCAGTGGATGTTCGGGATCTTCTGCGTCGTGTGCTCCCCGATGACCTTGGCGACGTTGTTGTTCACCTCGATCACGCGGTACGGACGCCCGGTCGGACTGTGGAACGTCGGCGTGAAGCTGATCGGGCCGCCGAGCGTCTTGAAGTGCGTCAGGTGCGACAGCGTCGCGGCGAGCTTGGCGCCGTCGGTCGAGCCGCCGTTCTGCTTGATCGCGTAGGCGATCGCATCGATCGCGTCCGCCCCGGTGATGAACCCGCCCGTCTGCGCCGGAGTTCCCGCGGCCTTCATCTTGGCCTCGAACGCCCGCACGGCGGCATCCGGGTCCTTGGCGACGGCTGCCGCATAGGTCACGAAGTAGAAGTTCGTCACCTTCGGGTTCTTCGACCACCAGTACGCCCCGTCACCGGACCAGCTGTTCATGATCGGCGTCTTGTTGCCCTCCGAGCGGAGCGCGTCCACGAACGCCGGCTGGTCGCCCGCGAACGAGGTGCAGAACGCGATCATGTTCGCCGCCTTGCCGTTGATCCGCGTTGCGACGTTCCCGATCGTCTTGTCGCCCTGCGTGAACGACTCGGAGTCGACGATCTTGCCGCCGAGCTGCTGGAACCGGTCGCTGAAGGCGGTGCAGACGTTCTGGAAGTACACGAGGAGCTTGTCGGTCACGACGTCGGCCGAGTGCCAGCCGTGGGCGTAGGCCCATTCGGCCATTGCCGCGCCCTCGTCCTCGGCGGCGTTTCCGAACGTGAACGCCAGGTTCCCGGCCGATCCGAACCGCGATGGCCCCATCTGGTCGGTGCCGATGCACGGAGAGACCGTGAGGAGCTTCGCCTGCAGGAAGGCGTCGATGGCCGGCGTCGCATAGTCGACGTCGCAGGTGACCCAGCCGATGTTCACGCCCTGGGAGATCAGCTTGGTCGCGTCGACCTTCGTCTGCGTCGCGTCGAGCTGGTCGTTCAGGTACTTGAGAACGAGCGGGTGGCCGTCGACTCCCCCGGCGGCGTTGATCTTGGCGATCTCGATCTTCGCCGCGGCGAGCGCGGGCGCGTCGAACGGCGCCATGTTCTTCGTCAGGTCGACGGCCGCGCCGATCACGATCGGCGAACCGGCTGCCTTCTGCTTCGTGGCTGCGCTCGTGGCGCCTGTGCCGACGAGCACGGCCAGCGCCCCCGCTGCGATTGCAATCGGGACGACTCTTGCGAGTCTCATGCACCCTCCTTGTTGTTTGAGGTGATGGGGACGAGCTGCCGCGTGCCCGCCCATCCCGACGGATTCAGCGGCAGGAACAGTTCGATGATGCTTCTCGTGCGGGTCGGCCGGCGGTTTGTCTGCATCGTGTTTTGGCGGCCTCGCGCCCGCGAGGAACGAGCGATCTTCCCACAGTCTCCGGCGCGGTGACGAGGGAAGCGAACCGGCCGCAGAGACCCGTCACGTTACGAAGAAGTTACGGGTCGAGGGCGAAATCGGGTAGTCTACGCCTCAGTTGAAGAGTCGTGTTCGCATAAAAGCCCCGCAAATCGGGGCTTTTTCGTTCCCGAAGTCAGTTCGTGCGCGGCCGAGTTGATCGAGTTCGGCGGCCACAAGCTTCCGCAGGCCACGCTGTCACGCTTCCACCTACTTCACGCTGGAGAGAGAGACGATGAAAAACGATACCCCGAACTGTCCGCAGTGCTCTTCGCCGCTCAAGCTCCGCGAGATGGCCATCCCGCGGCCGGCACGTAACGGAACCCCCCGCCCGGTCCCGAAGCGCCAGTGGGTGTGCAGCAACGAGGACTGCATGTACACGGCGAACCAGCACGTGTACAGCTTCTCGAGCTAAGAACCGCCCTATCTGACGCGGTAGACCGTGCCCGAGGGCGCGTCGACGACGAGCGTCCGCGAGCCCGCCGAGACGGCTGCTGCTCCGACGAGCGGCAGCGTCGTCTTCCCGACCTGGGTCGGGGTGCCCGTCGCGGGGTCGATCCGCACGACCGCGGTCGAGGCCTTGCCGTTCGCGGTCTTGCCGCCGAGCAGGTAGAGGCTCGTTCCCGACGACACGAGCACCGCCTGGTCGACGGCTTGTGGCAGCTGGCCGAGGCTCACGACGGTCCCGTTCTGGACGTCGACGGCATAGACGTTCCGCGTGAGCCCCTGCTCTGTCCGGCCTCCGGCGACATAGAGCGTGTGGCCGAGGAGCAGGACGGCAGGGGAGCGCGTTCCATCGGGAAGGCGCGCCACGAGCGTCGTCGTCGAGGGCGGCGTGAACTTCAGGATCGCGGTCGCATACTGCGAACCCGTCCAGCCTCCGACGAGGTAGGCCGAGTCGCCCTGCGGCGCGACGCCGGCCTCGGCGAGCGGCTCCTCGAAGCTTCCGGCCGGACGGGCGCGGCCCGCGGCCAGGTCGATCCGAAAGAGCTGGTCGGTCGGCTTCGTCCCGTTCTCGCCGCCGAGGAGGTAGAGGTAGCCGTGCGAGGGGAACGCCTGAATCGCGGCGAGCGGGGTCGTGAGCGCGCCGATCACGACGAGCTTCCCACCGACCGGCCCGCCGAGGATGCGGGCGCTGCCGACGCCTCCGGCGACGACGAGCGTCGGCCCGACGACCGCGGCGGCCGCCTGGTTCCCGCCCTGCGGGAACGTTCCGACGGGCGTTGCACGTAACGGGCCCCACGCGAGCCGTACGGTGTGGACGGCCGGAGGCGGCGGCGGAATCGTCACGCCGGGCGTCGTCGTCGCTGGAACGGTGACTGCCACCGTTGACGACGGAGCGATCGACCGGCCGATCACGATTCCCGCCGCTGTGATCAGGGCAAGCAGGCCGACCAGGAGGATCACGCGGAAGAGGCTGCTGCCGCCGCCGTGACCGTGCTCGCGCAGCCCCTCGGGCATCGGGCGAGGCGGCGGTCCCGTCGGCGCGACCGCGGGCCAGGGCGGCTCCGAAGCGGCCGGGGACTCGCCGTCCGGACGTTCCACCGACGGGATCCGAAGCACGCCCCGTCCTTCGGGTGCGGGGTCCTCGGGCATCGAATGGACGCTACCGGCACGAGCGGACCGCGCCTTCGTAGAGCCATTACGGCGGCAGCACCTTCCTTCCGGGTGCCGATGGCTCTATGCTCTTACGCCATCACCCCCAGTTTCACCTTCCAAGACAAAACAGGAGGGCTTGTGAAGAACCGAATCTTGTTGGGCTCGGCGCTCGGAGCGGTACTGATCGGTGCAACCCTGGCGGTCACGGTCGGCGGCGCTCTCGCGCACACGACCGGGGCCACCCCGCTCCCTGCGGCAACGTGCTCAGCGATTCAGAACCCGGATGGCAACCTGCTCATCTCCTCCGACCTGCCGCTTCAGGGGTCGGGACGGTCGCAGACCATCCAGATGACGAAGGCGATCGCCTTCGAGCTCCAGAAGGCCGGCTGGAAGGCCGGGAACTACACGCTCGCGTACCAGAGCTGCGACGACTCGACAGCTCAGGCGGGCAAGTGGGACTCGGGTACCTGCCAGACGAACGCCTCTGCCTACACCGCTGACGCCAGCGTCGTCGGTGTGATCGGAACGTTCAACTCCGGTTGTGCGGAGATCGAGGTCCCGATCGACAACCGTGCACCGAATGGTCCGCTCGCGATGGTCAGCCCGGCGAACACGTATGTCGGACTGACGCACTCCGGGCCGGGCACGGCAGCCGGTGAGCCCGGGAAGTACTACCCGACGGGCGTGCGGAACTACGCGCGTGTCGTTGCGGCAGACGACTTCCAGGGTGCAGCCGACGCCACGCTCGCGAAGTCGCTTCGGGTGTCGAAGCTGTTCGTTCTGAACGACAAGGAGGCCTACGGGGCCGGCGTCGCGACGAACACGGCCAACGCCGCCAAGAAGCTCGGGGTCAAGATCGTCAAGAACGTCGCCTGGGATCCGAAGGCCACGTCCTACTCGGCCCTCGCCCTCCAGATCAAGGCTTCGGGAGCACAGGCAGTGTTCCTCGGCGGCCTCATCTGCGAGAACGGCGGGAAGCTGATCAAGGACATCCGGGCCGGCGCCCCGAACGTGACGATCATCGCTCCGGACGGGTTCACCCCGGTCTCTGCTGATGTCCAGCAGTCGGGCGGCAAGGCGAACGGCATGTACGTCTCGGTCGCAGGGCTTCCGAACTCGAAGCTTCCGCCGGCCGGCCAGGCGTTCGTGAAGTCGTTCACCACGTCCCCGGGCTCGGGCGGAACTCCGGATCCGTACGCGGTATATGCCGCTCAGGCAGCCGACGTCATCATCGCGGCGGTCGCCGCGTCCGACGGAACGCGTGCCGGTGTGGCGTCCCAGCTCTACAAGGTCAACATCAAGAACGGCATCCTCGGCCCGATCGCGTTCAACAAGAACGGCGACGTGTCGGCGAACCCGGTCTCGATCTACAAGGTCGTCAAGGGCGTCTCGACCACCTTCAAGGTCATCGTCCCGAAGAACTCGCTCGTCGCTGCTGCGTAGAGCTCGTTCGGACACCTGAACCTGAGAGGGAGGGCTCCGGCCCTCCCTCTTTTTTGCCCGGACGCCGCTAGTCGATCCGGCTGTAGGTCAGCTCGAAGTCGACGGTGTAGCTCGTGCCGTCCTCCGCCTTCTCCCAGCTTCCGGCGATCGTGCGGCCGCCCGGGTCGAATCGGCCCGTGAATCGCTGCGCGAACGGCTCGCCTGTCCGCCAGAGCCGCCATTCCCCGTCTCCGATCGACATCTCGTAGACACGGCAGACGCCCCGCTTGTCGGCGTAGAGCTGGTAGAAGGCGCCGCTTCCGGCATCGCAGCCGATGATCGAGACGCTGTCTGGCGCATCGGGGTTGTCGACCGTGGTTCGCTCCACGAGATGAGCGCCAGAGTCGTGCCATTCGAACCTCGTACGACCCTCACCGGGCCACGGAGGGCCGCCGGGCGGGCCCGCGACGAGCCTCCATTCTCCGGCGAGGGCCTCGAGCCTCCCCAGCGGCTCCGCCGGCGCTTGCCCATCCGCCATTCCTACGCCCTCCGCCGGTAGACGACGAGTTGGACGCCGTCCGGGCCAAGCGGCCGCGCTTCGGCGAGCTCGAGCTTCAGTCGCCCGATTCCGTCCGGGAACAGGCGCTTACCTCGTCCAAGAATGGTCGGGAAGACCATGAGACGGAGCTCGTCGACGAGGTCTGCCTCGAGCAGCGTACCCACGAGCGTACCGCTGCCTGCGACGAGGATGACGCCGTCGGTTTCGTCTTTCAACCTCGCGATACCCGCCGAGACGTCGGTCGAGATCACGGTCGTTCCCTGCCACTCCGGGTTCTCGAGGGTCGTCGAGACGACCACCTTCGGGTCGCTGTTCAGCCTGTCGGCGTACGGGCCGTCGCGCGAGGGCCACGCTGCGGCGAAGCCTTCGTAGGTGACCCGTCCGAGGAGGTGCACCTTGGCCTCGAGCAGCTCGTCGAGCTTGAACGCATTGCCGTCCTCGCCGCGGTCGTACTCGAAGGTCCAGCCGCCGTGTTCGTACCCCTCGGCTCCGCCTGGATCCTCGAAGACACCGTCGACCGAGACGAACTCGGTCACCACCAGCTTGCCCATGTCGCTCTCCTTTGTTCGGGACGTTGCGTAGTAGACCGGAGTTGGCCTCCGGGCTCATCGGTGCCACCGGCCGGCCGGGCTGCGGACCGGAGACTGCCTGGAGGCGCACCACCGGCCCTCGAGTGGGACGCTCTCGTCCTGGCTAGGCGATGGGCCCGACCGGCTTCTTCGCCGGAACGGCCACCTGCTGCCAGGAGACGATCTTGCCGCGCACGATCTCGAAGCGGGCCGCGGCGAGGCTGCCGGGCGCATCGCAGGTCGCCTTCGCGCGGGTCGTGAGGCGGAACACGGCCGTCGCGAACCTCCCCGCATACGCGATCCGCACGATCTTGCCTCCGCACGGGAGGAGCGAGTGCCAGAGCGCGACGTCGTGACGCGTCGGGAGCCGGTACTCGTCCGTGCCCTGGATGAGGATCGCCGGGAGCGCAAAGAGCTCGGCGATCCCGTCGTAGTCGTCGGCGTTCAGCCTGTCGCTCCAGCGGTGCACGATCGCGGCCATCCGCTGTCGAGACGAGCTTGGCGCTCCGTGCACGGTCGCCTGGCGGGCCGTTGCGGCGCCTGCGACACCTCCGTATCCCACCGCGATCAGGAGCAAGGCGAGGACGGAACCTGCCGTCGCAACCCGCCGTCGTGATCCGCGCCTGCGCATCTTCGAGACCCAGTGTGCCTCGCTCAGGTCGCGATTGCTGCGCCGGTTGCCCCGCACCAGACAGAATCCGGCGGTGAGCGAGCAGCAGACAGGCGGGCGTTTCTCCGGCAGGACCGCGTGGGCCCGGAATCTCGAGACGCCGTTGCGGTCGTTTCTCCGCACGGAGACCGGGAGCGCCGCGTTTCTGCTCGCGGCGGCGGTCGTGGCGCTTGTCTGGGTGAACGTCGATGCCGGCTCCTACGACCGGGTCTGGGAGGCAACCTTCACGATCAGTATCGGCTCGCACGGACTGTCGGAGCCCGTCCGGTACTGGCTGAACTCCGGCCTGATGGCGTTCTTCTTCTTCGTGATCGGCCTCGAGGCCCGGCGCGAGTTCGATATGGGCGAGCTGCGCGAGCGGCGCCGCGTCACGCTTCCGGTTGTCGCGGGGCTCGCCGGGATGATCGTTCCGGTCGCGATCTACCTGGCCTTCAACCTCGGCACGTCCTCCGCTCACGGCTTCGGGGCGGCGATGTCGACCGACACCGCGTTCGCGCTCGGCCTCCTCGCGATCGTCGGTCCACGGTTTCCCGACCGCCTGCGCGCGTTCATGCTGACCGTGTCTGTCGTGGACGACGTCGTGGCGCTGATCGTGATCGCCACGGTCTATTCGACGACGCTCGCGCTCGACGCGCTCGGCATCTCGATCGCCGTGCTCGCCGTCGCGATGGTGCTCGCGCGTTCGGGCATCCGCGGTGGTCTCGTCTACCTCGTCCTCGGCGTAACCGCCTGGATCGCGATGTCTCAGTCGGGCATCGACCCGATCGTCGTGGGCCTCGCGATGGGTCTGATGACCTACGCCTCCAATGCCAGCCGCACGGATCTCGAACGGGCGACCGACCTCTTTCGGCTCTTCCGTGAGCAGCCGACGCCCGAGCTCGCGCGCTCGGCGAGCCTCGGCCTGCAGGCGGCGATCTCTCCGAACGAACGCCTTCAGCAGCTCTTCCACCCGTGGACGAGCTACGTGATCGTGCCGCTGTTTGCGCTCGCGAATGCCGGGATCGCAATCGACACCTCGTTCCTGCGGCACGCCTACACCTCGCCGGTCACGCTCGGGATCCTGTTCGGCTATGTCGCAGGGAAGCCGATCGGGATCACCGGAGGCTCGCTCCTCGTCACGAAGCTGACGCGAGGCCGGCTACGCCCGCCCGTCGGCTGGGCTGCGGTCGCGGGCGGCGGGTTCATCGCCGGGATCGGCTTCACCGTGTCGCTGCTGATCGCCGACCTGGCGTTCACCGGAACGACGCTCGCGGAGGCGAAGCTCGGGCTTCTCTCGGCAGCGGCAGTCGCCTCGGTCTCGACCTGGGTCCTGTTCCGCGCGACCTCGAAGTTGCCGACGCGGCTCAGGATCCGCGCCCTGCTCGGTACCTCGGAGCTCCTGATCGACCTCGCCGTCCCGGTGGATCCGGAGCGGGATCACATCCGTGGCCCGAACGACGCGAAGGTGACGCTCGTCGAGTACGGCGACCTCGAGTGCCCCTTCTGCGGCCAGGCCGAGCCGGTCGTGCGCGAACTGCTCGCCGATATCGGCGATCTCCGCTACGTCTGGAGGCACCTACCGCTCAGCGACGTGCACCCGCGCGCCGAGCTCGCGGCCGAGGCAAGCGAGGCCGCCTCGGCGCAGGGCAAGTTCTGGGAGATGCACGACCTCCTGATCGACCACCAGGACGAGCTCGCACCGAAGGATCTCGTGGAGCATGCGCGGGCGCTCGGGCTCGACGTCGACCGGTTCTCCGAAGCCCTGCGCCGCCACAGCTACCGCAGCCGGATCGCCGAGGACGTCGACGGCGCCGACCTGAGCGGTGTCTCCGGAACCCCGACGTTCTTCGTCAACGGGCTTCGCCACTACGGCGCCTACGACGTCGAGACGCTCACTGCTGCCGTGAAGGCGGCCCGGGCCCGGGCCCTCGTCGCGGCGTAGAAGCGCTCACGTCGTCAGATTCCGTAGCCCTGGACTTTCTCGGGCGTCAGCCGCGCCGTGACGCGGGTCTCGCCGATCGACTCGCCCTTCTCGTGGTTCGGGTAGTCGATGCCGTCGTACTTGCGGGAGAGCATGTCGATGTCGGCCTTCGCCCCGTCGGTCGTCAGCTCCACCGGCCCGCTGACCGCGACCCACCGGTAGCCGTTCTCGGGGTCGAGCACCACGACCGAGGCGCGGGCATCGCGTTCGAGCTCCCGCGCCTTCGTCCTCGGGTAGGCCGTGTTGAAGAGCACCTTCCCGTCTTCCTCGGTGACCCAGACGACGGTCGAATGCGGCGAGCCGTCCGGGCGCAGTGTCGTCACGACCCCGTAGAACGGGTTGTCTCGAATGAACGACGCCTGCGCCTCGGTCAGCTTCGCCATGTCTCGTCGTCTCTGTATACCCTCAGCTGCCGCCGCTAGGGAGTGAACTCCACCATCACATAGCCGTCGCCGCCATCATCCCCGTCGGGCTCGGCGCCCCAGCCGTACGAACCCTCCTCACCGATGCCGCCGTCCGTCGCGACGTTGCCGTCACTGCCCGGCGCCTCCGAGAGCTCGTGTGTCTCGGGCAGGAAGAAGTTGACGCCGCCGCCCGCACCGCCGACGTCGCCACCGGCAGCGGTTTGGCCGCCCCCTCCTCCACCCGCGATCAGGATCGTGTCACCGTCCGTGGGCCCGCCCTGGATGACCACCTGGCTCGACGTCCCGTCCAACCCGTCATGCGGGTCACCGACGCCACCGGTACCACCTGCACCGCCTGCGCCGACCGTGATCGCGAGCGACTGGCCGGGCTGGATCGACGTGACCGTGCGAATGAAACCGCCCTGACCGCCGCTCCCGCCCTCGTCGGACGACCCGCCGCCGCCGCCGCCCATGGCCTCGATGATCACGTGACCGACACCGTCGGGGACGGCGATCGTGTCCGACGACGTGAGGAACTGGATGTCAGCCGCACCTGCCGGACCGGTCGGGCCTGTCGCACCGTCGGCCCCAGTGGTACCGGTCGCACCGTCAGCGCCCGTCGCACCATCCGCCCCGGTCGCGCCCGTCGCGCCATCGGCGCCCGTCGCACCATCGGCGCCCGTCGCGCCATCGGCACCCGTCGCACCCGCGGCACCGGTCGCACCATCGGCACCGGTCGCACCATCGGCACCCGTCGCACCATCGGCACCGGTCGCACCGTCAGCGCCCGTCGCACCCGCGGCGCCTGTTGCGCCCGCCGGCCCGGTCGCCCCTGCGGCGCCCGTTCCACCCGGTGCACCCGCCGTACCGTTCGCTCCGGCGGTGCCGTTGGCTCCAGCCGGGCCCTGGGGACCGGCGGGACCCGCGACGCCGGCTGCACCGGCCGCGCCCTTGGCGCCGGCAACACCGCTCTTGTTCCACGTTACGAGCTTCTGCCCGGCCGGGCACTTCTTCGCGGACGCCTTCAGGAAATGCATGACGCCGTCGGAGCCATAGCAGGCCCTGATCGTGCTACTGCTGGAAGAGCTCGTCGCAAGAGCGATTCCGCCCAGTGCTGCGAAACCAAGCGCCGAAAAAACGAGGACGCGGAAAGCGCGACCGGACAGACCCCACTGCATGCGATGACCCCTTTCTGGGCGAACAGCAACGAATAGTCGCGTAAGGGTAGCCTAACGTCCGGACGGCTCCCTCCCCCATACGCGTGAGACCTGCGAGAGTTCGGGCGCGATGGCTGACGGGATCACGAGGATCGCCGACCTTCTCCACGAGGTATCCGAGACCCACCATGCCGTCTATCGCATCGTCGACGGCGACGATCCCGACTGGGCATCGTGGTATGCCGACTGGCTTCTGAACCTGTCGGAGCTACCGGCGATCCTCGGAACGAAGCCCGTGAGGAGCGCCCTCGTCTACGAGCTCGTCCGCCTCGACCGAGCGTTCACGGCCGAGCTGCGAGACGAGTCGTGGGAGAGGTACTACGCGACCTCGCTCCTGCGGACGTTCGGCGCCTGAGCTACTTCGCGCCGGCGAGCACGACGCCGGCGTAGCTGTCTTCCCCGATCGTGTAGGAGAAGCCGTGACCTGCTGCGAGGGCATCGAGCCTCTCGACATCCTCGGCCGCGTGCTTGCGCAGGTCGACGGTCATCCCGATCGCCGCCTCGTCGCCGTCCGGCTTCGCGTGGAGATCGGTCGCAAACCCAGCGCGGACAAGCTCGACCTGAAGCTTCTGGAAACGCTCGATGTTCGTCATGCCATCGGCCTACCCGCAGCCGCGCTTCTCGAATCGCACCGCTTCCCAATTCGCGAAAAAACGGCGTCTGACACCGGGAGGCTCGGCCATCGACAACCTTCCTCGCGTCTTAGGGTTTCGGGCGGCGCCCGTTTCTCCTCTCTTCGGGCGACTCCGCGGCCCGGTCGAGCTCCGGTGCGGGCCCGAAGAGCCGCCAGCCGTCACGGGCGAGCACGACGATCGGGAAGATCAGAGCCCACACCGGCCAGAAGCTGCCGTTGGCGCCTCCGAGCACCCAGACGACCGTGCAGAGGATGAACGGGATGAGCGCGCCACCGGTCTCCTGCACGAGCTCGCGGCTGAGCTTCGCGCGCTGGAGCGCAACCTCGGTGTGCGCCTGCGTCACGGCGAGCGAGAGCTCGGGCAGATCGGCGACAAGCGCATCGAGCTCACCCACCGTCTTCACCGAGAACGTCTCCTTGAGCCGCTCGTCGAGCTCGGCCCGGTCGAGGCGCCCCTGCGCATAGTGCTCGCGGATGTCGGCGGCCACGCGATCGCGGTCCTCGTCCGAAGCGCGGAGGTCCGGATTCGCCACGAGCCCAATCTACCGGGGTGGAGGATCCTGAAATCGCCGCGGGGCTCGCTCGCCGGATAGAACCTCCACATGGCGCTGATCGACCTCGCACGCGACGATCCTGCAGCCGTGGCGCTCATCGCGCGGCTGCCCGCACTCGGGGCTGCCGCGACCGGCAACTCGAAGCTGATCGGCTGGGACGAGAACGGCGAGGTCGCGGGGGCCGTCGTCGTCGCGCGCCGAGACGACACCGTCGAGCTGAGGTACCTCGCCGTCCTGCCGGAGCAGCGCGGACAAGGGATCGGCCGCACCCTGGTGACGGCGCTTGCCGACGTCGTCAACGCGGCCGAGTTGACCGCCGAGGCGGACGCCGAAAGCGCGCCGTTCTTCGCAGCCTGCGGCTTCGCGACGACGCGCCTCGAGCGGCCCGGCAGGGAGACCTACAGCTGCGTTCTGCCGCTCGAGGCCGTTCCCTCGCCCCAAGCGCTCGCCGCGATCACGCTCGAGGCGCTCGAAGCCGCCGTGCGCGAGGGGTGGAGCCGCGACACAGCCGAAAACCCGGACGCATGGTCGCCCGACAACCCCGCCCGCGATCACTGCGACGTCACCGCGCTGCTCGTCCGGGAGCTCCTCGGCGGCGAGATCCTGATCGCGAACGTGATCCACGAAGGGCGCCGCGTCGAGCGCCACGCCTGGAACCGCCTGCCGTCGGGTCTCACGATCGATCTCACGAGGTCGCAGTTCAAAAACGGCGAGCAGTTCGATGCTCCGAGGCCCGGGGAGCCGATGACGATGCTGCGCGCGCCCGAGCGCTATGCGCGCTTCGCCGAGCGCGTCTACGCGACGCTCGGCTGCAGGCCCGACTAGGCGGACGCGGACGCAGCGTCGCGCTTGCGACGCGAAGCGGCCGTCTGCCGCTTGGAGGCCGACAGCTCGACCTTCCGCAGCCGGATCGACTTCGGCGTCACCTCGACGGCCTCGTCGTCGCGGATGAACTCGAGCGCCTGCTCGAGTGAGAGCGGGCGCGGCGGGATCAGCCGTACGAGGACGTCGGCGGAGGACGCGCGCATGTTCGTGAGCTTCTTCGGCTTGGCCGCGTTCACGTCGAGGTCGTTGTCGCGCGAGTTCTCGCCCACGATCATCCCCTCGTAGAGCGGGTCGCCCGGCGCGATGAAGAGCGAGCCGCGCTCCTGGAGCGCCGAGATCGCAAACCCGGTCGCATCGCCGCGGCGGTCGGAGACGAGGCTGCCCGTGGGCCGTGTGCGCATCTCGCCGAACCACGGCTCCCACGACTCGAAGACGTGGTGCAGGATCCCGGTGCCGCGGGTCTCGGTGAGGAACTCGGTGCGGAAGCCGATCAGGCCGCGCGCCGGAACGAGATACTCCATCCGGGCCCAGCCGGTGCCGTGGTTCACCATCTGCTGCAGCGTTCCCTTCCGGAGCGCGAGAAGCTGGGTGACGACGCCGATGTACTCCTCGGGGATGTCGATCGCGACCCGCTCGACCGGCTCGTGGAGCTTGCCGTCGACGCTCTTCGTCAGCACCTCGGGCTTGCCGACGGTCAGCTCGAACCCCTCGCGGCGCATCAGCTCGACGAGGACGGCGAGCTGCAGCTCTCCCCGCCCCTGAACTTCCCAGGCATCCGGGCGGGAGGTCGGGTTCACGCGCAGCGAGACGTTGCCGACGAGCTCGGCGTCGAGCCGCGCCTTCACCTGGCTCGCGGTGAGGCGGTCTCCCTCGGTTCCCGCGAGCGGGCTCGTGTTGATCCCGATCGTGACGGAAAGCGACGGCTCGTCGACCGTCGTCACGGGCAGCGGGCGCGGATCGTCGGGGTCGGCGATCGTCTCGCCGATCATCACCTCGGGCAGGCCCGCAAGCGCGACGATCTCCCCCGGTCCGGCCTCCTCGGCCGGCACGCGCTCGAGCGCTTCGGTGATGTAGAGCTCGACGACGCGGGCCTGCGTGATCGTCCCGTCGGCATGGCACCACGCGATCGGTGCGCCCTTGCGCAGCCAGCCGTGGTGGACGCGCAGCAGCGCGAGCCGGCCGACATACGGGCTCGCATCGAGGTTCGTGACGAGCGCCTGCAGCGGATGGTCCGGGTCGTAGGACGGAGGCGGGACGGTCTCGAGCACCGTGTCGAAGAGCGGCCCCAGATTCGGTGCCAGCTCGTTCGGGTCGGTGCCCGCATGCCCGGCGCGCGCATTCGCGTAGACGATCGGGAACTCGATCTGCGCCTCGGTCGCGTCGAGGTCGAGGAACAGGTCGTACACCTCGTTCACGACCTCGTCGATCCGCGCGTCGGGCCGGTCGACCTTGTTCACGACGAGCACCACCGGAAGCTTCAGGTCGAGCGCCTTGCGCAGGACAAACCGCGTCTGCGGCAGCGGCCCCTCGCTTGCGTCGACGAGCAGCAGGATCCCGTCGACCATCGTCAACGCCCGCTCGACCTCACCGCCGAAGTCGGCATGGCCGGGCGTGTCGACGATGTTGATCTTCGTGTCCCCGAGCTGGATCGCGGTGTTCTTCGCGAGGATCGTGATCCCCTTCTCGCGCTCCAGGTCGGTGGAGTCCATCACGCGCTCGCCGACGTCCTGGTTCTCGCGGAACGACCCGGCCTGCCAGAGCATCGCATCGACGAGCGTCGTCTTCCCGTGGTCGACGTGCGCGACGATCGCGACGTTCCGGAGATCGTCGCGGGTCTTGAGGTTCGGGTCGGACATGGCCCGCCAGGGTAGCGGCGCGGCGTACAGCCAGGCTTGTCCCGTCAGGGCCGCTCAGATGAGGAGCTGCACGAATCCCGCCGCTGCGAAGTCTGCGTCGAACGTCAGCACCTCGTGGACGGCGCGACGGCGCATGATCGCGAAGCTCGTCGCGTCGACGTAGGAATGCTCACGTTCATCCCTTTGGCGGAGCCATTCCCAGGCATCGCGCTCCGCCTCCGCGGTGATGGTCAGGATCTGGAGGCGCGGAGTCCGCTCGATCGCGTCGATCAGCGCCTGCGCGAGCCGATGGCCGTGACGGCGGCGGACGAACGTCCAGGTCTCCCCGCACACGAGGTTCGTCGTGGCCAGCGGTGACTGACCGTATCTCGAAAGGAGCTCTTCGGCCAGCTCGTGGTTCGCGTCGGGCTCGATCGCGAGACCGACCCAGAACGACGTGTCGACGAAGATCATCGTCCGAGGTCGTAGACGATCTCGTCGACCCGCGATGAGGAGTCGGGAGAGCCGTCCTTGATCAGCCCGACGATGCCCCAGAGCGGATCGTCTTCGAGCGGCGGCAGAGGCCTGAGCCGCTCCCCGACGTACCGTCGAATGAGCGCAGCTTTCGAGACGCCTTCGAGCTCGGCCTGCCGTCCCAGCTCGACGTCGAGCTCTTCGTCGATCATGATCTGAAGCCGTTTCACGGCCCGCATGTTACATCACTTCCTCAAGCTGACGTAACTCTCCAAGCGGCAAGCGGAGGCTCGCAAGGACGCGCGCGCAAGGCGCACTTCTGGCCATCGAGAGATGGACAGACCCCCGGTTGCCCCGGCCCAAGATCGGTATCGCGGAGGGCGAACCTAGGCAGGACCGCCGATGTCACGGCGCGGCCGTGCTCCTACGCTCGGCAGGTCGATCCGACCCAGAGGAAAAAGGAGGACGGAATGCCCCGCTATGTCGTCGAGCGCACCTTTCCGAGCGCTCTCGGCGTGACCGCGCACCCCGATGGGGCCGAGGACTGCCGCAGGGTGGTCGCGCGGAGCCGGGAGCTCGGCGTCGTCTGGTTCCAGTCGTACGTGAGCCTGGACGATCGCACCGCGTTCTGCCTCTATGAGGGGCCGAGTCCCGAGGCGATCAGGGCCGCCGCACGACGGAACCACCTCCCGATCGATCGCATCACCCAGATCCGCGTGCTCGACCCGTATTTCAACGGATGAGGAGGTTCACCAGAATGCGCAGAAGGCATCTCAGAACGACAATCGCCCTGGCGGTCGCGGCGGCAGCGGTCGCAGTTCCGCTCACGGCCATCTCGCTGGCCTCGGCCGGCGGCGACGGCTCGATGACGGCGATCGCCAAGTCCGCGACCGTTCGCTTCCACAGCCTGCTCGCGGCCAAGGCGGCCGGCTGGAGCTCGGTCGTGAAGAACGTGAAGGGCGCGACCTGCATCGCGAACGAGCCGGTCGGCGCCATGGGCGTCCACTACGCGAACCCGAAGTACCTCGGCGACGCGAAGCTCGGCGCGACGAAGCCGGAGGCGCTCGTCTACGCCCCGAGCAAGAACGGGAAGCTGCAGCTGGCGGCACTCGAGTACATCGTGTTCAAGAGCGCCTGGACGGGCGCCGGCCACACCGGCGCGCCGAAGCTCTTCGGGCAGCAGTTCGCCTTCACGCCGAAGCCGAACGTGTTCGGGATCCCGGCGTTCTACTCGCTTCACGTCTGGCTCTGGCAGACGAATTTGGCCGGCGTGTACAAGCCCTGGAATCCAGGGGTGCACTGCTAGCCAGGGGGAGGCTCACAGAGAGCGGGGCTGGATGGGGGCCCCGCTCTCCGAGTCTCACGCCGCTTCGGCGGCGATCAGCGCTTCGAGCGCGTCGAAGACCTCCTGGACCTGGGCGCGCGTGAGCGTGTCCGGATCGCCGGCTCCGGTGATCCGTTCGACGAGCTCGAGCACGCGGTCCCGGTCGACCCCACCGTCGGCCTCGAGGAACCCCGCGGAGCGAGCGAGGCCGAAGATCCGGCGGATCTGCGGCTCGGAAGCAGGCCGGGTGTCGCCACGGGACCGGAGGCGCATGAACGCCGAGTGGTCGAGCTCCGTCGTTTCGGGGGCGAGACCCCGTTCGAGGAGGATGCGAAGGAGCCCGGCGGTCGCGACGGCGTCGGCGAGGGCATCGTGAGCGTCGTCGAGCACGATCCCGTGGCGGGCGCAGAGCGATTCGAGCCGGTGCTCGGGCGTCTCGGGCTCGAGCACGCGAAACGCATCGAGGGTGCACGCCGTCGTGCGCGGGTGGTAGCGGATCCCGACCTCGGCGAAGGCGCGCTTCAGCATCGGCAGGTCGAACTCGACGTTGTGCGCGGTGAAGACCGCTCCGATCAGCATCCGAGACAGGACGCCGGCGACCTCGCCGAAGGTCGGCGCCGATTCGACATCCTCGGCCGAGATCCCGTGCACCGCGGTCGCCTCGGCGGGAATCGGCCCGGCAGGCCGAACGAGGCTCGAGTAGCGGAGCGTCTCGCTCCCGTCGGCCCCGAGCCGCACGACCGCGACCGAGACGATCTCGTCGGTCTCGGGGTTCGTCCCCGTCGTCTCGCAGTCGAACGCTGCGTAGGCTAGAGGCGGCGCCACCTCCGATCTCAGCCGGATCCGTCCCGTGTCGGTGGAGCCGGGACGGGTCGATCCGGTGCCGATTGCCGCGTCAGACACCACTCCAGCTTGTCCCGTGGATCGGATGGAGAACGTAGGGTCGGATGTGTCGGCCGCTGACTCTTGGCAAGTTGCCAAAAGACGACATCGGCGAACGCCTTGACGTGGAGGCTCGCGGCGCGTGAGATACGAGGATGCACCTGCTCTTCCTCGACGAGTCCGGCCAGCTCTCCGAGCGGCGGTTCTTCGCGCTTGGCGGCGTTGCGTTGCGCGACGGCGAGTGGCACGAGCTCCGCCGCACGTGGCAGGAGACGCTTGCCGCCCACGGCTGGCCCGCGGCGAAGGAGATCAAGTGGCACGGGATCCGCACCGGCGAGGTCCCTCCCGCCCTCGCCGACGCCGTGATCGCCGCGCTGGCCCGCTCGCCGGTTCGCTGCTACGTCACGCTCCTCGACATCGGTCTCGGCCTCGACGAGACGCCCGAGTTCTTCGGCTCGGACGAGGACACCTACGCGACGGGCCTGATGTTCCTCGCGGAGCGCTTCCAGCTCCTGCTCGAGTCGGCCGGCGACGTCGGGATGATCGTCATCGACAGCCGCTTCCGCGAGGACGACGCCCGTCTACGGCGCTTCTTCGCCGACCTGACGAAGGACGGCACCCCGTACTCGCGTCTCGACCGCATCGTCGAAGGCCTCTTCCTCGGCCCGAGCCATCATTCGATCGGCCTCCAGTGCGCCGACCTCGTCTGCGCGATCACCGCGGCCGCCGAACGCGGCAACGGCCAGGCTCGCGGCTACCTCAAGAAGCTCATGCCCCGCTTCGCCGTCCACCCGGCCACCGGCGAGCTCGAGGGCGTCGGGCTCAAGCGCTTCCCCGAGCTCGTGCGGCGGCCACGCGAGGAAACGCGGCTTTTCTGAGACTCACAAAGGTCTTACGGCCTCGCCACGCCATCCACATGAGGCCGCGCGACACTTCGAGCCATCGTCCGGCGCCTCTGTCTCCTGTTCGTCTTGGTCCCTGCGCTCGCGGTGGCGGCGGCCTCCCCCGTGTCGGCTGCCCCGAAGGTGCCGTGCTGGAAGCTCGTCCTGAACGACGCCTATGCCGGTGTCTTCGACCAGATCTATCCGCTCAGCTGCTACCACCAGGCGATCGCGCACATCCCGGCGACGACGATCCTCTACTCGGACACGGCCGACGAGATCCGCGACGCGGAGGCCGCAGCCTTGCACGGACGGACATTCGCGACCCGCCATCCCCAGAGCGCGCCGGCCGTCGCGGCCGTGAGCTCCGGCGGGAGCAGCCTTCCGACGCCTGTTCTGGTGCTCGGCGGGCTTGCGGTTGCGCTCCTCCTTGCAGGCGGCGCCGGCGAGCTCTGGCGCCGCACGCGCCGCAGCTGACGCGCCGGACGGGCTCGAGCGCCCGGCGCACACCCCTATACAAGCGCCGAAGATCCCTGATGCGACCGGATCGAGGTGGCGCTACCGTCGCCCGCGACTGATTCCTCGGGCCCGGCTCGAGGGGGAAGGAGCAGGGGGGTGAAGGTCAACTCGTTCGGGTCTCGGCCCGAGATTCCGGTTCTTCGTCGCACGATGAGCCGCCGCGCATTCCTGGTCGTCAGCGCGGGCGGAACGGCGGCCGTGACGGGCCTGCCCGACCTGATGGGAGGCTTCGGCGCCGTCGAGCTCGCCGAGGCGGCGGACATCCAGGCGGCTGTCACCCCGACCACGTCGATCGCGGTGCGGCGATCGCTCGACCAGTGCGTGCTGACCCTCGATCTCTACAACCTCGAGCCGAAGTACGGCGGCGCGGTCCCGGTCCTTCACCAGACGAACACGAAGCAGCCGAGCTACCTGTCGGTGACCCTGAAGCCGCAGCACGTGGCCGAGCAGAGCTTCATCCTCACCGACGACGCGGCCCACGCGCTTAAGGCCCAGCCCGACGGAACGCCGCGTACCGATCCCGGCGCCGCACCCACGGCGCCTCCGGTCGACTCGGCGGTGGCGGGCGGCACCCAGCTCGTGTTCATCGTCCCGGCCAGCGTGCTCGACCCGAACACGGCGCACCCGCTCCCCTTCGATACAGCAACGCTCCTCAACTGGTCGAGCCTCGCGATGAGCGTCGTGCCGAACGCCGTGGCGCAAGGAGCGAAACCCACGCACCTCGACCGCCCGAGCGCCCCGGGGACGCTCGACACCGCGATCGAGCTGCCCTTCCGGGTGCAGCTCTCCCCGGTCGGGAGCTCGGCTTGGGTCAACGCAGCCGAGCCGGTCACGCACGACGGCTGGACCGAGCTCTGGCACACGCGCCTTGCGGCCAAGCTCGGCGGCCTCCAGGTCGTGATCCCGCCGACCAACGGGATCCAGCTCGACGCCGACATCATCGACGTGCCGCAGTGGTTCGAGGACGACGCCCACCGCGACGACCGGACCGTGCGGGCGATCTGGTGCCTCGACGACGGCTTCTCGGACTCGCTGAGCACGAACGCGATGCTTCCGGCGTCCAACATGACACCGTTCGACACCTCGCTGCAGCCCCGCGACCGCGCCGACATCGTCCGCCTCTCCTCGGACTTCGGCCTCGTCGCGCACAACCGCACCACCTCGAGCGGCGGGGCGTTCATCCCCTCGGCCGCCACCGTCGACCGGATGATCCTGACGACCTTCGGGGCGACGACGGACCTCGAGGACCACTGGGACCTGGCGAACGGCGGCGGCCACGACTACAACTCCTCGCTCCTGCAGTGGCGCCACCGCACCTGGGGCGGCCGGGACACCCACGTGCGGGTCGTGCGGAAGGGCTACCTCTTCCCCCTCGGCCACCGCGCCTCGCTGATCACGATCAACGAGCGCAAGCTGTCCACCGGCTCCGGCTCACCCGGCGCCTACCTGCGCGAGCGGATCTTCCTCGTCGTCGGCCAGCCGGTCAAGAGCTACTACCAGGCGCCCTTCATCGGGAATGACGGCCGCAAGCTGCCCTTCACCTCGATCGAGGTCGTCACGCTCACGACTCCCGACCTCGACGCCGAGAAGCGGTACGTCACGGGCCTCGAGGCGGCCTATTGCTTCCAGCCGAAGACGGACGGCCAGCCGTTCCTGTTCCACTTCCGCGGCACCGACTTCGACGGGCAGCTCACCGACTTTCGGGCTCCCGTCGTGTGGGTCGACGACACGATCGCCTACGGCAGCCCGGGGATCTCGCCGAATAACCAGACCCTCGACGAGATCATCCAGGCCATCATCGACAAGTGGCGTGCCGCCTACCCGCCGATCGACCTGCGTCGCGCGCGCGTGAGCATCGCTCCGCCGAACGTCGCCGGCGACACGAATGTCTCCCTCGAGTCGTTCGAGCTCGGCGTCGAGCACACAACCGGCGGCAGCAGGGACGAGCTGGCCGACGCCGCGCAGCCGAACTTCATCCCGACCGCCCACACGCTGACCCTGCACATGCCCGAGGTCTCGACGATGTCCGGCAACAACGTCGGAGGCCCGGTGCTCGAGTACCACGGCACCTACCTCGCGAACGGCTTCGACGGCACCACGGACTCCAACGGCCACCAGGTCGTGAACCCGCACGCCCAGAACCCCGGCGAGATCATCCTCTCCAAGCCGTCCTCGATCGCGAACTCGCCCGGGGTCAAGTTCGCGGCCGACAAGGGCGGCGGCGCCGTCACCCCGAACTTCTCGATCGACGCGTACACGCGCACGCTCGGGCCGGCGGGCGCGGGCCAGGGCGGAGACATCTCGGCCGGCCTCGCGAACCTCGCGAAGGGGAAGTTCGACCCGACGGCCATCTTCGACGCCGCCAACGCCCACCTCCTCGGCGGTGTCCCGCTCGCCTCGATCCTCGGCACGATGAGCTTCGGCGCCGGCGCCGAGTCCGGTGAGGCGCTGCAGCTCACGAACCGCCAGACGAGCCCGACGCAGATCACCACGGTCCTCGACTGGCAGCCGCCGCTGATCCCGGGCGGTCCGACGCTCGCGGGCCAGCAGGTCAACATCTTCTTCCCGGTCGATGGCGACACGAAGTACGAGGGCACGGGCGACCCGCCCAACGACCCGGGCATCTCCGGCCTCTTCAACCTTCACGCCGTCGTCGTCACCGACCTGAGCGATGCGACCAAGTCGACGTACTCGATCGTGGGCCAGCTCCAGACCTTCGAGCTCGACCTCTTCGGCGACGGCACCACCTACTTCCTGCAGATCCCGTTCAACAGCCTGACCTTCCACGCGCAGAAGGACAAGAAGACCGAGGTGCAGGTCGATGTCGGCGACGTCGAGTTCAAGGGCGCACTCGACTTCGTGCAGGAGATGGCCTCGTTCCTGAGCTTCACGGGCAGCGGGCTCACGATCAGCACGGAGGGAGCCGGGATCACGGTCGACCTGCAGGTCAGCATCCCGAGCATCGGGATCGGGGTGCTCTCGATCGAGAACATCGCTTTCGACGCGGGCTGCCTGATCCCGTACAACGGCGATCCGGTCGCGTTCAACTTCAGCTTCTGCACCCGCGAGAACCCGTTCAACCTCAGCGTGATGGGCTTCGAGGGCGGCGGCTTCGTCGGCCTCGCGATCACGGCCAAGGGTCTCGAGATGCTCGAGTTCAGCTTCGAGTTCGGGATCGGCTACTCGATCGACATCGGGATCGCGAGCGGCAACGTCGAGCTCGACGGCGGCATCTACTTCGAGATCAGCACCCGCAGCGACGGCACGCAGGCGCTCGAGTTCACGGCGTTCATCAAGGCCGGCGGCGGCGTCTCGGCGCTTGGGATCATCTCGGTCTCGGTCGAGCTGTATCTCGCGCTCACCTACGAGAGCGGCGACAGCTCCGCGGGCCTCCCCGCCAAGCTCATAGGCGAGGCCGACCTGATGATCTCGGTCCACGTCCTGTTCTTCGGAGGGACCGTCACGATCGGGATGCAGGAGGAGTTCGACGCCGGCTCGAGCGATGCGAGCCCCGCGGTCATGCACGGCCGCGAGATCTTCTCGCTGGCCGCGGCCGACGACGACCCGCCGCCCACGCAGACCATCAAGACGTTCGGTGACCTGATCGACTCCGCCGACGTCTGGAGCCAGTACACCACGGCGTTCGTCCCGGCTGGAGGTTGAGAGAGATGCCCTCGCCCACACAGTGCATCACCTGGACAGTTCTCCCCAACGGGATCACGTTTGCGCCCGGAGGGATCGACACGAACGGCGCGGGGAGCGCCGGAGGCTTCCGCCTGTCCTTCTCCGTCCTCGTCTCGCCGCGCCTCATCGGCGGCACGACCGACACGCTCGCCGACTTCCTCGATTTCGGCGGCAAGCCAGGCGGCGACGGCGCCCGGACCTGGCCCGACACGCTCGAGGGGGTCGAGTTCTTCCTCGTCCTCGCGGACGTCCCGGATGCCAACGGCTCGACGCCGCTCATCCTCCCGGCCGTCCAGGTACCGGCCGCCCCCGGGCCGCGGGGCCCGTTCGCGCCGTCGGCTCAGCTCTGGAACGCCCTCTTCCCGCCGAACACGCCCGTCACCGAGTTCGCCTACCCGGACGTCTCGAACACGAAGTTCCACTCGGCCCCGGCGGGAACGACGGTCGATTTCGTGAACTCGCTGTGGAGTCGCTTCGGGACGACGTCTCCCACCGCGTTCCCGGGCTACGCCGACCTGGCCGGAACCGACGCCTTCGGCGCGATCGGCTTCGAGGACTACACCGACTCGGCGAACGG
>DATBBA010000045.1:0-25086 GCA_036271235.1 Gaiellaceae bacterium
TGTCCTCGGCGCCGCCGTCGGCGGCGGCCAGGAAAAGCTCGTCCTCGTCGACGCCCTCGGCCGAGACGACAACCACGCCACGCCGCTCGAACTGCCAGGCGACCGCGCCGGTCGCGCCGAGCGAGCCGCCGTGGCGCGCGAACGAATGGCGGACCTCGGAGGCCGTGCGGTTCCGATTGTCGGTGAGCGCCTCGACGATCACCGCGACGCCCTCGGGGCCGTAGCCCTCGTAGACGACCGTCTCGAAGTTCGCGCCGTCGGCTCCGTCGCCCGCGCCCTTCGCGATCGCGCGATCGATGTTGTCCTTGGGCATCGAGAACGACCGCGCCTTGTCGACGGCATTCTGCAGCGCGAGGTTGTTGGCCGGATCGCCCCCACCCTCCTTCGCCGCGACGATGATCGCGCGCGAGAGCTTGGAGAAGAGCTTGCCGCGCTTGACGTCGGCCGCACCCTTCTTGTGCTTGATCGAAGACCACTTGCTATGCCCGGACAATTTCGCCCTCCCGCACCGATTCGAGAAACAGTTCGTGGAGCCGCGTGTCGTCGGTCAGCTCCGGATGGAACGAGGCGACGAGGAAGCGTCCCTCGCGCGCGAGCACCGGATGACCGTCGACCTCGGCCAGCACCTCGACGCCCGGCCCGACCTGCTCGATCCACGGCGCCCGGATGAAGATCGCGCGCATCGGCGGCCCGCCTCCCGGAAGCTCGAGATCTGCCTCGAACGAGGCGACCTGGCGGCCGAAGGCGTTTCGACGGACGCCGATGTCGACGACTCCGAGGTGGTCGCGGTCGAGCACGATCATTCCGGCGCAGGTGCCGAACACCGGCCCGCGGAAGTCGCGGATCGCCTCGTCGAGCTCGTACAGGCGCATCAGCCGCATGAACGCGGTCGACTCACCGCCGGGGATCACGAGCCCGTCGAGCCCCGAGAGCTCACCGGGCTTGCGCACCTCGCGCACCTCCGCCCCGAGCTCGCGCAGCATCGCCGCGTGCTCGCGGAAGTTTCCCTGAACAGCCAGTGCACCGATCCTCGGCGGTTCCATCGGCTCAATGGTAACGGTCGGGCGGGAAGCGCCCCGCCCTCGCAGCCGCCGCTCGAGGGGTGATCGGAAGCCGGAGGTTCCCCGGGCTCAGCCCGGTGCGATCGAGCATGCTGGAGCCGTGAGCGCCGCCGCCGTCCTGCTCGCGCTCGCCTCCGCAACGGCCTGGGGCGTGGCCGACTTCTCCGGTGGCCTCGTCTCGCGGCGCGTGGCGACGATCCCCGTCACCGTGATCTCTCAGGCGGCGGGCTTTGTCGCGCTGCTCGTAGCGGTCGGCATCGCGGGCGGCGGCATCGACCACCGCTCGTTCGGGATCGGGATCCTCGCCGGTCTCGGAGGCGGTGCAGGGCTCGCCGCCTTCTACAAGGCGCTGTCGCTCGGCACGATGAGCATCGTCTCGCCGGTGACGGCGTGCGGCGCCGTGGTGCCGTTCACGATCTCCGTCGCGACGGGAGAGCGCCCCGGGACGATCGCCGCCCTCGGAGCCTTGCTCGCGATCGGCGGTGCAGTGCTCGCTTCCGTCGAGGAGCGTCGCTCCGAGATCCCGAATCGCGCCCGCGCGATCGGGCTCGCAGTGGTCGCCGCGGGTGCGCTCGGGCTCTTCACCTACTTCCTCGGGCTCGGAAGCCGTGAGGGAAGCCCGCTCTCGACCCTTGCAGGCGCCCGCGTGGGCTCGCTCGGGCTGCTCCTCCTGCTTGCGCTCGGCAGGCGGGACTCGCTCCGGGTCGGTCGCAGCTGGGTGCTCCCGATCCTCGCGATCGGCCTCTGCGATGTCGGCGCGAATGCCCTCTTTGCCGTCGCAACCCGCCACGGCCTCCTCTCGCTTGTCTCGGTCCTGGGCTCGCTGTATCCGATCGCGACCCTGTTTCTGGCCTATGTCCTCCTTCACGAGCGGCTCACGCGACTGCAGCTCGCCGGGGTTGCGACGGCACTTGCCGGAGTCGCCGCGCTGAGCGCCGGTTGAGTGCGATGCTTGGGTGGTGGACTCGCTGGCCGGCAAGCTCCTGATCTCCTCGCCGTCGCTCGTCGATCCGAACTTCCGCCGGACGGTGGTGCTGATGACCCACCACGACGAGGAGGGAGCCGTGGGCCTCGTGCTCTCCCGGCCCTCGGAGCTCCGGATCGACGAGGCCGTGCCCGATCTCGGCGATCTGCCCTACAACGACGACGTGCTCTACCTCGGCGGCCCCGTGCAGCCCGAGGCGGTCGTCGTGCTCGTCGAGCTCGACGAGCCCTTCGCAGACACGGAGCCGATCGTCGGCGGCGTCGTCTACATGCCGCCGGACGCCGATCCCGAGGAGCTTCCTGCGAGCCGCGCCCGCGTCTTCGCCGGCTATTCCGGCTGGGGGCCGGGCCAGCTCGAAGCGGAGCTCGCCGAACCGGCCTGGATCGTCGTTCCGGCCCTTCCCGCCGACGTCTTCGCAACCGACCCCGATGAGCTCTGGCGCACCGTGCTGAACCGCAAAGGCGGTCGATTCTCGCTGATGACGTCGATGCCCTTCGACCCCGGATTGAACTAGCCAACCCTGCCGGCGAGCTTCGCGAGCCGGTCGCGCTCCGCCTCGGACGAAGGGGCGGCAAACGCACGGTCGGACGCGTGAACGGCGGTTTCGAGTGCCTCCGAGACGAGGCGAGTCCCGGTCTCCGGGAGCACGACGAGGGCGAGCGTAGCTTCCGCTCGGGCGTGCCGCACGGATCGCGAGATCGGCAAGGGAGATCCCGTGGTGGGAGTGCGGCTGGTCGACCTCGCGGGTGAGCTGCGTGCGGCAGACGGAATCGAAGAGTGTGTCGAGAGCAGAGCTCGTCCCGACACCACATGAACAACTCAACGACCTGTCAACGTCTTTGGATCTCTCCCTGCCGGAGCCAGACCGAGGCGCTCGCCGGCACGACGGCACGGTTGACCGCATCGAGCAACTCCAGCTCGATCGTCTCGAGCGCGACCGCGTGACGCAGGCGCCCGGCGAACGCCGCGACCAGCGCCTCGGCGTCGTACCGCGTGCGGTTGAAGCGGCGATCGACGAGCCGCTGGATGCGTGCACGCAGCGGGTTGAAGAGCGCAGCGGCGGCGAGGGTCGACGCGGCGACGGCGACCGGCGACGAGAACGGCAGCACTTCGGTCGAGAAGGCGACGATCCCCACGAACACGCCGGCGAGGAGCCCTGTGAGGACCGCGTAGGAGACCGTCCGGCTGATCAGGCGGTCGATGTCGTACAGCCGGTACTTGAGGATCCCGACGCCGATTGCGATCGGGAGGGCGGCGATGCCCACGGTCGCTGCGTCGACGACGACACGGCTCGTGGCAGAAGCGGAGTCGCCGGCGACCGCGATCGTCACGGCCGAAACGACGGAGATCGCGCCTCCCGCCATCAGCCATTTGAGCTGTTCGCGGCGATCTCCTGTCGCACGTCTCCAGCGTGCGATCTGCACGCCGACGAACGCGAGCCAGAACGCAACGAAGATCGGTGCGAGGAACCAGCCCGAGCTCGCAAGGCCCGACGCCGGTTGCGTCTCGTCCGGTCGTCCGCGGATCCCCACCCGGGCATCGAAGCCCGAGATGATCCGGGCCTCGCCGACGACCTGCGTGAGGACGAACACGGCGGCGAGCACCACGTAGACCTGGAGCGCTCGCCGCCAGAACCTCGAACCGGGCCGGCCCTCGGGAAAGAGCAGGATCGCGGCGAACCCCAGCAGCTGCGGGAAGATCGTCACCGCCCCGCCCCAGAACACGAACACGGCGCCGACCGGCAGCGAACCGCCGTGCTCGCGGTAGTCGAGGACGAGGTAGAGCCTGTCGACCGCGTCGAAGAGCACGACGAGGGCAAGCGCGATCAGGATCCACCCGACGGCGTTCCGCGGCTCGCGGCGTGCGATCACGACGCCCACCGAGGCGACCGCGGCCATCAGCACGACGATCAGGCCGTCGTTCGTCGGCCACGGGTCGTGCGTCGCGAGCGACAGCACCCCCGATGCCACGACGAGTCCGGCGGCAACCGCGCCGAGCGCGAGTGCCGCCGCCGGCGTGGCAAGCCGGAATCGCTCGGGTCCTTCCCACGGGATCGGCCGTACAGCCATCTCGGCCGAGTTTATGAACCTGCCGTCGTGGGAACGTTACGAAAGAGCAAAATCGCGATCTGACGGCAGGTCCGGGTCGTACACTCTTTTGACATGTTCAAGCCGGGGGGCGAAAATATCGGCGGGAGAAGCGCCAGACTGGTATTTGGAGTGGGCATTCTGCTCCTCGTTGCGTTCCTCGCCATGGGCGTCACGTGGTCGATGCGTGCGAGCGCAACAGCGCAGACCGCGGCGCAGAACTCGGTAGCCGCCGCGTTCACGACTCACTCGGGAGCGCTGATCGCCGACATCAAGACCTGCACCCAGCTTCGGGACGGCGCAGCAGTCGGGATCTTCCGCTGCTCGGTGGCCGCGCCGGGTTGCCGCCGCTCGTTCCTGTTCAACGTGCGCAAGTCGACAAACCGCGTCACGCCGTACGATCAGCCACGCTCGATTTTCGTGTCGCCGTGTGAGTTCGCGAGCGACCCCGCGGGCGACCTCAGCTAGCCGGCGGCCGGCCAGGCCGGAGCGCGCTTCTCGAGAAACGCGGCGATCCCCTCGCGACCGTCGTCGGAGAGGACGCAGCGGGCGAATGCCTCGAGCTCGAGGCTGTCACTCCGGGCGACGCTCGTCACACGCAGGAGCCGTTTGAGCTCTTGCTGGGCGAACGGGCTTCCGGCGACGAGCGCACGCGCCACACGTTCCACTCCTTCGTCGAGATCCTCGACGACGAACTCGACGAGCCCCCAGCTCTCGGCCTGTGCCGCCGAGATCCGCTCGCCCGACAGCATCATCCAGGCAGCGCGCGCCGGGCCGATCAGCCGCGGGAGACGCTGGGTGCCGCCGCCTCCGGGGATCAGCCCGAGGAGCACCTCGGGAACGGCGAGGCTCGCGCTCGAGTCGGCGATCCGGATGTCGCAGGCGAGGGCGACTTCGAGCCCGCCGCCGAGACAATGGCCGTGGATCGCCGCGACGACAGGAACGGGCAGCTCCTCGATCAGGTCGGCGAGCGGCTGGATTCCGACCGGGGGCTTGCCGTCGCCGGTGATCGACTTCAGGTCGGCCCCGGCCGAGAAGGCCTTCTCGCCCTTGCCGCGGATGACCACGAGCCGCGTCTCGGGGCCGATCCATTCGAGCTGCGAGGTGACGGCGGCCGCGACCTCGGCGGTGATCGCGTTCACCGGCGGGTTGTCGAGCCAGATCGTGGCGACCCCGTCCATGTCCCGGACTCTAGACGAGGGTCCGCGCCGGCCCGGCCGCGCCTCGGAAAACACGCAAATCGGTGCCATGCACCAGCCTGAAACGCCTGCTCAGGAGCCAGATAACGAGGCTGCTTTCGTAACGAATGGTGCCATGCACCGATTTTCGGCTCTCGGGCCCGTCCGGGGCTCGACGTACTCTCGCGCCGTGGGAACGGGTCGCCTCGAGGCGTTCGCGGACGGCGTCTTCGCGATTGCGGCGACGCTCCTGATCCTCGACGTCACCGTCCACGCGCAGGGCCGCGATCTCGGCCATGCCGTCCTCGCCGCGTGGCCCGAGTACGCCGCCTACGCGGTGTCGTTCGTGACCATCGGGATCATGTGGATCAACCATCACGTCTGCATGCGCCAGATCGGGACGGCCGACCGGACGTTCCTGACGATCAACCTCCTGCTCCTGATGTGCATCGCGTTCGTCCCGTTCCCGACGAACCTGATCGCGGAGCATTTCCACGACGGAGGGCTGCGCGCGGCGGCACTCACCTACGGCGTCACGCTGACCGTGACGTCGGTCTTCTACAACGCGTTCTGGTTCTACGCCGTCCGGGGCCGTCGGCTGATCGCGCCGCATGCCGACCAGAGGATCGTCTCCGGCATTTCGCGCGCCTACATCCCGGGCGTCCCGATCTACGGGATCGCGACCCTCGTCGCCCTCGTCAGCCCGAAGGCGTCGGTCGCGCTCTTCGGCCTGATCGCGTTCTTCTACCTCGTCGAGAGCTCGTTCTTCGGCCGCACGCCTACGCGGCCTTCGGCTGATATCGCTTGAGCGTCGCGCCCGCGAGCAGCCCGAGGAGCAGCGTCGGCACGATCGTCACGAAGCGGTAGACGAGCACCCCGGCGACGACGTCGGCGTTGTGGCCGCCGAACGCCACGAGCACGCCCGTCAACCCGACCTCCACGATCCCGATCCCGCCCGGCGTGATCGGCAGCGAGCCGAGGAGGCGCGCGATCGACCAGGCCGCGAAGGCCTCGACGAGGCTGACCTGCGAGGCATGAACGCCGCAGACGCGGATCGAGGCGAGCATCACGAGGAAGACGGTGAGCTGGCCCGCGAGCGTCGCGAGCGTAAGCACGTGCCATCGGCGCGCGAGAAGCTTGACCGTCTCGTCGCGGAAGCGGACGAACGAGTTCCCGTCCCAGCTCACCTCCCCGCGGCGGATCAGGCGGAGACCGAAGTTGGAGACCCGTGCGGCGAGGTTGCCGACCTTGCGGGCGAGCTTTGCGTTCCAGAGGCCGGCGGTGAAGGCCGCCACTGCGACCACGAAGATGACGACCCCGACCAGCGCGACGGTGTCGAGGAGCCCGTTCCGCTCGTTCTGGGCAGTCAGGATCCCGAGCGCGACAATTGGGAACCCGAGCATCGCGAACTGGTTCCAGACCCCGGTGACCGCGACCGCGATCGTCACCGGCCGCCCCCTGAACCCCCATGCCCGCAGCACCCCGTACGACGCCGCGACCCCGACCGCCGCCCCACCAGGCGCGATGTAGGTCGAAGCGGTCGAGGCGAGGGTCAGCACGGATCCCTGGATGTACTTCAGCCCTGGCAGCGCCGCCATCCACGGCGGCGCGTAGGTCGCGAGGTTCAAGATCATCGTGAGCGCGAGGAAGCCGACCTGCTCCCAGGTCAGGTCCTTGACGACCGCCCAGACGCTCCGGTAGTTCGCGATCTGCGGCAGCACGAACACGAACGTCGCCACGATCACGGCGAGCCCGAGCCCGCCCACGACGAGCCGTTTCTTCGTCGACTTCGGCTTCTTCGCCGCCGGCTCCTCGCCGCCATCCGTGACGGCCTCGTTGGACCGGTCCTGTGCGTTCACCTCGCGGCAGCCTACGGGCTCTTTCGTCGAGATGGTTCAGCCCTGTTGAACGAGGACGAGAACGAATCCGAGCACCACGAGACTCGCAGTGATCGCTGCGAGCGAGCTGAGCCAATAGTGAGCAAGCGGCCACGGGACGGAGCGAGGATGGGCCCGCTCGAAATCCAGCATGCGCGAATAGGCCGTCTCGTAGTTCCAGGGGACACCGAGCAGCGCTTTCAGGTGTTCGAGGTCTCGGAAGCGGTAGTGCTCCGCCCACACCCGCATGACCGTCCGACCCTCCGTGTCCATGAACCAGAGCCAGCGTTCCGGGCGCGTGTTCACAGCCGTATATCGCACCGGAGCTTCGATGACGAGAGCGATGTCCGCGACACGGCAGGTCGCGGTTCGGCCCAATAGACCGCTCCTCCGAACAACTCCACCCGTGACCACGAGTTTCGTCTGCGCGTAGAAATCGAGGGTGAACATCGTGAAAGCCAACACCACGATGGAGATCACCCCGATCGTCAAGACCGGGCTTTCCGATCGCATGAATGCCCGAGCGGCGGTGACCAGCGCGACGATCACGACGGCCACCGACGCGTAAAGCCATAGGCCGCGGCTTCGATACGGACGAATCGTGAGCTCCGGCTCGGCGAAACCCGACCTGTCCATGGAGCCAAGGCTATCGCCGTCCGTGGACGCCTCGTTCTGGGGCCCAAGGCTCCGGTACTACGAGAGGCGCCTAGCGGATTCGAACCGCTGTAAACGGCTTTGCAGGCCGCTACCTAACCACTCGGCCAAGGCGCCAGAGGGACTGATGGTAGCTACGTCGCGACGACGTTCAGGCTCACCCCGCCGAGCTCGTAGGCCCTCTCGGTCGCGGCGTGGGCTTCGATCTCGGCGCGGATCTCGGCCTGCTCGGCTTCGGGGAGCTCGGCGAGGGCCAGCGCGACCGGGCCGCGGAGCTCGCTGACGAAGAACCAGAGCTCGTGGGCATCCGCGAACTCGTAGGCGACGGGCATCTCCTCGATCTCGGGCTCGCCGAAGCCCGCATCCGCGAGCAGACCCGCGATCGAGTCGGGATTGCGGCGTGCCGAGAGGCGCTGCTCCGCCTCGTTCTGGGGCGCGAGGTGGCCGCGTGCGACGAGGACGTCGGCGGGGACCGTCATCCACGGATTCCGCTCGCGCTCGGCCCAGACCGAGAACGCAAGCCGGCCGCCGGGACGGAGGACCCGGCGGATCTCGGCCAGCGCCGGCGGCGGGTCGCCCTTGAGGATGTAGCCGAACCGATTCAGGACCCCGTCCACGCTCGCGTCGGGAAGCGCGAGCCGCTCGGCGTCGAGGACGCGGTACTCGGCGTTCGTCACGCCGCGCTCGGTGCCGAGGCGGGCGGCGGCGTCGACCATGCCGATCTCGCGGTCGCTCGAGATCAGGATCCCGCCGAAGCCTAGTCGCTCGGCGGCGAGGAGCCCCGTCTCACCCGTTCCCGCGGCCAGCTCGAGGATCGTCTGACCCGGACGAGGATCGAGTCGCGAGACGAGCCACTCGCTCACCGGCCGCGTGCCGCGCCAGAGCAGCTCGCGCCCGCGCTCCCAGCGCGGCGCCATCTGCTCCCACTCCCCTGCACTCACAGCGAACGGAGCTCGTCGAGCTCGGCCGGCGTCGGCTCCCACTCGCCGGCCGCAGCGTTCGCCCGCACCTGCTCGGGGCTCATCGCGCCGGCGATCACCGAACAGACGGTCGGCTGCGCGGCAAGGCCGCCGATCGCGACGTCGAGCAGCGACAGGTCGCGCGCAGCAGCGAAAGCCTCCAGCGCCTCGATCCGCGTCCACTGCTCGTCGGAGACCTCGAGCCGGCCCGACAGCCGCGTCCCCTCCGGCTCCGGCGCGAAGCGATGGTACTTCCCGGTCAGCAACCCAGCCGCCAGAGGGAAGTACGGGATCAGCGCCACGCCGAGCCGCTCGCACTCCGGGATCAGCTCGTCTTCGGCGCCACGCTCGAGCCATGAGTACTTGTTCTGGGCGGTCACGAAGCGTGCGAGGCCACGCTCGGCGGAGACCGCATCGGCCTCCGCGAGCTGCGCGGCCGAGAAGTTCGAGGACCCGATGAACCGCACCTTGCCCTCGTCGACGAGCTCGCTCATCGCGCCGAGCGTCTCCTCGATCGGCGTCACGCCGTCAGGCCGGTGGTACTGGTAGAGGTCGACGTACTCGGTGCCGAGGCGTCGGAGCGAGCCCTCGATCGCCGAACGCACGTAGTCGGGATGGCCGCGCGAGATCGCGTTGTCGGTGAATCCCCTCCCCCACCCGAACTTCGTCGCGATCACGGCCCGCTCGCGCCGCTTGCCGAGCGCCAGCCCGAGGAACTTCTCGCTCTGGCCGTCGCCGTAGCTCTCCGCCGTGTCGAACAGCGTGATCCCTGCCTCGAGCGCCGTGTCGACGACATCTGCCGTCTGCCACGCCTCGAGCCGCCAGCCGAAGTTGTTGCAGCCGACACCCACGACCGACACCTCGAGCCCCGGCTGGACGACGCGCGTGCGCACCCCACGAGCCTAGCCGCCGGGCCTGTAACGAAACGGCCCCCTCGCGGCATGTAGCGGGGGAACGCCCAAGATGGAGGCCAGCCTATGAAGACCGACGCCAAGTTGATTCGCGACGCGCGCACCGACCCGCACGCGTTCCGCGAGCTGTACGACCGCTACGCCGAACGCATCTACGGCTACCACCTGCGCCGGACTCGCGACCCGGCCGCGGCGCACGACCTGACCGCGGAGACCTTCGCGCAAGCATGGATCTCGCGCAGCCGCTTCCGCGACGAGGCCGGTGGCTCCGCAGCACCGTGGCTCTTCGCGATCGCGAAGCACCTGATCCTGCATTCGGTACGGAAGGCGCAGCTCGAACAGACCGCGTCCGCCAAGCTCGGCCTGCTCGAGGAGCTCGACAGAGAGCCCACGACGGCCATACCCGACGAAGCGTGGCTCGAAGGGCTCGACGAGGCACTCGCCGAGCTGCCCGGCGGCCAGCGCGACGCGGTCGAGCTTCGCGTCGTCCACGACCTCTCCTACGAGCAGGTCGGCACCGCCCTCGGCACCACCCCACGCGCAGCGCGCGTCCGCGTCCACCGCGGGCTCGTCGCGCTACGCGCCCAACTCACGAACGAAACGGAGGCCCCAAGATGACCACCGAGACCCTCGCCACGCTCGGCGACGCACTCGAACACGCAACTGCCGCCGACCTCGAGCGGACACCGAAGCGCCGCCGGCATCGCCGGATCGCACTCGCGGCCGTCGTCGCTGCGATCGCGATCCCGGGCCTCGCGATCGGGGCGGACCAGCTGATCACCACGAACGAGGTCGCCGCGAGCATGCCAGCCGGCACGCTCTCACTCGAAGGAACGGAGCCGTCGTGCACGGTCGTGCAGGCGAACGTCGAGTTCCACTGTGTGCTTTCCAAGGCCCCGGCGCCGGAGGTCTCCGACTTCAAGGGAACCGTCGAGCCGACGGTCGACGCGACGAAGCACGTCAACGGAGGCTGCCGCAGCCTCACCTCCGACGGCCGCGAGTGGGAGTGCTACATCGGGCAGGCCGCGGTCGCGCAGCAGATCGTCGGTGCCGGCTTCCTTGGCCAGTACGCGCCGTCACCGGGAGTGGGCTAGCGCTTCCGGGCGACGATGTGGAAGAGGTGCCAGAGCTTCGAGTTGCCGAGCACCGTCTGACCTTCCTCCTCGAGCTCCTCGAAGCGCTCCACCTCGAACGGACGCAGTAGCTCCTCCACCTCGGCCCGGGTCTTGACCACGAGGCCGGTTCTCGCCCACTCGTCGCGATCGCCGAAGAGCTGGCCCGAGAACCGGCCTCCCGGCACCAGGGAGTCCACGATCCGCTGCCAGAGCGCCGGGAATGCCGCGGATGGGGTGAACGGAAGCGCGAAGCTCGCGTTCACGAGCTCGCACGCCGGCCACTCGGCGTCCTCGAAGCGCCCGACGCGCCCCTCGAGGCGCTCGGCGTCCTCGCCGGCGATCTCGACGACCCTGTCGATCGCCTCCTGCTGGCTGTCGATCGCGATCACCCTCCAGCCCCGCCGCAGCAACTCGAGCGTGTCGCGGCCCGTGCCCGCGCCGAGATCGACTGCAAGGCCGGGCACCGGGAAGCGATCGGCGGCGTCGATCAGGGTCGGTCGCGCGTCGAAGCCGGCAAGCCGGAAGTACCGCGACCACGGCCGCCACGTGTCGCCCAGCACCCGCAGCCAGTTGCCGTGGGTGATCTTCGCGAGCGACTCGTCGTCGTGCCCGGCGCGGCGCAGCGCCTCCACGAGGTCAGGCAGCCCCGCGATCCCGCCGAGCGCATCGGGAATCTCGGCACCGTCGAAGTCGGAGCCGAACGCGACATGGTCGATCCCGATCCTCTCTGCGACGTAGTCGATGTGGCGGACGATCTGCTCGAGCGGCGTATCCAGATCGTTCGTCCCGTCCTCACGGAGGAACATCACGCCGAAGTTGATCCCGACGACGCCGCCGGAGGCGCCGATCGCGTCGAGCTGAGCATCGGTGAGGTTCCTCGTCGAGGCGCAGAGAGCATGGGCATTCGAGTGGGTCGCGACGAGCGGCGCCTGCGTCAGCTCCGCGACGTCCCAGAAGCCCGCCTCGTTCAGGTGCGAGAGGTCGACGAGGATCCCGAGCAGGTTGCAGGCGTGGACGAGGTCGCGGCCCGCGGCGGTGAGCCCCGGCCCGGTATCGGGCGACGACGGAAAGCGGAACGGCACCCCTTCGGCAAAGGCGTTCGGTCGCGACCAGACGATTCCGAGCGAGCGGAGCCCGCGGCGGTACCAGTCCTCGAGATCGGAGAGATCCGGTGCGATCGGCTCGGCACCCTCGAAATGCACGATCGCGTTGACCCGGGCCGGCACGATCTCGTCGGCCCGGCGCACGATCGTCAGGTCGAGGCCTTCGAGCGCGGCCAGTTGCCCCTCGACGTCCGCCGTTGCCTGCTCGATCGGAATCGGAGCAGCGAGCGGGAGCGCATACGGAGGCGCGGGCACGTCGATGGGCGGCCCGAACGCCCCGAGCGCGAAGAATCCGCCCGCGAATCCACTCCCTGCGGCCGCCGCCAGATCGACGTGGAACTCCGTGCGGCCCTGCCACACGCGCAGCGCGAGATCGTTGTGGCCGTCGAGGATCACGGCGCGCATCGTAGGGTTGTTACGCTCGCTTCGTGACAGAAGATCACGATCACGACCACGCGCACCACGATCACGCGCATGATCACGACCACGCGGATCACGACCACGATCACGCGCACGACCATCCCGCCGAGGAGGTCGAGGACGTGAGCGCCTGGGTTTCGACCGCCGCGACCGCGACCTGTCCGGCCTGCGGTGCCTCGGGAGCGCTCTCCCTCGGGGGCGGGCTCTTCTGCCCGGCCTGCGGCGAGGTCAGCACGAATCCGGGCTTCCAGGCACCGCCGCCCGCGTCGAGCTAGAAAGCCGCCGGGGCGGGTACCCTCGGGCTGTGGGCGGAAGCCACGACCACGCGGGTCACACCCACGCGATCGGAGAGGACACCGATGCGCGCCGGCTGACGACCGGGCTCGCGCTGATCGTCGGTTTCATGGTCGTCGAGATCGTCGCCGGCATTCTCTCCGGCTCGCTCGCGCTCCTCTCGGACGCGGCTCACATGCTGACCGACGCGGGCGCCCTGCTGCTCTCGCTCGTCGTGATCCGCCTTGTTCGCCGTCCGGCGATGGGCAACGTCACGTTCGGGCTGCGCCGCATGGAGATCCTGTCGGCGCAGGCGAACGGCGCGACGCTGCTCGTCCTGGCCGGGCTCATCGTCTTCGGTGCGATCCGGCGGCTGATCACACCCGGGACGCCCGGCGGCTGGACGATGGTGGCGATCGCCGTGGCGGGCATCTTCGTGAACGTGCTCGCCACCCGGGAGCTCGCGAAGGCAAATCGCTCCTCGATGAACATCGAAGGCTCCTACCAGCATCTCCTGACCGACCTCTACGCGTTCGGGGCGACCGCGGTGGCCGGCGTGATCGTGATCGCCACCGGCTTCAACCGCGCCGACGCGATCGCCGCGCTCCTCGTCGCCGCGCTGATGCTCCGTGCGGCGCTCGGGCTCCTGCGCACGTCGGGCCGGGTGCTGCTCGAGATGGCGCCGGCCGAGCTCGACGTCGAGGAGATCGGGCACACGATGGCCCGCCACCCCCATGTCAGCGAGGTACACGACCTCCACGTCTGGGAGATCGGTTCGAGCTTCCCGTCCCTTTCGGCGCACATCCTCGTCGAGGCCGACGCCGACTGCCACGCCGCGCGCCGCGAGCTGGAGCAGGTGCTCCGCGAGCGCTTCGGGATCGACCACACGACGCTTCAGGTGGACCACGTCCACGATCGCCTGCTGCAGATCGGCGCCGAGACGCGCGCCGGACACTGAACTGCCCGGTGGCCGCCAACGTCGCGGTGATCGTGCCGCAATACAAGGAGGAGCTGAGCGACGACGACGCGATCTCGCTGCGCCACCTGCTGACCCATCTCGGTGAACGCGAACGCTACGTCGTCGTACCGGAGAGCCTGCGGAACCCGCTCGAAGGCTTCCGTGTCCTGCGCTATCCCGACCGGTTCTTCACCGGCCGGGCGAGGTTCGGCACGCTCCTGATGAGGAGCGGCTTCTACCGCAACTTCGCCTCCTACGAGCACGTCCTCGTACACCACCTCGACGCGCTCGTGCTCTCGGATCGCCTCGACGAGTTCTGCGCCGGCGCATACGACTACGTGGGCGCACCGTGGATCGATGCCGGCTGGATCGAGGGGCCTGCGGTCGGCAACGGAGGCTTCTCGCTCCGCCGGGTCGAGGCGTGCCTGAAGGTTCTCGAGTCGAGGCGTTACGCCCTTGGCGGACCCGAGTGGAACTGGCGGGCGATCGGGCCGCGGCAGCGAGGTGCGATCCGTTACCGCCGGGGCGGGCACTGCGACATCTTCTGGTCGTTCGACGCTCCCAAGCGTCATCCGGAGTTCCGGATCGCGCCGGTCGAAGCCGCGCTCCGCTTCGCGTGGGAGCTGCGGCCGCGCGTCTGCCTCGAGCTTGCAGGTGGTGAGCTGCCGTTCGGCTGCCATGGCTGGACGCGCTCGAGCCGGGAGTTCTGGGAGCCCCATCTGCTTGGGTGAAGTGTCGCGGCACGCTGCGCGCGCAGATGCGACACGCGGGCGCAGCGTGCCGGCTAGGAACGGGCCGAACGCCCGGCGTCCGCAACCGCGGTCGCGAACCAGACGAGCGTCAACGTCACGAGCGCAAGATCCGCGGCCCCCGTCGCCCACGAGCGGAAGCCGAGGACGATCATGTTGCAGATGAGAACGGCCAGCGTCAGCCCCCAGACCACCGCCGCCGCCCGCCGAACCCCGGGGCCGAACCATGGCTCTCCGGCCACGATCAGCGGGAGCACTGGTGCCGGCGCCACGGGACGTTCGACCTCGACCGGTACGGCAGCGACAACGGGAACGGGAACGGGAACGGGAACGGGAACGGGAACGGGAACGGGAACGGGAACGGGAACGGGCGGCTCGAGACGAGCCCTGACCTGGGTGATGACGGGAGCCGGCGCCGCTTCGACCACCAGGGCCGGATCGACAGCCGGGGTCGGATCGACGACCGGGGCCACTTCGACAACAGGGGCCACTTCCACAACCGGCGCGGCCTCCACAACCGGCGCGACGTCCACGACCGGGGCAACCTCCACAACCGGCGCGACCTCCACAACAGGCCCGGCCGGAGCCATGAGAGCCTTGACGGGCGTCGCCGTCGCCACCGCTCCGAGCTCCGCGGCCGCGCGTTCGAAGCGTGCGGCGCGGCGCCGCCGGTGCCGGTCGCGATAGTCCGCCTCCTGCTCCTCGACCGAGTGCAGCATCGAGGTCACGATCAGCCCGCGGTAGATCTCCCGGAACGGGTTCTCGACGAGCTCGGGGACGAGCAGCTCGGGCATTCCTTCCTTTTCGATCAGTGAGGGCGATGCCCTGCTCGCTACGACCCGGGAAACGCGACGAACGCCTGCCGCGCAAGCGTGGCAAGGCTCGAGGCCATCACGCCCTGCGCCGAGATCGTGAACAGGCTGTCGCCGATCACGAGCGAACGTTCGATCTGCGGGGTCTGCCCGTTCACGGCGTCCTGCACGGCGCGGCCGACCTCGGTGATCCCGCCGCTCGTCACCTTGTAGCCGATCGCGCCGGTGAAGGTGCCGTTCGAAACGGCCACCCCCGGCGTAACGGACTGGACGGCGCCGTAGATCTGGATCGGGAGGACGGCGAGGTTCGTGGCAGGCCAGTACAGGAAGGCGTGATGGTCGTAGGTGACCTGCGACGAGGAGCCGGTGCCGACGAGCGTCTTCGCGAGCAGCTTCGGGTTCGCCGGGTCGGAGACGTCGAAGAGCTCGAGCTGGGTCCCGTCGGGTTCGTTCGTCGAGGAGACGTCGCTCCCGATTCCGAGCAGCAGCCCCGGGCCCACGGGGTGCAGGTAGGCGGAGTAGCCCGCCAGATCCAGCTCACCGGCGACCCGTGGGGCGGTCGGCGTGCTCAGGTCGATCGTGTAGAGCGGGTCGACCTGGCGGTAGGTGACGACGTAGCCCGTGTTGCCGATGAACCGCACCGAGGTGATCTGTTCACCCTGGCCGAGCCCAGAGACCTGCCCGACCGGCGCGAGCACGCCACCCGAGGTGTCGAGCACCGTCACGTAGCTCTGGCTGAGCGGAATCGTCGAGCCGGGAACGGTGCCCCACCAGATCGGACGGCTCGTACTCGCGACGCGGAGGTAGTTCCCCTGCTCCGACAGCGAGAACTGGTTCAGGAGGTACCCGGGCACCTCGCCGCTCCCGGCGAACGTCGTGACATCGGGATCGGAGACGTCGAAGCGATCGATGACGGTCGACTGCCCGGTCGGCAGCTGCGCGATCCCGAGTCGCGGGTTCAGCCATTGCTGCGTCGCGATGTAGAGGCTCGCCGTCGAGCCGTAGACGATCTGAGCGTCGGCCATGATCGAGGTCGACTGGGCCGCACCGAGGCCCTTGGCGAAGTCCACCGTCACGATCGAGAGCATCCCGAGCCCGGAGAACTGCACCGGCCGGCGGATCGAGCCGCAGGCCGCGATCTGCCGGGTGAAGTGCCGCCCGGAGCGCACGTTCCTGAACCGCCACGTCGGCACCCATCCCGGCGCGCCGGTCGCGAGCTGCGGCTGGAGGATCGCGTGCGGCGCGGAGGAGATGACGAGCCTCGCGCTCGAGCCCACGAGCCGGGCGTCCACGAATGTGCCGTCGACCGACAGCGTCTGGGTGACCTTCATCGCGCTCGGGTCGGAGACGTCGACCTCCGACAGCTGCGTCGTCGCGCCCCAGGCCACGTAGGGCGAGGCCTTGATCGCGCTCGAGGCGGCGGCGATCGGGCCCGGGAACGGGTAGCGGAGCGGGATCTGGTTCGTGATCACGAGCAGCCGGTTGCCGTCGAGGAGAAGCTGCGCGTTCGCCGCGCCGGAACCGAGGCTCAGCGTTCCCGCGATACGAGGCGCGCCGCCGGCGACGGAGACCGCCTCGAGCGTGTTGCCCGACACCGCGAAGATCGTCGAGCCGTCCGTCTTCACGATGTCCGGTTCGTCGACACCCTGCTCCTGGTCGTTCGTCGTCGAGTAGGCCGTCCCGGATGCCGTGCCGCTGTCCGCCGCGGCTCCCACGACGCCCGGCGTGGCGGTCGAGCTCGCGGCCGCCTTCGGCACGACGGTGGACGTTGCGACGGCCGGCTCGGAGATCGGCTGCTCCGGGATCCCGTGGGTTCGCGCCAGGTTTCCCTTCGCATAGGCGACGAGCGCCGTGCACGAAGCGAACGTGTGCGGTCTGACGGCCGCAGCACTCGGCGCCTTCAGGGCGAGAGCCCCGGTAGGCGCGGCCAGCGCGACCAGCATCGCCACCACGGCGAGCGAAGAGCTCCGCCGCCACATCCCGCAAGCCTACCCCTGCGGAAGCGGGTTGGGGAGGGCGCCGCCCTCCCCAACCCGTGGTCTCCGCGTGTCGTTCGAGCTATCCGCTCGGCAGCGCCGCCGCCTGGGCGATCAGATCCTTCACCTGATCGATCTGGGCCTGTGCGGTGTGCGGGTCGATCGGATGGCCGTTGACCGCCGCGTCGTACAGCTCGTTCTTGATCTGCGTCGCGAGTGCGTCTCGCTGCGTCGTCAGATCCTGGATCTGGCTCTCGACCGAGTTGTAGACCGAGTCGTCTGTCGACTCGAGCCCGAAGGTCGAGGACGCGAGCGTCGCCCGGGCGAAGGTCCCGAACGGCGCATTCAGCAGGTCGTCCTGCACCTCGAGCTTCCCGACGAGACCCGCATCGGGGCCCGCCGGCGGGCTCGTCAGCGCGTGCGGCGTCGCCTCACGCGTCAGGGCCTGCACGAGCACGTGGCCGTCCTGCTCGTAGTCGTCCTTCAGCCCGGTCAGGGCCATCATCGTCGGCCGGACGTTCGTGTGATCGGTCCAGGTGGTGGAATCGATCCCGTTGTTCGCGACCCCCGGCCCGACAAAGCCGGCCCACGTGCTCCCGATCTCCGTCTGGATGTCACCGTGGTTCCAGGCGAAGCCAGGGCTGGCGCATTCGGTCGCCCCGGCCGGGCAGCCGCTGATGTTCCCGGCGGAGTTCGCCTCCTCGAAGAAGAAGTCCGGATTGCCGAAATCGACGAACGTCGGCGTCCGGTTCGGGTCCGAGTTGATCATGTGCAGCGTTTTCAGCTCGACCGGATCGGCGAGCTCCGAGGTCATCTTCACCGTCTGCACCACCCCCGCACTGTTCTTCACGTACGGATCGAGCGAGGTGAGATCGCCGACGTCACGTTCGAGGCTGCGGACGCTCGGGTCCGTCCTCACGGGCTGGCCGTTCACGTAGAAGACCGGGGCATCGTCGAAGTGGATGTCGAACCCGGGCTCCGTCGATGGAAGGACGGCCTTGATGTTCGTGTCGACCTCGCCGATCTGGTTCGAGGCACACGAGGCGAGCGTCGTGCACTGGGTGGTCTTCGTGTAGTCGAGAATCCCGGGAGTCGAGGGATCCGGGGTCCCCGGGCCTCCGGCGAAGTGGTCGCCCTCGTCGACGGTGACCACGAACAGCGTGTTGCTCTTGTTGATGCCGTGGGCGGCGAGGTTCGAGAAGAAGTCCCCGAACGCCTTGTTGTAGTCGGCGAGCTGCTGCTCGTGCTGAGCATCGCCCGGGCCCGTCGCGGAGCTCGTGACCGAGTCACCGCTGTTCGGGGTGAACGTGTGGAAGTCGTGGACGTCCGAGATGTAGGCGTAGGTCACGGGCACGCCGGACTCCTGCATCTGCTCGACATATCCGAGCGACCTGTTGGCCTCCATCCCGTCGAATCCCGGGAACCCGCAGGCCCCGTTCACGTCGGTGACGTTCCCGCCGCCGGCGACGCCCGCGGCCTTCTCGGTATCGGGCACGCAACTGTTCGGGTTCGACGAGGTCGCCGGCACGATCGCCGGATCGACGTACTTCGCTCCGAACAGTGCGTTGTACTTGTCGTAGCCGCCTGGCTCGTCCGTCAGCGTGTCCGGCCGAGCATGGCTGTCTCCGGCGCAGACGCTCGTCGGCGCCTTCGAGCAGTGGACGGCGATCCCGACGAAGTCGGTGGTCTTCTGCGTCGCCGACTCCTGCGTCTCCGTCGATCCGGCCCCGTAGACGTTCGAGACGTCGGTGGAGTTGTTCTCGAGCTCGAGGTTCGCGATCCCCGCCGCTCCGACGTCACAGCCGGCGCGCGTGAACGGCACCCAAGGTGCGGGCGTGTTCTTCTGGCCGTCGGTGATCATGTTCGGCAGCGAATCGCCCGGCGACGCTGTGGTCACCGGTGCGTTCCAGTACTGGAACGAGCTCGAGAAGTTCGGGACCTTGTTCGGCGGGTAGTAGTCGTAGCTGTTCGTGACCGTCTGGCCCGTCCTGTCCGGATAGAGCCCGGTCATCGTCGAGAGGATCCCACCTGCGGTATGCGAGATCAGGATCGTGTGGTCGTTCGTGAACAGCGTGCCGTTCCCCTTGAGGAAGTTCAGGAGGTTCGGCATCTGCTGGAGATCTCCCGGAACCCCGGGCGCATCACTGTTGAAATGGACGTTGTCGAACTGGATGTAGATCAGGTGCTTGATCTTCCCGTCCGCGTTGCCCCCGAGGTTGCAGCTCGAGGCCCGCGGCGGCCCCGGCCGATTCGGGGGCCCGGGCGGCCCAGGCTTCGGGGACCGAGCCGCTGCAAGGCTCGCTCCCGCGAGGCACAACACGACAAATCCGGCCAGTGTCGCCGGCTTCCAGCCAATCCTCATACTTCCCCCTCTCACCCTGCGCTTCGCCCTTTCAGGCGCTTCCCGGTCTGCTCCCCGTTCGTCGAGGCTCCCAAACCAGGGCCGCCTTGAACGTACGAACTCCGTCGAGCCGGCAGGGAAACAGTCGTGTGACCGGACGGTGAGACTTCGGTATCAGTGCTCGACAGGCGGCTCGCGACGCCGCGAGGCGTCGAGGTAAAGACGTGCTGCGGCCTCGTGGAACCGGGTCGTGTCGAGCACGATCCAACCACAGAGGATCGCGAGCGGGATCTCGGCGCAGATCGCCTCGAGGATCGCCACGGTCTGCTCGTCGCCCGAGGCGGCGGTGACGACGTCGAACCACGCGTCGCAGAGGAGCATCGTCCCCGTGAGGGCGGCGAGAGCCTGCAGCCAGGGTGAGAGCCGCAGGGCGGCGATCGCCGTCGCGCCGAAGGCGATCGCGAGCCAGATATCGAATCCGACCCACGCGAGCCGATAGTGATGGGTGAGATGTCGAGTCGGCAGCGTGAACGTGAGCCAGAGCGTCCACGGGACGAGGAGGATCGCGATGAGCCCCAGCGCGGCGGCAAGCCGGCGCGGGAGGAGCCGGCGGGGCTCGGGCTCCGTCATACGCAGATGACGCTAGCCGGAGCGCGACAACAGGTGCATAGGGCATCATCGGAAGCGCTTGCGGGGGGCAAGCCCTCATCCATGCTGAGAGTCGAACGGCACCCGCTCGGGCCTCGGGTCTTCATCCTCGGGCAGCGCATCCACGAATGGCACCTCGGCGTGCTCGTGATCGTGGCTGCACCCGTGGCGGCGATCCTCGACACACTTGGCCCCGGCAGCGCGTTCGTGGCCGTACTCCTCGGCGTGTGGCTCGTCGTCAAGGATTGGCCCGATCTCACCCGGAGCGGCCGGGACAGTGCCGGGTGGCGAATCGGGATCCACCGCCGTCCGTTCCCGCTGCGCCCCATGCGGCGCCTCGACGACATCCCCGCGGTCGCTGCCTTCGCGACGGCCGCAGTCGCGCTCGTCGACCTGATGTCGGCGGTCACGCCGAATGTCTCCTGGCGCGGCCGGGAGCTCGTCCATCTCGAGCCCGTGTCGGTGATGCGCAATGCGCACGCGCTCGCGGTGCCTGCATCCGCCGCGCTGCTCCTGACCGCGTACTACCTCTACCGGCGGCGGGCGCGGGCGCTTCAGCTCGCGATCACGCTCCTCCTCGCGCTCACGGTGTTCGACGTGTTGAAGGGCCTCGATTTCGAGGAGGCGACCGTGACGCTCGGCTGCGCCCTCCTCCTGTGGCTCAGCCGGTCGTCGTTCTCGGCCCGGCACGAGCCCGGGACGTTCCGCGCGGCGCTGATCCAGGTGCCGATGCTCGCGGTTGCCTCGTTCTTCGCTGCGTTGACGGTGGTTGCGCTCGCCGCGCCCTCAAAGGAGTCGACGCTCGCGATCGTCAGGGAGACAGGCGACCTGCTGCTCTGGCAAGCAGGCCCGTTCGGCTTTCACGACGAGCTCGCGCGGACGGGGCTCGCGGTCGAGCTGATCTCGATCCTGGCCGTGCTGACCGCCGCGTACGTTCTCTTCCGCCCGCTCGCAGCGCCTCGCGACCTACCCGATCTCGAGCTGCGGCGGGCGGCGGCGGACATCGTGCACGAGCACGGCAACGACACGCTCTCGTTCTTCAAGCTCCGCGCCGACAAGCACTATCTCTTCGATCCGTCGCGGCGCGCGTTCGTCGGCTACCGGGCGGAGAGCGGCGTGCTGATGATCTCGGGCGACCCGGTCGGGGAGCCTGCGGCCGTGAGCGCCCTGATGCGCTCGATCGTGGAGTTCTCGGAGGCACGCTCGCTGCGAATCGCGGCGCTCGGGGTCAGCTCGGTCGGGCGGGCTCTGTTCGAGCAGGCGGGGCTTCGGGCGCTGTACCTCGGCGACGAAGCGATCATCGATACGGCGCAGTTCTCGGTCGAGGGCCGGGGGATCCGCAAGGTACGGCAGTCGGTGACGCGGCTCGAGAAGTGCGGCTTCGAGGCCAGGCTCGCCGAGCTCGGAGAGCTGGACGAGCGCGCGGTCGCGGAGCTCGAGGAGGTCGGAAACGACTGGCGGCGCGGAGCGCCCGAGCGCGGCTTCAGCATGGCGATGGATTCGCTGCGCAACACGCTCTGCTCGAAGACGCTCGTCCTCTGCGCGACGGACCCCTCGGGCGAGGTCGGCGGCTTCCTGCAGTTCGTCCCGACCTATGGGCGGGATGCGGTCTCGCTCTCGTTGATGCGGCGGCGGCACGACACCCCGAACGGGCTCACCGAGTTCATGATCGTGAAGGCGATCGAGGCGCTCCGCGAACGCGGCGTCACCGAGGTCTCGCTGAACTTCGCCGCCTTCGCCCGGCTCTTCCGCGAGCCGGAGGGGAAGCTCGAACGGACGGCCGGCCGCGTGATGGCGCTCGGCGACACGTGGTTCCAGCTCGAGCGGCTCTACCGCTTCAACGCCAAGTTCTTCCCGCGCTGGGAGCCGCGCTACTTCATGTACGAGCGCCGCTTCGGCCTGCCGCGCGCAGGGATCGCCGCGCTATGGCTGGAGGGCCAACTGCCGAAGCCGGCGCTCAGAAGCACCCGCCGCGTCGCCTGAGCGGGATCGCCCCCGCTATCCGGAGCGGCCGAGCCGCACGAAGGTCAGCAACGACCCGTGCCTGGTAATCCCGGCGTCGTCCGGAGAAGCGATCGAACGTCGCGCATCGCAATCGCGGGCAGGATCTCCGCGGCCGCCCTCCTGCACGTTCGGAGGCAGCAGCAGAGAAGGCCCGCCGGAGCGGGCCTTCCCGACGTTCGGTCATGCGGTCCCGACCGCTATGGGATGTCTACCGGCCCCTCGATCACGTCGAGCACGATGTAGCCGGTCACATGCGGAAATCCCTCGACGAACGTCTCCAATGGACCCCCGGACTCGCATCCCTGCGTCACTCCCGGGACAGAGAGGTGAGTTGGCACCGTGAACGCAGCAGTGGTGCCACCTGTGGCGGCAGCAATCGGGGTCGCGGCGGTGGTGTCGACCTCGAAGTTCGCGATCTGACCACTACCCGGCGTGAGTCGGATCGGAAAGTGAATGTGCGCGCACCCCGACGGTACGTTGCTGATTCCCGTGATGACCGCCGACACCGGAGTCAGGGTTGTTCCGACCGGGAAATCGGTCGAGGAGACGACATCGGACTCGAACGACGTCGAGGCGGGAAGATCGAAGTTCCACCGAACGACCGGATCGTACCCAGACCCCTTCGCTCCAGTAGCCCCGGCGGCACCGGTCGGACCTGTCGGGCCGGCAACGGTGCTCGCCGCTCCGATGGGACCTGTCGCACCCACCGCGCCCGTCGCACCCACCGCGCCGGTCGCACCCACCGCGCCCGTCGGACCCGCCGCGCCCGGAGTTCCCGGAACGCCCTGTTGACCTCGCTGATTCCACGTCACCTGCGTCTCGAGCGCTGTGCAGTGCCCCAGAAGGCTCGACGCCGGCAATGACGGGTCGATCAGCCGGACAGTGCCGACATTCTTGAGCATGCACGCCGTGTAGACCATGCCACTGTCAGGAATGGCCGCGTAAGCAACCGCCGCCGCGGCCAGAACAAGGACCGAGGCCAGAGCGACGAGCCGGACGCTGCGTCGCGTGAGTGCCAGCTTCATGAGAGATCCCCTTCGTTCGAGAGGGACTGCCTGTGCCTCCGACCCTACAACGTCCTCCGGCACCGAATCCTGAGAGGCATGCTGAGCGCGGGCTGGTGCGGCGCTGCGACGAAAAAGCCCGGCAGACCGGGGCTCTCGATGAAGCGGATGAAGAGACTCGAACTCTCGACCTTCTCCATGGCAAGGAGACGCTCTAGCCAACTGAGCTACATCCGCGTGTGGTAATGCGGGCTTAAGGTTATCAAGCGAACTGGGCTATCCAGAGTGGGTGTGGTGCGGTTCACCTCCCATCCTTGGGAACGACACTCAGCGACTTTCGACGGCTCGCTCGTCCGTCGAGGCCGTTTGCCTGTTCCTGATCGCCGGAGGTGAGGGCAAAGTAGCTTTGAGGTGACAGCCCACCTTCCGGGACGTCTGCGGCCTGACGCACAGGTGCAACGTGAAACGCCTCAACGACTGCCCCAAGGCAGTTGCCAGGTTCGTCATAAAGATCGCGCACTTCCACTCCAAATGCCGTGGCGAGCTTCAAGGCCGTTCCAGCCGTAGGACGCGATCGACCTGATGTTCTGCGAGCAACGAGCTTCATCATCGCTGGACGTGAAATGCCGATGTGGCCGGCGAGAGCTTCAAGCGTCACAAGGTGGGCACCTGCGGCTCTGCGAACGTTCTCAGCGATTCTCGATTCATCAAGCGGCACAGTGGAAGTGTAGCGTGAGAAAGACGAATTGTCTCGGTCGATGGTCGCCTCCGCGCCGTCTCACAACGAGAATCCCGTCGCTGTCGCCGGGTCTAACTTCCTCGGACCTTGGGCGTATGGGACTCGTAAGGGATGCCGTGCCGCTGTTGGAAGTGGCAGCGCCAGCAAAGCCACTGGACGTCAAGCCACTGCTCAGGCTCGTAACCCTTGTGGTGGTGTGCCTGGATAATCTCCGAGCCTCCGCATCTCTCGCACGTCGCACTCTTGGCGAGTCGTCCTGCTTTCACTTCTCGGCGTACGGCCGCTGATGCCGCGTTGATCACGACCTTGAAGTCAGCGTCGCTAACGCGCTCGCCAGATGCTCGCCGCGCGAGAACGGCCGCCAATTTCCCCGTTGGGGTGGTGTCGGGTGGCTCGTCTTCGAACACGAGCGCGGCTGGACAAAGCTCACCCTCCTCCCAGCCGCCGTACAGAAGATGCATCTCACCCATTCGCGGCACGGTAGCTGTCCTTCGGACAGCGTGGAACGCCCGTGAGCGTCTCTTCCAGCACAGGGCGGAACCGGCTACAGAGCAAGAGAGATGAACGCAGCGATGGCAGCGGCGATTACGGCAGCAACCCCGACGCTGGCCCACGTCATGGCGTGAGCGAGCCCGGCGATCACGAATCCGGCGATCACGAGGCAGCCGATGATCGCAACGATGATTCTCGCGGTCCGACGCCCTTTGATTCGGTCGCCCGTCCCCGGCTGGGCCACGGGAAGTGATTCAACGATGACAGACTCGTCACCCTGCTTGTTCACCGTGGCGGCATCGGATGCCACGATCTTGTCGCCGGTGACCTTGTCACCGCCGATCTTGTCTCCCCCAACGTAGTCGCCCATGAAGATGATTGGCCCGAGAAGCTTCCCTGTCTCAGGATCTACAAGCCAGTTGCCCGCCAAGTAATCCGCGGCAGCTGGAGGATCTTCTTTTTTTTTTGGCAACCGAGCTCGAGGATGCTTCACCACCACTCGATTGCCTGTTGACGCTGAGCAACAGCTTCTTAGTTGGCTCGTAGAACACCCACACGTGGTGTTCATCGATGGTTGTTGTCTCGCCGCACTTGGGACAAAGCATCTCCGTGCGAAGCGGGGGTATGTCCTCGCGTGAGCTGTACATCGCGAACGTCCTGTGACAGGTCGGGCTATCGCAGACAAGACCAAAACGGGCTTCCAAGTCGCCCTTCTTAGTCATCGCATCGAGGACACCATG
>DATBBA010000046.1:0-3745 GCA_036271235.1 Gaiellaceae bacterium
GTAGCCCGTCATCGTGGTAGGCCCCCCGGCCCAGTTGATCGCGGGCGCGACGAATCCAACACCTCTGAGCGTGAGTGAGTCCGGGAAGGTGATGCTCGTCGTCGCGCAGTACAGCCCCTCGCTGAGGGTCAGGGTCGTGGCGCCGATCTTGACGCTGTTCACCGCTCCCGTGCCCGTGTGGAGCTGGGGGTTGTCGTTGTTCACCGGCATCGGGGTGCACGGGACCGTGACGCCGTTCGCCGTCACCGACGTGACGAGCAGATGATTGCTCTGGGTCGTCGTCGAGCATCCGGGTGTACAGGTCGGAAGCGCAACGGGCCAGTCTCTCGGTGCCTCCGGGATTTTGCTCAACCATTGCGCATCGGCCGTAAGGCAGGTGCCGTTGCCCGGCGAAGGCCCGAACGCCTTGTTGTAGTAGAGGGGCCCGGGGCCGTCGTTGTTTCCCCCGTTCTGGACGCCGCCGTTGCTCACGACGGCACCGTTCAGGGTCTGATTGCTGCCGCCGAGCGAAAGCGCCGTGCAGGTCGAGTCGGGTGGCCCGCTGGCAGCGCACGCAGGCCCGGTGTAGCTCCCGTATCCGCACATGGCGAACAGGAGCGCCGGGTTTCCGCCCGTCGTGGTGATCGTGCCCGGGATGATCGTGGTGGTCGTGACCACGGAAGCCACGGCGCGGGCCGATTCGCCGGAGGTTGCGCGGCCGAACAGCTTCCCGAAGAAGTTCGAGGTTCTCCGCGTCAGCCAGACCTCGACCCTGTTGGCGTCCCCCTTGTAGGGAGAGACGTAGCAGCCCGGGGGAGTCCTCGGTGGCTTCGTATCAGAGACTCCCTCATTGAGCGAAGCGCAGGTGGGAAGCGCCGCGGCGGTCAAGGATGTCGTGTTGCCGGTCGGCCCGCCCACACCGTTCCTGCCCGCGTATTTGCCCGCGCAGTCGCCAATCGGGTCGGGCGGGGCGGGACTGCTGCACGCATAACTACTATTCGCGATCTCCAAGGCGGCGGCTAGCGCCGAGACGTCGGCGGCGTTGTGGACCGACTGCTTGTTCTGAAACAGGTTCCCGCCGTCGACAACGACTCCGACCATGAGCACGAGGGGGAGCAGCGCAGCGGCGAAGAGCGGAAGAACTTGGCCCTCCTCGCGGCCAAGCCACCTCCACCCGAACAGGCGATCCAAGGTCAACATGGTGTGATGGTGTACGCCGGGGACGAGCCCGGGTCTACCAAGATTCTTGCAGTTACAGTCGACTCGATCGTGATGGTCCCGAAGGGAAGGCCTTTGAGGCCGGTTCCGAGCCAAGTGAACGGCGCGCTGGCCGTTACCTTGATGGGATCACCGACGTTGTGCGTGCCGCTCGGGAAGCACACTTTGATGGACGGCGGAGGGCTGGTGTCCGCGCCGTTCGCGACATACGCGTTGATCGTGATCGCCGGGGGGCCCAAGCAGGGCGCACACGAGTTGACCTCGGCGAACCGGGCCGCCTCGTTGGCGAGGAAGTTCAGATTGTTCTTTCGGTTTTCGGCCTGGCCGAAGTCGAAGACGCCTATGACAAGAAGGAGGAAGATCGGGAGGATGAGCGCGAACTCGACCAGTGCCTGCCCGCGCTGGGATTTCAGTCTTTGCACGTCATTCCTCGCCTTAGGCGGCGCCGCTAGTCGTTCAACCCTAGTGGAATTGGGCCGGGCCTTCCACTCGCCGTGCGGCACGTTCGACCTAGTCGTTCGTCTAGCGGCGCGGGAACTGATTTACGAGCCGTAAAACGTGCTGAATGTCGGAAGGCGATTCAGGACGCCGGCCCGCCGGCGCTTTCGCCGCCGTCGTCCTCCTCCTCGTCGCGCTCGCGGAGGAAGCGCGTCAGCTCGGCGGCGAGGCTCTCGCCCGACGGAAGGTCCTCGGCGGCCTCCATCAGGTCGACCCGGCGCTCGAGCTCCTCGACGTACGAGGCCGTCTCGGCGTCGGACGCGACTGCCTCGGTCACCTGCTCGTTGTACTCCTCCGCCGCCTGCTCGAGCTCTGCGACGTCGATGTCGACTCCGACGAGCTCGCCGAGGCGGTTGCAGAGCGCGAGCGCAGCGCGCGGGCTCGGCGCGAGAGAGACGTAGTGCGGAACGGCCGCCCACAAGCTCACCGCCGGCAGCTCCGCCTGCCGGCATGCGTCGAGGAGGATGCCGACGATTCCGGTCGGGCCTTCGTACCGCGACGGCTCGACACCGAGCTCCTCGACGAGCGACGAGTCGCTCGCGGCAGCGCTCACGGGAGCCGGCCGCGTATGCGGCACGTCCGCGAGCAGCGAACCGAGCGTGACGACGAGCTCGACCTCGAGCTCCTGCACGAGATCGAGCACGAGGGCCGTGTACGTCTTCCAGCGCAGGTTGGGCTCGACGCCGAGCAGGATCACGGCGTCGCGGTCGAGACCCGGGATCGGTGCGTGCAGGAAGGTGTTCGTCGGCCACTCGAGCTTGCGCGTGAGGCCGTCCTCGAGCGAGACGTTCGGACGCACGGCCTGGAAGTCGTAGAAGTTCTCCGAGTCGATCTCGGCGAACGACTCCGCGTCCCACTGCTTCGCGAGGTAGCCGCCCCCGAGCGTGGCTCCCTGGCCGCCGTCGTTCCAGCCGCGGAAGGCGGCGATCAGAACCGGGCGGCGCAGGTCGGGCCGCGAAGAGACGATCAGCTCCGACATTCGCTCAGTCTAGACGTGGTCCGATGGGACGCCAGATGCGCGCAGCCAGGCCGACCGTCCAGCCGACGAGGATCGCCGCGGTCGCGACGTGCACCAGCACGAGCCACCACGGCACGTCGCCGTAGCTGCGGTACTGCACCTCACCGATCGTCATCTGCACCGCAAGGATCGCGAGCAGTCCCGCACAGGCGAGCAACAGCCACGGGTACGCGGCACGGCGCGTCCACGCCCAGGCCGCGAGCGCGATGAAGACGATCCCGAAGACGGCGACAGCGCGCACATGCCAGTAGACCGCGGGATAGAACGAGCCGAGGCGCGGCACGACCTCCGTCCCCGAGCTTCCGGCGAACCGGCCGGCCGCGGTCGCCGCCGTCCCGCTCACCGCGAGCACGACCACGGCCGCGACGAGCACGAGTCCTCCGAGCCGCGCGATCCCGGGCAGGGGAGCCGCCTCGCCGCGAACGAGCCGCGACGCCTCGAGCAGCGTGAGCACCGCGAGCGCGACGAGCGTGAAGGAGAGGAGTAGATGCGTGATCACGAGGTACGGGTTCAGGTCGAAGTAGACGACGATCGCGCCGAGCGGGGCCTGCGCGAGAGTCCCGGCGAAGACCGCCGTCGCAAGCCACCGGCCGCGCCGCCCGAGGCCGCGAGTCCTCCACGCCGCGACGGCGAGAGCAAGGGTCGTGATCACCGTGATCGCCGAGACGACGCGGTTCGCGAACTCGATGTCGGAGTGGTAGCCGCGCGGCAGCGCGTGCTTCGTCGTGCACGTCGGCCAGTGCGGGCAGCCGAGCCCCGAGCCCGTGAGCCGGACGGTCGCGCCCGTGGCGACGATGAGGATGAGCACGCCGACGGCCGCGAACGCGACGCGCCGGAAGACGACCGGGGAGATCGTCTGCACGAGCCGGCGCGGCACCGCGGCCGATGCGGACCCCGCATGCACGTCCCGAACATAGCTGGGTCCCGGGCGAAGAGCTGCGCTCTTCGCCCGGGGGCTAAGGAACTCGAGCCGGCCGGAGAGCGGGGTCTCCGGCCGGCTCCGTGCCGTAGGGCTTTGCCTTGGGCTTGTGC
>DATBBA010000047.1:0-32187 GCA_036271235.1 Gaiellaceae bacterium
GGGCGTCTACCTGTTCCGCGACGACGCGGACAAGGTGCTCTACGTCGGCAAGGCGAAGACGCTCCGCTCACGGGTGCGGTCGTACTTCCAGGCCTCGCCCGACAGCCGGGCCGCGATCCAGCTGCTGCCGTCACGGGTCGCCGACGTCGAGACGATTGTCACACGCACCGAGGTCGAGGCGCTCCATCTGGAGCAGAACCTCGTCAAGCGGCACCGGCCGCCGTTCAACGTGCGTCTCCGCGACGACAAGTCGTTCCCGTACATCGCGGTCACCGTCGAGGACGAGTACCCGCGCGTGATGTTCACCCGCGAGCGGCATCGGCCCGGGGTCTGGTACTTCGGGCCGTACGCGAACGCGAAGAAGGTGCGCGAGACGCTCGACGTCCTCAACCGCGCCTTCCGCTACCGGCCGTGCGAGGGGCCGCAGCCCGGACGGCGCAGCGGGATCCCGTGCCTCGACTTCCACATCGAGCGGTGCCTGGCACCGTGCGTCGGCTACGTCTCGAAGGAGGATTACCGCGAGGTGATCGACGGCGTCGTCGAGTTCCTCTCGGGCAACGATCGCCCCATCAGGGCACAGCTCACCGAGCAGATGCGCGCCGCGGCCGCCGCGGAGCGCTTCGAGGACGCCGCCCGCTACCGGAACCGGCTCCACGCGGTCGAGCGCCTCGCCGAGCGGCAAGCCGTGGAACGAGCATCGATCGGGACGATCGACGTGATCGGGCTCGCCGTCGGGGCGGAGCGGGCGGCCGTGCAGGTCTTTCCGCTGCGCGGCGGCCGGATGATCGACCGGTACTCGTTCCACCTCGAGAACGCCGCCGGCGACGACCCGCTCGAGGTGCTCGAGGGCTTCTGCATCGAGTACTACGGGGCCGCGCCCTCGGTGCCGCCGCAGATCCTCGTCCCGCGGGGGCTCGGCGACCTGACGAGCCTCGCCGGGTTCCTCTCGGAGCTGCGCGGCTCGCGCGTCGAGGTGCGTGCGCCGGAACGGGGTGAGAAGCGCCGGCTGCAGGAGCTGGCCCAGAAGAACGCCGAGATCGCGCTCACCTCCGAGACGCTCGTCGCCGAGACGAAGCGTCTTCGGCGCGTCGAGGCGCTCGAGGAGCTCCGCGAGGTGCTGAACCTCGAGTCGCTCCCGCTCCGGATCGAGTGCTTCGACATCTCGAACACCCAGGGCCAGGAGATCGTCGGCTCGATGGTCGTGTTCGAGGACGGCGTCGCGAGGAAGGCGCACTACCGGAAGTTCGCGGTCCGGGGCCAGTCGGGCCAGGACGACTTCGCTGCGATGGGCGAGGTGATCGCGCGGCGCTTTGCACGCCTTGCCGCGGGGCATGCGACCGACGAGTACGACGAGTCGTTCGGCGCGACGCCGAACCTGGTCGTGATCGACGGTGGCAAGGGCCAGCTCGCGGCCGCACTCGAGTCGATGGCGGCCTACGACCTGCCGCGCACGGCCGTCGTCTCGCTCGCGAAGCGGATCGAGGAGGTCTTCCTGCCGGGCCGGCCGAATCCGGTGCTCCTACCGCAGACCTCACCCGGGCTGCAGCTCCTCCAGCGTCTCCGCGACGAGGCGCACCGCTTTGCGATCACGTTCCACCGCACGCGACGCGATGCCGCGGCACGCGAGTCGATGTTCGACCAGCTCGACGGCGTCGGGCCTGTGCGGCGGCGTGCGCTGCTCCAGCACTTCGGGTCGGCCGAGCGGTTGCTCGATGCGAGCGCCGAGGAGCTCGAAGGGGTCCCGGGCGTTCCCGCGAAAACGGCGAGGGACATCTACGCGCAGCTCCATCGCGCCGGTCGCGCCTAACCTGAGCACGCATGGCCAATAAACGCAAGCGAACCCAGCAGCGGCGTGCCGCCGCGACCGTCACCGCGCCGCCCGTCGTCGCCCAGGCTCCGGCCGCCTCGAAGCCGGGTCGGCCTGCTCCACGCGTCGCGGCCAGGACGGCTGCTCCCTCGCCGCCTCGCGACTGGATGCCGTTCGCGGCCGCAGCCGCGGTGGCGATCGTCGCCTTCGTGATCTACGCGCTCACCGTCGAGCACACCGTGCCGACGGGAGACAGCGGCGAGCTGATCGCGACGGCCTACGTCCTCGGCGTCGCCCACCCGCCGGGCTACCCGCTGTGGACGATGCTCGGCCACCTCGCCTCGGTGCTGCCCGGCGGCTCCGTCGCGCTGCGGGTGAACCTGATGTCCGGGTTCTTCGACGCGATCGCGGTCGGACTCGTGTTCCTCACGATCTACCGGCTCGCCACCTATGCGGGCACCGGCCGGAAACGGCTGGCGTATGTCGCCGCGACCACCGGTGCATTGTTGCTCGCGTTCTCGAGCATCTTCTGGGCCTACTCGGTCGTGGCCGAGGTGTTCGCGCTCAACAATTTCCTCGCGGCGCTCATGCTCCTGCTCGCGTTCGAGTGGGCGCGGCACCCGGAGCGCATGCGCCTGCTCTGGGTCTTCACGTTCGTCCTCGGGCTCTCGCTGACGAACCAGCAGACGATCGTGCTGTTCGTTCCGGCGTTCGTCGTGCTCGCGTGGCGCGGCTGGCTGACTCTCACGGGCGGCACCAGGGTCGCGTGGATCCGCCTCGCGTGGTCGCTCGGGGTCGTGTTCGTGCTCGCCGAGGTGATCGAGGCCGTCGCCCGAGGCTGGTCGTCGTTGAACATCGTCCTCCTTGTGCTCACGATCGCGTACTTCGGCGTCGTCGCCTGGCTCAGCCAGTCGGAGGTGAGGCGTCGCCGCGCCACCTGGCCAGGCTTCCTGCCTTCGTCGGGGGTCGCGATCGCCGCGGGCACGTTTGTCGCTGGCCTGCTCCCGCTGCTCTACCTGCCGATCGCCGCTTCGACGAACCCGGCGATGAACTGGGGCGACCCGTCGAGCCTCAGCGCCTTCAAGGCCCTGATCCTGCGCCAGAACTACGGGACCGGCACCCTCGTCGTCGGCGGCAAGCGCGGCTCGTACTACGAGAACATGCGCCTGCTTTTCGGCAACCTCACGTCCGGATTCGTCATCGCCGGTGTCGTGCTGGCGCTCCTCGGGCTCTGGTGGGCCTGGCGGCACCGCCGGGCCGAGGGGATCTCACTCGTGACCGCGTTCGTCGTCGCAGGCCCGCTCTTCATGCTCTACACCGATACCGCCTATCCGGACGAGCTGACGAAGGGGATCATCGCCCGGTTCTACATCCTCCCGAGCATCCCCCTCGCGATCGCGGCGGGCCTCGGTTCGTGGTGGCTGCTCGAGAAGGCAGCCCCCGTGCGCCTCGTCAGGCCTGGCCTCGTGGCCGCGGTCGTCTCCGCGGCGCTGCTGCTCGTCCCGTTCGCCTCCGCCGTCCGTCATTACTCGACTGCGGACGAATCCGGGAACCATGTCGCGGAGGACTACGCCCACGATCTGCTCGCCACCCTCCCGCCGAACAGCCTGCTGCTGATGCGCGGCGACGAGAACCTGACGAGCGTCAGCTACGTCCAGAACGTCGAGCACTTCCGCCCCGACGTGATCGCGCTCGACACCGAGCTCCTGAAGCTGCCGTCCTACGTCTCGCAGGCGCGCCGCGACCATCCGGCGCTCCTGATCCCGTTCGCCAAGTACGACGGTGGCGTGACGACGTCGCTGAACACGTTCGTCGCCGACAACATCCCGCAGCGCCCGGTCTTCTACATCGGCACGCAGGTGGAGAAGAAGTTCGGGCAGCCGTTCGACCAGGTGATCGAAGGTCTCACGCGCCGCCTCGAGGCGAAGGGCTCCGCACCGGACATGTACGCGGTGCTCGCCCAGAATCCCAAGCTGTACGCGCTCCACTATCCGTCGAAGCGCTATCCCAAGACCTCCTGGGAAGGCGAGGACATCTCGACGAACTACGCCTACGAGGCCTTCTACGACGCCTACGCGATCGAGACCGAGGGCACGACGGCAGAGGTGCCGCTCGGCGAGAAGATGTACGCGACCGCGATCCGGCTCTATCCGGGGCTGACGCAGGCCTACAAGGACTACGGCCTGATGCTGAACGACCACGGCGGCGACCCGAAGCAGATCATCCCGCTCTGGCAGACCTATCTCCGGCTCGCCCCGCACGACCCGCAGGCGCCTGCGATCAGGAAGGTCCTGAACCACCTCATCGCAGAGCAGAAGTAACCTGGTTCGGTGAAACGGCTCGTCCTTCTGCTCGCGCTGGGCGCGTTGCTCGCGGGCTGCGGCAGCTCCAGGACGCCGACCACCACCGCGACCACGGCGGCGGTCCCCGATCCGGCCGCGGCGATGCGCGCCCTGCTTGGAGGCTCGACCTCGGTTGGCGGCAGCGTGCGCACCCTGTACCAGGGCAGCACGTGGGCTGTCGTGCAGGCGACATCGCTCAACCAGGCAAGAGCGGTCGCGTTCCGGCTCGTCGGCGGCCACTGGGTCGCCGACCGCTCGGGCCGCGTGAAGCTGAAGATCCTCGGCCCGCAGCCGGGGGCGACCGCTTCGAAGACGCCTCAGGTGGCGATCGAGTTCAGCTCGAAGCTCCCGTTCGTCGAATCGGCGATCTGGGTCGATGGCACGGAGGTGCTCGAGAAGGGCGGCGGCTCGCCGACGAACGGGACGATCTACGGCGCGCCTGCGCACCCGTTGAAGCCGGGAACGCACGTCGCCGTCGGCTACGCGCGCACGGTCGCGACCGGAAGCGCAGTCGCATGGACGTTCAAGGTTCCGTGAGCCGCCGATAGCGGCACGGTGCAAACCGGCTGCAAAGGTCGCGGCGTAGTCTCCCCCAAGGTGGCAGGCTCGACGGCAGGCGAGCGGGCGCCCTCGGGTGTTCCGCTCCGACTCGTAGAACGGCAGGCGCTCCTCGAGCGTCTGTCGGAGGCGCGCCGTGCAGGCGGGCGGCTCGTGTTCGTCGGCGGTGAGGCCGGGATCGGCAAGACCGCGCTCGTGCGGGCGTTCGTCGCCGGGCTCGACGACACCGTGCTCGTCGGCGCCTGTGAGCACCTTGCGACGCCTGCGCCGCTCGGCCCGTTCGCCGACATCGCCGGTGAGCTCGGTGGCGCGTTCGCCGCCGCGATCGAGGCGGGACGGCATCCGCGCGACGTCGCCCTGGCCCTCCTCGAGCAGCTGAGCAGCCCGGCCGTACTCGTGATCGAGGACGCACACTGGGCCGACGAGGCGACCCTCGACGTGCTGCGCGTCGTCGGCCGCCGGATCGGGGCGACGCCGTCGCTCCTGCTCGTCACCTACCGCGACGAGATCGCCGACGATCACCCGCTCCGCGTCCTGCTCGGCGACCTCGCCTCGACCGCCGCCGTCGAGCGGCTCGACGTGCCGCCGTTGACTCCGGAGGCCGTCTGCGCCCTTGCCGCCCCGCACGGGGCGGACTGCGCTGCGATCTACGCGCTCACCGCCGGCAACTCGTTCTTCGTCACCGAGCTCCTCGGGACGAAGAGCAACACGTTGCCGCCGACGGTCCGCGACGCTGTTCTCGCGCGTGCCGCGCGGCTCTCCGCCGGAGCCCGGACACTCCTCGAGGGCGCCGCACTCGTCCCCGCCCGCGCGGAGCTCTGGCTCCTCGAGGCGGCGTTTCCGGAGGTTGCAGGCCACGTCGACGAGTGCGTCACGACCGGCATGCTGGAGGCAGGGGAGGGCAGCGTGTCCTTCCGCCACGAGCTTGCGCGCCTCGCCGTCGAGAGCACCGTGCCTCCGCAGCGGCGGCGGGAGCTGCACGCCGCGATCCTGGAGGCGCTCGAGGCCTCGCCGCTCGTGCGCTCCGACAGCTCACGGCTTGCCCATCACGCCGAGGAGGCGGGGGACTCCGCGGCCGTGCTGCGCCTCGGGCGGGCGGTCGCCGCCCGTGCCGCGCGAGCGGGAGCCCATCGCGAGGCGGCCGCGCAGTATGCGCGCGTGCTCCGTCACGCGGCCTTCGCACCGGCCGACGAGCGCGCCGAGCTGCTCTCGGTCTATGCCTGCGAGGCGCAGGCAAGCGGTTGGTACCGCGAGACGGTCTCGGCGCTCGAGGAGAGCATCGCGATCCGGCGCGCGCGCGGTGACGAGCTCGGAATGGGCGAGCACCTCGCGCTGCTGACGACCCCGCATGTCACGCTCGGCCAGAACGAGGAGGCCGAGGCAGCGAGCCGCGCCTCGATCGAGGCGCTCGAAGCGCTGCCGCCGAGCCTCGAGCTCGCCGTTGCCTACGGCTTCCAGGCCTATGTTCGGATGCTCAGCCGCGACAACGCCGAGGCGATCGAATGGGGCGAGAAGACGGTCGCGCTGGCGCGTCGGTTCGACGCGCCCGACACCGTCGCGCGCGGCCTGGCGATGATCGGGGCCGCACACCTGACGAGCGGGGAGATCGACCGCGGGGTCGGCTATCTGGAACAGAGCCTCGAGGTCGCGGAGGCGCAGGGCCTCGAGCACCGGATCGCCCACGTCTACTGGATGCTCGGCTCCGGTCTCGGCGAGATGTACGAGCTCGAGGGCGCCGAGCGCTCGCTCCGTCAGCACATCGCCTTCGCAGACGACCACGACCACGACTCGGACTACACGCAGGCGTGGCTCGCGGCCGTCCTGGTGTACGGCGGCCGCTGGATCGACGGGTCAGAGCTTGCGCTCGAGGTGCTGGGCGCCCGTCCGGCGCCGGTCGCCGCGATCACGGCCAACGTCGCCCTCGGCCGCGTCCGGGCGCGTCGGGGCGATCCCGGTGTCGCCTCGGCGCTCGACGCAGCCCTCGAGCTTGCGCTTCCCGGCGGTCATCTCCAGCGTCTCGGCCACGTGCACGCGGCCCGCGCAGAAGCCGCCTGGCTCTCAGGTGAGGCCGACCGCGCCGCTTCCGAGGCAGGCGCCGCCTACCCGCTCGCGCTCGAGAAGCGTCATCCCTGGTTCGCCGGCGAGCTCGCCTACTGGCTGTGGAAGACGGGCCGTCTCCTCGAGGCGCCCGGGTGGATCGCCGAGCCGTTTCGCCTCCAGATCGAGGGAGATCCGCTCGCGGCCGCGGCCGCCTGGGAGCAGCGCGGCTGCCCGTACGAGGCTGCTCGCGCTCTCGCCGAGTCCGATTCGGCCGACGACGTGGCCTGCTCCCTCGTCGAGTTCGAACGGCTCGAGGCCGCGCCGTCGGCGAAACTCGCCCGCGAGCGGCTCCGGGAGCTCGGTGCACCGGTGCCGCGCGGCCCGAGGCCGGCCACCCGCGCGAACGCCGCGAATCTGACTCCGCGCGAGCTTGAGGTCTTGCGTCTCGTCGCGGACGGGATGCGTAACGCCGAGGTCGCAGACCGGCTCGTCGTCTCCCGGCGGACGGTCGACCATCACGTCGCCGCCGTGCTCAGGAAGCTCGACGCCAGGACGCGCGGAGAAGCCGCCGCGACCGCCGCCGGGATGGGCCTTCTCCAAGATCGGTAGCACCGCGGCCGAAGATAGGCAATAGAGCCGATCCGGCCGGGAAAGGCAGCCCGTACCTTCGAGGGAGAGGAACCGAAGAAGGAGGAGTTGCCGTGGTTGCAGAGAGATCCACATTCCCGGCCGGTGCCGGCAAGGACGGTGCCTGATGCATCCCGAACTCAGGCAGCGGATGCTGATCGACACCGGCCGTGAGCTCAACCGGAAGCTCGAGCAGGCGGAACGGCGCAGAGAGGCCGCCCGGCCGAGCGAGCGGCCGCCCGAGACCGTGACGCTGCGGCTCTGTTGCGTCGGGGACGACGACACGCTCGCACGTCTCGCCGCGCTGGAAGGCGTGCCAGTCCCGAAGGGCCGCCATGTCGTCGCCGAGGTCGGCGGCCTCGTCGTCGCGGCGATGCCGGTGGGAGTCGGCCGCCCGCTTGCCGATCCGTTCCGCCGCACCGCGCACCTGATGCCGCTGCTCGAGCTCCGGGTCGCGCAGCTCACCGACGAGCCGCGCCGTCACCGCCGCCTCGCCCGCTGGGGTTCCGTGAGGCGCCTCAGCAGAGCCTGATCCGCCCGTCTTCTCCGGCGACGCCACCTGGTCGCCGGGGATGCGGGCGGCAGGGTCTCAGCGCCGGAGGCGGATCGAGTTGAGGTCGTTCTCGACGATCTCGTCCGCCCGGGAGATCAGCTCCTCGACGTCGTCGTGCTCGGCGTGGAGGTACCGCCCGGCGAGGCGGTCGGCACGGCCGGAGGCGAGAACCCGGACGAGCTGCGGAGCGAGCTCGGGTGGTGTCCAGGGCGCGTCCGGGCCGAACGGCGCAGTCATGTCGGTCTGCACGAGGCCCGGGCTGATCAGGAACACCGAGACACCCGTGGGGCCGACTTCCGCGGCCAGGTATTCGGCGAACCGGCCGACCGCGGCCTTGCTGGCGCCGTAGTTGTTGCCGAGGCCGCCCGATCTGGCCGGAAGGTAGGAGGCGCCGCTTCCGACGATCACGATCCGGCCCTTGCCGCGCTCGAGCATCGACGGGAGCACGGCCCTGCAGCAGAGGTAGGTGCCGAGCACGTTGACCTCGAAGACGTGCCACCACTCACCCGGATCGGTATCGACCGTCGCGACGCTGCTGCCCGAAATCCCGGCATTCGCGACGAGCAGATCGATCGGCCCGAGCGCCCGCTCGGTCTCGCCAACCATTGCTGCGACGTCTTCCTCGTTGCTGACGTCGCCTGCGACCGGAAGTGCCCCGATCTCGGCTGCAGCGCTCTCGAGTTGCTCCCGTGTGCGGGCGCTGACAGCGATCCGCGCTCCTGCCTCGGTCAGCTCCCGTGCGATAGAGAGCCCGATCCCGCGCCCACCGCCGGTGACGAGCGCGACCGTCCCGGTGAGATCGTCGGTCCCCGGCATCAACCGGCCTCCTGGTCGCAGACGTTCCCGCGGAGGCTCATTTGCCCTCCGTGGTGAGATTCACGACGGGCGTGTCGCGGTGCTTCGGCCCGCGGAAGACGACCTCGTGCGTCTCGTTGCCGCGGACGATGTGCGCGATCGCCGCCTCGACGACGAAGGCCGGTGACGCGGTTCCGGTCACCTTCAAGTAGACGAATGCCTGTCCCGGGACGCCCTGCGGTGCATTGGCGGTGAGGGTGATCGTGCCGGGAGCGGTCGGGTAGGGGACAGGGGCGAAGTTCCAGTTGTACGGGAGGGATTCCTTGGTCACCTCGTCGAGCTCCCGGAGCGTCAGGTTCCCGGTTGCATCGACGGTGAGGAAGAACGTGATGTACGCGTCGTCGCAGTCGTCAGAGACCCTGTTCAGCTTGTTGCTGTAGGTACCCGCCGGCGGTGGCGCAGCTGCGGCGTTGGAGCCGGCTCGTTGCATCACACCTGCGGTGAGCGGCGCCGAGAGTGTGTCCGTTGTCGCACAGGTCTCGAAGTCGTTGTGCTTGGAGTCGGCGGACAGCCCGACCGACAGCTTGTCCGGCCTGAACTGTCGTGTGCCCGCGTCGGGGGTGACCGTGTAGTGCCCCTCGGGAAGCTTCATCGAGTAGACGCCTTTGGCGTCGGTGTACGCCGCTCCCTGCGAGGTCCCGCTCGCCCGGATCAGGATGCCCGCGGCTGGCGCCGGCTTGCCCTTGCACTGCTTCGCCTCGAGACCGCAGGGCACCTGGAGTACCTCACCGCCGAGGACGTAGCCCGACTTGCCGGAGTTCCAGATCGCGTAGAGGGTCGGGGAGTCGTTGTTCTGTCGGACGTAGACGACCGTCCACTGAGTCGAGCCCGGCGGGACGTTGACTTCGCACGTCGATTGGTTCGCCTTGCAGCCGTGGACGGCGGTCGCGCCCGGCCCGACCGTCCAGTCGAGGTGGTTGTAGACGCAGCCTGCGTCTCCGCAGGCCACGGATTTCGTTGTCTGGAGCGGGGCGGGCCCGGTCAGCTGGAAGAGGTCCTTCTTGTCCGCGACCTCGAGCTTCACGATCGTTCCGCCGCCCGGGATCACCATCCCCTGGCATGACCCGTAGCCCGAACCGGTCTTGAAGCAGTCCGGAATCGGCGGTGGCCGGTCTCCGGCGAGCCGTCCCTGGGCTGTTCCCGGGCCGAGCCCGCTGATGAGCACCGCCATGAGCAAGACCGGCAGTCCGAGCCCGCGAAGCGCGTTCCGACCCGGGTTCATGTGTCCAGAAGTCCGTCGTGAGAGCATGCCCGCCCCTTCCCCGTGAATCGCCGCGTTGAGAAATGCGCGTAATACACGAGGCGACCGTGGCCGTCAACAGCACGCTCCGTCCGGCGGCCCCGTTAGATTCGAGGTGTGTTTACACAAGAGACAACCAAGCGGTCGCGGGCGGCCGGAACAGCCTCCGCCGGGGCGCGCACGAGCGGAACCGCGGTTCCGCGGAACCGCCGGGTGCCGAATCACGATGTCGCTCCCATCACTCGGCCACGACCATGTGTTGCAGGGATTCGTTGTCGTTAGCTCCGCGGCCGGTACTGGAGGTCGAGGCTGTCCGAGTGACCGGCCCACCGGAGCGACAACCGCCAGCACCCGGGAGTGGGAAGGCTGACGAGCGACGGGCCGGGCCCGCCTTTCACCGTCCTTTGGACTGGACTGCCGACTGTTTGCGTGCCGCTCATGCGCTGGGCCGAGATCCGAAGCGTCGCGCGCCAGGTGGAGGGAACGCGAGAAACCCAGAGGATCTTGTTGCTGTGGCCGGCCGGGGTGGGTTCCTCGAGCGGGTAGGTGGAAGGCTCGCACACGCGAAGGGTTCGGACCGCGCCAGCGTGAGCTCGGGAATGTCACCCGACGAAGCTGAAGCGCCAGCGTGTGGCGCCGCCAGCGCCCGCCGTCGCGACACCCAGGCTCGTGTCCGGGCTGAAGGCGTAGAGATTCCATGGCGGATCCGGTGCGGTCGGCGCCGCGAAGGGCGCGTTGACAACCTCGCCCGTGACTTCGAGAGGCCAGCCGCGATCTGCGAAGCCTTCCGCGACTCGGTTCAGAATCTGTGCGTCGGTGACACGGGCGGCCATGCCGTCAAGGACGAGATCGAGATCGGGGAGCGAGATCGCAAAGCTGCATCGCGGGTCTCGGGCAATGTTCTGAGCCTTTCTGGTCGTCGGGCCGCTGACGAAATACAGCGTGTCGTCCGTCCAGAACCCGACGACGCCTGCGACGTGCGGCCGCCCGTCGGTCCGGGTCGTTGTGAGCCAACAGGTCGGACCGCCGCTGCCACCCCGCGGCTCGAGCTTGTCCAGCTGGTCGACCGCTCGCGACCACGGGATCTCAGGCTCTTCAGGGTTGAGGTTGATCGACTCCACGGTTCCTCCCTCCGACGAAAGCTGACCGCTCAGGCGACCTTACTATGGGCTGCGCCAGCGTTCGCCAATGGCCTCCGAGCGGCGCGGTCTTACTCACCAGTGAGAGTCTGCTGCTTCCGCGTGGTCACGGCGCGGCTGACCGACTGGCCAAGAGCCCGTATGCACCAGCCGATAGCCGCGGCTATCACCATGAAGGGCAACCAAACCGGAAGCCAGAACAGCCATTCGCGGATGCGTTCCCAGAGAGAGATGTCGGATGCCTCGACCGTAACCGCGAGTGCGATCGCGGTGAGTAGGTAGGCGCCCACCGCGGCGAGAAGACCGACGAGAAGGCGGGCCGTGCCACGTGCAAGGCAGGCTCCAGCGACGCCCGCGATGACGATCCCTATGAGTGTCGCGAACAGCATGTTGAACCCGTCCGAGAGTGCCCCCGCGGTTGGACCAAGATCCTGATCAGCACGGAGCCATCTTCTCGCGAGTAGGAGCGCGACTCCTCCGCCGAGGACGCTGCCGGCTGCGAGAGCCCGTGTGTCGAAGACTCTGGATCTGGGCATTCCTACGTGCGGCTCACGCTCCATGCTCGGATCATAGGATCTTCCGGAGCGCGGCGAACAACCCCGAACAGCCCGCCAAGTCGGCACTTCGGGCGTTGTAGGCATCGGCTGTGCGAGACCGTATGGAGTGCCGGCGCCTCGCTACGTAAGTTGGCGCGGGTTGCCGTCGCGGTAGGCGCGGCGGTAGAGCCGCAATTACGAGGAGGCGCCGGATGTCTGAAGGTAGCTGGGTCGGACTTGATGTGCACGCTCGGTCGGTGGTCGCGGGCGTGATCGATGGGGGGAGCGGTGAGGTGTGGTCGCTTCGGGTGTCGCCCGGGTGTGACGCGACGGTCGCGTGGCTGAAGACGCTGCCGGCGCCGGTCCGGGTTGTGTACGAGGCAGGACCGACCGGGTACCGGCTTGCACGCGCGTGTGCCGAGGCGGGGATCAGCTGTGTTGTCGCTGCACCGTCGAAGATCAGGCCGGCAGCCGACAGAGTCAAGACCGACCGGCGCGACGCCGAGCGGCTCGCGAGGCTGCTCAGGTTGGGTGAGATCACCCCGATCCGGGTGCCCGGGCCCGAAGAGGAGGCCGCGCGTGATCTCGTCCGTGCGCGTGAGGATGCCCGCGGCGATCTGATGCGGGCCCGGCACCGGCTCTCCAAGCTGCTCCTCCGTCATGGAGCGGTCTACGACGCGACCGCATGGACGCGAGCGCACGACGCGTGGCTTCGCAAGCAGCGCTTCCAGACTGGGCCGCTCGCGATCGTGTTCGACGAGTGCTACGGCCGGATGCTCGACGCGAAGACCAGGAGGGACGCGCTCGACAAGGCGATCACCGAGCTCGCCGCCACGCCGCCATACGTTGATGTCGTCGAGCGGCTTGTCTGTCTCCGCGGTGTCTCAACGCTCACGGCGTTCGCGTTGACCGTCGAGCTCGGTGACTGGAACCGGTTTCGTCCCGAGTCGCTCGGCGCGTTCCTCGGTCTCACCCCGAGCGAGAACTCAAGCGGGGAACGACGTCGTCAGGGCGCGATCACCAAGACCGGCAACTCGCACGCACGCCGGCTCCTGATCGAGGCCGCCTGGCACCACCGCCGCCCCACGCGGTTGAGCCGCACGCTCGAAACCAGACGCGCAGGGAAGTCGCTCGCCCTGCGAGCCCAAGCCGACCGCAGCGCCAGCCGGCTCCACGGACGCTGGCACGCGCTCGAGGCCCGCGGCAAGCCCCGCACGATCGTCGTGGTCGCGGTCGCCCGTGAGCTCTCCGGACACCTCTGGGCGCTCGCGACGATGGAGTAGCCGCCACCACCAACGGCTCGGCGAGGAGAGCGCACCGGCGCAACGACGCGAGGAGCGACCCGAGAGAACGCTGTGAGCAGCCTCACCAGGCCACGCTCGACGCGAGAGAACGGCACCGCTCCTCATATCGCACACACGGTCATGCGGCACCAACCCGCGCATATGAGTCGCGACACAGACGTCGACGACAGCCGGTGCGCTCCCCCCGCCGAACCCGAACCCCGCAAACAGCGGGGCGACTCACCCCTGCGCAGTTGACAGGCCGCACTCCATATGGGTGATCGGGAATGCACTCCGAGCGAACCACGGGCTGTCCGGGTTGAATATGGGCATGGAGACGGATGGTCTAATCACCTACTCGGTCACGTGGCAGCTCCCTGACGGGGGTCAGCGTGAACAGGCCCCTGTCCGAACGAGGGAACGGGCCGTGGGGGAGCTAGTGAACTTCCCAATGGGGCCAGATGGCAAGGCGAGATCTGGGAAGGGATATGTCTGGCGCGTCGTGGAGGTTGATCAAGACGCGTGTTCGCTCGTCCTCGCCTTCGAGCGGCCGCACCCGGAGATGTCCGAACCCGGGTAACGTCGCCTGGGCCAGCGTCCCTCACGCCCGACACCGAACCGCTACTCGTCCAGGAACGGATACCGGTAGTCGTCCGCCGGGATGAACGTGTCCTTGATCGTGCGGGGCGTGACCCAGCGGATCAGGTTCCAGACCGAGCCGGCCTTGTCGTTCGTGCCTGAGGCGCGCGAGCCGCCGAACGGCTGCTGGCCGACGACGGCGCCGGTGGGCTTGTCGTTGACGTAGAAGTTGCCGGCGGCGTAGCGCAGGCGGTCGGAGGCCTCCTGCACCGCGGCGCGATCCTCGGCGAAGACAGCGCCGGTCAGGCCGTACGGGGCCGTGGAGTCGATCAGGTCGAGGGTCGAGTCCCAGTCCTTCTCGTCGTAGACAAACGTTGTGACGACGGGCCCGAAGAGCTCGTCGCGGAGCAGGCGGAAGTTGGGATCGCGGGTCTCGATCACGGTCGGCTCCACGAAGAAGCCCTTCGTGTCGTCTGTTCCACCGCCGACGACGACGTCGGTTCCTTCGTGGGCGCGGGCCTCCGCGATCGCGTCGCGCTGGGTCGCGAACGAGCTCGAATCGATCACGGCGCCCATGAAGTTGCGATAGTCGGCGACGTCGCCGACCTTGATCGACCCGACCTCCTCGGCGAGGCGCTCGCGCAAAGCCGGCCACAGGTTCGACGGCGCGTACACGCGCGAGGCGGCCGAGCACTTCTGGCCCTGGTACTCGAACGAGCCGCGAACGATCGCGGCGGCGAGAGCGTCGACGTCGGCGGATGGATGGGCGGCGATGAAGTCCTTGCCGCCGGTCTCGCCCACGATCCGCGGGTAGTTGCGGTACCGGCTCATGTTCCCGGCGACCGTCTGCCACATCCCGTTGAAGACCCCGGTCGAGCCGGTGAAGTGGATGCCCCCGAGCTCCGGGCTCGCAAGCGCCGCATCGCCGATCTCGGCGCCCGAGCCGTAGACGAGGTTGATCACGCCGTCCGGAAGCCCCGCTGCCTGCCACAGCTTCATCAGGTAGTGCGCCGAGAGCATCGCGGTCGAGGCCGGCTTCCAGACGACGACGTTCCCCATCAGCGCCGCCGAGCTCGTCAAGTTCCCCGCGATCGCGGTGAAGTTGAACGGCGAGACGGCGAACACGAACCCCTCGAGCGGCCGGTACTCGATCCGGTTCCAGATCCCGGGCCCCGAGACGGGCTGCTCGGAGTAGATCCGCGTCATGTACTCGACGTTGAAGCGCAGGAAGTCGACGAGCTCGCAGGCCGCGTCGATCTCGGCCTGGTGAGCCGTCTTCGACTGACCGAGCATCGTCGCGGCGTCGAGCGTGTCGCGCCACGGCCCCGCCAGCAGCTCGGCGGCGCGCAGGAACACCGAGGCGCGCTCCTCCCAGGGCCAGCGCGACCAGTCCTTCCAGGCCTTCGCACCCGCGTCGATCGCGGCGCGAACCTCGTCGGCGCCCCCCTGATGCACATCCGCGAGGACGTGCTCGCGGTCGTGCGGCATCACTGCGGGGCGGGTCGTGCCGGTCGAGACGTCCTTCCCGCCGATCACGAGCGGCACCTCGATCCGCTCGCCGGCCATCTGCTCGAGCCGGGTGGCGAGCGAGGCGCGCTCGGGGCTACCGGGCTCGAACCCGCGAACGGGCTCGTTGTGGGCCGGCGGGACGCGGAAGATGCCGTGTGTTCCCAATGTCAGATCAGCTCCTCACGAGGAAGGTGGCGGTCACGAGCACCCAGATCATGAACCCGAGCGTCGAGGCCCAGATCGTGCTGCCCGCGAACGTCCAGTTGCCTGCGGCCTCGGCCATCCCGACCGCGAGCACCGCGAGCCCCCCGACGACGCCGAGGCGGCCGAACCAGCGGGTGATCTTGCGCGCGCTCAACGCCGCGAGGGACGAGCTGATGATCACCGCCGCCGCACAGGCGGCTCCGGGCGCCGCGACGAGCGCGTTCCGGGTGGCCAGCGCGACCGCCTGGAGCGCAAGCAGCGAGGCGCCCCCGAGCACGAGCACGCTGGCGAAGAACCCATCCGGCTCGAAGCGGATGATCCGCGCATGCAGGCTGCCGAGGAACCACAACAGCGAGAACGCGGCGGCGACGAACACGGCCCCGGCGGCCTGCCGGTGGTCGTCGCCCAGCACGAGCGCGACGATCCCCAACGAGACGTAGACGTAGCCGAGCATCGGCGCATAGATGTGAATCACGCTTCGGCGCGCCATGGCTGCCGGACGGTATACAAGATCGGGTGATCAGACCGACGTTCCTTCGTTATTCGGCGCCCGGGTTCGGCGTGGGGGAGCTGTGGCTGGAAGGCGAGCGCGTCCTCTGGTCGGAGCTCCCGCGACCCACCGCCGACGAGCCCGAAGGCGCCGAGAAGCCGTTGGCGCGGCGTCTCGAGGCCTTCTTCGCCGGTGAGGCCGACGCCTTCGCCGATGTCGAGCTCGACCTCGACGACGGGTTCTTCGGCGACTGCGCTCGCGCACTGCGCGCGGTTCCGCGCGGGGAGGTCGTGACTTACGGCGAGCTTGCTGCCCTCGCAGGCCGTCCCGGCGCCGCCCGCGCCGCCGGCACCTTCTGCGCCCGCAACCGCCTCTCGCCGTTCGTGCCGTGCCACCGGGTCGTGGCGGCCAACGGGATCGGCTCGTTCGGAGAGCTCGGCGTCGAGTACAAGCGCAGGCTGCTCGCGCTCGAAGATGTCGCTCTCTGACGACCTCCGCGACGAGCTCGCCACGATCGGGCCGGGACGGCGCTGCTGCGTGCTCGCGGAGCTCTCGGCGCTCTACCACACCGCGGGAACCTGGCATCTGCACGGCCGTGGGGAGCTCTCGGTGCAGCTCGACCTCGCGAGCTCCGCGATCGCCCGTTGCGGCTTCAGCCTGCTTCGCGGCCTCGGTGTCCGTTCGGAGATCCGTACCTACCCGCGCCGCGCGTTCGACCGTGCGACCCGCTACCAGCTCGAGCTCGACGTCGATCCCGCCGCGGCGGCAATGCTCCGCGAGGCCGGCGTTCTCTCTGCCCGCGGCGCACCGCTCGCCCTCCCGCCGCGCAGGGTCGTGGGGCGCGCCTGCTGCCGCAGCGCCTATCTGCGGGGCGCGCTTCTCGGCGCCGGCTCCCTGTCCGGGCCGAGGGCCCCGCACCTCGAGCTTCGCGCCACCGACCTCGACGGTGCCCGCCTGCTTGCCGAGATCGCCGGGCGAGAAGGCGTCCCGCTGAAGACGATCGAGCGCCGCACCCATGCCGCCGCCTACGCCAAGTCGGGTGAGACGATCGCCGATCTCCTGGCGCTGGCCGGCGCGGGCGAAACGGCACTCCGCCTCGACGAGCACGCCGTCGTCGCCGCCACCCGGTCCGACGCGAACCGCATCGCCAATGCCGACGAGGCCAACGTCAAGCGCACGGTCCATGCAGCACAGGAGCAGCTCGAGGCGATCAGGCAGCTCGATGTCGAGACGCTCCCGGCGAAGCTCCAGGAGATCGCCATGCTCCGGATCAGGCATCCGGCACTCTCACTCACCGAGCTCGCGCTGAAATGCAAGCCGCAGATCTCCAAGGCCGCCGCCCATCACCGCATGAGCATGATCAGGGAGCGCGTCGACGATCCTCACTAGCCGGAACGCGCAGCGTTCAGTCCCGCGCGGAGCGCGGAGGAGGGGGAGCCCGGAAGACGAACTCCCCCTCTGTCATTCCACATTCGAAGCTAGACGCCGGACGGGGTCTGAATCCGACGCCAGACGAGCGTGGCCTCCGCCTGGCGAGTATCTCGCACTCGACGACACGGATTCCAGGGCATTTGAAAACAGTAATTACGAACACCCCGAACGGCCCATTTCGCCGGCGCCGATCCGTCCTATACGGTGGGTCCAGATGAGCGGACGCACATGAGCGCACCCTTCGAGGAGCTCAACCTCAGGCTGGCGGAGATCGGCGATCTTTCCGCCGCGGCATCGCTGCTCGCCTGGGACCAGCAGGTGATGATGCCGCCCCGCGGTGCCGCGAGCCGGGCGGAGCACCTGGCGACGCTGAAGCGCATCACGCACGAGAAGTTCATCTCGCCCGAGATCGGCCGACTGCTCGAGGAGCTCGCGCCGTTCGAGGAGGCACACGACTACGACTCCTTCGAGGCGAGCCTGATCCGCGTCACCCGCCGCGACTGGGAGAAGGCGCGCAAGGTGCCGTCCGAGCTCCGCGCGGAGATGTCCCGTGCGGCCTCGCTGGCCCTGCCGGTGTGGGTCGAGGCTCGGGCGAACAACGATTTCGCGGCCTTTCTACCGGCCCTGCGCGAGAACGTCGAGCTCCGCCGCCGCTACATCGCCTGCTTCGAGGGGGACTATCCGGAGCCGTACGACGTCGTGCTCGACGATTTCGAGCGCGGGATGACGACGGCGGAGGTGCGATCGCTCTTCGGCTACCTCAAGGAGCACCAGGCCCCGCTCGTGAAGCTCGTCGCGGGCAACGACCTGCCGGAGGTCCCGGCGGGGCGCTCGTTCCCGCTCGAGCTGCAGAAGCAGTTCGAGCTCGAGGTCGTCCGCCGGTTCGGCTTCGACGACCAGGCGTGGCGCATCGACCCGACCGTCCATCCGTTTGCAAGCGGAACGGGGCGCGACGACATCCGGATCACGACGCGCTACTTCACCGACAACCTCGACGGTCTCTTCGCGACGATGCACGAGACGGGGCACGGGCTCTACGAGCACCAGGTCGACCCGTCGCTCGAGCGGACGCCGCTCGGTAGCGGCACCTCGCTCGGCATGCACGAGTCGCAGAGCCGGATGTGGGAGAACCTCGTCGGGCGTTCGCTTCCCGCCTGGCGCTTCTTCTTCCCGAAGCTCCAGCAGACCTTCCCCGATGCGTTCAGGGGGTACGACGTCGAGCGTTGGTACCGCGAGATCAACGCCGTCCAGCCGTCGCTCATCCGGGTGGAGGCCGACGAGGCGACCTACAACCTCCACATCATCCTCCGCTTCGAGCTCGAGCAGGAGCTGATCGACGAGTCGTTCCCGCTCGAGAGCCTGCCCGAGGAGTGGAACCGGCGGATGTACGACCTGCTCGGCGTAGAGGTGCCGAACGACACGGAGGGGGTGCTCCAGGACACGCACTGGGCGATCGGGGCGATCGGCTACTTCGCGACCTACGCCCTCGGGAACCTGATCTCGGCGCAGCTCTGGGAGCGCATCGTCTCGGATCTTCCCGACCTGGAGTCGGATTTCGAGCGGGGCGAGTTCACCGCGCTCCAGGAGTGGCTGCGCGACCACGTCCACCGGTACGGGCGGATGTTCACGCCGGCCGAGACGCTCGACCGCGCGATCGGCACGAAGACCATCGATCCCGAGCCGTATGTGCGCTATTTGCAGCGGAAGCTTGCAGGAATCTACGGCCTTCCCGCCCTGACCAGCTGAGCGTTGTCGGTTCCTTCGGCGGGATTTCGCCGGTCTGACTAAAGTCCGCGCCCCATGGCGAATCTCAAGGTAGGAATCAACGGCTTCGGTCGCATCGGCCGTAACTTCTTTCGCGCCTCGCTTGCCCGCGAGGCCAACTTCGACATCGTCGCCGCGAACGATCTCGGCGATGCCGCCACGATGGCGCACCTGCTCAAGTTCGACTCGACGCTCGGGCCGTTTCCGGGTGACGTCGTCGTCGAGGACGGTGTGCTGCACGCGGCGGGCCAGCAGATCAAGCTGCTCGTCGAGCGGGACCCGGCCGCGATGCCGTGGAGCGACCTCGGCGTCGACGTGGTGCTCGAGTCGACCGGCTTCTTCACCGACCGGGCGGGGGCGCAGAAGCACCTCGACGCCGGCGCGAAGAAGGTCGTGATCTCGGCGCCTGCAACCGATCCGGACATCACGCTTGCGTTGGGCGTCAACGACGAGAAGTACGACCCCGAGACGCACAACATCATCTCGAACGCCTCGTGCACCACGAACTGCCTGGGGCCGCTCGCGAAGGTGCTTCACGACGCCTTCACGATCGAGAACGGCTTCATGACGACGATCCATGCCTACACGGCCGATCAGCGCCTCCAGGACATGCCGCACTCGGACCTCCGCCGTGCGCGTGCCGCCGCGATCAACCTGATCCCCACCTCGACCGGTGCGGCGAAGGCGATCGGGCTCGTGCTCCCGGAGCTCGCAGGCAAGCTCGACGGCGTCGCCGTGCGGGCGCCTGTCCCGACGGGCTCGATCACCGACCTCACCGCCACGGTCGGCCGTGAGGTCTCGGTCGGAGAGGTGAACGCCGCCTACGAGGCAGCCGCCGGGAGCGCTCCGCTCGAGGGCTATCTCCAGTACTCGAGCGACCCGCTCGTCTCGACGGACATCAACCAGTCGCCGTACTCGTGCGTCTTCGACAGCGGACTGACGATGGCCCGCGGCAACCAGGTCAAGGTCTTCGGCTGGTACGACAACGAGTGGGGCTACTCGTGCCGGCTCGTCGACCTCGTCAATAAACTGGCCATTTCCCGCGTCTAGGCGGCCGTCGGGACGTGAGGTTTCCGGGGCGGGAAATGGCTAGAAGATCGGTGCTCTTACTAGCCATTCCCCGCTTCGATACGGTCAGGACCCTGACGTGATGGTCGATGCGGGAAATGGCCTGCGGCGCCTTCCGCGGTCGGTCCGCGAAGCAGACGTCAACGGCGCCGTGGTGCTCGTCCGGGCCGACCTGAACGTGCCGCTCGAGAACGGGCAGGTCGCTGACGACACGCGGATCCGGGCCTCGCTCCCGACGATCCAGCTGCTGCTCGACGGCGGAGCCCGCGAGGTTCGCGTGGCCTCGCACCTTGGCCGCCCGACGGAAGAGGATCGAGACCGGCACCGGATGGACCCGGTCAGGGAGCGCCTCGCCGAGCTCGTCGGCGACGAGCGCGTGACGGTGCTCGAGAACACGCGCTTCCACCCGGGCGAGACCTCGAACGACGAGAGCCACGCGGCAGCTCTTGCCGAGGGCGCCGACCTCTTCGTCAACGACGCGTTCGGCTCGGCGCATCGCGCACATTCCTCGACCGAGGGCGTCGCACGTCTCCTGCCCGCATACGCGGGATTGCTGCTTCTCGCGGAGCTCGAGAACCTCGGCAAGCTCCTCGGCGAGGTCGCCCGGCCGTTCGTGATCGTGTCCGGCGGCGCCAAGGTCGCCGACAAGGTCGCGGTGCTGATGAATCTGGGCTCGCGCGCAGACCGCGTGATAATCGGTGGCAAGATGGCCGAGGACGTGCGCGCCGAAAACCCGTTTCCGTTCGAGGTGATCCTGCCGACCGACGTCGTCGCGGCCGACTCGTTCGCGGCTGACGCCGAGACGCAGATCGCGCCTTACGACGACCGGCCCGAGGGCTGGCTCGGGCTCGACATCGGCCCCGAATCGCGCGAGGCCTTTGCCGCTGCGATCGACGGAGCCGGGACGGTGTTCTGGAACGGCCCGATGGGCGTCTTCGAATGGCCTCGCTTCGCGGAGGGCACCTTCGCGGTCGCACGGGCAGTCGCGGCTTGCGAGGGCTTCACCGTGGTCGGCGGCGGCGACTCCGTCCGCGCGATCCACGACGCCGGCATGGCCGACAAGGTCTCGTGGATCTCCACCGGCGGCGGCGCGTCGCTCGAGCTGCTCGAGGGCAAGGACCTCCCCGGAGTGGCGGCGATCCCGGAGTCCTGAGTCGCATGCTGATCGCAGGCAACTGGAAGATGTTCAAGGGGCCCACGGAGGCGGGGGAGTTCTGCCGCGCGCTTCGGGAGGCCGACCTCGGGTCGGTCGACGTCGTCGTCTGCCCGCCGTATGTCTCGCTCGACGAGGCGGTGCAGGTGCTGGCGGGAACGGAGATCGGCGTCGCCGCACAGAACGTCCACTGGGCCGACGACGGAGCCTTCACCGGCGAGATCTCGGCCCCGATGCTGCGTGAGCTCGGCGTGTACGGAGCGATCGTCGGGCACTCCGAGCGGCGGCAGCTCTTCGGCGAGACCGACGAGACGGTGGTGAAGCGGATCGCGGCGGCAATCGGCCACGGCCTGCATGTGATCGCCTGTGTCGGCGAGACCGAGGCGGAGCGCGAAGCGGGGGAGACCGAGGCCGTGCTTCGCCGGCAGGTGGCGGCGATCGCCGAGGGGATCGCCGAGACCGACGACCTCGTGATCGCCTACGAGCCGGTCTGGGCGATCGGTACCGGTAAGACAGCGACGCCCGAGATGGCGCAGGAGGCTCACGCATTCGTGAAGACGATCCTCGACGTGCCGGTGCTCTACGGCGGCTCCGTCAAGCCCGAGAACGCGGCCGAGCTCGCCGCGCAGGCCGACGTCGACGGCGCACTCGTCGGCGGCGCCTCGCTCGACGTGCAATCGTTTGCCACGATTTGCCAGGCCGCTTCCCTCTCGTAGCGCTCGTCATCGCCGACGGCTGGGGTCAGGCACCGCGCGGCCCCGGGAACGCCGTGACGCTTGCCCGGACGCCCGTCTTCGACAGCCTGGTCGCGCAGTACCCGCACACGCTGCTCGAGGCCTCTGGCGCCGCGGTCGGCCTGCCCGACGGCCAGATGGGCAACTCCGAGGTCGGGCACCTGACGATCGGCGCCGGCCGGCACCTCCATCAGGATCTCGAGCGCGTGAACAAGGCGATCGAGAACGGCTCGCTGACGCACCTGCCGGCGATCGAGGCGGCGTTCTCGCGCGGTCGCCGCCTCCATCTCGTGGGCCTCGTCTCCCGCGGTGGCGTCCATTCGCATCTCGATCACCTCCGCGCGTTGCTCGATGCGGCGCCGGCCGACACGTGGATCCACGCGTTCACGGACGGTCGCGACGTCTCGCCCCACGCCGCGCTGGGTGACCTCGCGACCCTGCCGCAGGACCGGATCGCCACCGTCGCCGGCCGGTACTGGGCGATGGATCGCGACAACCGGGTCGAACGCACGCAGAAGGCGCTCGACGCGCTGATGCTCGGCCTCGGTGACCACGCCACGAACGCCCTCGACGCGGTGCGGGCGAGCTACGACGCGGGGATCACGGACGAGTTCGTCGAGCCCACCGTGATCGACGGGACGCCGAGGATCGAGCCCGACGACACCGTCATCTTCTTCAACTTCCGTCCCGATCGCGCCCGGCAGCTCTCGCGTGCATTTCTCGAGGCCGGGGTAGATCTGACGACGATGACCCGATATGGGGACGACATCGACTCGCATGTCGTCTTCGGTGAGCAGGTGGTTCCCCACACCCTCGCCGAGGTGCTCTCGGGCGCGGGAGTCCGGCAGCTTCACGTGGCCGAGAGCGAGAAGTACGCGCACGTCACGTACTTCTTCAACGGAGGCCGCGAAGACGAGTGGGCCGGCGAGACCCGGATCCTCGTTCCGAGCCGGCGCGACGTGCCGAGCTACGACCTCGCGCCGGCGATGTCGGCGGACGAGGTCGCCGAGCGGTTCTGCACGGAGATCGGCGACGGCTACGGCTTCGGGCTCGTGAACTTCGCGAACCCCGACATGGTCGGCCACACGGGCGTCATCCCGGCTGTCGTCGCCGCGGTCGAGGAGACCGACAGGTGCGTCGGCCGTGTCGTCGAGCGCGTCACGAGCCTCGGCGGCGTCTGCCTCGTCACCGCCGACCACGGCAATGCGGAGCAGCTGCTCGAGGCCGACGGTGTCTCACCGCACACCGCGCACACGACGAACCTCGTACCGTTCATACTCACCGCCGACGCCGAGCTCCGCGGCGGAGGCGAGCTCGCAGACCTGGCCCCGACAGTACTTTCGCTCCTGGGGGTGCAGGAATCGGAGCAGATGAGTGGTAAAGATTTGTTGAAACACAGTGAGAGTTCTCTAAGGGTCGAAAGCACAGGGCTACATTGAATTCGTTGGCTCTCCCGCAACCCGACCCCGAGCTACTCCGTCGAGCGCAGAAGGGTGACGAGCGCGCGTTCACCGAGATCGTCCGCATGTACGAGACGCCGGTGCACAACTACATCCTTCGCCTCACCGGCGACCGCACGCTCGCAGAAGACCTGACGCAGGAGGTCTTCGTCCGGGTCCTGAAAGGACTGCCGAAGTTTTCTTTGAGATGTAAGTTCACGACCTGGCTCTTCCAGGTCACGAAGAACCGCGTTCTCGACGAGCTCCGCGCCCGCGAGCGCAGGCCGAACGGGTTCGTCAGCTTCGACGACATCCCGCCGCTCGAGACCTACGACCCACCGAGCGAGCGTGCCGAGACGATCGACGCGATCTGGCGGGCGGTCGAGGACCTGAATCCGGATCTGAAGATGGCGCTGCTGCTTCGCGACATCGTCGGGATGCCCTACAGCGAGATCGCCGACTCGCTCGAGATCACGCTCGCGACGGTCAAGTGGCGGATCTTCAAGGCGCGCGAAGAGGTGCAGCTCACGCTCGCCCGCGAAGGAATCACGCTCGACGGCGAGCCCGCCGAGCCGCTCGCGCAGTCGGTCTGAGGGATTTCCCCCGGCGACAGCGCGCGCCGGCTTATTGTGTCCTCGAGGCGAAATCCAAGCCACTTCGGTGACCTGGACGCGGCGGCGGCGCTCCGCGGGGAAGTGGCTACTGCCCGAAGGCAAGCCGGGCTGCGAGCCCGTCCGGCAGGCCCGCGGCGCGGATGTCGGCCTGGGTCTTCTCGATCGGATACTCGGTGCGGCGAAACCACCCGCGCTGGGCGTCGAAATCGAGCATGAGCCACGCGGCGCGAGGATCCCCACCGCGGGGCTGGCCGACCGAGCCGGGGTTGAGCAGCCAGCGTGAGTCGGCGAGGGCCACCTCGTCCCCGAGATGCGCGAGCCCGCCCGAGAGCGCCCCGGCGGCGTCGTACGCAATCTGGAGGGCCACGTGGCTGTGCCCCACCATGACGAGCGGCGCGCTCACCGTCTCGAGGCTCTGGCGGGCACCTTCCTCGCTCAGCACGTAGTCCCACACCGGGTCGATGGGGCTCCCGTGGAAGAGCGCAGCCCCGCTCCGTGTCGCGGCGGGCATGAGGGGCGCGAGGAAGCTCCGGGACTCGTCCGAGAGCACGCCTTGGGTCCAACGCACGGCGGCGGCCGCGTCGCCGTTGAAGTCCTCGACCGAGAGTACCCCGATCACCGCGAGATCGTGGTTGCCCGCGAGGCAGAGGTCGGCATGCTCCTGCACGATCTCGCAGCAACGGTTTGGCTCAGGTCCGTAGCCGACCACGTCGCCGAGACACCAGAGCTCGTCGGGTGCCTCGGCGGTCACCTCCGCGAGGACCGCCTCGAGAGCGTGATAGTTCGCGTGGATGTCTGAGATGACTGCGACTCGCATCGGGTTGCCTGGGCGGACGCTAACGCAATCTGCGCCCGGCGAAAGGGCGTGCGGCTGAGTGTCGCGGTCCACTGTGAGGCGGGTCGGGTTTGCGGTCCTGCTCGCGGCGGGTCTCGTCGTCGGCGGCACCATCGGCTTCCACCATCTGCTGCACGAACGTTGGAACGACGCGTTCTACCGCACCGCGGTTACGGTGACGCTGACCGGGCTCGACAGCTCGCCGCGCGGGGCCGGTGCGGAGTACCTCACGATCGTGCTGGCCGTCGGCGGCGTGGCAATCTTCGGCTACGTCGCGGCGCAGGCATTCCAGTCGATTGCGGAGGAGATCGCGAGTGACGTACGGAAGGACAAGAGACGGAGACGGATGATCGACACGATCGAGGATCACTTCATCATCTGCGGTTACGGCCGCGTCGGCCGCCGGGCGGCCGAGGAGTTCAGCGCCTCGGGGCAGGCGTTCGTCGTGCTCGACACGGGCGACGACGCGATCGAGCTCGCGCGGGAGCACGGTGTGCTCTACCGCAAGGGGAGCGGCTCCGACGACGAGAGCCTCGAGCGCGTCGGGATCGGCCGTGCCCGCGGGCTGCTGGCGTCTGCCGACTCGGATGCCGAGAACCTCTACATCACGCTGTCTGCGCGCGCGCAGCGGTCCGACCTGATGATCGTGGCGCGCGCCTCGTCCCGCGAGGCCGAGCGCAAGCTCGTGCTGGCGGGCGCGAACCGGGTCGTCCAGCCGTACGCGGCGGCGGGAACCGAGATGGCGAAGCTCGCCCTGAAGCCCCAGGTCGCGGCCTTCCTCGAGCTCGTCTCGTCGCATGCCGGTCCGGATCTGCGCTTCGAGGAGCTCGTCGTGAGCGGGGACTGCCTCCAGGCGGGCAAGACGATCCGCGGCCTGCGGATCCGGAGCACGACCGGGGCCGTCGTGATCGCACTCGGCAAGACCGACGGAACCTTCGACGTGACCCCGAACCCCGACGTCACGATCGACGCGGGCGACGTGCTGATCGCGATCGGAACCGAGCCCGAGCTGAAGGCGCTCGAAGACCTGTTCGCGCCGGGGCCCGTTGGCCGGTAGCGCCCTCCGCCGGCTCGAGGCGGCGATCGGAGCCCTTGCCGGCGCCGAGGTCACGCTCGAGCGGCCGAAGGACCCGGCGCACGGCGACTACGCGACGAACGTCGCGCTCCAGGCGGCACGGAATCTCGGCCGGTCGCCGCGGGAGATCGCCGAGGAGCTCGCCGCAAGGGTGCTGGAGCTTCCGGGAGTCGAGAGCGCCGAGGTCGCCGGGCCCGGCTTCCTGAACCTCCGTGTCGACGACACGTTCCTCGGCGGAGCTCTTGCCGAGATCGACTCGACCTACGGGGGCGGCTTCGCGGAGGCCGCCCAGCGGATCCAGGTCGAGATGGTCTCGGCGAACCCGACGGGCCCCGTCACCGTCGCCTCCGGTCGAAACGGCGCGCTCGGAGACAGCATCGCTCGCCTGCTCGAGTTCGCCGGCCACACCGTCGAGCGCGAGTACTACTACAACGACGCCGGGGCCCAGATCGACCGGTTCCGAGCCTCGGTCGACGCGCGCCGGGAGGGCCGGGAGGTTCCCGAGGACGGCTATCAGGGGGCCTACATCACCGAGCTCGCGACGGAGCCCGGCGATCCGCTGCCGCGGATGCTCGAGGGCATCGAGGCGACCCTCGAGCGGTTCCGGATCCACTTCGACTCGTGGGCCCGCCAGAGCGAGCTCGAGGTCGGCCTCGAGGAGCTGATCGAGCCACTTCCGCGCTTCACGCAGGACGGCGCCGTGTACGTGCGCTCGACCGACTTCGGCGACGACAAGGACCGCGTTCTCATCCGGTCGGAGGGCAAAGGCGGGCTGCCGACCTACGAGGCCGCCGACGTCGCGTATCTGAGAAACAAGCTCGACCGCGGCTACGACCGGGCGATCTACGTGCTCGGCGCCGACCACATCGGACTCGCTCACTGGTTCGCGGCGATCGCCCGGATGCTCGACTACGACCCGGAGCGGGTCGAGGTGCTCTTCTACCAGCTCGTCCATCTGACGAGCGGTGGCGAGCGCGCCAAGATGTCGAAGCGGCGCGGCGACGTCGTGTTCCTCGACGAGCTGATGGACGAGGCAGGCGTCGACTTCGCCCGCTGGTTCCTCGTCGACCGCGGCCACGACCAGACGATCGAGATCGACGTCGACCTGGCGGCCGAGAAGTCGCGGAAGAACCCCGTGTACTACGTCCAGTACGTCCATGCCCGGATCAGCGGGATCTTCCGAGAGGCGCCGGAGGGCGCCGAGATCGACCCGGTGCCGCGGATTCCCCTGACGCCCGAGGAGCGGGAGCTCGTGAAGCGGCTGGCGGAGTTTCCCACTGTCGTGCGGGAGGCGACCGAGCGCCGCGGGCCGCACGCGATCCCGGTGTACGCGATCCGCGTCGCCGACGACTTCCACCGCTTCTACCACGAGAACAGGGTCCTCGCGGCGAAGGGCGGGGAGCATGAGTCGTTCCGGCTGGCGCTGATCGCCGCAACGCGCGACGTCGTCGCCCGCTGCCTCGACCTCGTCGGCGTCGAGGCCCCGGAGCGGATGTAGTGCCGGAACGGATCGCAGGCCCGACGGTGGTGGCCTCGGCGGGCACGCTTCCGAAGACGATCGAGGAGTACGTCGGCCGCATGAACACGGGGGAGGGGTCGGTGAGCATCGCGAGGATGAAGAGCCCGCAGGGTTGGGAGGAGCCCGCTCAGACGCCCGAGTTCGACGAGTACACGCTCGTGCTCGCAGGACTGCTCGTCGTCGACCACGACGGCGGCCGGCTCGAGGTGCGCCCCGGCGAGGCCGTCCACACGCGCCCCGGCGAGCGGGTGCGCTACTCGACCCCGGAGCCGGGGGGTGCCGAGTACGTCGCCGTCTGCCTCCCGGCGTTCTCGCCGGTTACGGTTCACCGCGACGGCGACTGAGCCGCGCCGGCCCGTGAACGCGCGGCCTTCCAGGCCCGGTATTCGGCCGGCAGGCACACCGCGCAGGGCCGGTAACCGGCCGCGATCGCCGTCGCCTCGTCCGCGAAGAACACGCGCTGGCGGACGATGTGGCCCTTCGCGAGCCACCGGAGCGCCGAGGGGCAGTCGAGCCGCCCGTACAGCTTGTTCCGGCGGTGCCCGCCGAGCGTGCCCGGCCTCTCCGACAGGTACTGGGCCCCATCGGGCCCGATCAGCTTGTAGAGCTTCGGAGGGAGCGCCATCGGGAGTGAAACCACGGAGCGGCGCGAAATGTGAGCTGCCCTCGAACGAGGGGTCTTCGCGGGTGACCTGTTCGGGGGATGACGGCATCCCCGAACCTCCCGATCCTGAGCACGTGAGCGCGATCGCCGAATCGGCCCCTCGGGTCTCGTTGGGAAATCGGGAGGATCTCCTCGCCGACCTCGCCGACGCGATGCGGCCCGGCGTCCTCAGGACGGCGCTCGTCATCTTCGGCCTCACGGGATTCCCCGAGTTCGTCGACCGCGTGGGCTGGTTCGAGGGCGAGGCCCTGCTCGACGGTCTCGCCGCACGGCTCGACGGTGTAGTCGGCGGCTCCGCGACCTGCTACCGGGCCAGGCGCGACGAGTTCGCCCTCCTCCTCGACCCGGAAAGCGCATCGCTCGCACCGCTCCTCGAACGCGCGATCACCGCCCTCGGCGAGCACCACGGCCAGGTCGCTCCGGCCTACGGCACCGTCGTCGTTCCGGACGAGGCCTCCCGGCCCCTCGCCGCGCTCCAGCTCGCCGACGAGCGCCTGAGCTCGGCCCAGCCCGGCAGGCAACCTCGTGCGCGTCGCAGCTACCTCCGCCCGGTCTCGAGCGCCGAGCCGGTCACCACGGCGTCGCCCGCCGCCACGCCGCAACCTGAGAGCCCCACCCGGATCTGGCGCGTCGAGCGCCTTCTCGACATCGCCGAGACGCTGACGAAGCTCGCGGACGCCGCCCGCATCGACGACGCGGGCCCCGGCCGCCTCCAGGGCCAGGCAAGCGGCGCCGACAAGATCCCGCTGCTCCTGAAGGAGCTGGCCCTGAAGCTCGCCGCGCTGAAAGCCCTCGACGGCTCCGAGATCGCGGAGGCCGAGACCCTCCTCCAGTCTCCGGTAGCCGGCACGATGCGCACGAAGGTCCTGAGTGCCCTGGACGAGATCGGCCTCGTCCTCGCTGCGGCGTAGTTCCGCGGGAAACGGCTAAGCTGACGCCCGCGCGGGTGTAGCTCAGTTGGTAGAGCATCAGCTTCCCAAGCTGAGGGTCGCGAGTTCGAATCTCGTCGCCCGCTTTCTCGATGGCCCTGCTCAGAGGGCTTTGTCCTCTCGGTGCTGTGAGGTGAACGTCGAGCCGCTCGTCGGGAGTTGCGGCGGCTCTCATTTCGTCAGGGCAGCCGGGCGAGCGCCGGCGAGGGATCAAGTCCCTGCCGCTGTCGGGCCGATACCCCGCCTGCACGGGTCGTTCTCAACTGGGAGAGGTGATGCAGATGTGGCATGGAGTTGGTCGCTGGCTTGCTGCGCCGGCGGTCGTGATCGGGGCCGTCGCGTTGCAGTTGCTCGCGCCGGTTACGGCATTCGCGGATGCCGCGAACCCCGTCGGCGCGACGACGGGAACCGAGACGCTCAACGCCGACGGAACCGTCACCGTGGCGATTGGGGGAACCTGGACGTGGAGTGACCAGAAGTGCACGAACCGCTTCGGGATCGGGTGGGCCGTCGACTGGTGGGGAAACTCCCCGAGCGCTGCTCCGAGCCCGACCTTCTCGCTGACGAACGCCACGGTTGTCGTGCCGACCGGGCCCGCGGGCCCTCAGGCATGGGACACCTCGGGCGTGACCACCGGGACGGTCTCCCCGGCAGGATCGATCGGGATCGGGATCGGGCACGCCGACCCGCCCGCACCGCCCGCACCACCCGCCCGGCCTGGGCCTCCCGGACCTCCGGGACCGCCCACACCCCCTGGCCCTCCCGTCCGACCGGCACCGCCCGGGCCACCGTCTCCTCCGCCTGGATCGTCGGCCCTCTCCTACTTTCACGTCGGATCCGCCTACGCAGGTGAAGACACCGACCTCTGTGCGAGTGTCGTTGACGGCGACCCGACCGGCCAATGGTCGGCAGCGGCCACCTACCCCGCGCGCGCAGATGTCCCGAGCTCGCTCTGCGTGAACCTCTACGACGAGCATGGTTCGGCGGGCAAGTCGAGCGGCAACGCGAACGATTTCAGCCCGACACGCGACGACGACAACTCGATCCAGACGAACGACTACGACCCGGCGATCGGTGGCAACTGCACGGCCACCTCGTCACTCACGATCATCGACAACAGCGGCCCCTCGTTCTAGCCGGCGGAGACGGGAGCCGGTCGCGCGGGTCGCGGCCGGCTCCCCCGCTGTCTCTCCGCCCGGACGATTAGGGTCGGGCGCATGAGGTCCGTCGCCTGGCTGTCCGCGATGCTCGTACTCGCTTTTATGGCAACCGCATCCGCGTCCGCGAAGACGTTTCGCCCGAAGGGGGTGAAGCTCACGCTCGGCCTGCCCGCCACCTGGCACACGACGAAGCCTGACCCCGGCTGGAGCTTCGAGGCAGTCGCTCCGCATCTCGCCGCCTTTGTGTTCCTGAGCGCGAAGCCGGCGCTCGTGAACGACACGGCGTTCCTCGGCTCGTTCGTGACGTTCCAGCGGCAGCGGAGCAAGTCGCTCGGGCCGCACATGATCTTCCGCGCGAAGCGGACGACGATCGGCTCGGTGGAGGCGATCGAGACGATCGCCACGGGGAAGAACGCGACAGACGAGTACTCCTACGCGTTCCAGAACGGCGGCCTCGAGTACACACTCGTCTACGCGACGACCTCGGAGCTGCTCCCGAAGGAAAAGGCCGCGTTCGAGAAGTCGGCCGCGTCGCTCCGGTTCCTGAACGCGGCCTGACGCCGGCGGCGGCTGGCCGCAAGAGCGGCGTACCCTGGTGACGGATGTCGATGTTCGCCCCCGAGCCTTCGTTCCCCGACTCCCGGGGACCCGAGTTCGACCAGCAGGGTTACCGGGTTCTCACGCCGCCGGCGCCCGCGGCGCCGCGTCGGTCGCCGCTACGGCGAGTCGGCGGCGCGATCGCGGCAGCGGCGGCGTTTCTCGCCAAGTTCGGGGCGATCCTCTACAAGCTGAAGTTCGTCACCGTCGCGGGCTCGATGCTCGTCTCGATCGGCGCCTATGCGCTGCTCGGCGGCTGGTGGTTCGGCGTCGGGCTCGTCGCGCTGATCTTCTTCCACGAGATGGGCCACGTGCTGGCGCTTCGCCGGCAAGGGGTTCGCGCCTCGGCGCCCCTCTTCATCCCGTTCATGGGCGCCGTGATCGGGATGCGCGGCATGCCGAAGAACGCCTGGCGCGAAGCCGAGATCGCGCTCGCCGGGCCGGCCCTCGGCAGCCTTGCCGCCGCCGCCGTCTGGGGCCTCGGTGCCTACGAGCACTCGAACTTCCTCGTCGCGCTCGCGTTCGTGGGGTTCTTCATCAACCTCTTCAACCTGATCCCGATGGTGCCGCTCGACGGCGGAAGGGCTGTTGCGGCGCTCCATCCGGCCTTCTGGCTCGTGGGCCTCGGCGCCCTCGTCGTCGTCGAGATCGCCCGTCCGAGCCCGATCCTGCCGCTGATCATCATCGTCGGGCTCTTCGAGCTCAGGAACCGTTGGCGCCGGCGAAAAACGCCGGATTCAGCGTCGTACTACGCCGTGAAGCCGTGGCAGCGGCTCGTTGTGGGCGTGTCCTACGTCGGGCTCGCGGCGCTCCTCGTGCTGGCGATGAGCGCGACGCACGTTCCGCACACATTCTAGCGTCGTTTACCGCTCAACTAAGCCGTTCGGTAAACCGGCACTGACTATTGCAGGTCGCCGGAGACCCGGGTACCTTTCACCTGTCCCGCCACTCGGGCACGGTCCGAGACGGCTTCATCGATTCACTTGGTCGAACCGCGTGGCGGCAAATGAGAACGTTCTCACTTCGGGAGGCATTCGAATGGCGAACAGCTTGAAGATCAAGGTGAACGGGCTCACGCATGGCGTGAGTGCGAGCCTTGATACGCCTCTCCTGTATGTCTTGCACAACGAGCTCCACCTGCATGGCCCGCGGTTTGGTTGCGGTCTTGCGCAGTGTGGTGCCTGCTCGGTGCTGCTCGACGGCAAGGAGATTCGTTCCTGTGTGACGCCGGTTGCGGCTGTCAGCGGGAAGAGCATCACGACGCTCGAGGGGCTTCCGGCCCTGTATGCGTCTCAGCGGGGGACGACGGCGGCGGCGCCGGCGTTGCATCCGCTGCAGCAGGCGTGGATCGACGTGCAGGTGCCGCATTGCGGCTACTGCCAGAACGGGATGATGATCCAGGCCGCAGACCTCCTTGCGACGACGAAGAACCCGTCCGAGGAC
>DATBBA010000048.1:0-10218 GCA_036271235.1 Gaiellaceae bacterium
GCTGTCGAGACGATCGACGTCGGCGGCCCGTCGATGCTGCGCGGCGCGGCGAAGAACTTTGCGCACTGTGCGCCGGTCTGCCGGCCCGAGCAGTACCACCCGATACTCGAGGAGCTGCGGACGAGCGGGGAGCTCTCGCTCGAGACGCGCCGGCGTCTGGCCGCAGAGGCGTTCGCGCACACGGCCGCGTACGAGGCCGCGATCGCGACGTGGTTCAACGCCCGCGAGGAGTTCCCCGACTCGCTCGTGATCTCCCTCGACAAGGTGCTCGACCTCGCGTACGGCGAGAACCCGCACCAGCGCGCGGCGTACTACGCGGAACGCGGCGTGCGCCGCCACCTCCTCTCGCGCGTCGAGCAGCTGCACGGGAAGGAGCTCTCTTTCAACAACCTCAACGACTTCTCGGCCGCCCGTTCGCTCGCCCGCGAGTTCGTCTTGCCGGCGTGCGTGATCGTGAAGCACGCGAACCCGTGCGGCGTCGCCGTCGGCACGACCGTCGAGGAGGCGTACGACAAGGCGCTCGCCTCCGACCCCACCTCGGCGTACGGCGGCGTCGTCGTCCTCAACCGCGAGGTCGAGGAGCCGCTCGGGGAGAAGCTCGCGGAGCAGTTCGTCGAGGTGCTGTTCGCGCCGGGGTACACCGACGACGCGCTCAATGCGTTGCGGCGGAAGAAGAACACCCGCATCCTCCTCGACGGCGAGCGGCGCGCGGGCGAGCCCGGCGAGCGCCACTACAAGCGGGTGCTCGGCGGGATGCTCGTGCAGGACTCGGACTCGGAGGTCGACGAGCGCGACACCTGGGATCTCGTGACGGGCGAGCTCAGTGAGCCGCAGTGGGGAGACCTCGTCTTCGCGTGGCGCGTCTGCAAGCACGTCGCGTCGAACGCGATCGTGCTCGCGAAGGATCTGCAGACGATCGGGATCGGCGCGGGCCAGACGAGCCGCGTCGACGCGGTGCGGATCGCGGTCGAGAAGGCCGCCGAGTTCGGCCACGACGCTGCAGGATCCGCACTCGCCTCCGACGCGTTCTTCCCCTTCCCCGACGGCCCGCAGATCGCCCTCGATGTGGGCACGACGTCGATCGTCCAGCCGGGGGGCTCGCGCCGCGACGACGAGGTGATCGCCGCCATCGCCGCCGCAGGCGCGGCGATGGCTTTCACGGGCCGGCGCCACTTCCGGCACTAGACCCGGCTACTTCAGCCAGAGCTGATCCAGAAGCACGCCCCATTCGGGGTGGTACTGGAAGTTGCCCACGCCGCCGGCCGTGGCCTGCCACGGAGATGCGCGCTGCCCGATGCACGCCGAGCCCCACGTAGCGCTCGCCCGAGGCGGCGGGCTCGCCGGTGTGGAGGCCCATGCGCACGCGAAGCTCGGCCCCGCCCGGCCACCTGTGCCGCGCGAGCCGGCGCTGGCCCTCGACGGCGGCTGCAACCGCGTCTTTCGCGCGTCGGAACGCGACGAAGAACGAGTCGCCCTGCGTGTCGATCTCGTGCCCGTCGTGGGCGGCGAACGTCTCGCGCAGGATCCTCTGGTGTTCCTCGAGCGCCTCTGCATACCGCTCGCGTAGCTGCTTCAGCAGCCGGGTCGAGCCCTCGATGTCGGTGAAGAGGAAGGTGACGGTGCCGACGGGGAGATCGTCGCCCGGGCTCACCGGCCAGTCTTACCACTCGTGTCCACGGAAGTCGATTTGGGGCTCGGCCGTTCGTCTCCGTACGATGCCCGTACCACAGGGGAGGAGCATTCGATGACCGCTGCAACCGCGACCGCTGGACCCGATCCGAGACGTTGGCAGGCACTCGCGCTCGTCTGCGTCGCCTTCTTCATGACCGTGCTCGACGTCTCGATCGTCAACGTCGCGCTGCCTTCGATCGGCCGCAGCCTGCACTTCTCCGAGACAGGACTGCAGTGGGTGATCACCGCCTACGCGATCACGTTCGGGGGCTTCCTCCTCCTCGGCGGGCGAGCCGGAGACATCCTCGGGCGCAAGCGGATGTTCATCATCGGGCTCACGATCTTCGCGATCGCCTCGCTCGTGTGCGGCCTCGCAGGGTCGACCGGCGTGCTCGTGGCCGCGCGCGCCGTGCAGGGTTTCGGGGCGGCGATCGTGTCACCGTCGACGCTCTCGATCATCACCACGACGTTCGAGGAGGGCCCGGACCGGAACAAGGCGCTGGGGATCTGGGGCGCGATGGGCGGCAGCGGCGCCGCCGCCGGCGTCCTCTTCGGCGGGATCCTCGTCAAGTACCTCGGTTGGGAGTGGATCTTCTTCGTCAACGTCCCCGTCGCCGTACTCGTGCTCGCGCTCACCCCGAGCATCGTGCGGGAGAGCCGCGCTCCGGACGTCGGCCGCAACTTCGACGTGATCGGCGCTTCGTCCGTGACCTCCGGTCTCGCCCTGCTCGTGTACGCGATCTCGAAGGCACCCGTCGACGGCTGGGGAGACTCGACGACCATCGGCCTGCTCGTCGCGGCGGTCGCGCTCATCGGGTTCTTCCTCTTCTGGGAGACGCGCGTCGAGAACCCGCTGATGCCGCTCTCGATCTTCCGCATCCGCACGCTGGCCGGCGCGAACACCGTCGGCTTCCTGCTGGGCGCCTCGATCTTCGCCGACTTCTTCCTGCTCACGCTCTACGTCCAGAACGTCCTCCACTACTCGCCGCTGAAGACCGGCATCACCTTCCTCGCGACCGCCGGGACGACGGTGCTCTGGGCCGGGCTCGCGCAGTGGCTCGCCACCAGGGTCGGGCCGAAGCCGGTGATGGTCACGGGCATGGCGCTCAACACGATCGCCCTGGTCTGGTACGCCCAGATCCCCGTGGATGGGACGTACGCTCGCAACCTGCTCGGCGGCTATCTCCTGTTCGGCTTCGGCCTCGCGTTCGCATTCATCCCCGTATCGATCGCCGCCCTCGCAGGCGTGGGGCCGCGCGAAGCCGGCCTCGCCTCGGGCCTGCTGAACACGTCACAGCAGGTCGGTGGTGCGATCGGCGTCGCGGTCGCGACGAGCGTGGCCGTCTCGCACTCGACGCACCTCCTGCAGACCGGCCACTCGCCGGCGGCCGCGCTGACCGGAGGCTATGCGCTCGCGTTCTGGGTCATCGCGGGCATCTCCGCCGCCGGGGTCCTCGCCGCTCTCGTGCTGGTTAAGAACGAGATCCCGGCCAGGGCGCAGCCGATCGCGGCCGTGTAGGGCTCGCCAGGACGACTGCTGCAATACGCTTCGCGGCGATGCCGCGCGAGTATCCGACCGTCCTCGACCTCGTCGGGAACACGCCGATCGTCCGGCTCGACAGGCTCTCTCCGCCGGGCCGCGCGCGGATCCTCGCGAAGCTCGAGTACCTCAACCCGGGCGGCTCAGTCAAGGATCGAATCGGCCTCGCGATGATCGAACAGGCCGAGCGCGAGGGAAAGCTGAAGCCGGGCGGGACGATCGTCGAGCCGACCTCCGGCAACACCGGCGTCGGCCTCGCCATCGCGGCCGCGGGCAAGGGCTACCGCTGCGTCTTCGTCATGCCCGACAAGATGAGCCAGGAGAAAATCTCGATGCTGCGCGCGTACGGCGCCGAGGTCGTGATCACGCCGACCGCGGTCGACCACGACTCGCCCGAGTCGTACTACTCCGTCTCGTCGCGGCTCGCCGAGGAGATCCCGGGCGGCTTCAAGCCGGACCAGTACTCGAACATGGCGAACCCGCAGGCGCACTACGACGTCACCGCGCCGGAGATCTGGGAGCAGACAGGCGGCGAGCTCGACGCGCTGGTCATCTCAGTCGGCACCGGCGGCACGATCTCGGGCGTCGGCCGCTGGTTCCACGAGCGCAAGCCGGAGGTGAAGATCGTCGGCGTCGATCCCGAGGGGTCGATCTTCACCGCGAAGGACGACTCCGAGCTCCACCCCTACCTCGTCGAAGGGATCGGCAAGGACACGTGGCCCGAGACGTTCGACCTGAAGGTCGTCGACGAATGGATCCGGGTCTCCGACCGGGACTCGTTCCTCACGGCCCGGCGGCTCGCGCGCGAGGAGGGCATCCTGGCCGGCGGATCCGCCGGTTCGACGATCTGGGCGGCGATCCAGGTCGCCGAGCGGCTGGCGGCCGGCGCAACGGTGCTCGCAATCGTCCCCGACTCCGGCCGCTCCTACATGTCGAAGCTCTACGACGACAACTGGATGCTCGAGCACGGCCTCGTCGAGCGGCAGACGACGCTGCCGACCGTGGACGAGCTGCTGCGCCAGAAGCACGGCGGCGAGGTGCCGGAGCTCGTCACGATCGCAGCGCACGCGAAGGTCGGCGAGGGCATCGACACGATGCGGCAGTACGGCATCTCGCAGCTCCCGGTCGTGCGCGACGGCCGCTGCGAGTCGCTCGCCGACGTGATCGGCTCCCTGCAGGATCGCGCGCTCCTCGAGCGCGTCTTCGGCAATCCCGACGCGGTGCACGAGGACGTCGCCGCGGCAATGCAGCCGCCGCTCGCGGCGGTCGAGGCCTCGGCCACGCTCGACGAGGTGTTCGCAACGTTGTCCGGCGGCATGAACGCGGTCGTCGTCGCGCGCGAGGGAAAGCCGGTCGGCGTCCTCACGCGCAGCGACCTTCTCGATTTCCTGGCCCACCAGCGCTAGCTACTCTCCGGGGCATGGCCGTCGAGCGCCTCGAATCGCTGCTCCGTGACGCGTTTCCCGACGCGCCGGAGCTGCGCGTCGAGGACCGCACCGGCGGCGGCGACCACTTCCAGGTGACCGTCGGGAGCCCACGGTTCGACGGGCTGCCGCTGCTCGAGCAGCATCGGCTCGTGAACGATGCGCTCGCCGAGCCGCTGCGCGACGGCACCATCCACGAACTCCGGATCAAGACGAGGGGGACGACGTGATCTCGAAAGACGTTTCTCAGCGGATCAAGGACGTGATCGAGAACGAGCAGGTGGTGCTCTTCATGAAGGGGACGCCGCAGTTCGTGATGTGTGGCAACTCCGATCGGGCGCTGCGCGCGCTGCGCGAGGCGGGCGCGCCGGTGACGGCCGTCGACGTCCTCCCGGATCCGTCGATCCGGCAGGAGCTGTCGGAGGTGTCGGGCTGGCCGACGATCCCGCAGATCTTCGTCAAGGGCGAGCTCGTCGGCGGTGCAGACATCACGCAGGAGCTGGCCGAGAGCGGCGAGTTGCGGACGATTCTCGAGGAGAAGCTCGGCGCCAACTATGGCGACGGCGCCGAGGAGCGCGTCGTGGACGTGCTCAGCGGCACGCGGGTGTAGCCGATCATCCTGGTTGGATGACGCCGCGGTCACCGCCGGCCGCTTAAGTCGCAGACATGCCGAAGCTCGTGGGTCTCGCGGCGCTGTTCACAGCCGGTTTGCTGCTGGCGGGCGGCCTCACCGCCGTCGGTGCCGCGGACATCACCACGACGACCGAGACGCAAGGCGGTGTCACCACGACCGTCGAGTTCACGCAGACGGAGCCGGCGACGACCGCCGTCACGACCGTTCAACAGACGACGACGCGCAGAGTGGTCGTCCCACCCAAGACGACCGGCACGACCACGGCCTCCAGCTCCTCCAGCTCGACGCCGACCTGGGTCTGGGTCGTGCTCGCGATTCTCGGCGCCGCCGTGATCGGCCTGCTCGTCGCCGTCTTCACCCGCCGCGGCGGCATCTCGGACGAAGAGCGGCAGCGACGCCTCGAGGCCGCAGTCGCCAGCTGGGCCGCGCAGGGGTGGGCGCTCGAGAATCAGACTCCCGGCTCGGCCATCCTGCGACGCGGACCAGAGGTGATGGTCGTCAGCATCGACGACAAGGGCCAGGTCAGCACCCGGCCGGTCGCGAACCAGTGACGCAGCCGCGCGGCTAGCCGCCCGCGGACTGGACGACGAGCACGTTCCCGGGCGCGTTCGCCCGATCGGCCACGGCCCAGTCGACGACGCGCCACGGACCCGATCCGTCGGGGAGGTAGAGAAGCTCGCCGAGCTTCGGCTCATGAATTGGATTCGCAGAGCGAAAGCTGTCGGCGAGCTCCGGCGCCTCGAAGTCGCCGGCCCTGCCTTCCCTCACGCTCCAGAGGACTCTGCCCATGCCTCCATCCTGGCATGCGGCTACTCGCCCGAGGTGGGTGAAATTCGTCGCCTGCGCCGGGTGGAAATCGTTCGGGAAGGTTGAACGCCACCGTTGCGCATGGTGTACGCCCGTGGAAGTGATTTCGTTTCAGCCACTAGGACGCGACGCCGCAACGTGGTTGACTATTGATCCAACGGCGACCCTAAAACACGAAGGAGACAAGCAGTGCTAGCTGCCTATACGTTCGGCGACGTCATGTGGACGATGTTCGTGTTCTTTGCCTGGATCATCTTCTTCTGGCTTCTGTTCACCGTCTTCGGCGACCTGTTCAGCCGGCACGACCTCAGCGGCTGGGCGAAGGCGGGTTGGACGATCTTCGTAATCATCGTCCCGTACCTCGGCATCTTCATCTACCTCATCGCCAGCGGAAAGGGCATGGGCGAGAGGGCCTCGCAGAGGGCACAGGCCCAGCAGTCGCAGGTGGACGACTACGTGCGCTCGGTCGCCTCATCCGATTCCAGCGCGGATCAGATCGCCAAGGGAAAGCAACTCCTCGACTCCGGCGCGCTCACGCAAGCCGAGTTCGACCAACTCAAGGCGAAGGCGCTCACGGCGTAACCAGCTCGGACGCGCTTAGGGTCCCCTACATCGCAGAAGGGCGAGCGGCTTCCAGCGGAGGCCGCTCGCGGGGCCCGCGTCATGACGTAGACGCGGATCCGGTCGTGATCCAGCCGCTCATGACGTTCCCGTGGCCCGGCTACTCCGTTACGTTTCTTCTGCCGGAGCTGAGTTGGGCGCGCCGGCGGCGGTAGGCTCGCGTCTTGGCGCGATTGCCGCAGACGGTGCTGTCGCACCACCGGCCCGAGCGGTTGCGCGACCGGTCGTAGAAGATCCAGCCGCAAGCTTCTGCCGGACATGCCTTCAGGCGTGGCCAGGTTCCGAGGGCGGCGGCCTCCGCGACGACGGCCGCGAGCGTTGCGAGGGCGCCTGCGACGCCTGGCTCTTCGCCGACGAGCCGCGGCATGCCGTCGACGAAGCGGATCCCTAGCGCCCCGGCTGCCGCCTGCTCGACTACATGCTCGGCGTCGGGCGCCGCGCGGAGATCATTGTTCGCGAGCGCAAGCGCCCGCAGCGCCTCGCGCACTTCGAGCGCTCGCCGAAGATCGTCCTCAGAGACCCGCGCGGCAGGCGACACGAGACCGAGCTCCGCCAACACGATGCGCAGGCGCTGCGGCGAGTGAAGCATCTCCTGGTTGCACTCCGGCGCCACCGTGTTCAGAAAGCGCTGCAGGAGCGCGAGCCGGCCGGGCGCAGGCTCGACGTCCGCCAGATAGTCGATTCGTTCGACCGGCTGCAACGAGTCGCGACACTACCAAACCTCACTTGCTAGTGTCGCCTTCAGGCAACGAAAGGAGCGATTGGTGAGCAAGACGACATCGCCCCGACAGCGCGCACTGCGGCTCGCCGCCGGCTGCGGTACCGCGGTATTCACGCTCGCTGCCGTGCTGCTCGCGGCAGGTTGCGGCGGCAGCCGTCACGCCGCACCGCAGACCACCACCTCAGCTCCTCGGGCCTGCCCCCTATCCGCGGCGCAGCGCAGGGACGTCGCAAACGCAAAGCGCGAGATCGTCCGCATGCACCGGCTCGAACAACCGCTCAAGACAGTGCATCCAACGGGTCCGCCGCCGCTCGAGAACGCAGTCAACCGCTTCCTCCTCGACGTCGGCTCACTCCCACCCGACAGCAAAGGCCGGCTCATGGACCTGGGAAAGGCCGCGAGCGCGCTCTGCCAGGACTGCTTCGACGCGATCGAAGCGGAAGAGCCGACCGCGCAGACCCGACTCGGCCGGCCGCCCTGTGCGGCCCGATAGCCAAGACTCACGAGACCGAGGATGATCGCCCGGGGCAGTGTTCGTCGGCAATGACCCCTGAGTCTTAGCGGAGGCTGATCAGGGTGGGTCTGCCGAGCTGGGATATCGTGGCTGGGAGCTCTCTGCGGATACCGAAACCGCCGCCGCCCGCTCCATCAGGAGACCAGAGCCTCGTGGCAATCGACCCCTGAGGCGATTGAGCGCCAGGTGGGCGTGGGCACCCCGCGCAGACGAAGCGACCGTGGAGGACGATCAAGTAGAAGCGTCCCCTTCGCCGGTTCGTGGTCGTGACGCCTTCCGATGCCGCCAAAACGGCCCGGTACGAGGCAGGCCCATACGCCTGCGCCGTCTTCACAGAAGGATCCGCGAGCTTGCGTGCAGTCGTACGGGCAACTGCGGCGATTCGCTGTCGGAGAGGTGCGCTCATGTGACGGCTGCTGCCGCCACCCGCCCCGAGCACTGCTACTGAAACGAGCGCGACAACGCCAGTCAGGACTTTCACCTCATGCGCATACGACGCCACGCACGCAAACGTCACATCTGGACCGGTCACTCTCGCCTGGCCAGTGTTCCGGGATGACCCCTGAGGCAGCCGCTCTTCCTGGGTCGGTCCGAGCCCGGTTAGCGCAAGGCGAGGTATGCGTATCGCGATAGGCGGCCCTCGCGTGCCAGAAGGTGAGAGGCAGCGAGGAAGCGCTGGATGCCCTCGAAGGTGCGCTCCCCCTCGTCGGGAACAAGATCGTCCCGGAAGCGCGCTCGCGCATCGTGCCAGCGACCTGCCATCGCCGCCATATTCTCGGTCAAGTCGTCGCAGCGGACGAGTTCGAAGCCGGCCTCGATAAGCAGCTTCTCATTGTTTGTCTCGGCGGAGAAAACGTAGGTGCCGATGCTGCTTCGGGCTTCGAGCTCGGTGGCGGTCACGAGGCCGGTGACGATCGTTGGGTCGGTGAAGAGAATTCGTCCGCCGGGCGCCGTGACTCGCTGCCACTCTCGGAGGATGTCGAGGCGGTTTGGGAGGTGACACATCACATCGATCGAAAGGACTGCGTCGAAGCCTTGATCGGCGAAGGGCAGGCGTCTGCCTGCGTCGACCTGCATGAATTCTGCGCGATCGGCGAGCCCCCGTTCCTCGGCGAGGCGGGTTGCAGTCGCGGTCCCCTCCTTGAGGCGGTCAATCCCAACGATGCGTGCGCTAGTTGTCTCCGCGAGGCGAAGTGCTGGACCGCCCGACCCGCAGCCAACGTCGAGCAACCGTGAGTCTCCGCTGAGATTCAGCCACTCCGCGAACCGATCGAGTTCGTTCGAGGTCAGCCAGCCCGACTGCCCGATGTCGTCCCCGTAGGTCGCCTGGCGCACCTGGTTCCGAACGTCGAAGCCCGCATACGCCGAGGTGTAAAGAGGAACGTCATCGCTCACGACGCCCACCCTAGTCCCCGCGTGCCGCCTCTCTCGCTCGCAAAAGCTCGAGCAGCTGAGGCGCCCGTGACCCAGTCGCACCAGCGCCGACGGCTTGGCTTCAGGTGCAAGCCGCTCGCCTGGGCCAGTGTTCCGGAATGACCCCTGAGTGCGAGGCTTTCCAGGGGCGTGACGTCTGGTCGGTCGGTGACGTATAGAGGCGAGGTGAAGGCGCTTCTCTCAGCGGCGTTGCTGCTCACGGTCGGTGCGGCATGCCTGACGGGGTGTGGATCAGGCGCTCGCCGAACACTCAGTCCTCCCCACCGGGACTCTCTCGTCAGCGCGCGTTTCCCCTCCTACGGCCTCTCACTCCGCTACCCGGCGAACTGGACGAAGGAGAAGTGCCGCGTGGTGACGACCGAAACGTCGAACATCATCTATCTGACGACGGCCCAGCCCCGTCCCTGCACGAACAGCGATACGGGTTGGCCCGAGACACTCGACACCAACGACATTGCTGTCATGTGGATGGAGTCGAGCTTTCCCGGCATCAAGGTGACGTCTTCACCGGGCCGGAGCACTCACATCGGCGGCCAGCCTGCCCGTGTGGCCGTTCTGACTCCTTCCGACCGCGCGCTACAGGTGACCTGCGGGGCGACGAGCGGCGCTCAGCGTCTTGTCCTCGCAGCCATCCAGTCGAGTGCGGGCGAGATAAGGATGGCCGCCTGCCTCCGTGGACCGCAGTTCGGCTCGAACGAAGCGGCGGTGCATCAGATGCTCTCCACCGTCCGTCTCTCCACGAGCTAGACGCGCGTCAGGCGTAACGGCACCCAGGTGGGCCAGTGTTCCGGAATGACCCCCGAGCGTGACTATTCACGGCATCCGTGTCGTATAAGACGAGCAGTGAAGACT
>DATBBA010000049.1:0-5625 GCA_036271235.1 Gaiellaceae bacterium
TGGAGCTCGAGCATCAGAACCGCATCGAGAAGAACCACGACCACCCCGTCGTGCGCCGAGTGGCCGAGGCGCTCGGCGGCGGGCCCGACATGGTCGCCCTGGCGGAGCTGCTGATCGACACCCGCGAGCACCCGGAGAAGGGGACGTTCGCGGAGCGGCAGGAGGAGCTGTCGAACGAGTGCCCCGAGCTCGACATCTGGACCGAGCCCAAGATGGCCTCTCAGGCTGCGCTCGAGAAGCTCAACGACCAGGAGCTCGAGGTCGGGTTGCTCGCCTATATGCGCGCGCAGAACTCGTTCGACCGTGCTGCCAGACGCTTCGAGCGCTACGAGGACCGCGTGATGAAGGGCGCCGGGATCGCGGTGAAGTGGCTGAACCGCGCGAAGGTGGCCGGGAAGCTCGCCGCGGGCGCGCTCGCCGGCGGAGGGCTTCTCGACGCAGCGCTCATGGCGGGCAGCTACTCCTTCGTCCAGGAGGGAGCGCAGCAGGCCGCCGAGGTCGCGGAGGGGGAGCGGAAGCACATGGACTGGGCGGGGCTCACGAAAGGTGCGGCAGCCGAGGGGGCGATGGCGCTCTTCGGCGGCGTCACCCAGGGGGCGTTCACGAAAGCGATCGAGGCGCGAATCGTCGAGCGCTGGGGCGCCGAGGCCCTTGCGGACGGCGGGACGCGGCTGATGATCGGCGGCACCGCGGCGGCGGCCTCGTCCTTCTACAACATCGGCGCGAATATGGCCGTCCAGAAGATCATCTACGGCAAGGCGAACATGCCGCAGTCGGTCGACGAGCTCGCGACCATGGTCCTCGACGAGGCCTCCAGCGCAGTCCTCACGGACGCGGGGATGCAGGGCGTGCACCACGCCTTCGGCGAGCATCCAGGCGCCGCGCCGGGAGAGGAAGGTGCGGGCGAGCACGAGGGGAGAGCGGGCACGGGCGAGGCCTCCGGCCCGGCCGAGTCCCACGGGTCGGAGGGCAGGAGTGGCGCACCTGCGACCGAGAGCGCCAAGGCACCGGACCGAACGGCCGCAAAGCACCTCGAGCTCGTCGAGCTCGCGGAGAGCGCGAAGGGCTCGCCCGGTGCAGCGGGAAAGCTGCTCGATCACTTCGGCTCCTGGGACAACGCGATCGGAGCCCTGAGGCAAGGGGCCGGCGAGTTCGCCCTCATGGATCCGGCGGCGCGAGACACGGCGATCGACGGCCTCGTCAGCCACCGCGAGCAGGTTGCCGGCGAGGTCGCGGGCTTCGGCGCCGCGCCCGAAGGCGGGAAGGACGCGCTCGGCAAACCGGAGAACACCGCCGAGCTGACGGTGAAGGGCGAGGACGCAGGCCTCAAGGCGGCGCAGGCGATCGAGCACCTCGACGCCACGCATCCCGAGTGGCAGCGACGCTTCCGCATGGGCGTCGAGGTCGATGCAGGACGCGCAAAGTCGATCTCGGACTCGGCCGCAGGCCTCCCGAAGGCGCTCCGCCAGGAGCTCACCCGCTACCAGGCGGAGTCCGGCGAGATGCTGTCGACCTGGCGCGAGGCGCGGGCGGCGCGAACGCCGGAACTCCGCGAGGCGATCCTCGAGCGGATCCACGGCCCGGAGTTCAAGGCGTGGGCCAAGCAGATGCTCGATATCACCCCCGCGGACGCGGCGGCCCTCCGGATCCAGCACCTTGCCTCGAGCGACCGGGCGTTCGAGAAGATCGACCCACACGCACCCGGTGACGCTCGGTTCGCCCAGATCAAGCAGGCGATGGACGAGCAGATGCTCGCAAGTGCCCTCGAACCGGAGCTGCTTCCGGCAGCGGAGCCGCTGGACGACACCGACTCGCTCCCGGGCACATCCGACAGGAAGAAGCACCTCGGTGGCGACAAGGGGGCCGATCTCGTGCGGCCCGGGAGCGCGAGCGAACGGCTCGAGGCACGGAGGATCATCGACTCGATCGAGCAGCTCGGCCCCACCTGGCGTGACCTCGCGATCCCGAACCGTCTCGATTCGCTGACCGCGATCGCAAACCGTCCACTCGCTGCACGGGGCATCCCCAACGTCGACGTCGTGATGGTGAAGGGCGCCGCCGGAACGGGCGGCCACTTCGACTTCACGACGTGGAAGATCGCGATCGATCCCGAGTACATCAAGGCTGACACGCTCCCGCCGGAGCTCGTCACGTATTTGAGCGGGCTCGAGCGACACGAGGGTGACCACGCGATCCAGTGGTGGGAGATGGCCCGTCTCCGTGCGGCCGAGGGCGACGATGCGGCAACGATCGCGGCGAAGATGAAGCTCGACCCGGATGTCGCGGTTCAGGCCGTCGAGGTCGTCAAGCGAGACGGCCCTCCGAGCGCAGCCGAGAGAGCTCGCGCCCAGGAGGTCTGGGAGAGCGTGTACGGGGAGCACGCCGACGACCGGAAGAGCACGAACGCGCGGCGTGCCAGCTTCGCGGCGAAGCTCGATTCCTTCAACAAGACGATCGACGGGCTGCAGAAGAGCGGGGCGCAGTTCGACAAGAGCGTCTGGGAGGAGAAGAGCAGGCTCACGGACGCCTACCTCGCGGCCGACTACCTCTACAAGGCACTGCCCGAGGAGAACCGCTCGTATACGGTCGACGGGATCGTCAAGGCCGAGGCGTCTCTCGTCGAGGCGGAGCGGGAGTTCGAGTTCGCCGAGATCGCGCTCGACCATGCCGAAGGCGCGATGAAGGACGTCGAGAACGAGATGCGGGCGGAGCTCTTCGGAAAGGGCCGCACACCCTCGCCCGAGCTCGAAGCGGATCGCACCGAGGTGGAAGCGCAGATCCAGAAGCTCCAGCGCGAGCTGGAGAAGGTCAGGACGAAGCGGAAGATGCTCGAGGGGTACGTCCAGGGCGGAGAACGCGAAGGGCCCTGACGGGCCCCTCGACATTCACTCTTCAGCGCCTCGGCGGGCCGAGCCGTTACTCCGCCGGCGCGTCTTCCTCGTGCTCATCGTCGCTCGCACCGGCCGCGCCGACCTTCGCAGGCTCGGGCGCGTCGATCGGCGGGATGACCTCGATGTCGACCTCTTCCTCGTTCTTGCGCTTGACGACGATCGTCGAGCCTGGAGCGAGGCTGCGGCCGAGGACGAAGTCCGCGAGGGGGTCCTCGATCAGGCGCTGGATCGCGCGGCGCAGCGGCCGGGCACCCATTGCCGGGTCGTAGCCCTTCTCGACGAGCATCTCCTTCGCCTCGGGTGCGAGCTCGATCGTGACCTCGTGCTCTGCCATCTGCACGCGCAGCCGGTTCAGCATCAGGTCGACGATCTGGAGGATCTCCTCCCTCGACAGCTTCGGGAAGACGATGATCTCGTCGATCCGGTTCAGGAGCTCCGGCCGGAACGCCTTCTTCAGGTCGCCCATGACGCGGCTCTTCATGTCGTCGTACGACAGCCCCTGCTCGTCGGAGAGGTTGAAGCCGAGGGCCTGGTTCTTCGAGATCGAGGTCGACCCGATGTTCGAGGTCATGATCACGATCACGTTCCTGAAGTCGACCTTGCGGCCCTGCGAGTCGGTCAGCTTCCCGTCCTCCAGGATCTGGAGCAGGATGTTGAACACGTCGGGGTGGGCCTTCTCGATCTCGTCGAAGAGGACGACCGAGTACGGCTTGCGGCGCACGGACTCGGTGAGCTGTCCGCCCTCGTCGTAGCCGATGTACCCGGGAGGCGACCCGACGAGCCGTGACACGGCGTGCTTCTCCATGTACTCGGACATGTCGATCTGGATCATCGCCTCCTCGTCGCCGAAGAGGAACTCGGCGAGCGTGCGGGCGAGCTCGGTCTTCCCGACGCCCGAGGGGCCGAGGAAGATGAACGAGCCGGTCGGCCGCTTCGGATCCTTGATCCCGGCGCGAGCACGGCGGATCGCCTTGGAGACGGCGACGATCGCCGCGTCCTGGCCGATCACGCGCTTGTGGAGCTCCTCCTCCATCCGGATGAGCTTCTGCGACTCGGCCTCGGTGAGCTTAAAGACCGGGATCCCCGTCCACATCGAGACGATGTCGGCGATCTCGTCCTCGCCGATCGACGGCTGCTCGGACGGCTCCTGGTTGCGCCACTCCTCCTCGAGCTCGCGCTTCTTCTGCGTGAGCTTCCGCTCCTTGTCGCGGAGGGAGGCGGCCTTCTCGAACTCCTGGCCTTCGATCGCCTCTTCCTTGTCCTTGCGCACCCGGTCGATCTCGTCCTCGAGCTCGCGGTAGCGCGGCGGGGCGGTCATGGTCTTGATCCGCATCCGGGAGGCGGCCTCGTCGATCAGGTCGATCGCCTTGTCGGGCAGCTGGCGGTCCTGGATGTAGCGGTCGGCGAGCGTGGCCGCGGCCACGAGGGCGTCGTCGGTGATCTTGCAGCGGTGATGCGCCTCGTAGCGGTCGCGGAGCCCGCGCAGGATCTGGACGGTGTCGTCCGTCGAGGGCTCCTCGACTCGGATCTGCTGGAAGCGCCGCTCGAGGGCGGCGTCGCGCTCGAGGTACTTGCGGTACTCGTCGAGGGTCGTTGCGCCGATCGTCTGGAGCTCGCCGCGGGCGAGCGCCGGCTTCAGGATCGAGGCCGCGTCGATCGCGCCCTCGGCCGCACCGGCTCCGACGAGGTTGTGCAGCTCGTCGATGAACAGGATGATGTCGCCTCGCTGGGTGATCTCCTTCATCACCTTCTTCAGGCGCTCCTCGAACTCACCGCGGTACTTCGAGCCCGCGACGAGCGCCGCGAGATCGAGCGTGTAGATCTGCTTGTTCTTGAGGATGTCGGGCACCTGATTCGCGCTGATGCGGGCCGCGAGGCCCTCGACGACGGCGGTCTTGCCGACGCCGGGCTCGCCGATCAGCACGGGGTTGTTCTTCGTGCGGCGCGAGAGGATCTGCATCACGCGCTCGATCTCGGTCTGCCTTCCAACCACCGGGTCGAGCTTCCCCTCCGTCGCCAGCTTCGTGAGGTTCCGGCCGAACTGGTCGAGGAGCTTCGAGCTCTTCGACTTCTCGCCCGGGGGCCCGCCCTGCGCCTGCCCACGCCGGCCGGGACCGGAGAGCATGCGAATGATCTCGTTCCGGATCTTCTCCGCATCTGCGTCGAAGTCGAGCAGGATCCGCGCCGCGACACCCTCGTTCTCGCGTACGAGACCAAGAAGGATGTGCTCGGTACCGATGTAGTTGTGCCCCAGTGAAAGCGCCTCGCGCAGCGCGAGCTCGAGCACCTTTTTCGCGCGCGGGGTGAACGGGATCTGACCGCTCGTGACCTCGTCGCCCTGGCCGACGATACGGGCAACTTGCGCACGCACCTCTTCCACGGTGATGTCGAGCGATTCGAGCACCCGTGCCGCAAGACCCTCCTCTTCGCGGAGGAGTCCGAGCAAGATGTGCTCAGTTCCGATGTAGTTGTGCTTCAGGGCCCTCGCCTCGTCCTGTGCGAGAACGACGACCTGGCGGGCTCGTTCTGTGAATCTCTCGAACACGTCAGCCTCTCTGCCGTAGTGGCGGCGCCATCCGGTTGCTCCTTGCCGAGCAGGTCATGGTAGCCAGGCCTGCGGTTGTGCGGTCGGCCGTGCCCTCGCGACTCTCAGCCCCTGCCTTTCGGCTCGTGATCGACCGCCCGCCACGATTCCTGAGCCACCTCCGGAGGTTACTTCGCGGCGGTACGAAGA
>DATBBA010000050.1:0-43550 GCA_036271235.1 Gaiellaceae bacterium
ACGGGTTGTCGAGCTGGAACGTCGTCTTGAACCCACGATCGGAGAGACCCGACGTGTACGAGTTGAAGAGCACGAGCGCCGCGAGAGCAGCGGAGCCGATTGCATAACCCTTCGTGACGGCCTTCGTCGTATTGCCGACTGCATCGAGCGGCTCGGTGATCGCGCGAACGCTTTCGGGCAGATCCGCCATCTCGGCGATCCCGCCCGCGTTGTCCGTCACCGGGCCGAATGCATCGAGCGCCACGATCAGACCGCACATCGAGAGCTGAGCCATCACAGCGACACCGATGCCGTAGAGGCCGGCGAAGTGGTCGGCGACGAGGATTCCGGCAGCGAGAACGATCACCGGCGCAGCAGTAGCCTGCATGCCAACTGCGAGCCCTTCGATGATGTTTGTCGCGTGGCCGGTCTCAGACGCGGCAGCGATCTTCTTGACCGGATTCCAGCGAGTACCGGTGTAGAACTCGGTGATCGCCACGAGCAGGAAGGTCACCACGAGGCCTGTGAGAGCCGAGAGGTAGAGATCCTTGAAGCTGTAGGAGCCCGAGTCGAAGGCCTTCGTGATCGGATAGAACCCGATCGCCGACAGGACGGTCGCCACGATCACCGACTTGTAGAGCGCGTTGATGATCGCGTTCTCACCCTTGCCGAGCCGCGCGAAGAACGTCCCGATCACGGAAGCGATGATCGCCACGGCCCCGAGCGCCAGCGGATAGAGGGCGAGGTTCCCGCCGAAGCTCTTCCCGAGCAGCATCACGGCAACGGTGGTGACCGCGTAGGTCTCGAAGAGGTCGGCCGCCATACCGGCGCAGTCGCCGACGTTGTCGCCGACGTTGTCGGCGATCACGGCCGCGTTGCGCGGATCGTCCTCGGGGATCCCGGCCTCGATCTTGCCGACCAGGTCGGCCCCGACATCGGCGGCCTTCGTGAAGATGCCGCCGCCGAGCCGCGCGAACACCGAGATCAGCGAACCGCCGAACGCGAGCCCGACGAGGTTGTGAATCGCCTTGGTCGGCGTGTCGTTCATCGCCGCCGTCAGGAACCAGTAGTACCCGGCGACGCCGCCGAGGGCGAGCCCGACGACAAGCAGGCCGGTCACCGACCCGGCACGGAAAGCGACCTTCAGAGCCGGTGCGACGCCGTCTCGCGCCGCCTCTGCCGTCCGGACGTTCGAGCGAACAGCCACGTTCATCCCGATGAAGCCGGCTCCGGCAGAGAGGACGGCTCCGATCAGGAATCCGAAGGCCGTGCCCCAGCCGAGCTTGTCGTAGACGCCGAGCAGGATGAATGGAACGACTGCGACCGCGGCGATCGTGACGTACTGCCGCTTCAGGTAGGCGGCCGCACCCTCCTGCACCGCGCGCGCGATCTCCTGCATGCGCTCATTGCCCGCCGGCTGCTTGAGGAGCCATGCGGTCAGCCAGAGCCCGTACCCCACCGCGACGCCCGCTCCGACGAGGCCCACGAGCACCGCATGATGCATGAACCAATCCATACGCTTTGCTCCCTCCAGAGAAAGATCAGCGCCGAGGCCCGGCGCGCGCGCGATTCTACTGAGACGCGGAGACGGCGTCCGCGTAAGCGAGCTTCAGACCCGTCACCGCCTGTTCGAACTCCTTCTTGATCCCGTCCTCGATCTCCCCTTCGAGTAGCGGAAGGAGCGCATCGATCGCGTCGATCGCCTTCTTCGCCTCGGCGGTGTCCTTCATCTCGAGCTTGCCGTAGGCAACCGACGCGAGCGTCGAGACCGTGGAGAGGATCAACTGTGCGACCTTGGCCTGCCTGATCGCGTCGAGCATCGCGTCGAGCTGCTCCTCTGCCTCTTCCGGCGCGACCTCCTGCTCGTGATCGTGCTCGTCGTGATCGTGATGCTCCTGATCGTCGTGTTCGTGTTCGTGCTCGTGTTCGTGTTCGTCAGCCAATTCGCTCACCGGCCCTTCCTTCCGTCGCGTAGATCTCCTCGAGCGTCGCCCCATCTTGCCTGCGCGCCTGCTGGCGTTCCGCCGAGTTGGCGGCCGGCACAGCAAGAAACGGGGCGGCGCCCGTCTCCTCGGCGACCGGCCCAACCCATTCGATCAGAGCCTCGATCCGAGCGCGCGCGGGCACGGGCTCGCCCCGGTCGAAATCGATCAGCTCTCCGGCGAGGCCGTAGCGAATCGCCCGCCAGACGTTCTCCTCGAGCATCCGGTTCGGGAGATCCGGGAGCGGCTCGCCCTCGTCGATCGCACGGGCGCAGCGTGCGGCAAGCGAGTAGGCCAGCGCCGCAAGGCTCTGTGCGTCGCCGAGATCCGGCTGCGCGTCGCAGATCCTGATCTCGACCGTCGGATAGGCGAGGTGCGGCCGAACGCTCCACCAGAGCTGCGTGTGCTCGTCGATCGAGCCGGTGCGGTACAGAAAGGCGACGTACTCCTCGAATCCCTGCCACCGGTCGTATACGTCGGGGATCCCGCACCGCGGGAAGGTCCGCGTGAAGATCTGCGTGCGCGCCGAATGGAGGCCGCTGTCGACCTCCTCGACGAACGGAGAGCTCGCCGAGAGGGCAAGCAGCTCGGGCAGGAACCGGCGCAGCGCGTTGCACACGGCGATCGCGCGATCGCAGCCGCGGATCCCGACGTGGACGTGGAGGCCGAAGGTGTTGTTGCGCCACACGACGTAGCGGAGCAGCTGATCGTTCCGGCGGTAGTGCGGCGTGTCGATGATCCGCTGGTCCTGCCACCGGCTCCAGGGGTGGGTGCCGGCCGCCCCGAGTGAGAGGCCGAGCTCGCGTGTGATCGCGGCGAGCTGCGACCGCCGCTCCACCATCGCAGCGGCCGCCTCGGCGAAATCCGCGCACTTCCCGGTCCTGACCTCGGCCTCGGAGGCAATCAGCTCGCCGACGAGATTCGGCTCGAGCTCGGTGCCTCTCGCCGCCGACTGGACGTCTTCGAAGCGGTTTGCGAGGTCGAGTGTCTCCGCGTCGAGCAGGGCGAACTCCTCTTCGACCGCGACGGTGAAGTCGGTTCCGTCCTCGAACGCCGCCCGCGCGGTGGCGAGTTGCTCCTCGGGAGAAAGGCGCTGTTCCTCGCCCATGGCTCGCGAAGGCTACGCGACCGGCGCGAGCAAGCGCGCGGCCACACCCGCCCATGACCAGCGCTCGCAGGCGGTGGCCCGTGCCGCGGCCCGGATCGCCTGCCGGTCGGAGTCGGGGAGCGCGAGCAACTCGGCCAGCTTCTCGCGAAGCTCGGCGGCGTCTCCGGTCGTGAAGCTCGCCAGCCCGCGCAGGTGGACCGGGTAGGACTCCTCGAGCCCGGCGGCGACCTCGGCAAGGCCGCTGTGCCGCGCGACGAGCGGCGGACACCCGCAGGCCGCGGCCTCGGCGGCGACCATCCCGAACGCCTCGGGGAAGATCGACGGGACGACGGCGGCGTCGGCGAGCGGGAGCAGGTGGACGAGATGGCGATGCTCGAGCGGGCCGGTGAAGAGGACGCGTCCCGGCGGCAGGGCCGCCGCCCGCGCCTCGAGCTCTCCGCGGTAGTCGCCGAAACCGACGATCACCGCACGCGCCTCGAGCGAGGCGAGCGCCTCGAGCAGGAGCTGGACCCCCTTGTTCTCGATCAGCTTCCCGAAGTAGACGACGGTGGGCCGCTCGCCGGCGAGGAATGCTGCGAGGCGTTCGGCGTTGCCCTCGTCGGGCAGTCGCTCGGCGACGTTGCCGGGATTGGGCAGGTCGTTGCGGGCTTCGGCGACGAGGTCGGCGAGCGCGGCCGCACGAGACTGCGGCACGAACGCGTCGACGTCGACTCCCGGCGGCACCTCCAACACCGAATCGACGTGGCCGGTGACCTCGGCGAGCACACGGCGGATGTGCTGCGACCCGACGAATACCGCCTCGGCAGGGGCAAGCACCTCGCGGCCCCAGGCCTCGAGCTCGGGACGGCCGCGCATCGAGTACTCGAGCTCCGAGCCGTGCGCCTTCACCCGGAACCGCTCGCCGACACCCGCGCCGACGGCGCCGCCCATCAGCACGTGGTTCGTGAACACGAGCTCGGCGGGCAGGAGCGCGCGGAGCGCCTCGACGTTCGCCTCGACGTACGCCGCCCGCTCCGCCGCCGTGAAATCCTGGAGCAGCCGGGCCGTGAGGCCCTCGTAGCGGTCGAGGACGAACACGGGCAGCAGGCCGCCGGGCAGCGCCGGGCGCACCACCTGCGCACCCCCGAGGTCGTACTGCTCGGGAGCCGGCTCCTGGCAGACGACGACGACCTCGTGGCCCTGAAGGCTCCACTCCCGGGCGAGCGCCCGGGTGTAGACGTTCGAGCCCGTGCCGCCGAGCAGATAGCCGTGCCAGAGGAGGATCCGCATGTCCCCACCTTGCATGCCCGGAGCGGACAGACTCCCGGAGAACGCGCTCGGCGTGTCGAAACTGCCGCTTCAGGGCAGAATGCAGCTGTGGAATCGACGGACGAGCTCATGGACCCGCGAAGTCCCGACGGCACCGCCGAGATCGAGGGCCCCCCGCGCATCTCTGTCGTCTGCCTGGCACACGCGGAGGGGGCGCGCGGAGAGGAGATCGGGCAGCGGCTTGCCGACCGGCTCGGCTTCCGTTACGCGGACGACGAGATCGTCGTCGCGGCCGCCGAAGCAGCCGGCGCGTTCCCGGAGGCGGTCTCGCTCGCCGAGTCCCGCAGTCCCGGACGGTGGCTCGAGGTCGATTTCAACCGCTTCGAGAAGACCGAGGACGTGCGGGAGCTCATCCGGAACGCCGTCGTGGAGACCGCCGCTGACGGCGACGTGGTGATCGTCTCCCACGCGGCGTCGTTCGCGCTCGAGGGCCGTGGCGGCGTTCTCCGCGTGCGGATCACGGCCTCCTCCGAGACGAGAGAGCGGCAACTGTCCGAGACCGGTCTCGACGGGGACGAAGCCGCCCGGCGCGTCAAGGACGCCGACAAGGACATGAAGGCCTACCTCAAGCATTTCTACGGCGTCAGCCAGGAGCTTCCGACCGACTACGACCTGGTCGTGAACTCCGATCGGGTGACCGCCGAGCAGGCAGTCGAGGCGATCGTGGCGGTCGCCGCTACGTGAGGTGGAAGTAGAGAGCGTGCAGGAGCTCGACCGCGGGGTTCGAGGTGTGCACGGTGACCTCGGGCGGGCAGTCGAGCAGGGCTTCGGTGTAGTTGAAGATGATCTGCACCCCCGCCTCGACGAGATCGTCTGCGACCTGCTGGGCGGCATCGGCGGGGACGGCGAGGACGCCCACGAGGATGTTCTTGTCGCGCACGACGTCCTTCAGCCGGGCGTACGGGCTGACGTCGATCGAGCCGATCGGGCGGCCGACGATCTTCTCGTCGATGTCGAACACCGCAGCGATCGTGATCCCGTGCTCGATGAAGATCGGCGACCCTGCGATCGCCTGTCCGAGCCGACCGGCGCCCACGAGCGCGATGTTGTGCTGACCCTGGGTCCGGAGGATCCGGCGGATCTCGCCGAGGAGGCCGTCGATCGAGTATCCCACCCCGCGCTTGCCGAACTTGCCGAAGTTGGAGAGGTCGCGCCTGATCTGCGTGGCGTTGATGTTCGTGTAGTCCGCGATCTCCTGAGAGGAGATCCGGTCCTTGCCCATCTTCTTCGCCTGGGTCAGGACCTGGAGGTAGCGCGAGAGCCGTGCGGCCACTCCGACACCTACGCGATTCTCGAGCGGGCGGATCCCTTCGGGCTGACTTTGCAACATGAACGAGGGATTCTGCACTAACGCATGGAGACTGCGTTCGGTTCGTCACAAGCTCGCTATGAGATGCCGAGTTTGTGACGCAGCTCGGGGACCTCGACGCGGTAGACGGAGACCTGCTCACCGTCGACCTCGATCACCGGGATCCACTCGCGGTAGCGGCGCTCGAGCTCGGGGTCGCCGGTGATGTCCACCTCGCGGATCTCGAAGCCGAGCTCGACGGCGAGGGCTCCCAGCTCGGTGCGTGCGCGCTCGCAGAGGTGGCAGTCGCGGGCGACGACGAGGGTGACGCTACGGATAGAGGCCCCGGATCGTCGTCGCCTCCGCGACGCGCTGGACGGCGAGCCCGTAGGCCGCCGTCCGCATCGAGGTGCCCCGGGCCTCGTGCAGCTCCCACGTCTCGCGATAGGCGTTCGAGACGATCTTCCGCAGCCGCTCGTTGACCTCCCCTTCGGCCCAGAAGAGCTCCTGCAGGCCCTGGACCCATTCGAAGTACGAGACGACGACGCCACCGGCGTTCGCGAGGACGTCGGGAACGACGAGAACCCCGTTCCCTTCGAGGATCGCGTCGGCCTCGGGTGTCGTCGGGCCGTTCGCGCCTTCGACGACGATGCGTGCCTTCACCTCGTCCGCGTTCGCCGCATCGAGGGCATGCTCGAGCGCGCAGGGAGCGAGCACGTCGCAGGGGAGCGCCAGAAGCTCCTCGTTCGTGAGCGGCTCGCCGCCCGTGAAATCGGCGATGGAGCCGCCGGCGGCCTTGTGCTCGAGCAGCGCTGCGACGTCGAGCCCGGATTCGTCATGGCGGCCGCCCGAGGAATCCGATACCGCGACGACGATCGCACCCGCCTCGGCCGCGAACCGCGCAAACAGCGAGCCGACGTTCCCGAACCCCTGGATCGCGAGCTTCAGCCCCGCGAGCGCCCGCTCCTCACGGCCGAGCGTCTCCTCCAGCGCGAAGTAGACCCCGCGCCCGGTGGCCTCCTCGCGGCCGAGCGAGCCCCCGATCGCGAGCGGCTTCCCGGTGACGACGCTCAGGACCGAGTACCCCTGGTTCATCGAGAACGTGTCGAAGATCCACGCCATCACCGCCGGGCTCGTACCGACGTCCGGGGCCGGGATGTCCTTCTCCGGGCCGATCTCGTTCACGATCTCGGAGGTGTAGCGGCGGGTGAGGCGCTCGAGCTCGCCGCTCGAGAGCTCCTTCGGATCGCAGATCACCCCGCCCTTCGCCCCGCCGAACGGAAGGTTCATCAGCGCGCATTTCCAGGTCATCCACATCGCAAGCGCCTTGACGCCGTCGAGCGTGACGCCCGGGTGATAGCGGATCCCGCCCTTCGACGGCCCGCGGGCGACGTTGTGCGTGACGCGCCAGCCGGTGAAGACGCGCACCGACCCGTCGTCCATGGTCGTCGGGATCGCGACCTCGACGGATTTCTTGCAGTCGCCGAGAATCGCGACCAGATCGTCGTCGAGCCCGAAGACCCCGGCGACGTCCTGCAGCTGCTGCTGCGCGATCCGGAAGGGGCTCTCCGCGTAGCTCATCGGCGAGCGCTCACTCTATCCGGAAGCCGATCTTGCTCCGGCTGGCGGCCCCCGCAAGGGTCGGCCGGGCGACGATCCTGATCTCGTAGCTCCCGGGTGGCAGTACCGCTCCGTTCGGGCCGCGCCCCGTCAGGCCGAAGTTGTAGGCGCCGGGGAGCAGGTCGGGCACGCGGGCCAGGACGCCCAGGTAGGCGCCGCCTGCCGTGTAGAGGAGTAGATCGAGGCGGGCAACCGGCTCGATCTCGACGATCTTCCCGCCGCCGATCCGTCCGGCGACCACCGTGAGCACGGCGGGATGCGAGTCCGAGGGCGAGAACGTGACGGGGCTGATGCGCGTCTGGCCGATGAGGGATCCCGTGAAAGGACGGAACACGATCGCCCAGGGGATGCGGAGAGCCTGGCTGCCGGCAGGCTTCACGGTCAGCCCGCCGCTCACGACCGAGAGCGCCGGGCGCGACGACGCCGCCGCCGTGACCTGAACGGTCGCTGTCGCCCCCGGCGCGAGCTGCAGGCTCGCGGGCTCCACGTCGATGAGCCGTGAGCTCGAGGAGAGAGCGAGGATCAACGGTCGTGTCGAGACATTGCGGACGGTCACGAGCCGCTTCTCGTGCCATTTCGGCCCGTTCCAGGGGCCGAATGCGAGCGTGGTCGCGCTCGCGGCCACCTCGCCGACGGCGCTTGCACCCGGATCGACGAGCCCGGCACCCGCGGCCGTCCCGCCGGCTCCGAACGACCGGGCGGAGCCCGTGAGGAGGCTCGCAATGTCCTCGGCCGAAAGGCCCGGACGGGCCTCTGAGAGTAGGGCCGCCGAGCCGGCGGCCTCGGCGGCGGCGACGCTCGTGCCCGTGACCGAGACGAAGGCGGGCTCTCCGTCGCCGGCGGAGCCAGGATCGGACGTCTCGATCGCGACGCCCGGCGCGGCGAGCTGCGGGTCGAGGAGGCCGCCGAAGGTGAGGCCGCGCGAGGAGAACGGCGCCACCCGCCCCTGATCCGGATTGGAAGCGACGTTCGTGTGGCCGATCGCGACCACTACCGAGAAGCCCTGCCGCAGGCTCGCGAGAGCCGGCCGCGCGTAGCTCTCCGGCACGCCGATCACCGGCACGGGAGAGCCGGCGAGGGCCCCGGACGGCAGGCGCCGTCCGTAGACGAGGACTGCAGCGGCACCGTCGCCGACCGCGGCGCTCACCGTAGCTGCCGGATTCACTCCCGCGGCGACGAGGGCCGCCTTCCCCTGGAGCGAGCCTGGAGCGCCAGGACGGGCAAGCTCGAGCTCGGTCGACCGGTTCGGCGAGACGGTGCCGATCAGCGGTAGCGAGCCGTCGGCCAGGACGGCGAGGCCCTGGCGGAACACGATCCTCACCGAGGCAGTGGCGGAGCGCGAGTCGGTGGCTCCTACCGTCAGGGCTGCCTCCGCACCGGACGGCCCCGCGATCGATCCGAAGAGCGGGCCCGCGAGGCCGTCGTTCCCGGCCGGGGCGACGACGAGGGTGTCGAGGGCGAGAGCCCCGTCGACGGCCTGCGACTCGGGGCTGTCCGGGAACGACGCGAACGGCTCGGCCACGCCGAGCAGCGCGATCCGGACGGCGTCGTGGGTGTCGCCGTCGGCGTTCGGGTCGACCGCCCGGTCGAGGCCCGCGATCAGCTGGTCGCTGCGTGCATAGACGGCGTTTCGGCCACTCGCGGCGGGTTGCCAGCCGGCGACGCGGATCGGGAGCACGGAGGCTCCCTTCGCGACGCCGTGGATCCCGTTCGGGCCGCCGGCGCCGACGAGGACGCCCGCGAGCTCGGTTCCGTGCCTCTCGACCTGGCGGCGGTTCTGCGGGTTCGTCTGCGCTGCCGCCGAACCGGTCCCGCCGACGATGTCGATGCCGGCCTCGACCCGCCCCTCGATGTACGGGTGCGAGAGGTCGACGCCCGTGTCGAGCAGTGCGATCGTCTCCCCGGTGCCGTCGAAGCCGGGCAGCCGGACCGCGGTTCCGGCGGAGATCCCTCCCGCGACAGGCGCGGCGGTCGAGAGCGCGGCCGGGTAGGCGACGCGCACCGGGTAGACGCCCGCGACCTCGGGGTTGTGCTCGAGCAGCGCGACCGCTGACGGGTCGAGCGTGGCCGAGAACCCGTCGAGCACGCGCGCGAAGCTGTAGTCGGGCCGCACCGTGAAGCCGTGTCTCGCGAGTTGGGTCAACACCTGCTGCTGGGCGGCGTAGACCCCGGCCGTCCAGCGGCGCTCGGCCTCCTCCGTGGCCTGCTTCGCCCTCGCGAGCCGCTGCGCCACGGACGGCGTTCGCAGCACCACGATCTCGAGCCCGGTCAGGGTGACGGCGGGGCGCGACGGGCCGACGAGGCCGTTCCACGAGGCCGCCGCGGCCGGCGGGAGCGGCGTTGTCGCGGGGCCATGCGAGGAGCGGACGGTGAGCCAGGCTCCGACGCCGATCGCGGCGACGAGGACGATGCGGAACTCAGGCCGTCGAAGCAAACGCATCGAGCGCAAGGTACTCGGCGGCCGGGACGTGGGCCGAGTAGCGCGCCGCCGAGGCGATCATCGCCGCGTTGTCGGTGCAGAGGGGGAGCGGCGCTGCGACCGCCTCCGGAAGCGCTCCGCGGAGACTCGAGTTCGCGGCGACCCCGCCGACGATCGCGACCCTGTCCGGGGCCGCAGCTTCGATCCGCTCCGTGAGGGCGCGGACGATTGCATGCTGGTAGGAGGCCGCGAGATCGGCTCGTCGCCGTTCGAGCTCCTCGGGTGCAAGGTCGCGGACGGCATAGAGAAGCGCGGTCTTCAGCCCCGAGAAGGAGAAGTCGAGCCCGGGAACTCGGGCGACGGGGAACTCGTAGGCGCCCGCATCCCCCTCGCGCGCCAGGCGATCGATCTCGGCCCCGCCCGGATACGGCAGCCCGAGCAGCCTCGCGCCCTTGTCGAACGCCTCCCCTGCCGCATCGTCGCGCGTCGTCCCGAGGACGCTCACGCCGGCCCAGCTCCGGTCACGCACGTCGAGAAGGAGCGTGTGCCCCCCGCTCGCGAGCAGGCAGGTGAACGGCGGCTCGAGGTCGAGCGGCTCGAGGTAGAGCGAGGCGACGTGACCGTGCAGGTGATTCACCGGGACGAGCGGGACTCCAAGCCCCCAGGCGAGTCCCTTCGCGGCGGAGAGCCCGACGAGCAGCGCCCCGATCAGCCCCGGGCCGACGGTGACGGCAACCGCGTCGATCTCGTCGAGCGAGGCGTTGGCACCTTCGAGCGCCTCGCGAATCACGGGCGAGACGAGCTCCAGATGCCGCCGGGAGGCGATCTCGGGCACCACCCCACCGAACGCCCGGTGAAGCTCCACCTGCGACGCGACGACGTTCGAGCGGATCTCCCCGCCGCCCGTCACCACGGCCGCGGCTGTCTCGTCGCACGAGGTCTCGATGCCCAGAAGCAATGCCATTTCGCCTAGACGAAATGGCTAGTAAGAGCGGACCGTTCCACTTTCGTCACAGTATCGCCGGGCGGCTGTTGTCAAACTTGGCTAGTGCTAACCATAACTGCCGATGTCTTTGAAGAAGCGAGTGGGGTGCCGTTTCTGCTCGAGCAGTTCGGTGTATCCGTCATTCGCCAACGCCTCGCATTCGGCGATTACGTCTGTGGCGAGGAAACGGTCGTAGAACGGAAGTCGGTACGGGATCTCCACAAGACCCTTTCCGCCGGCCGGTTTTGGCCACAGATCGGGAGACTCCGCGGCGCTGGACGCTCGCCATGGTTGATCCTCGAAGGCGATCGCTTTCTTCGTGGCCCCGTCGATGCGGACGCGCTCCGCGGTATGTGTCTTGCGATAGCCGATTTAGGCATTGCGATCATTCGTACCGACGATTCGTACGACACCGCCCGGTGGCTCCTGCGTCTGGCCGACCGTCGCCAGCAGGGCTGTACCCGTGATCGGCCGGCCTATTCTCAGAGGCCAAAACGCGCACGCAACATGCCGCCCGCCGAGGCAGCGCTTGCTGCCGCCCCGGGGATCTCGGTCACGACCGCAAGGTTGCTTCTACGCCGGTTCGGCTCGCTCGAAGCAATCGTCCTGGCGGACAAGGCCGATTGGCAGGACGTGGCAGGCGTCGGCCCCGAAAGAGCGGCTTCGTTGGAAGCGATGATCAGAGACCCGTGGCCCGCCGACCACACCAACTCGCCATTTCGTCTCAGCGAAATGGCCTCGCTACAGCTCGGTTTCGGCTTCGCGCCACATGATCAGCGCGTCTTCGCGGTTGTCTGTGTAGTACCCGCGGCGGATGCCCTGGCGGACGAAGCCGAGCTTCTCGTAGAGGTGGATCGCATCGCCGTTCGAGACGCGCACCTCGAGCGTGTAGCCGCGGCGCTGGTCGTTCTTCGTGAGCTCGAAGACGCGCTCGAGGAGAAGCGTCGCGATTCCGCGGCGGCGGTAGTCGGGGTCGACGGCGACGTTCATGACGTGCCAGGCATCGACATAGCGGGAGTTGACGACGTAGCCGATCAACTGCTCGTGGTCGAACGCCCCGAGGCAGACGGAGCTTGCCTTGGCCAGCTCGGAGGCGAACATCGAGCGCGACCAGGGGGTGTTGTAGGCGCGCTGCTCGATCCCGTCGATCGAGTTCAGGTCGGAGAGGCCGAGCGGGCGGATCTCGGTGCCGATGGCGGTCACCGGCTCGGCTGCGCGTCCGGGGCGCGGAGGTAGAGCGGCTCGATGGCCTCGGCGGAGCCGAACGCCGCCGCATGCTCGACGAGAAGGCCGGCCGACGGACGGTGCGCCGGATCGTCGTCGGCTGGAATCTCGGCGCCCGCGGCCTCGAAGAGCTCGCGGTAGCGCACCGCGCCGTCGCCGACGAGCCGGAGCCCCTCGACCTCGAGCTCCCCCGGGTGCATGACGGACGGGCCGACCGTGAAGACCTCGCCCCGCCGGGCATCGATCACGGGGACGCCGCCATCGAAGGCCAGGAGCGTGGACACGCCCGCCGCCGGAATCCCGAGCGCGAGCGCGAGGCCGCGGGCCGTCGCCAGACCGATCCGGATCGAGGTGAAGCTGCCGGGGCCTGTCCCGACCACGAGCGCGTCGATCCCCTTCGGGCCGATCCCGGCCTCGCCGGTGAGTTCGGCGGCCGCGTCGAGCACCGACCTCGCCTCGGTGAGCCGCTCTCCCGCCGAGACCCCGTCGCGCACGAGCGCGCAGGTCGTGACGGACGTCGCGGTGTCAAAAGCAAAGATCGTCGTCACTCTCGATCGTGATCCTCCGGCGCGTTGGGTCGACGTGAGCCAGAGTGACCATGGCTCGCATTCGCTCGAACCATTCGCCGCCGTGCTCCGGCCACTCGACAAATGCAATCGTGCCAGCGAAGTAGGGCTCCAGGTCGCCCCAACGCTCGTCGCCGATTCCGGCAAGGCGGTAGAGGTCGAGGTGCGCCACAGGCACGCGCCCCTGGTAGAGGTGCCCGATCGTGTAGGTCGGGCTCGAGACGACGGTCGTCACGCCGAGGGCGCGGCAGGCTCCCCGGACGAAGGTCGTCTTCCCGGCGCCGAGCTCACCCGAGATCCCGACGATGTCGCCGGGCTCGAGGAGCGCGGCGAGCTTTGCCCCGAGCTCCTCCGTCTCGCCCTCTGACGCAGTCGTCAGCTCCACCGCTTCACGATAGGCGAGCCCGACCGGTTGCGCAGAGCTTGTGACGTGCAACACAAGCCGACCGAGGGCGTCCGCTAGAAGAGACCGAGCTGAACTGCGGGCTCGACTGCCGCCGGCTCCGGAGCGGGCGCGGCCGGCTCCGCGGGGACCTGCGGCTCGGCACCGAGCAGCGCGGGAAGGCGCTCGAAGTCGGTCTTCAGCACGTCGAGCATCCTCGGCGTGTACAGGGCCGCCGCCGGGTGGAAGATCGGGAAGAGCAGCACCCGCGAGCCGCCGAGCACGACTTCCTGCTCGCGGCCGTGAACCTTCGTGATCCCGTCGGGCTTGCCGGAGAGGAGCTTCGTCGCGAAGTTGCCGAGCGTCGCGACGACCTTCGGCTGGATCAGCTCGATCTGACGGAAGAGGTGGCTCTCGCAGGAGGCGATCTCCTCGGGCAGAGGATCCCGGTTCCCAGGCGGGCGGCACTTGAGCACGTTCGCCACGTACACGTCGTCACGCGTGAGCCCGATCTCGGCAAGCAGCTTGCCGAGGAGCTGGCCGGCGGCGCCGACGAACGGGATTCCCTGCTTGTCCTCGTGGAATCCCGGGGCCTCGCCGACGAACATCAGGTCGGCTGTCGGCGAGCCCGACCCGAAGACGACCTGGGTGCGGGTGGTCGAGAGCGGACAGCGCGTGCAACCGGCGACCGAGTCGCGGAATGCAGCGAGCGCAGCTTCGCCCGTCAAGCCCTCAATGGCCGCAGCCACAACTTCCCCCACAACAGCCACCGCCGCCCGTGCTGCGCGCCGGGACGGTGCTGGGGGCCTTCGTGAGGCCGTGCGCCGCGAACGCCGAGAACTGCCGCTTCGCATGCTCCGACCCGCAGTCGGGGCAGGGAGGCGTCTCGCCCGACCGGACGAGCTCCTCGAAATGCGACTCGCAGCTCATGCAGACGTACTCGTAGATCGGCATCGCATCCTCCAGGCTACCAGCGTGGTCGCCGACGACATCAACGCGGGCATGGTGCGCTTCGGGTCGGACGGAACGCCGTGCGCGCTATTCTCCTGGTGCCCGGTATCCGCCCGCGGAACTGGAGCCGAAAACGATGAGAACCCTGCGAACGATCGCCGAGCTGCGGCACGCGCTTGCGCCCCTGCGGGCAAAGCGGACGATCGGGCTCGTCCCGACGATGGGCGCCCTCCACGCCGGGCACCGCGCGCTCTTCGACGCCGCCCGCGCCGATTCGGACGTCGTCGTCGGCACCATCTTCCTGAACCCGGCGCAGTTCGCGGACCCAGCCGATCTCGCGGCCTATCCCCGCAGCCTCGCAGCCGACCAGAGTGAGGCCGAGGCCGCCGGCGTCGATCTTCTCTTCGCCCCCGCTCCAGCCGAGCTCTACCCACCGGGTTTTGCGACCTGGGTCGAGCCCGAAGGGGCGGCTGTCGGGCTCGAGGGCGAGCTCCGTCCGGGCCATTTCCGGGGCGTGGCGACCGTCTGCCTGAAGCTGTTCACGATCGTTCGACCGAACGTGGCCTACTTCGGCCGCAAGGATGCCCAGCAAGTCGCGGTCGTGAAGCAGCTCGTCCGCGACCTGAACCTCGAGCTCGAGATCCGCGTCGTCCCGACCGTGCGCGACGCGGACGGGCTCGCGCTCTCGTCACGGAATCGCCGGCTCTCCGCCGAGGAGCGTCGCCGCGCGCTTGCGATTCCGCGCGCTCTTTCGACGCAAGATCCGGAACGAGCGCGTGCGATCCTCGCCGAGTCCGGCGTCGAGCCCGAGTACGTCGCCGTCGCGGAGCTCGACGGCACCACCCTCGCTGTCGCCGCGCGCGTCGGCGAGACCCGCCTGATCGACAACGTCCTCCTGGAGGGAGAGTCATGAGCACGAGACCACGCGTCCCCGCGCAGCAGGCACCCGCCCCCGGCGGATTTGCCCTGACCGAGCTCGGCGAGATGAAGCGCCGCAGCGACCCGATCACGATGGTCACGGCCTACGATGCCCCGGCCGCGCTTCTCGCCGACAAGGCCGGCATCGAGCTGATCCTCGTCGGCGACTCGGCCGCGATGGTGATGCTGGGGCACGGATCCACGATCTCGGTGACCCTCGACGAGATGATCTTCCTCACGCGGGCCGTGACCCGCTCCGCGCGCCGTCCGCTCGTGGTCGGGGACCTGCCGTTCGGTTCCTACGAGATCTCCGACGAACAGGCCGTGGAGACCGCCGTCCGGATGGTCAAGGAAGGCGGCGCGGCGACCGTGAAGCTCGAGGGTGCCGGTCGCATGATCTCCCGCGTGCGCGCGATTTCCGAGTCGAACATCGGCGTCATGGCGCACATCGGGCTCACACCGCAGTCGGCCACGAAGCTCGGCGGTTTCCGCGCTCAGGGCCGGACGGCCCCGAAGGCCCTCGAGCTCTACGACGACGCGCTCGCCCTGCAGGACGCCGGAGCCTTCGCGCTCGTGCTCGAAGCCGTCCCGGCGCCCGTCGCCGCGAGGATCACCGAGGCGCTCGAGATCCCGACGATCGGGATCGGCGCCGGTGCCGGCTGTGACGGCCAGGTGCTCGTCTGGCATGACCTCCTCGGCCTCTACCCGGGCACCGTGCCACGCTTCGTCAAGCGTTACGCCGCGATCGCCGACGAGATCGGCGACGCCCTCGGCGCGTACGTCGCCGACGTCCGCAGCGGGTCGTTCCCGGAGGAGCAGCACACCTACTCGATCCCGGAGGCGGAGCTGCAGCAGTTCGAAGCCGCCCTCGCCGCACGGGCGTAGGCACGGGGCCGGGCAACCGGCAGGATCGCGGCCGACGGGTCGTCGGTCAGAAAGCCAGGAACGCCGCGGTCAACAGGATCGGGGCGGCGGCCGCAGCGAGGGCCCTGCCCCAACTCCACCCGTGCACGGCGCGCACGCCGACGACGAGCAGGCAGGCCGACCACACGAGGAAACCCAGCGAGAGCGCCTCGAAGAGCTTCCCACCGGTGTCCGAGTCGGGGCCGCCTTCGTGGAAGAGCGCGCTGCCGTAGACGGCGAGCTTCACGGGCCAGAGCACGAGCAACGACAACGCCACGGGGACGGTCGAGAAGGCCAGGATATGGCGGGCGCGCCGGTAGGAGCCCTGGGATCCCAGAAGCAGCGTCACGCGATGGAGGATCCCGCCGAGAACCCAGTAGAAGACTCCGCCGAAGAGACCGCCCGCGAGAAACGTCCAGATGGCGAGCAGCGTGGCGTCGTAGCCGTCCGAGCCGTCCATGCTGTGTGCGGCGGTCCTCGTCGAGAGCACGAAGACCATTCCGGCGAGCCAGACGACGAGCAGCACCGGCTCGGAACGGAACGCCGCGGACTCGTTGCTGTCGTCGCGGAGAGCGGCGAACACCGGCCTCGGTGCCGACAGCACGAGGATCGTGCGGAGCCACCACTCGCGCATCGGACGAGTCGCGGTTAGGGCGCGACGCCCTGGGTGACCGTGAGGCCGTTCGGGCAGAGGTAGGTCACCGCACCCATGCTGTCGTTGCCCTGGGCGATCCAGTGCTTCCCGCCCGGACAGACCTGCTGGTGGCTGAAATCGAGGGCCCAGGCGGCCGCCCCGCCGAGGAACAGCAGGACCACCAGCGCAGACAGCCCGATGAGGAATCGCTTCCTCGCCTGCGGGCTCATCTGCGTCGCCCCGGGAACGGCGGCTTCGCTCACAACTGAAGATTAGGCGGCAACGACGGCCCGCCGCTCGAGGAGCGGTCGCAGGAAGCGGCCGGTGTAGGACTCGTCGACCGCCGCGACGTCCTCGGGCGTGCCGGTGGCGACGAGCTCGCCGCCCGCCTCGCCGCCTTCGGGGCCGAGGTCGACAAGCCAGTCGGCCTGTTTGATCACGTCGAGGTTGTGCTCGATCACGAGCACCGTGTTGCCGGTGTCGACGAGCCGTTGGAGCACCTCGAGCAGCTTCTCGATGTCGGCGAAGTGAAGCCCGGTGGTGGGCTCGTCGAGGATGTAGAGCGTGCGGCCGGTTGCGACCTTCCCTAGCTCCGCGGCGAGCTTCACGCGCTGGGCCTCTCCGCCGGAGAGCGTCGTGGCCGGCTGGCCAAGGGTCATGTAGTCGAGCCCGACGTCGTGAAGCGTCTGGAGCCGGCGGCGGATCTTCGGGATCTTCGCGAAGAACTTCAGCGCCTCCTCGACCGACATCTCGAGCACGTCCGCGATCGTCTTGCCCTTGAACCTGACCTCGAGCGTCTCGCGGTTGTACCGGCGGCCCTTGCACGTCTCGCACGGGACGTAGACGTCGGGCAGGAAGTGCATCTCGATCTTGATCTGGCCGTCGCCCTTGCACGTCTCGCAGCGGCCGCCCTTGACGTTGAAGGAGAACCGCCCGGGCTTGTAGCCACGAACCTTCGCGTCCGGCGTGAGCGAGTAGAGCTCTCGGACGTGCGTGAAGAGGTCGGTGTAGGTGGCCGGGTTCGAGCGCGGGGTGCGGCCGATCGGGCGCTGGTCGATCTCGATCACCTTGTCGAACGCCTCGATCCCCTCGACCGACTCGTGCTCGCCCGGCTTGATCCGCACCTTCTGGAGCCGGTTCGCGAGCGACTTGTAGACGATCTCGTTCACGAGGGTCGACTTGCCCGAGCCGGACACACCGGTGACCGCGATGAAACGGCCGATCGGGAACTCGACGTCGATTCCCTTGAGGTTGTGCTGGGCGGCGCCGCGCACGGTGAACACACCGTTGTCGGTAGTCCTCCGCTCGGGTACCGCGATCTCGCGGGCGCCGGAGAGGAACTGCCCTGTGACCGACTTCCGGTTGCGCTGCACCTTCGCCGCGGTGCCCTCGGCGACCACGTGCCCGCCGTGCTCGCCGGCGCCCGGGCCCATGTCCACGAGCCAGTCCGAGCTTCTCATCATCTGCTCGTCGTGCTCGACCACGACGACCGTGTTGCCGAGATCGCGGAGGCGTTCGAGCGTCCCGATCAGCCGGTCGTTGTCGCGCTGGTGCAGCCCGATCGACGGCTCGTCGAGGATGTAGAGCACGCCCACGAGCTGCGAGCCGATCTGGGTCGCGAGCCGCAGGCGCTGGGCCTCGCCGCCGGAAAGTGTCGCCGAGGCACGGTCGAGCGCGAGGTAGCCGACTCCGACGTTGTCGAGGAAGGTGAGCCGCTCGCGGATCTCCTTCACGACCCGCGCTCCGATCAGCTCCTCGGTCGCCGTGAGCTCGAGACCGTCGAGGAAGCGCAGTGCGGCCGAGACCGACAACTGCGTGAACTGATGGATGTTGCGCTCGCCGACCGTGACCGCGAGTACTTCCGGCTTGAGCCGGGCGCCCTTGCAGACGGGGCACGGCCGGAACGACATGTACTCCTCGATCCGCTCGCGCTGGCTCGAGCTGTCGGTGTCGCGGTAGCGGCGCTGGAGCGAGTCGACGATGCCCTCGAAGGCGATCGTGTACGCGCGCCGGCGACCCATCCGGTTTCGGTACTGGACGTAGACCCGCTCGCTGCCGGTGCCGTGGAGGAAGTAGCCCTGCTGCTTCTCGTCGAGCTCCGCCCACGGGACGTCGGTCGGGATCTCGTAGCGGTCGGCGATCGCCTGGATCACCGATTCGTAGAAGCTCGAGTTGCCGACCGCCCACGGCACGAGCGCGCCCTCGTCGATCGAGAGGCTCGGGTCGGGAACGAGCAGGTCGGGGTCGATCTCCTGCTGGGCGCCGAGGCCCGTGCAGCGCGGGCAGGCGCCGTGTGGCGAGTTGAACGAGAAGATCCTCGGCTGAAGCTCGGGCAGCGAGACGCCGTGCTCCGGACAGGCGAACCGCTCGGAGTACGTGCGGCTCTCACCGCTCTCGAGCAGGTCGACCACGACGAGGCCTTCCGCGAGGGCGACGGCCGTCTCCACGGACTGCGTCAGCCGGAGTCGCAGGTCCTCCTTCATCACCAGGCGGTCCACGACCACCTCGATCGTGTGCTTGAACTTCTTGTCGAGCACGGGCGGCTCCTCGAGCAGGTACTGCTCGCCGTCGACCTTCACGCGCGTGAAGCCCTCGTTGCGGAGGCTCTCGAACACGTCCCGGTACTCGCCCTTGCGGTCGCGGACGACCGGCGCGTTGACCGTGAATCGCGTTCCCTCGGGCAGCGCCAGGATCTGCTCGACGATCGAGTCGACCGACTGGCCGACGATCGGCCGCCCGCAGACGGGGCAGTGCGGCCTCCCCACCCGCGCGTACAGCAGCCGCAGGTAGTCGTAGATCTCGGTGACGGTTCCCACGGTCGAGCGTGGGTTCCGAGAGGTCGTCTTCTGGTCGATCGAGATCGCCGGAGAGAGGCCGTCGATCGAATCGACGTCCGGCTTCTCCATCATCTGGAGGAACTGCCGCGCGTAAGCCGAGAGCGACTCGACGTAACGGCGCTGGCCCTCGGCGTAGATCGTGTCGAAGGCAAGGCTCGACTTCCCGGAGCCCGAGAGCCCGGTGATGCAAATCAGCGCGTTCCGAGGGAGCCGGACGGTGATGTCCTTGAGGTTGTGCTCCCTGGCGCCGTGGACTACGAGCTCGTCGGCCGCCATCTGAAGACCATTGTACCGAGCGAACGGACGTTCGCCCAGGCGAGCTTTGCATACCGCCGTACGCAGGGCATCTGTCCGCATTCGGATGCGACACTGGCCGCGTGGTCGGGCTGGCACTGATTGGCGCCGCGGTCGCGACCGCAGTCATCGCCGCGCTCGCCGTCCGCCTCCGAAGCCTCGTCTCGACGGTGCTCGTCGTCTACCTCTCGTACGTGGCCAACCTCGGTCTCGTGACGCTCGTCCTCTCGCCCTTTCACGAGGTGACCCGGACCGGTCTCGCCGTGGCGGAGGCGCTGTTACTGGCGACCGCAGTTGCTGCGTGGTTGGCACGCGGACGGCCGGGGCCTCCGCTCGTGGGAGTACGTGGAGCACTCGGTGACGCCCTCTCCGACCCCGTGACCGTCCTCTTTCTGGTCGCCGTCGCCGTCCTGCTCGGATACGAGGCGGTGCTGGGTTCGACGCCGCCGAACAACATGGACTCGCTGACCTACCACCTGGCGCGCGCCGCCGCCTGGACGCAGCACGGCGGGATCTACTGGATCGCGAACGCCCCGGAGGTCGAGCTGAATGCCTACCAGCCGTTCGCGGAGCTCCAGAACTTCTTCCTGATGGTCGCGACGGGAGGGGGAAGGCTCTACGCGGTCCCGCAGTACCTTGCTGAGCTCGCGATCCTGGTGTCGATCTACGGCTCCGCCCGGCGACTCGGCTATGCCGTGCGACCGGCGACCTGTGCGGCCGCACTCACAGCGACCTTCTCGGTGCTCGCGCTCGAGGCGTCCACAGCCCAGAACGACCTCTTTGCAGCGTCGTTCCCGGCGGTCGCCGCATGCCTGCTCCTCGGCGCCGCGCCCGTGGAGGCCGCACTTGCGGGCGCGGCGGTCGCGTTCGGGATCGGGACGAAGCTCACGACGGTCCTCGTCACCCCGATCCTCGCCTGGCTCGCGATCGCGCGTAGCCGGCGAACGTTCGTGCTAGCAGCGACCGGCGGCGCCGTCGGGCTGCTCGCGATCGGGATGTGGGGCTATGTGCTGAACGCCGTCCATACGGGACATCTCCTCGGTATCGGTACCGGTGGCGTGCAGGACCGCGCGAATCCGGGCTACCCGCGGAGCGTCGCAAACGCGTTCTACCTGGTCTACGGGCTGATGGACATCTCCGTGCTCTCCTACCACGTCATCGATTGGCTCGCGCTTCTCGGGGTGGCGCTTGCAGCCGGCGGGTTCGTCTGGCTCGCCCGCCGCGGCCGCCGGCGGGAAGCGGCCGCAGAGGCATCGGGCCTCGCCCTGCCCTTCGTCGCGCCGCTCCTCGTGGTCGGCGGCGCCGCGCTCGTCGCCTGGGCGGCGCGCGAGTGGGGCTTCCCGATCCGCGGGCCGGGCGGGGTGCTCGGGCCGCTCGACACGGATCTCGGCGAGACCTACACGCGCATCGCGAACGAGGACTATTCGGCCTTCGGGCCCGTCGGGATCGTCGCGCTGCTCGCCGCAGCCGTACTCGCGGCCGCCGCATACGTGCGCGGCCGGGCCGACATGCGCCACCTGGCTCTCGCGACGGCGCTACCCGTATTCCTGATCCTCGTCGCGGCCGGCTCGGTGTGGGTGCCGTTCCTGATCCGGTACTTCCTGCTTCCGGCCGTGCTGACGGCTCCGTTGATGGCCCTCCTGCTCCGGCGCCGGGCGGTCGCCGCCGCATGGCTCTGCGTTGCGGCGTTCGCAATCGGATTCACGTTCGCCAAAGACCAACCCAAGCCGTTCACGAGCCCTTACGGCTACGGCCACCCATGGAATGTGAGTGCCGAGAACGCGCTCGCCGAGAACTCCGACGGAGCCTGGGCTGACGCGCTTCGTGCCTATCGCGCCGACGTCCCTGGAGCTGCGTGCGTCGGGGTTGCGGTCTTTGTGAACGAGCCGACGTATCTCCTGTTCGGACCGGACTTCGGACACCACCTCGTCTTCCTGGATCCCAACGGCGGCGCTCCGCTCGCCACTGCCCGCGCCGACGTGCTCAGCTACGTGGTCGTGTCGAACTCCCTTCCCCAGGCGATCGTCCAGCAGTTCACGGACGCAGGCTGGACGACGCGCCCGCTGGGAACGAAGTGGTCACTGCTCTCCGTGCCGAACCCGGGCCCCGGGACCTGTCTCGCGTAGACGCCTTCCGACGACGTGTACCGGCCTCGAGCGGGAGCTCGACGACGAGCCGTAAACGGGAGATCGACGCCGCGTACCGCCGCGGCTCCCCAGGAAGAGTGGGTCGGCCTCGCCGGGCTCGAGGCGTTCGACCGCGCGGATGGTGGCGAAGCGCTGTGAATCGAGCCGCTGCCCAGCGCACTGCGGATCGCCTGGATCTCGACTAGCCATTCCCGTCGACCAACGCCTCGCCCCTCGGCGAGCGGTACGGAAATCGCTACGCCTTGCGCCAGCGGCCGAACACGAGGCCGCCGAGGGTGAAGCCGAGCCCGAAGGTGCCGGCGCTGAAGCCGCCGATCGCGATTCCCTTGCGCCACGGAGAGAGCCGCTGCCAGCGGGTGAGCGCCTCCATCTCCTCGGCGGTGAGCAGCTCGCCGCGCCGCTTTTTGCGCATTGCGCCGCCGGCGCGTACGCCGAGATAGAGATCGTCGAAGATCTCGTTCCCGGACTCGTTTCTCATGTTGCTCACTGTAGCCTGCTTCGACGGTGTCATCGAGCGTCCTTCACGTGTCGGACCTGCATTTCGGCGCGGGGAACGGGCTCGACGACGAGCCCGCCGGTGTGGGTATTCGGGATCTGGTCGAACGAGTTCAGCCGGAGCTCGTGATCGCGAGCGGCGATCTGACCCACGGCGGCCGGGCCGCGGAGCACGAGACGGCGGCGCGCTTCCTCGAAAGCCTCGACCGGCCGCTCCTCGTGATCCCCGGCAATCACGACATCCCGCCGTTCTCACCCGCGCGTTTCACCCGCACCTGGCGGGATTTCAACCGCCAGTGGGGCACGACGAGCCCGGTCTCGTCGACACCGTCGCTGCAGGCGATCGGCCTCAACTCCGTGCGCCCGCTCGGCTACCAGCGGGGCCGGCTCCGCGGCGTCGACCTCGAGCGTGCCGAGCGGCTTCTCGCCGAGGCGCAGCCGGGCGCGCTCCGGGTCGTTGCGATCCACCATCAGTTGACCGGCGCGCCCTGGCGGATGCGCAAGCTGCCGCTGATCGCGCGGAGCCGTGTCCTGGCGCGGCTCGCGGATGCAGGCGCCGAGCTGATCGTGGGCGGCCACATTCACCAGGCGACGGTCTGCGAGCGTCGTGACTTCGAGGTGCTCGGCGGTGGCTCGCGGCCGTGCGTGATCGTGACCGCGCCGGGTCTCGGCCGGCCGCGGCCCGGCCGGCGCTACGAGGTGCGCGGTGCACTCGTGCACCGTTTCGACGAGCAATCGCTGACGGTCGAGACCCACATCTGGGATCGTGAGCGCTTCGTGCAGAGCTCGGAGCGCACCTTCCAGCGCGTCAGAGACGTCTAGCTCGGCGCGGCGACCTGATCGAGCATCTGGAGCTCCCGCCTGAGCTCCTTGATCTCGTCGCGAAGCTTCGCGGCGTACTCGAAGCGGAGCTCCTCGGCGGCGGTGAGCATCTCCTCCTCGAGCGTGACGACGAGCTTCTCGAGCTCGCCACGGTCCATCCCCTCGACCTGGCGGCCGCGCCGGGAGCGCTTGGGGACGTTCGGCGAGTCGAGCATCAGGAACTCGGCGATGTCCGAGACGCCCTTCGAGATCGAGGTCGGCGTGATCCCGTGCTCCTCGTTGTAGGCGAGCTGCTTGGCGCGGCGCCGTGCGGTCTCGTCGAGGGCGTAGTTGATCGCCTCGGTCTGCTTGTCGGCGTACATCAGCACCTTCCCGTTGACGTTGCGGGCCGCTCGCCCGATCGTCTGGATCAGCGCCGTCTGGCCGCGCAGGAAGCCTTCCTTGTCTGCGTCGAGGATCGCGACGAGCGAGACCTCCGGCAGATCCAGGCCCTCGCGGAGCAGGTTGACCCCGACGAGCACGTCGTATTCGCCGAGCCGCAGGTCGCGGATGATCTGGATCCGCTCGAGCGTGTCGATCTCGGAGTGCAGATACCGCGCGCGAACGCCTGCCTCGAGCAGGTAGTCGGTGAGGTCCTCGGACATCTTCTTCGTCAGCGTCGTGACGAGCGCCCGCTCGCCCTTCTCCTCGCGACGCCGGATCTCGTTCAGCAGATCGTCGATCTGGTTGCGCGTCGGCCGCAGCTCGATCTCGGGGTCGACGATCCCGGTCGGACGGATCAGCTGCTCGGCGATCCGGGTCGAATGGCGGAGCTCCCAGGTGCCCGGTGTCGCAGACACCATCACGAGCTGCGGCACCTTCGCAAGGAACTCGTCGAAGCGCAGCGGCCGGTTGTCGAGCGCGGACGGAAGCCGGAAGCCGAAGTCGACGAGGGTCTGCTTACGAGACCTGTCCCCCTCGTACATGCCGCCGATCTGAGGCACTGTCTGGTGGGACTCGTCGACGAAGACGACGTAGTCGGAAGGGAAGTAGTCGAGGAGCGTGTGCGGCGCCGAGCCGGGCGGGCGGCCGTCGAGGATCCGCGAGTAGTTCTCGATCCCGTTGCAGAACCCGAGCTCCTGCATCATCTCGAGGTCGTACTCGGTGCGCTGCCGGATCCGGTGGGCCTCGAGCATCTGGCCCGCCGCCTCGAACTTCTTCACCTGCGCCTCGAGCTCGGCGCGGAGCTCGACGACGGCGCGCTCGACCGTCGGCTTCGAGGTGACGTACTGGGTCGCCGGGAACACCGTGACGGTGTCGAGCCGCGAGAGCACCTCGCCCGTGAGCGGGTCGAAGTGCGTGATCGCCTCGACCTCGTCACCGAAGAACGAGACGCGGTAGGCGGTCTCGGAGTGTGCCGGCTGGATCTCCAGCACGTCGCCCTTGACCCGGAACCGCCCGCGGCCGAGCAGCGTGTCGTTGCGCACGTACTGGATGTCGATCAGCTTGCGAAGGACGAGATCGCGGTCCTGCTCCTCCCCCACGTTCAGGAACACGACCTTCTGCTCGTACTCCTCCGGCGAGCCGAGTCCGTAGATGCAGGAGACCGAAGCGACGATCACGACGTCGCGGCGCGAGAGCAGGTTCGAGGTCGCGGCATGGCGCAGACGGTCGATGTCGTCGTTCCGCGAGCTGTCCTTCTCGATGTAGAGGTCGGCCTGCGGGACGTACGCCTCGGGCTGGTAGTAGTCGTAGTAGGAGACGAAGTACTCGACCGAGTTGTGCGGGAAGAACTCGCGGAACTCGTTGCAGAGCTGGGCGGCGAGCGTCTTGTTGTGGGCGATGACGAGCGCCGGGCGCTGCACCTTCTCGATGATCCAGGCCATCGTCGCGGTCTTGCCGGTTCCGGTCGCGCCGAGAAGGGTCTGGTACCGCTCACCGGCGAGAAGCCCGGTGGAGAGCGTGTCGATCGCGGCCGGCTGGTCTCCGGTCGGGACGTAGTCGGCTGTCGTCCTCAGCTCCGCCATCCGGCACAGGGTATCCCGGTGACCCCGAGCGCCGGAATCGCGGCACGGCGGCGCAGGAGGTGGTGCAAAATCGCTCGATTCACGCGGGCCGCGCGCGCTCCTCGCGCGAGCGGCGGCTAGTCGCCCCAGTCGAAGTCGCGCGACCGCGTCCAGAGGCTCTCGTCGGAGGCCTCGACGGACTCCTCCTCGGGCTGTACCTCGGGCTGCTCGGCGGTGGGGGCGTCCTGAGCGGGCCGGATCTCGGTCGGCGAAAGCGGCGCCGGAAGGCTCTGAACGGGGAAGCTCGTGTCGGTCGGCCACTCGAGTGAGGTCGGCTCGTCGACGATCGACTGCGCGCCGTCCATGGTGTCCTCGATGCGGGCCTGCTCCTCGGTCTTGAAGAGCGGGTGGTTCTGAAACGGGTCGTCGGGCATGTAGCGCTCGAGCGGCATCTCGGGCTCGAGGGCTGCGTTTCGGCGCCTCAACTCGAGGTGCTCCTGGATGACCGTTGCGAAAACTGACGTGGTGTCTACGGGCATTCCGTCCTCCTGATCGTTCGACATGCTCGGCGTCAAGTCTAACGCCTGAAGAGCCCGCCGGTTTGCAACCGGGTGACGTATCGTGACGAGCTCGCGATGGCGAAATCGAAGTTGAGCCGTTCCCGTTCGACCCTCAAGCGACCGAGCGCGCTGAAAACCGCTGCGCTCGTCTGGAGCGTCTGGCGGTGGCTGCCGCCGAAACAGCGAGGCCACTTCTACAGGCTCGCCCGCCGGCACGGCCCCTGGCTCGTCGGGCGTGAGCTGCGCCGGCGACGCAAGCGCCGGCACTAGAGCGTCAGCACCGCGACTGCGATCCGCTCCTGCTCGAGCACGTGCGCGGTGGGATAGCCCTCGGCCGTGCTGGCACGCCAGGGGCGCCCGACGTAGCGGACGGGAACACCTGCTGCGGCCTCCTCGAGGCGGTGCCGGATCGTGCGCCAGGCCCCCATGTTCTGCGGTTCCTCCTGGGCCCAGACGACCTCGGCGAGTGCGGGATAGGACGCGATCAGGTCGCGCACGCCGGCGACCGGGAAGGGATAGAGCTGCTCGATCCGCGCAACGGCGATCTCGTCGGTGGCCTTCGCCGCCTCGTGGCCGACGATGTCGTAGTAGATCTTGCCGGTGCAGAAGACGAGACGACGGACGTACGCCTTCTTCGGGGCGACGGCGTCGATGACCGGTTTGAAGGTGCCATCGGTGAGCTCGGACAGCGACGACGCGGCTTCCTTGTGCCTCAGGAGCCCCTTCGGCGTCATCACGACGAGTGGCCGAGCGACCGGGTCGAGCGCTTGCCGGCGGAGGAGGTGGAAGTACTGCGCCGCCGTGGTGCAGTTCGCGATCCGGATGTTCTCCTGGGCCGTGAGCTGCAGGAACCGCTCCAAGCGGGCGCTCGAGTGCTCGGGGCCGTTGCCCTCGTAGCCGTGAGGCAGGAGCAGCGTGAGGCGCGAGGTCTGCTTCCATTTTGCGAGCCCGCTCGAGATGAACTGGTCGACGATCGTCTGCGCTCCGTTCGCGAAGTCGCCGAACTGCGCCTCCCAGAGGACGAGCGCCTCTGGTGCGGCCGTCGAGTAGCCGTACTCGAAGCCGACACAGCTGTACTCCGAGAGCGGCGAGTTGTAGACCTCGAACGACGCCTCCGAGCGCTTCAGTCCCTGCATCGGGATCTCGATCTCGCCTGTGTTCACGTCGTGGAAGACGAGATGGCGGTGCGAGAACGTGCCGCGCTCGGTGTCCTGGCCGGTGAGGCGGATCGGGATGCCCTGGCGAAGCAGCGAGCCGAACGCGAGCGACTCGGCATGTCCCCAGTCGATGCCGCCGTCGTCGAGCGCGGCGAGGCGGCGCTCGAGCTGGCGTTCGAGCTTGGGGTTGATCGTGAAGCCCTCGGGAACCTGCATGAGCCGTCGCGTGAGGCGGCGCAGCCGCTTCGCCCCGACGGCGGTCTCGACGTGTCCCTGCCCCTCGCGCGGCACCGGCTCGTCGTTCGACTTCGCCGGAATGCTCTGGCCGAAGGATGCGCGGAGCCGGTCGTGGGCCTCGTGCAGCCGGGTCGAGACCTCGTCGTCGAGGCGCTGCACTTCTTCCTCGGTCATGATCCCGAGCTCGACGAGCTTTGCACCGTAGAGCTCGCGCACGGTCGGATGGCTCTCGATCTGGCCGGCCATGATCGGCTGGGTGTAGGCGGGCTCGTCCTGCTCGTTGTGGCCGAAACGGCGGTAGCCGACGAGGTCGATGACGACGTCGTGCCCGAAGCGCGCGCGATACGCGAGCGCAAGACGGATCGCCGAGACCGCGGCCTCGGGATCGTCGCCGTTCACATGGATGATCGGGGTGTCGTAGCCCTTCGCGAGGTCGGAGGAGTGGCGCGTCGACCGTCCCTGAGCCGGATCGGTGGTAAAGCCGACCTGGTTGTTCGTGATGATGTGAAGGGTTCCGCCGGTCGAGTAGCCCTCGAGCGCATAGAGGTTGAACGTCTCGGCGACGATCCCCTGGCCGGCGAACGCGGCGTCTCCGTGCAGCAGGATCGGCATCGCGACCGTGGGGTCGTGCGCACCGTCGTTCGAGCGGCGGTCGGTCTGAGCGGCGCGCGTCATGCCCTCGACCACGGGGTCGACGGCCTCGAGATGGCTCGGATTCGCGGCCAGCGTGACGGCGATCGTGCCGCTCGGCGTCGTCCGCGCTCCTTCGGCACCGAGGTGATACTTCACGTCGCCGGTTCCGCCCTCGGCGTCGGCGGCGACGACCTCGATCGTCCGCTCGCCCTCGAACTCGCGCAGGATCTGCTCGTAGGGAAGGCCGATCGTGTGCGCGAGGACGTTCAGCCGGCCTCGGTGAGCCATGCCGAGCACGACCTCGCGCGAGCCCGACGCCGCCGCCAGGTCGATCGCCTCGTCGAGCATCGGGATCAGGACGTCGAGCCCTTCGAGCGAGAACTGCTTCTGGCCGAGGAACGAGCGGCGAAGGTAGCGCTCCATTCCCTCGGTCTCGCACAGCCGGGCGTAGAGGAGCCGTTGCTGTTCCGGCTCGAGCGGCGTGCGGAACCGCCAGGATTCGATCGCCTTGCGGAGCCAGACCCGCTGCTCGTGGTCGCCGATGTGCTCCATCTCGTAGCCGAGCGGGCCGCAATAGGTCTCCTTGAGCCTCGGAAGCGCCTCCTTCAGCGACTCGCCGTCGACATGGATCCGGAGGATCGCGGTGGGAATGCGCGACTGGAGCTCGGGGGTGAGCCTGGGCTCGAGTCGCAGCGGGTCGAGCGCCGGATCCCCGATCGGCTCGGCCCCGAGCGGGTCGAGCCGCGCCGCGAGGTGGCCGTGCATGCGGTGTGCCTTGACGAGCGCCATCGCCGCCGCCACTCCCCCGAGCAACTCCGGGTCGGTGCCCTCGCCGGTCGACGGGAGCTCTGGCCGAGCGGCGACCTCGGGCTCGGGCTCGGGCTCGGCGGCCGCCGGGGCCACGCCATGGCCGTTGCCGCCGACCGCTTCGCCGTCTCCGGAGGGATGTTCGCCGTTGCCGGCGGCGCGCTCGAGGAGCCGGGCAAGGCCGGGGAGGTCGCGGACGACGGCGTTGTCGCCCGTTTCGAACAGCGCACGCCACTCTGGCTGGACGGCCTCGGGATTGTCGAGATAGTCGTCGAGAAGCAGACGCGCGTAACCGGCATTGACGCCGTCGACGTCTTCCATTGCAATCACCTGTTTTGTACCAGCTTCGCGGTTCCTGCCCGACCGGCTCGACCGGCGGCGAAACCGCCGTTGCCCGACCGTGCAATCCAGGCCGGCGGAACCGCGTCTAGTACAGCGGCCGCGAGTACCAGACCGCGATCGAGGCGCCGATCACGAAGCACACGGTGATCGCGATTGCCGCGATCGTCCCGAGGCGGTAGTACTTGTTGCTGACCGTGACGCCGACCATCGTGATCACGAGGGCCGGGAGCGCGAACAGGAACGGGCGGAAGAACAACTCCAGCACGCTCCCGACAAGAGCGATCACGATCAACACGATCGAGAGGGCGTCGCGCCCCGATCCGGCGTTCGCCGGTTGAGCCTCTGGCTGTGCGGTCATGCGGTTTCCCCTCCGCGCTCCGGCCGGCGAGCCTGTGCGTGCCGTATACGCACAGGCGCACGGTGCCGAGCGCCACGGTTCGGAGTGTCACGGTTCGGAGTGTCACGGCTCGGCGCACCACGGCCGGGCGCTCCACCGCGAGGACGCGAGGGAGAGCCGTTCGGCGAGGGCCGCCGCCACGGGCGCCAGGTCATCCCCTCAGTGCCGCCCTCCGTGCCGACCTCGGGCTCCGCCTTGATCGCCCACCAGAGGACATATCCGACGTAGGCCACGGGAATCTTGAGGAGGATGAGCACGACGAAGAGTTCTTCCCAGAGCGCCAAAGCGCTGAAAGTGTACGGGAAGCCGTGGCCGGCGTGTTCGCAACCGGCACCCCGGGCAGGGGCCCGTCGAGGCCGCCGCGATCACGTGAATCTCCGGCCCTCGTCGCGTCGGTACCCGGCAACCGCGAACGCCGCGAAGATCGTGGTGAAAGCGGCAAGAGCGATCCAGGCGCGCCAGTCGGCGCGCGCCCCGATTGCCGTCGCGACAAGCGCGTCGGAGAGCGCGCGCGTCGGCAGCAGCCGTGAGACCGGGCGGACGGCATGCGGGAGCCCCGACGGCCTGATCCAGAGGCCTCCGGCGTAGGCGAGGAGCAGGTAGAGAAGGTTCGCGATCGGGAGAGCTCCCTTCGCGGGAGCCCAGTAACCGAGTGCGATCCCGAGGAACGCGAACGGGATCGTTCCTGCGAGCAGCGCAAGCGACAGCTCGAGCCAGCGATCGGCGGACAGGGACGCATTGCTCGTCGTGACCGCGGTGACGAGAAGCAGCGCGCCGGCTGCGCACGCAAAGACCACCGCCGAAAGGAGTCGGGCCGTAAGGCGCACGAGGGGGCCGACGGGCAACGTCCGCAGGTAGGCCTCCCAGGGCGAGGCGCGATCGACGGCGATCCCGACGCCGAACTGGAAGAACGCGACGCCGATCACCGCGAACCCGGCAAAGGTGGCCATTCTCGCGGTCGCGGCAAGGGGCGGGCCCGGCGAGACGAAGAAGAGAAAGAAGACGGTCGGCAGGAGGAGGGTCGGCACGAGGTAGGCGGGGTAGCGGACGAGCTCCATCGTCATCGCCCGGGCATGGAGGAGTGCGAGCCTCATTCGGCCCCCGATCGGACATGCAGTGCTTCGTCGAGCGTGAGCGGTCGAACTTCGAGCTCACGGAGCGAAACACCGGCTCGCACCAGTTGCTCGACTTCGGCGCCCGCGTCGTGGGTGCGGATCTGGACGAAGTCGCCGTGGCGCTCGGCGCCGTCGAGGACGAGGTCGGCGGCCGCTCTGAACCGAACGACGGTCAGGCCCGCGCCGGCCTTGACCTCGGCGATCGAGCCGTCGGCAACGATTGCGCCTCTGTCGATCAGGACGACGCGCTCGGCGAGTGCGTCGGCCTCCTCCAGCTGATGCGTCGTCAAAAGCAGCGCGCCCCCTGCGGCGGTGTGAGCACGGATCGCGTCCCAGACTGCGTGGCGCGCGTCCCGGTCGAGCCCGGCCGTGGGCTCGTCCAGCACGACGAGCCGCGGCGCCCCCGCAAACGCAAGCGCCACTCCCACCCGCCGGCGCTCGCCTCCGGAAAGCCCTCCGAGCTGCCGGTGGACGAGTCGACCGAGCTCGAACCGCTCTGAGAGCGTCTCCGCCGGGACGGCCCGCTCGAAGTGAGCGCGGACGAGGTCGATCACCTCGCGCACGCGAAGCGTTCCCGGGAACGTCGTCTCCTGCGGCGTCGCACCGACGTTTCGCCTGGACGCGGGCCGGCGCGGATCTTCCCCGAAGAGCCGGGCAGCGCCCGCGTCGGGGCGTCGCAGTCCGAGCAGCGTCGCGATCGCCGTGGTCTTGCCTGCGCCGTTCGGGCCGAGGAGCGCCACCACCTCTCCCTCGGAGACGGCGAAGGAAACCGCGTCGAGTGCGGCGACCCGGCCGAATCGCTTGGTCACGCGGTCGAGCTCGGCGGCGATCAACTCGCGAGCTCCCTGCCGAGCCCTGCCCGGTCGCGCAGGGCGAGAAGACACAGGTTGTAGGTCAGGTGCGCTGCGACACATGCGCCGAGGGCGCCGGTTGCGAGGTAGAGGGCGCCGAAGGCGAGGCCGGTCGCGAGATGCAGGCCCGGTCGGGCACGATGCGCGAGCCCGAAGGCCAGCGAGCTGCCGGCAAGCGCCGCCGGCGCGCCCGAATGGAGAAGCTCGCCGAGCACGACGCGCCGCCAGAGGATCTCCTCGTTGACTGCGGCGAGAGCGAGGATGCCGCACTTCGCCCCCACGCCCGGGAGCAGCGACGGAAGAAACGGACGCCGTCGCGCGACCGCCGCGTAGAGGCTCACGCCCGACACCGTCCCCACGAGCACCGCGCCGAGCGACGTGACGCGGGCCTCGGGTCGTGGCGGGGAGACCCACAGCACGAGGAGCGCCGAGAGAACGGTCGCGAGTGCGAACTGCGCCCACGGCGAGCGCCCCCTCACGGCGCGCCACCGAGGATGAGCACGTGCACGCTTGCCTCGTCGAGTCCGTCTGCCCCGACGATCTCGTCGAGCCCGCGGTCGTAGAAACCGCCGAGCGGGAGGGCCGAAAGGTCGAGCTGCGTGGCTGCCAGCACGGCGTTCTGGACGAGGTGCCCGGCTTCGAGCAACGCGAACCGATAGCCCCGCTGACCGTATTTGAACCGCGAGCGCCAGAACACGGCAGTGACGACCACGATCGCTGCAGCCTCGTCGGCGAGGCCTGGTTCGGCAAGAGACGCCCTGAGCCGTGACCGATCGAGCGGCCGAAGCCGTGCGAGAGTGTGCCGGAACGGGCTGAAGTGATAGACGCCGGGATCGATCCCACCGACAGCCTGGGCGACGACGTAGAGCTCGAGCGGGTAGAGCGCTCCGGCCGAAGGTACCGGACGTCGCAGCTGCCTGTCTGCGCCGCCCCCGGCCGCGTACGAACACGAGAGGATCGTCGCGAGCTCGCGCGCGCGGATCGGCCGGAGCACTCCGGGCGGTGTCGATCGCCGGCGCTCGATCGCCTCGCCGAGCCTGATGCGAAGCGGCAGCGGCGACGGGAGCGCCACCGCGGGCCGGTGGTCGTGCGTGCGCCCGGACCGTGACGTCGTGCGAGCAAGCTCCGCGCCGCGTGAGAGCTCGGTGAGCACATCGAGACGTTCGGGCGCGACGTTGGGATAGAGGCGCGAGGCCTCGTGGAACGTCTCGGCCGGGTCGTCGAGCTGCACGCCCCGTTCCCCGTAGACGAGAGAGGCGAACTGTGCGGTCGGGAGCACCGGCTGCGGACGCTGCTTCACGCCGCTCATGGGAATGGATGGGGGTCGGGGTTCACGCCGTCCTCGGTGAGAGCGGCGGGCCGCAGGCCGATCGCCGAGGCTGCCTCGTAGAGGCGTGCTCCGCCAAGGAATCTCGCGTCGTGGGAGACGTCGAGGCGGCAGAGCTCGGGCGTGATCACGCGGGAGACCGTGAGCCCCAACTCGGCCACGTCGGGTGAGGTCACGTCGACGGCATAGGCAGTCGAGCCTGCGCGGTCGATTCGCCGGCAGAGCGATGTGAGCCAGTCCTCGGCACCCGCTCCTTCGAGCGGAGCGATCGCCTCCGCCTCCACCCGGGTAGGACTCGCGTCGAGGAACGCCGTGGCGGGCGAGTGCGCGTGGTCGGCGTAGCGAACGATGTGATCCTCGAAGGTGGCCACCCTGCCTGTCTCGACGGAGCCCTGGGCCGTCTGCAGGAGCGCGAGCTTTGCGCCCGCCGAGCGACATGCATAAGCCTCTGCGAGCGCTTTCCACCAAGCGCGCTCGACGGTCGGCGCCGCCGCCGCACCCACCCCGACCGCGCCGGGGAACCCCGCGGGCGCCCGCACGACTCCGAGCACCGTCGGCACCTGATGGAAGACCGAAAGATCGATCGCCGAGAATGTGAGCCCCGCCGCCTCGAACGGGGAGTCGGGCCGTGCGCCGAGGTCGACCAGTGGGAGGGACAGCCTTCCCGCCCAGACGATCATGAACGCGTCCCGCTCGACGAGCTCGAACAGGCCGCGGACGAGCGTTTCGACCCGGGTGTCACCACAGGCGAGGCCGCTGCTCGTCGCATATCCGATCGAGCACGCCCCGGACGGCATCGCCGAACCGAGATAGACCAGTTCGGCCGGTAGGAAAGCCGGGCGCCGCCCCGGAAGCTCGTAACCCTCCACCCAGGCCACCGGGGTGTCCCGGTCGAAGCGCTCGAACGGGAACCCCGTCGACACGAGCTGCCTGTCGGAGAACAGCGCGAACCGCTCCGGGGCGACCGCGCCGGGCAGCTCTCGTGCGGGTGCGACCACGAGCTGCTCGGTGGGGACATAGGTGGCCGAGTAGCGCTCGATCGCCTCTCCGACCGCGGCCGACGCAGCCTCGGCTCGTGAGCGGCCGGCGCCGCCGATCCCGCTGAGGTGGGAGAGCGAGCTGCCGAGAAGCACGTTGCCCTGGCCCACCTCACAGGCCGCCTGGAAGAGCCTTGGCTCGCCGGTCGACGCGAGGCACTCCTCCACGGAGGTCACGATCCCGGTGTACGCGGACACCGCGCGCCGGAGCCCTGGTGGAAGCGCGCCGATCATGCTGCCGCCGGCTCGGCCTCGTGCCATGGGAGGGGCGGCGCCAGCTCCTCGGCAGTGGAGCACGCCGGGCAGCGAGGGACGCGAAGAATCGGGTGGGAGGTCACAGACAGCGCCGGTCGGACCTCGAGCACGTGGATCACGCCCGGAAGGGTCGTGTCGAGGCCGGCGACCCAGCCGAGAGCGAGCTGAGCGGCGACTCCAGCGGCGATCGAGTCCAGCGGCGCGAGCTCGCCGGCAGCAGGCGGGGTCCCCTCGATCCGGATCAGATCCCGCCCGTAGTCGACGTGTGCCGCGAACCGATGGAGAAGGCATTCGTGACACGCCGACTCGCCGGGGACGACGAGCGGGCCGACCGTGCCGATGAGCCCGTCGAAGGGCCTGACGCCGAGCCAGCGAGTTCCGCGTCGCAACGCAAGCCTGTTCCACGACGAGACGAGCGGTGATTCGACCGACGCAGGCACCACGATCGCCAGGTCGACCTCGCCGGTGTCGTCCCACGCGAGACGCGAGACGGCCCCGACTCCAGCCGCATGGAGAAGCCGTGCAAGCACCTCCGCCGTTTTCGAGGTACCGGCGATGCCTATCGCCGCCAGACGGAGGCGCTCGGCAGCAACCGCCGGCGACACGCCGTAGTGCGCGGCGAGCCCGAGTGCCGAGGCCGGCGCTCCCGGCGCCGGAGCCGGGCCCTCGACCAGCAAGCCGTTCGTGCCGAGAAGCTCGAGCGCGAGGTCGAGCGCCGGCCGCGCCGCCTCGCCGAGGCGGGCCACGATCTCGTCCACAGTGCGCGTGCCGTCGAGGAGCGGCAGAAGCACGGGCAGGAAGACCCGCACCGCACGGCCTTCGAGGACGACGACCGAACGCCCATGCTCGAGCAGGAGTCGGTCGCCGTCCTCGACGAGGCGGTACCAGGGAGCCAGCAACGGCCGGATCGGAGGCTTGTGGTTCAGTCGTCTCCCCCGCCACCGCTCGTCCGCACGCCGCAGCAGCAGCTGCTGCTGCAACAGACGACCAGCATCGCGAACGACGAGGCCTTACGTCCCTTCACCTCGACCGTGAGATCGAGAAGCTCGCTTGTCAACCGCTCGTACATCGCCACCTCCTGTTGTCGATAGAGACAACATAGCGATGAGAATGCAACGCGCGGGTGACGACTTCGTACCGAAAGTGGAACGCGCTCTCCGATCCTGCCCGCCGCGACACGGCGCGGCTAGTGGCCGTTTTGGCCGGTACGTGGCCCCGACGCTTGACTCCGCGCCCCGAGTTGAGAAGATGACGGCCCCCGGTCCATGGAGCCGGACTCGAAGGAAGGTGGTCGACTCGTGAGCCGGAGAACCCGCACCAGCGTCTCGGTTACGGCAATTGTCGCGTTCGCGGCCGTGGCGATGATCGCCCTCGCCGCCGCCCTGGCAAGGCCGACCGGTGCAGCTGGGCCGAAGCCCGGAGGCACCTACCGGGTCGCCTTCGAGCAGGCCTTCGGCTTCAGCGACGGCTTCGATCCGACCGGCGAGTACTACATCTACTCCTTCGACATCTACGCGAACCTGATGATCAGGACGCTCGTCGGGTACAACCACGTGGCGGGCCCGGCAGGCAACGCGCTCGTCCCCGATATCGCGACGGCGGTGCCGAAGCCGACGAATGGTGGCAAGACCTATACCTTTCACCTGAAACGAGGAATCAAGTTCGGGCCACCGGTGAATCGGGAGGTGACCTCCAGGGACATCCTCTACGCGATGGAGCGGATCGCTCATCCGAAGGACGGCGCCCAGTACGGGTTCTACTACTCGCCGATCGTCGGCTTCGACGCGTATGGCGCCGGGAAGGCGAAGACGATCGCCGGCATCAAGACGCCGAACGCGCACACGATCGTGTTCGACCTCACCAGGCCGACGGGCGACTTCCTCTACCGGATGTCGTTGCCGGCGACCGGCCCCATCCCACGGGAGGTGGCCAGGTGCTTCGAGGGCCAGGCCGGGAGGTATGGAAAGGACGTCGTCTCGACCGGCCCCTACATGATCCAGGGCGCCGACAAGGTCGACGACTCCTCCTGCGCGAAGCTCAAGCCGATGAGCGGCTTCGACGCGATCTCGAACCTCACGCTCGTCCGGAATCCCGACTACGACCCGAAGACCGACTCACCGGCCGCCCGGCAGAACTTCCCCGACGAGTTCCAGTTCACGATCGACGCGAACTCGAGCGACATCATCGACCGGGTCGAAGCCGGTGAGCTCGAGGACGAGAACGGCCCGAGTGTTCCGCCGCAGGCGCTCGAGGAGTACTCGAGCAGTTCGAAGCGACAGTACCTCCACCTGAACCCGGCCGACGGTGTCTCCTACCTCTCGATGAACCTCACCCAGCCGCCGTTCGACGACGTCCACGTGCGGCGCGCGATGAACTGGATCATGGACAAGACTTCGCTCCGGCAGGTGTGGGGCGGCCCCGACCTGGGTCAGATCGCGAATCACATCGTGCCCGACTCGATCTTCGACGACGAGCTCTCGAAGTTCGCCCCGTACAAGACTCCCGGTGATGCCGGAAGCCTGGAGAAGGCCAAGGCCGCGATGAAAGGCTCGAAGTACGACGTCGACGGGAACGGCACCTGCGGGGCCCCGGCCTGCAAGAACGTCCTGCTCCTCACCGACACGCAGTCCACGTACCAGCGCATGGTGCCGATCATCCAGGCCGATGCGGCGAAGATTGGCATCACCTTCCATGTCGCGACCGTGAACGGCGCGTACCCGACGATCGAGACGACCTCGAAGAACATCCCGATCGCGATCTTCCCGGGCTGGTTCAAGGACTACGCCGATGCGTTGACGTTTTTCGCGCCGCTCTTCGACGGCCGGACGATCATCGCCCAGGGAAACACGAACTACTCGCTCGTCGGAATGAAGCCCTCGCAAGCGAAGGCCCTGGGCGTAACGGGGAGCGTGACCGGCGTTCCGAGCGTCGACGGCCGGCTCGACCGGTGTGCGGCACTGGCCGGCCAGCCACGGCTGACCTGTTACGAGGACATCGACCGGACGCTGATGACGAAGGTCGTGCCGTGGGTGCCCTACCTCGCGCCGAACAACGTCCACATCGTCGGCTCCGACGTGACGCAGTGGAACTTCGACCAGTTCAGCGGCAACACCGCTTACGCACACGTGGCGGTTCGCTGACTGGCTAGATCGCGCGATGGCGCTCGCGGAACGCGCGCGCCTTCTCGCGGTTTCCGCAGCTGCGCATCGAGCACCAGGCCCGCGAGTGGTTGCGCGCGTTGTCGATGAAGGCCCACTCGCAATCCGAGGCCCGGCAGGCCTTCAGGCGCTCCCACGAGCCGTCGGCCATGGCGCTGTGAACCGCGATCACGATCCGGCCGAGCGCAGCGTCGATTCCGGTCGCTGCCGGAGTGAGGGCGCCCGCGCATTCCTCGAAGCAGAGCTCGATCCTCGCGCGCCGGGCGGTGCGGTCGATGACCGCGAATGCCGCCTCCCGGTCGACCTCGAGGCCGGTGTTCTTCAGCAGCACCTGCCTGAGCGCCTCCCGTAGCTCGAGCGCGCGCCGAAGCTCCGCCGGAGTCGCCGTGACCGGTCCGCGCGTCAGCCCGCGTGCCTCGAGCCACGTCACGAGCTCGCCGGGCGACGCGAGCCCCTCGATCCCATCCAGGAGATCCCGCGTGTTCACGAAGTCCCTCACCAGCTCGGTGCCGACCGCTACCTCGTCGTTCGCCTGTGGTTCAGCCGTTTCAGTTTCAGCCACTGCGCCCTAACCTTCCAACTTGCTTTGCCGGTTACATAACCTATATAATCGTAACACGGGTTACGGGAGAGACTACGAGGAGGGAACGACATGCATCCGGACTTCCTACAGATGACGCTTCACGACAACGCGCGCGAGCTGGATCGAAGGGCCGGCCGGGCGTTTCTCACGCAGAAGCAGGCGGCGACGCCGGCACCGTCGGAGGCGGTTGTGCTCAGGCTCTGCTGCGTACACGACGACGAGGCGCTCGACGGCCTCGCCCAGCTCGAGGGCGTACCCACGCCCGCCGGCCGCTTCTTGGTCGCCGAGGTGGACGGGATCGTGGTCGCCGCGTTTCCTCTGGGCACCGGCCGTGCGCTGGCAGATCCGTTCCGGCCGACGGCCCACCTCCTGCCGCTACTCGAGCTTCGCGCGAGGCAGCTCGCACCGGAGGAGCCGCGCGGCCGTGGGATCCACTTCCGAAGCGCCCTCAGAAGCGCCTAGGCAACGCCTCGACCTGGGGCGGCCGGCGGCGCGACGGGACTCGCGCGCCGGCTGCCCGCGTACGGACGAGCCCCGAGCGCGCTTCAGCCACAATGGCGTGCCGATGGCCGGAACACGAACGTACGCCGCGCTTCTGCGCGGGATCAATGTGGGCGGGCACGCAAAGATCCCGATGCGCGAGCTCAGCGAGCTCTTCGGGTCGCTGGGCCACACGGAGGTCGCGACCTACATCCAGAGCGGCAACGTCGTCTTCCGGAGTGAGCTCGGAAAGCCGCGCGAACTCGTCCGCGCGATCGAGGGGGCGATCGCCGAGCGCTACGGCCTGGCCGTCACTGTCATTCTCCGGACACCTGCGGAGCTCGCGTCGATTGCGGCGTCGAATCCGTTTCCGGACGACGAGCAGGAACCTTCGAAGCTGCACGTCCTCTTCCTCGACCGGGCGCCCGCCGCGACGGCAGCCTCCGGCCTCGATCCCGAGCGATCGCCGGGCGATTCGTTCTCCGTCACCGGGCGGGAGATCTACCTTCGGTTCCCGGGCGGCTCGGGCAAGACGAGGCTGACCCTCGACTGGTTCGAGCGGCAGCTCGGAGTCAAGGGAACCGCTCGAAACTGGAACACGTTGCTCAAGCTCATCTCCCTGTCCGAACCCTCAGCGGCCGGCTGAGCCCGCCCACGAGATCGGTGACGCGGGAGAAGCCTTCCCGCTGCAGGATGCTTGCCGCTGCCGAGGAGCGATAGCCGGTGGCGCAGTGGACGACGAGCGGGCGGTCCCTGGGCACCTCGCCGAGCCGTTCGAGCAGGTGCCCGAGCGGGATCGAGACGCTCCCGTCGATCGCGAGCTCGTCGCGTTCGCTCTCGGCTCGCACGTCCAGCACGGACGGCGGGTTCGGCTCGCCGAGCTGTTCCTCGAGCGTTGCGACGGTGATCCGCTCTGTCCGCTCGACGAGCTCCGGATGCGATTCCAGCGCCAGCATCCCGTCTTCGAGAAAACCGGCGACGTTGTCGAAGCCGATCCTCCCGAGCCGGAGCGCCGACTCCTCTTCGAGTCCCGGAGCGACGACGAGCACGATCGGGCGCTCGTGGTCGAGCAGCGTCCCGGCCCAGGTCGCGTAGCTTCCGTCGAGGCCGATGTTGACGCTGCCGCGCAGGTGCGCGCCGGCGAACTCGGCGCTCGAACGCGTGTCGAGGAGCTGTGCCCCGTCGGCTGCGAGCCCGAGCGCATCGTCGAGGGAGAGCGGCGTCAACCCCTCGACGAGCGCCTTCGCAAGGAGCAGGTGTTCCTTGGTGTTGAGGATCGCGTCGTAGGTGAAGTACGCCGGCGAGTCGGGCTGATCAGCCGTGACGACCTCGACGAACTCCTCGCGGCTCATCGGCTGGAGCGCGTAGTTGTAGCGCCGCTGGATCCCGACCGTCGAGACGGTGTCCGTGCTCAGGTGCTTCCCGCAGAGCGAACCAGCCCCGTGAGCCGGATAGACGAGCGTCTCGTCCGGAAGCGGGAGCAGCTTCGCGTGAAGCGAGTCGTAGAGCAGCGAGCCGAGCTCCTCGGCGCTCCAGCCGAGCGAGGCGCGGAGGTCGGGGCGGCCGACATCGCCGATGAAGAGCGTGTCGCCGGTCAGCACCGCGTGGGGATGCTCTCCGTCCACGGCAAGGTCGTAGACGAGGATCGAGATCGACTCGGGTGAATGGCCCGGCGTCTCGAGCGCCACGAGGGTGACGTCCCCGAGCTCGAGCCGGTCGCCGTCGGCAAGAGGCGCGAACTCGTATTCGGCCTCGGCCCGGGCCCCGAGGTGGATCCGAGCTCCCTCCAGGTCGCGCAGCTCGAGGTGGCCGGCCAGGAAGTCTGCGTGCAGGTGGGTGAGGACCACGTGCTCGATCCGGCAGCCGTGCCGGCGCGCGTCCGCGACGTAGCCCTCGACGTCGCGCTGCGGGTCGACGACGACGGCAACACCGCTCGCCTCGTCGGCGACCAGGTAGGAGGCGTGAGCGAGGCAGCCGAGGTAGTACTGCTCGAGGATCACGGCGGTATCTTCGCCGTCGGAGGCCTCGAGCCGTCAGAGGAGCTTGCGGGCGAGGGCCTCGAGGTCGACGTTCGCGACGAGGGGTGCCTGGATCGTGATCGTCGTGCCGTGTCCGTCGAAGACCTGGAGCTCGCCAGGCGCCTTCGTCGCCCACGCCGAGGCTCCGAGGCCATGGATGACGAGGAGCGGGATGAGCTTGCCGGCCCCCTTCTCGCCGGCCGCGAACGTCGCGGACGTGTCTGCGCGGAATCCGACCTTCACCGGGATGAGCGTCCCGGTCGAGTAGCTGCACGACTTCGCGGAGCCCGCCGTCGTCGAGGTCGGCACCTTCACCTTGACCTCGAGTGCAGCGCTGACGACCGAGGCCGAAGGGCAGGCACGCGCGGCCGGCGGCGTCGCGGCGCGGGCGCTTGCCGCGATCGCTGCGACCGCGAGGGTCGCGCAGGCGGCGGCGGCTCGGCGGCTCATCAGCCGGAGGGATACACGAGAAGTGCCGAGGGAGCCCGCGGCTTAACGGAAAAGACGCATTGGCTCAGCCGGCAGCCTCGGCGCTGCGCAGCCCGCGGATCGCCCAGGCGCAGAACAGCGCACCGAGCGCGAGTGAGGCGAGGTAGGCGGCGCCGACCTGCGTCGGCGTCCCGCCGATGAAGCCGCGCCCGGCTTCGAGCACGCGGGTCACGGGATTCACGACGGCGACCCCGTGGATCCAGCCGTGGAGAAGCGAGAGCGGCACGTAAACCGGCGCGAAGAAGAGGATCAGGAAGACGGGCATCTGCATGATCGGCCCCGCCTGCATCGAGCGCAGCCGCATCGCGACCCCCGCTGCCCAAAGCGTCGCGGCGATATTGATCGTCGCGGCGAGGGTGTAGAGCCCGAACAGGTCGGCGGCGCTGCCACCGACCTTCATCCGGAAGATCAGCGCGATCACCGTGAGCGCGGAGCCGGTGACGAACCAGCGGACGAGCGCTGCGACGCCGTACCCGATCACGATGCCGCTGCGATGCGGCGCAGCCAGCATCAGCCTCCGCGCAAAGCCGCTCTCGAAGTCACGGGCGATCCCGAAGCCGGTGAACACGCCGGCGAACGCTGCGGACTGGAGCAGCACGAACACGTACTGGAACGCGGTATACCCGCCGGCGAACGAGAACCCCGGCGTGTGCTGGATCCCCGAGAGGCCGCCCGCAAACGCGGTGAAGAAGAAGAGCGGGAAGGCCACGGAGGGGATGAGCAGCGCCTTGTTGTGGAAGAAGTTGTGCAGCATCCGCCAGGCGACGCCCTGCGCGACAGAGAGCTGGTTCATGAGGAGGCGAGCCTTCCCTGGAGCGACCGGGCCGCAAGGGTCACGGCAACCACAGCGATCGCGGCGGCGACGAGGAACGCCAGGGCGAGCGCCTCGCCGTCCCAGCCGATGATCACCAGGCTGCGAACGCCCTCGATCAGGTACGAGACCGGGTTCACGGTCGCGGCGTCCCGGAACCACGTGACGCTCATCAGGTTTCGCGGGATCGCCATCGACGAGATGAACAGGAACACGAAGAACACCGGGAAGAGGCCCTGCACGGCCTCGCCGGAGCCGGTGCGGAGTGCCGCGAGCATCCCGAGCGCGCCGAAGCCGAGCGCGACGAGCAGGTACAGGGCAAAGAGCACGATCAGGCCCGCGAAGCCGCTCGCGAACCGCACTCCTGCGATGTACGCGACGACCAGGTACACGGCGGCCTGGAAGAGCGCGAGCACGATCGTCCCGCCGAGCTGGCCGGCGAGCAGCGCGATGCCGCGCATCGGCGTCAGCGAGAGCCGGCTCAGGAAGCCGGTCGAGATGTCGCGGGCGAGGTCCGTGCCGGTGTTCATCGTGGCGAACAGCGCTCCCTGGATGAACGGAACCGCGAGCAGGAACGCGACGACCGACTTCGTCGGAAAGCCCGGCAGGTGCGTCTCCGCGCGGAGGCCGCCCGAGTTCACGGCGAGCAGCATGAGCGGAAACACGACCGGGGCGATGATGTTCGCGGGCTGACGCAGCGTGCGGACGACCGACCGGCGCCCGAGCAGGTAGACCTGGTCGGCGAGGAGGCTCACGCTGGCTCCGCGGCGAGCACGGCGGGCTGCGGCTCCTCGTCGGCGCCGGCGCCCTCGAGGGAGCGGCCCGTCTTCGCGAGGAACACGTCGTCGAGCGAAGGCTGATGGAGCTGCAGCTGGCCGATCGAGAGGTTCTCGGCGTCGAGCGCCCGGACGATCTCGGCGAGGTCGGCCTGGCCCGTGCGCACGCGGACGGCGATGCCCCGAGGCGCCGGCACGAGCTCGCCGAAGCGCTCGAGGATCGACGCGGCTCGCGCCTCGTCGACCGGGTCTGCGGGCACCACCTCCACCGTCGGTCGCCCGACCTCGTGCTTGAGCTCCGCAGGGGAGCCCTCGGCGACGATGTGGCCGTGGTCGATGATCCCGACGCGGTCGGCCAGGACGTCGGCCTCCTCGAGGTACTGCGTCGTCAGGAAGACGGTGACACCCTCGTCCTTCGCGAGGCGGCGCACCTCTTCCCAGAGCGCGGTCCGGCTCTGGATGTCGAGGCCGGTCGTCGGCTCGTCGAGGAACAGGATCCGGGGATCGTGGACGAGCGCGAGCGCGAGGTCGAGCCGCCGCTTCATCCCTCCGGAGTAGCCCTTGACCTTTCTGTCCCCGGCCTCCTCGAGCCCGACCCGGGCGAGCAGCTCGTCCGCCCTCATGTGGCGGCGGTTGCGCGGCAGCGCCTGGAGTGCGGCCTGGAGCCGGAGGTGCTCGCGCCCGCTGAGCAGGGGGTCGAGCGCGGCCTCCTGGAGCGCGGCGCCGATCGTCTTCCTGACGTCGGGCCCCTGCTTCACGACGTCGAAGCCTCCCACCCGAGCGGTGCCGGAGGTCGGAGGCAGCAGCGTCGTCAGCATCAGGACGGTCGTCGACTTGCCGGCGCCGTTCGGCCCAAGGAAGCCATAGATCTCGCCCGGATCGACGACGAGGTCGATCCCGTCGACGGCACGCGGCCCCTTGCGGAACTCGCGGACGAGGTTCTCGGTTTCGATCGCGTGCTCGCTCACCGGGCCGAGTCTAGGGACGTGGGCCGCGGTGCCGCCGATCCGTCTTCCGGCGCAAAGGCCGACGGCTCGAGTCTCGCTACTCTCTGGAAATGATGTTGCCGCGGCCACGCGTGGATGAGCTTCTGCCGGTTTCGGCGGTCGTTCCGCGGCCGCCGTTCGTGCACGTCCCGGCGTAGGCGCTCCCGCCGTTTCGGCCCGGAGCGCCGCAACGGACTCCGTCACGCCGTCAACGTCTACGAAGGAGAGCGATGTTCGCGTCACACCTGCTCGCGGGAGCATCCCGATGAGCGCAACAGCCCTACCCAGCCAGTCGAGCGACTTCCCTGCCTGGTACGGCGAGGTCGTCCGCCGTGCCGGGCTCGCCGAGAACTCGGCCGTCCGCGGCGCCATGGTGATCAAGCCCCACGGGTACGCGATCTGGGAGGCGATCCAGCGCGAGCTCGACGACCGGATCAAGGCGACCGGTCACGAGAACCTCTACTTTCCCCTCCTCGTCCCGGCGTCGGTGCTCGCCCGGGAGAGCGCGCTCGTCGATGGTTTCGCACCCGAGGTCGCGGTCGTCACCGAGGCCGGGGGGAAGACGCTCGAGGAGCCACTCGTCGTCCGTCCCACCTCCGAGGCGGTCATCTGGTCGACGTACGCCCGCTGGGTGCAGTCCTACCGCGATCTACCGCTGCTCTACAACCAGTGGGCGAACGCCGT
>DATBBA010000051.1:0-10757 GCA_036271235.1 Gaiellaceae bacterium
CCGCACGAGCCGCATCCACCCCCGACAACCCCCGAGCGATCCCCGCCCAAAACCGAACCCGATCCTCCCGACACACCACCGACCGACACACCACCATCGCAACCCCTCCTCACACGTTGCGACGACCGAATGAATCCACCCAGTCCCCTGGTCTAGACCTTTAGGGACACCAACCCGGTCGCCGCCCGGCGGGTTTTCACGGACCGCGACGCCTCTAGAGTGGCTCGATGCGTGAGACGCTTCTGCGCTGGTACGCCGCGAACGGGCGCGAGCTGCCATGGCGGGCGACCCGTGACCCGTACGCGATTCTCGTCTCCGAGGTGATGCTGCAGCAGACGCAGGTCGACCGCGTGATTCCGCGCTGGGACCGGTGGCTCGAGCGGTGGCCGACGGTCGAGGCGCTCGCGGCGGCGACGCCCGGTGAGGCGATCCTCGAGTGGCAGGGGCTCGGCTACAACCGGCGGGCGGTCAGCCTGCACCGGGCGGCGCGAATCGTGGCGGAGCATGGGTGGCCCGCCGACCTCACGGAGCTGCCCGGGATCGGCCCGTACACCGCTGCGGCGGTCGGCAACTTCGCCTTCGGCCGCGACGTGCTGCCGGTCGACACGAACGTGAAGCGCGTGCAGGAGCGGACCGGCGAGGCGTTCGACGGAGCGTGCGCCCAGGCGCTCTTCGATCTCGGCGCGACGGTCTGCCTCGCCCGCATCCCACGCTGCGGTGTTTGCCCGCTCGCCGGCGGCTGCCCGTCGCGGGGCCGACGATACGAGCCGCTCCGGAAGCAGTCGCCGTTCGAGGGATCGTTCCGGCAGCGGCGTGCAGAAGCGCTGCGCGCGGTCGCGGCGGGTGGCGACGCGAGCGACGCAGACGCGATCGCCTCCCTCGCGCGCGACGGCCTCGTCACGATCGGTGCCGACGGCGAGCCGGCACTTCCGGATTGAGCGCGGTGGCCGGCCGTCCCGGCCGGCCACCAGGCCCGGTGGGTCAGCCTCCCTTGCCGACCCTCAGGATCGAGGCGTTGAGCACGACGTGCGCGTTCGTCATCGTGAGCTTGCCCGCCTTCGCCAGCGCATCGATCTGATCGTCCTGTCCGAGCAAGACCGGGGTGACGCCTGGCTTCCAGGTGACCCAGACCTCCGCCCAGAGCGGGTTGTAGTCGGACTCGCCGGGCTCCGAGCCGAAGACCGTCAACTGACCGGCCGCCGCGCGCCCACGCACGAAGTACTGGAGCGGGAGCCCCTTGCTGCTCTTCAATGCCGCCGCATAGTTGACATGCAAGGCAGCTGCCTGCGCCTTGTTCGACACATCCGTGATCAGGTAGGTGTCGAGATGATGGTCGTGATAGCCCTTGTAGACGGGCTGCGCCGCCATGGCAGGCTTGCCGATGTTCGGCAGACCCGCTGCAGACGCAATCGCCGCGGCCGCGATCGCGGCCGCGCAGGTGAAAGCAACGAGAATCGATATGCGCAAAATCCCCTCCTAGATGGTGATTCGGAAGGGGTACGCAGCAACCGGATCCTCGGTTCTGCCGCGGCCCAAGGGCGCACGGAGCACCAGATGAAGCTGCCTGGGCAGGTCGATCCGCGGATGCTCACGCCAGCACTATCCGGATCGCTCAGCGCACTCTCTCGGCGGTCGTCTGCGAGCGAAGCGCGGATGCGCCGGGCGGTTTACCCCGCGAGGCGCGTCGACCGCATCGCTGCGATAGGGACGGACTCGTCTGGCGAGGGCTCTCCGTGTCCGGCGATTCGGCGCGTGCTGCGGTGCCTAGACGCTGTGCCGGACCCAGACGTTCGGCTCGGCGTGCCGCCCGCGGCCGCCGCGTACGACGAGCGGAGCCAGCATGCCCGGGACGACGTACTCGCCGTCCTCGGGGAACGCCATCCCGGTCCACTGCTCCCAGTCGGCGAGCGGCTGGTCGAACACCAACGACTCCGGGGCCGGCGCGAGGATCTCGCCTCCGACTCGCTCGTGAAGCCGAAGCCACGGATCGAAGTGAGACCCGTCGGGGCGGCGCCAGGCCATGTAGCGCTCGATCGGGATCAGCGGGTAGCGATCCTTCAAGGTTGGCCGCACCGGGGCGAGTACCGCACCCAGTCCCGCCGCCCCCGCGGCCTCGCGCGAGGCCTCGAGCATCCGGCTGCCGAGGCGCTCGCCCTGCCGGGCCGGGGCGACGCTGATCACGAGCATCGAGAGCGTGGTGGGCGCGAGGCCCGAGTCGAAGCCGAGCTCGAAGGTCGCCTCCCAGCCCGAGGGAAGCCCGCCAACGGTGCCGTCCCATGCGATCGCGATCGCGTGCGCCTCGGCGACGACCTCCTCGCCGTCGAGCAGCGCCTGCTGAAACGCCGGGAACTCGGCGTACAGCCGGTTCCAGTACCGCGGCCCTGTCGCATGGTGGGTGACGAACTTGGGGAACACCTGCGAGGACAGGCTCCGGCTCGAGACGAGATCGGGACGATCGGCGTAGCGGACGAGGTTCATCGACGCTCGATGAGGGCGACCGCGTGTGCCGCGAGCCCCTCACCGCGCCCCGGAAAGCCGAGTCGGTCGGTCGTGGTCGCGCGAACGTTCACCTCGCCTTCGCCGACGGCCTCCTCGAGGCGCCGGCGCATCTCGTCGCGATGCGGTGCGATCCGGGGTTCCTCGCCGACGAGGACACAGTCCGCATTGACGAGCCTCCAGCCCGCGGTCTTCACCTGTTCGTAGGCCTCGGATAGCAGGACGAGCGACGAGATGCCGCGGTAGCGATCCTCCCCCGAAGGGAAGAGGCTCCCGATGTCGCCGAGGCCCGCCGCCCCGAGTAGCGCGTCGATCAGCACATGGGCGATCACATCGCCGTCGGAGTGCCCGGCGAGACCCCGAGGGTGGTCGAGCTCGACCCCGCCGAGCACGAGCGCGACCCCGTCTGTGAGCGCGTGGGCGTCGTACCCCATCCCGATCCGGATCCCCGCCACGGCCGGAGGCTACTCCTGCCGCGGCGTCAGCCAGGCCTCGACCCGCCGGAGATCGTCCGGCGTCGTGATCTTCAAAAGGCGCTCGTCGCCCGGAACGACCTTCACACGGCCTCCTGCAGCCTCGACGAGCGAGGCACAGTCGGAGCCCTCGCCGGCCGCCGCCGCCCGGAGAACGCCGGCTACGAAGGCCTGCGGCGTCTGCACCGCGACGAGTTCGTCACGGGCAGGCGTCTCCACGACGACTCCGCCCCGAACCCGTTTCACCGTATCCGCGACCGGAAGGCCGGGCACGGCCCCGTCGAAGCCCTCACCGAGCGCCTCGAGCAGCCGGGGCACGAGCTCCGGCGGCAGCATCGGGCGCGCAGCGTCATGGACGAGAACCACGTCGGCATCGGCGGGCACCTCCTCGATCCCGGCTCGCACGGACGCGGATCGCGTCGCGCCGCCAACCACGCACGAGAAGACCTTCGCCGCCCCGAGCTCCTCGGCGACGAGGATCGATGGCTCTTCCCAGCCCGCGGGTGCGACGACGACGATCCCGTCGATCCACTCGCTCTCGTCGAGCCGGCGAAGCGATTCGGCGAGCAGGGGAAGACCGCCGAGGCGGGCAAACGCCTTCGGTCGGTCATCCCCGAGCCGCTCTCCCCGCCCGGCGGCGACGAGCACGGCCCACACGCTCATCTCATGCCGCGGCGGGAGCCTTCGGCTTCGAAGCCGGTGTCGCGGGCCGCTTGGCCGGCGCGCGCTTGGCTGCCGGAGCGTCGTCGTCGGTGAGCACGCCCTCGAGCCAGTCGAATGCGTCGTCCTCCGACAGGTTCTTCGCGTACATCAACTCGGACGCGAGGATCTTCTTCGCCTTCACGTACATCTGCTTCTCGCCGGTCGAAAGGCCCTTCTCGCCGTCGCGCAGCGACAGGTTCCGTACGACCTCGGCGAGCTCGAAGATATCGCCGGTCTTCATCTTGTCCCGGTTGTGCTTGAAGCGGCGATTCCAGTTCTTCGGCATCTCCGTGCCACCGCTCGTGAGGTACTTGACGACCTTCTTCACGGCCTCTTCGTCGATCACCTTCCGCAACCCGACCCGCTCGGCGTTGTCGGCCGGAACGGTGACGGTCATGTCGTTGTGAAGGATCTTGATTGTGAGGTACTCGCGGCTCTCTCCGAGAATCTCCCGCTGTTCACGTTTCACGATGGTGCCCGCACCGTGGTGCGGGTACACCACCTTGTCGCCGACCTTGTACAAGCCCACTCCCTCTCCCGTGTCATGAAAAGCGCCGGCGGCCACTTGGGCTACCGGCGAAGACTAAGAATACTACCAGAAATCCGCACAAAAGCGGCATTTTTGCAGGGTTTTTCGAAAATCCCTGCTTAACGCTGCTTTCGGAATCAACAATGGGGCCCCGCCTCGAAAAGAGGTCATGCCCGCGGCTCGATCGCCGCCGCGAGCGCCTGCCGGAGAGAGTCTGCCGCGAGCGTCGCGCCTTCCGTTCCGGCGGGGCCGAGGACGCGTGCGACGCCGAGCTTTCGGCACTCTTCGACCCGTCGGGATGCCTGGGTCGCGGGCCGCAGGCGACCCGTCAGTCCGATCTCGCCGAACGCCGCGACTCCCTCTGCCACCGGCGCCCCTCGCGCCGCCGAGGCGATCGCCAGCGCGATCCCGAGGTCGGCCCCCGGCTCGTCGATCCGTACCCCGCCCGCCACGTTCACGAACACATCCGCACTCCCGAGCGGCAGCCCCGCGTGGCGGGCGAGCACCGCGACGATCATCGCGAGCCGCTTCGGATCGACCCCGGTGGCTACCCGGCGCGGCATCGCGAGATCGGTTGGAGCGACGAGCGACTGGATCTCGAGCAGCATCGGCCGGGTGCCCTCGAGCACGCAGGTGACCGCCGCGCCGACTTCGCCGGGCTCGCTCCGGCCGAACAGCGCCGACGGGTCGGGAACGCCGACAAGACCCGCCGCGGTCATCTCGAAGACAGCGATCTCGTTCGTCGAGCCAAACCGGTTCTTCGTGGCCCGGAGCACTCGATGGGCGTGGTACCGGTCTCCCTCGAACTGAAGGACGCAGTCGACCAGATGCTCGAGGACCCGCGGCCCCGCAACCGACCCGTCCTTCGTGACGTGGCCGACCAGGAACACGGCGACGCCGGCCTGCTTCGCGACCCTGAGAATCCGCGAGGCAGCCTCGCGAACCTGTGACACCGACCCGGGCCCCGAGCCGATCTCCGAGGCATAGAGCGTCTGCACCGAGTCGATCACGCACACGTCCGGGCGTTCGCGCTCGAGCGTCGCACAGACCGTGGCGAGCTCCGTCTCGGCCAGGATCTCGACGGAGTCGCAGCCGCCCAGGCGAAGCGCGCGCAACTTCACCTGGGACACCGATTCCTCGCCTGTCACGAGCAGTGCGCGGTGCTTGGCGGCGGACATCGCCCCGAGCGCCGACAGGAGCAGCGTCGATTTGCCGACGCCCGGCTCGCCCCCCACGAGCACGAGCGATGCGGGAACGAGCCCGCCGCCGAGCACGCGGTCGAGCTCCCCCACCCCGGTCGGAATCCGATCCGCCTCCTCGGCCTCGACCTCGACGAGCCGGAGCAAGGGCCGCACCGGAACCGTCGCGACACCGCGAACGGGCGCAGCCTCCTCGACCATCGTCCCGAACGCACCGCAGCCCGGACAGCGCCCGAGCCAGCGCCCGGACATCGTTCCGCACTCGGTACAGGAATGTTGGAGAGCCGCCGCTTTTGCCACGAGGCGAACAAGTGTACGCCCCACACCCGACGGCAGGTGTACGGGATAGGGAACAATCGCCCGATGCGCTACCGGCAACTCGGAGACAGCGGGATCGAGGTCTCGGAGATCGCCCTCGGCTCGTGGCTCACCTTCGGCGCCGGCATCGGCGACGAGGCCGCGCGAGCCTGCGTCGATGCCGCCTTCGCCGCCGGGATCAACTTCATCGATACGGCCAACGTGTACGGCCGCGGCGCCGCGGAGGAGTTTCTCGGAGAGGTCCTCGCCGACCGGCCGCGTGACTCCTACGTCCTCGCGACGAAGGTGTACTTCCCGATGTCGGACGTCGACCAGGGCCTCTCGCGCGCACAGATCCTGAAGCAGATCGACGCATCGCTGAAGCGCCTCCGCACCGACTACGTCGACCTCTATCAGTGCCACCGCTACGACGTCGAGGCGCCGCTCGAGGAGACGATGGAGGCGCTCACCGACGTCGTCCGCGCCGGCAAGGTGCGCCACATCGGGTTCTCTGAGTGGAACTCCGAGCAGATCTCCTCCGCACTCGAGCTCGTGCCGCGCGTCGAGAAGTTCGTCTCCTCACAGCCTCAGTACTCGCTGCTCTGGCGCGAGCCCGAACGCCGCGTGATCCCGCTGTGTGCCGCGAACGGGATCTCCCAGATCGTCTGGTCTCCACTCGCTCAGGGCGTGCTGACCGGGAAGTACCTTCCGGGCGAGCCCCCGCCGGGCGACTCCCGCATGGTGAACGACCAGATGAACTGGTGGATGGACCGCTTCCGCCGCGACGATCTGCTCGAGCGCGTCCAGCGTCTGCGTCCGATTGCGGAACGCAACGGGATCACGATGCCGCAGCTCGCACTGGCGTGGGTTCTGCGCGAGCCGAACGTCGCCTCGGCGATCGTCGGGGCCTCGCGGCCCGAGCAGGTTCACGAGAACGCCGCGGCCTCGGGGGTCGAGCTCGACCCCGAGACGCTTGCGGAGATCGACGCCGCTCTCGCCACCGGCTGAGGGACCGCCCCGAAAAACAACCGTAAAGTCCTGCGCCCGGACGCCGACAATCTCTCTGTCCACGACAGAAGAAGAGGTAGGCGCACAGGATGTCGTTCGAACCGATCGAGATTTCCGACCTTTCCCTGAGCGGTAGCCTCCCGAGCCTGCCGACGGTGGCGCTCGACGTGCTTCGCATCTGCCAGGACTCCGCGAGCGACATCGGCGATCTCGCCGAGGGCCTGAGCCGCGACCCGATCCTTGCGAGCCGCGTCCTTCAGATGGCGAACTCCGCGTACTACAACCGCGGTACCGAGGTCACCTCGCTGAACCGCGCGGCCGTGATGCTGGGCCTGCGGGCCCTGAAGGTGCTCGCGCTCGGCTTCACCCTCGCCAACGAGCTCCCGAGCCAGGGCGAGAGCGGAGGATTCGACCTTCAGCTCTTCTGGCACCGCAGCCTCGTGAACGCCGTCGCGGGCCGCTCGATCGCCACCGCGATCCGCTCGACGAAGACGGAGGAGGCGTTCCTGTGCGGCCTGCTCTCGCAGATCGGCAAGCTCGCGCTGGCCAAGGCGGCGCCCGAGCGCTACGCCGTCGCCGTCGAAACCGGCGGCGCGTGGCCGTCGGAGGAGACCGAGCGCGAAGTCATCGGCCACACGAGCAGCGAGGTGGGAGAGTTGCTCCTCGCACAGTGGCACGTCCCGCTCTCCATCGTCCATGGCGCGACCTACGCCTACCGCGAGGACGACATCCCGGACGACGCTCCGCGCGAGTCGCGCGACCTCGCGGGAATCACGGCACTCGCCGTCGCCACCGGGGACATCCTGTTCTCACCGCATGCCGCGGCCGGGTTGAAACGCCTTCACGAAGAGGCCGAGCGCGCCTTCGGGCTCCACAAGGAGACGGTCGCCGGGATCCTCGACGGGCTCCACGAGGGCGTGCTCGAAAGCGCCGAGGCGTTCGCCGTCCAGCTTCCCCCCGGCCACTCCTACCAGCAGATCCTCGACGAGGCCCACGCGCAGCTCCTGTCCGTAAGCCTCAACACGGTGATCGATCTCGAGCAGACCGCGAGCGCGCTCGCCGAGCTCGCGGGCGAGAACGAGGTGCTCCAGGCGCGGGCGCTCACCGACAACCTCACCGAGCTCGCAAATCGCGCGGCGCTCGAGGACGCGCTCTCCCGCGAGGTCTACCGGCGGATGCGGAGCGAGCACGAGGACGACGCCCTGGGCGTGCTGATGGTCGACATCGACAAGTTCAAGTCGGTCAACGACCGCTACGGTCACGCCGACGGGGACGAGATCCTGCGCCACGTGGCGCGAACGATGCAAGGAGTCACCCGGCGGGCCGATCTGCTCGCTCGCTACGGCGGAGAGGAGTTCTGCGTGGTGATGGCCCGCACGAGCCATGCCGGCCTCACGGCTGCCGCCGAACGGCTTCGACGCGCCGTCGAGGGGCATCCGGCCGTGCTGGGCTCGGGCGAGGAGGTGCGGCTCACGATCAGCGTAGGTGCGGCTGCATCGGCCGAGATCGACGACCCGACCGGCGGCAAGCAGCTGCTCGAGGTCGCCGACGCGGCGCTCTACCGGGCCAAGGCGAACGGGCGCAACCGCGTCGAGATCGCCCCGCGCCCGGCACCGGCGACTGCGGCGTAGGAAGCTCGGGGCCGCCGGGCCTTCGTCTAGCCTCACTCCGATGGCGCGCGTCAAGCTCCGGAGTCGCCGCGAGGTGATCGAGCGGATCCGCGCGATCTCGGAGCCGCTGAAGCTCGCGCTCTCCATGCTCCCGGAAGGCGAGGACGACCCCGCCGTGATCGAGGCGGTCTGGCAGGGCGAAGGGCTCGGAATGCTGCTCTGGTCGCTCGGGCTCGCCGAGCTCGAGCCATACGACCGCCCCTTCGATGCCGAGTGGCTGCTCGCGACTCCGACCGCCCACGGATCGCTGAGGGCGAAGGTGGAGATCGAGCACGCGCGCGAGACGGCGCGGCTCTGGCACTGGCGAGCACGTACGGACCTGCTCCGCGCGGGCGAGAGCGTCGAGCTCCCTGCCGACTGGGATTCGTTCGAGCAGCTGATCGCAGTTGCTGCAATGCGGGGGTACGAGCGGGGACTGCTCCCCTCGCCGCTACGGGGTGACTTCCCGGCGCACGGCACCGGCTACCGGGAGCTCTCGACGACGCAACGGACAGAGGTGCTTTCGATCGCGTGGGAGCGTCAACGGGCGCTCGAGTGGCTCTGCGGAGCCGGCAAGAGCTGGGTCGAGACACCGACCGCGACCTGAGACGTCCGACCGCGTTGCTAGTTTGGCAAACATGAGTCGTCTCTCCACCCTCCTCCTTGCCCTCGCGGCCGCTCTGGCTGCCGGGGCGACGTCGGACGTGGTGGGGGCGAGCGCCGTCGCGGCGGCCACGTCGCCCGCGATTCTCTACATCCAGGCCGTCAACTGCCCGGCTCACAAGAGCTGCACGCACCTGCCGGCCTACTTCGAACGGATCAGGCAGATCGCGAGGATCGGCTTTCCCTCGACCCAGCTCTCGAGCGGAGCCTTCAGCGACTCACACCCCGTGTGGTCCGGCGACCATCGACAGATCGCGTTCGTGCGCGAATCCCACAACGGGCTCTCGTACACGCTCTGGGTGATGAACGCCAATGGGAGAGGCGCCCGGGCGCTCACCCACGGAAACGTCCTCGATACCGAGCCGAGCTGGTCACCGGACGGGAAGCACATCGTCTTCCGCTCGGACTCCCCGAACCGCCGAACCGCCGACCTGTACTCGATCGGCGTCAACGGTCGCGGGCTCCGCGACATCACCCACAACCCCGACAGCGTGGGAGCGCTCGATCCCGACTGGTCGCCGAACGGCAAGCTCATCGTCTTCGCGCGGACGGAGCAGAGCTCCGGCGCCGGAACCGGGATCTACACGATCCGGCCCGACGGGACCGGGCTGAGACGGCTTCGGATCGGCGGCCTCGATCCGGCGTGGTCGCCGAGCGGAAAGCGAGTCGCCTTCGTCCTTGCCGACCCGCACTCCGGCGGTCAGCTGCAGATCTTCGTGATGAACGCCAACGGCTCCGGACGCGTGCGCCTCACGAGCGGGCGGGAGAGCACCGCGCCGAGCTGGTCACCGGACGGAACACGTGTGGTGTTCGTTCGCGGAACCCAGATCACGCTGATCGGGGCCAACGGGAAAGGGATCAAGCAACTGACGCGCAGCCTTCACGGTGGGAAGTTCGTCGACACGCCCGACTGGTGACGGGGGCCCTGGCGCGAAGCTCGTCGCTTACGAGGCCCCGGGGCATGCGTCCAGCGGCCTGCCGCTCGGACCCTGCGCAGGCGTCAGATCGCCGGCCGAAGCCGGTCCCTCGGCCCCGACCGAGGCCCTTGCGCCCGTCCAGCCGAGCGTGTTGAATCGAGGGCTACGAACGCTGTAGCGCGAACATCCAGGCGGACGCGCGCGAGCGAGCAGAACCGGGAGTCGCCTGTACCGTCCGAAGGGGGACGCTCGGAGCAGCTGATCGCGCTCCAGGGCCTGATCGGGAACCGGGCGACCGGGCAGCTGGTGGCGCGCCTCCGCAGCCAGGACGCACTCCCCGAACACGGGGGCCTCGACATCGCGCCGCTCCTTGCCGCCCAGGTTCCCGAGCTCCTGCCGCTCATCCCCGCGGACCAGATCGAGGCGATGCAGAAGCTGTACGACGCGGACGCGAGCAACAAGGAGCTCGATCGACGCCACGCACAACGCCGGTCGGATCTCGCATCGGGCCGCGTCCCGGGCGTCCTCGTCGACGAGGCAGGCGAGGATCCCGATCCGAACGCAGTCAAGGGCCACTACAAGGCAGTGCAGGGGCCGCTCTCGTTCGAGGTGCAGACCGCGGACGTCCTCTCGGACGACATCCTCCAGGAGCAGCCGAAGAACAAGGCAGCGGAGGCGGCGTTCCGGAGCTGGATGCGCGACGAGCTCCTCAAGCACCCGACGGTCAACGTGTCGATCGACATCGCCTACGTTGCCGCCTACCTCAACAACGGCTCGACGGGGACGACGAACGAGGCGGTGCTCCACTGGGGCAGCCGGGCGCT
>DATBBA010000052.1:0-22855 GCA_036271235.1 Gaiellaceae bacterium
CCGCTTCGGCTGTGGCCTTGCGCAGTGTGGCGCCTGCTCGGTGCTGCTGGACGGCAAGGAGATCCGCTCGTGCGTCACCCCTGTGGCTGCTGTATCCGGGAAGTCCATCACGACGCTCGAAGGGCTTCCCGCCCTGTATGCGTCGCAGCGTGGGACGGCGGCGGCGGCGCCGGCGCTGCATCCGCTCCAGCAGGCGTGGATCGATGTGCAGGTGCCGCATTGCGGCTACTGCCAGAACGGGATGATGATCCAGGCCGCCGATCTCCTGGCGACCACGAAGAACCCATCGGAGGACCAGATCCGCACGGCGATGAACGGCCATCTCTGCCGCTGCGGGACCTATCCGAGAATCCTGACCGCGATCCAGCAGGCGGCCAGGGTCATGGCAAAGGCAGGTGCGTGATGACAGGGCTCGTCCAGGAGAGAGCTTTCTCCCGAAGGTCGTTTCTCAAAAGCGGCGGCGCGCTCGTCGTCGGGTTCAGCGTCGCCGGGAGCCTCGCTGCCGGAAAGGCCGGCGCCGCCACCGGGGCCGGAATCGCTGCCGGGCCCCCGAATCCGGCCCAGATCGACACCTGGATCGTGGTTCACCCCGACAACACGGTGTCCGTGAACATGGGCAAGGTCGGGAACGGCACGGGAACCGACACCGGCACGGCGGCAATCGCCGCAGAGGAGCTCTACCTGCCGATGTCGATGCTCAAGCTGATCCGCTGGAACTCGGTCGGCCCCAACCCCTCGCCCAGCCAGGGCCCGACGGTCGGCAGCAACGGTGTCGCGAGCGGCGGCGTGCAGGTACGTGCCGCGGCGGCAGCGGCCTATCAGGCGCTTGCCGGCCTGGCGTCCACCCAGTTGGGAGTACCGGTCGGCGGGCTGTCGGCGGCGAACGGCGTGATCTCCGGGGGTGGCAAGTCGGTCTCGTACGGACAGCTCCTCGGGGACAAGCTCTTCAACGTCAAGATGACGACGGTCACCGCGAACAACACGATCTCGGCGACCAATCCGCAGGGCAACCTCGCCGCCGGCGGCTCGAGTCCGGGCGATACCGGGACGAAGCCCGTCAGCCAGTACACGCTCGTCGGTACCGCGATCCCTCGTATCGACATCCCGGCCAAGGTGATCGGCACGTTCACGTACGTGCACAACATCCGGCTTCCCGGCATGTTGCACGGCCGTGTCGTCCGTCCCCGCGGCCAGGCGCTCTATCGCGCCGGAACCTCGGCGGTCGTGAGCGTCGACGAGAGCTCCGTCGCGCATATCTCCGGGGTCCAGGTCCTGCGGAAGGGCGACTTCATCGGAGTCGTGGCCCCACACGAGTACGACGCGATCCAGGCGGCGGCGGTCCTGAAGGTTCAGTGGGCGAACGCCGACACGCTGCCCGGCTCCGGAAACCTCTGGCAGGCCATCCGAAATACGCCTGCCTCGGAGATCGTGAGGATCGCGACCAAGAACGTCGGCAACGTCGATGCGGCGCTGGCGGGCGCGGCGAAGTCTCTCGCCCAGACCTACGAATGGCCCGTGCACATCCACGGAGTGATCGGCCCGAGCTGCGCCATCGCGGACGTGCGCGGGAGCAACGCGACGGTGATCGCCCAGTTCCAGGGCGGTTACGACCGGCTCCAGCCGTCGCTCGCCCAGACGCTCGGGTTCGCGAGTCCGCGCAGTATCCAGCTCGTCTTCTACGAGGGGTCGAGCACCTACGGGCACAACTGCTCAGACCATGCCGCCATCGACGCCGCGATCATGTCCCAACTCGTCGGGAAGCCCGTCCGCGTGCAATACATGCGCTGGGACGAGCACGGGTGGGACAACTACGCGCCCCCGGTGCTCATGGACCTCCGTGCAGGAATCGATGCGAACAACAAGGTCGTGGCATGGGACGTGACCGCGTGGGAGCCGCCGGCTCCGGGAACGGTTCAGGCACCGGGCACACAGGAGCTCGGATTCCCGATCGGCCCCGTGGCGACGTCGGTGATCGTTCCCGCGGCGAACGGCGAGCCGTACGGGACGGCGAGCCTCTCGTCGGTCTCGGCGTATCAGCCGACCGCAACCGCGAACTGGCGGGTCACCACGAACTCGACCCGCATGCTCTTCCGGTTCGGGACGATGCGAGGCCCCGGCTTCAACCAGCCGTCGTTCGCAAACGAGCAGATGATGGACGAGCTCGCCTACGCGGCCGGGATGGACCCGGTGCAGTTCCGCCTGAACCACGTCACCGATCCCCGGTGGATGGCGGTGCTGACCGCTGTGACGCAGGCCGCCAACTGGCAGCCGAAGGTCGCGAGCTCGGTGAAGCAGACCGGGAACGTGGTCAAGGGTCGAGGCATCTCCCTGACGGTCGAGCAGTCGTACGGCTCGGTCATCGCCGACGTGAGCGTGAACATGAAGACGGGCAAGGTCTCGATCACCCACCTCTACGCCGCGCAGGAGAACGGGATGACGGTGGGGCCTGATCTGGTCAAGAACCAGATGTCGGGCTCGATGATCCAGGCGGCCAGCCGGACGATCCAGGAGCAGGAGACCTTCAACAAGAAGAGGATCACGGGCCTCGACTGGGTCACCTATCCGATCCTGCGCTTCGCAGACCACCCGTCAGTGACGACAGTGCTGATCCAGCGGATGGATCAGCCGAATCTCGGCGCCGGCGAAGCCTTGCATCCGGCCCCGGCCCCTGCGATCGCGAACGCGTTCTTCGACGCCACCGGTGTACGGATGCGTTCGGTGCCGCTCTCACCGGCCCGCGTACGGGCCGCGCTGAAGGCTGCCGGAAAGGGTTGACGGTGCGGTGAGAACGGACCCGGAGTGGCCGCCACACAGGCGGCCGCTCCGATCCGGTCTGCGATCGAGGCACTCGGTGCGATCAGGACGAGTCGCCGCCGCGCCCCGCAGCGGGAAGGCTCTACCGGCCGGCTAGTTGAAGTACGAGACGAGCACGGTGACGACCATCACGACGACCGCCACCATGGCCCCGAGAAGCTGAACGCTCACCTGACCCCTTTCCGCTGCGCGAACGACATATAGGACAAACTCAATGCATTGATTGCGTCCTCTTATTCATCATGCCTTACGGCCTGGACGGCCTGGGCGGGATGAAGCCCGGCTTCACGAACGCTTAAGAGAGCCCGCCTCTTGCCTGTACCGGCCGCGGCCGATACGGTCCCCTTCGATGCCCTGGGTCGCTGAACCCAGCTCCGAGGAGGCCTCGCCGCAAAGTGCTGCGCCGGAGGCCCTCAGCGCTGTGCCGGGGAGTGCCCTCCTCGAGCCGATCGTCCGGGGCCGCCTGACGCCGGGCTCGGTCATGGCGCTCCAGCGGTTCGCCGGGAACGCCGCGGTCACCCGCCTTCTTCGACAGGACGACGAGGCGGCAACCGCCCAGCAGCCGGCCGGAGCCGATGCCGCCGAGGTCAAGCTGGATCCGATCACGATCCCGGTGCAGGGGCCGATCGCCGTCGAGGTGTTCGGTGCGGGCCCGAAGCTCGAAGGGAAGACCCACGCGGCCTACACGAGCACAGACCCCGTCGTCACGCCGAACCCACCGAAGGCGTCCAAGGCACCCGGCGGCGGGATCCGGGCGCAGGGGACGGTCTCGTCGAGCTTCGCCTCGAACCCGACGGTCGACCCGTATGACCTCGACAGCCATGGGTTCACCGACTGTCAGCACAAGAACGCCGAGAAGTTCATCAAGAACACGCTCGACCCGCACGAGGAGGCCCACGTGAACGCCTTCAAGACAAACTTCGACGGCAAGTGGTCATCCCCGTTCGACCTGACCGTCAAGGACGCAGCTGACGCCACCACGCAGATCAAGGGTGTTTACGACACGGAGTTCGCGGCCCGGAAGAAAAAGGCAGACGACGCGAGCGGCGACCTCGACGCGGGCGGCAAGAACAACTTCGTCTGGGACATGGACGAGGGCTGCACCGACGACAAGGACAAGAAGTAGAAGGCGCTTAAACCAGTAGCGGGACGGCCGGCGCACCTGTCGCCGGGCCGTCCCGCCCAAAAGGGACTTGCGTTCGAGCTAGGAGACGGTGAGGACGCCCTTCATGCCCTGGGCCGCATGGCCCGGAACGGTGCAGAGGTACTCGTACTTGCCGGCCTTCGCGATGTTGACCGTGAGGGTGCCGGTCGCGCCGCCCGAGATCAGCGGGGTGACCTTGCCGGCGCACGCGTTGGCGGTGCCGCCCTTGTTGCTCGTGCAGAGCTTGAAGTCATGGGGCAGGACGCCGCCGTTCGTGATCTTGAACGTGACGCTGCCGTGCTTGACCGACTTCGGGGAAAGCTTGAAGGCGAACTCGTTGGCCTTCGAAATCGTGACCTTGACCGTCGTGCCGGCCGACTTGGTCGAGCTGGCGAACGCAGGAACCGCGGCGAGCAGTGCGACACAACCCGCGAGGGCGGCGACGGCGAGAAGCCGGCTGTTGCTGAACTTCATGGAACCTCCAGAGTCGTTGGTACCTCCATGGTTCCTGCTGCGCGTAAGGGAGCGATGAGGCGCTTTGTAAGAGAAGGTTAAGTCGTGAAACGCTTATGCAAAGCCGTCTCCCGGCTATCAGTCGCCCCCGACGAACGCCACGACCAACTGGAAGACCGCTCCGGCGAGAAACGCGATCCCGAACAGCGTGAGCCCGTCCTTGGCGATTCGCGCGACCGCGCGCTCCCGGCGGTTCGCCGCACCTCGGTGTCCCCACATACGGGTCAAGAGACGCTGTCTGATCCGGTCGCTCGCCTGGTGCCAGTTCGTGAGGAGCATGAGTGCCTGGATCAGGAGCAGCGCCGAGAGTGTGAGCCGCACGATCCGTTCCGCCCCACCGACGTAGTCGGCCACGTGGAAGAGCGTGAGACCCAGCAGGATCAGCGAGAAGACGAAGTAGCGGAAGATCGCCTTACCCGCGAACGTCGTCGTCGCGGCCGGGGGCGGAGGTGGCGGCGGCGGCGCCTTGGGCGGCGGCGGGGGTTTCGCAGCCGCGGCGGCCGCGCGCTTGTCGATCTCCTTGCCGACGACGATCCCGGCAGCCCGGACATAACGGCCTGCCTTCGAGGCGGGATGCTCCTTGTCGGCCATCGACAAAGCGTATCGCCGTTTTCGGCGTTCTCGCGACTCGCTAGGATCGCTCCTATGGCGGAGAGGCGGTACATGGTCGGCGAGCGCGTTCTCGTCTCGCGCGCGCAGGACGGGCAGAACCATGAGGAGGCGACCGTCACCGACTTCTACGAGATCCTGATGAGCGGGCAGCCCCCGATCCCGACCGCGGTCGTCGACTTCGACGACGGTCAGCGCCTCTACATCACGGCACGGGCCCCCGACTTCCTGCCGATGGACGAGGAAGAGGACGACGACGAGGACTGGGACGACGACGAGGAAGAGGACGATGCCGACCCGTCCGAGACGGACGGTTCCTCGGCTCCCGAGACCGGCGGCCCGGATGCCACGGACGAAGACGAGTAGCGCGCCGGCCGCCTCCGGCTAGCATGGGTCCCATGGAACAGCAGACCGGAACGATGCGGATCAAGCGTGGCCTTGCAGAGATGCAGAAAGGCGGCGTGATCATGGACGTCGTCACGCCCGAGCAGGCGCGGATCGCCGAGGAGGCCGGCGCGAGCGCCGTGATGGCCCTCGAGCGCGTCCCGGCCGACATCCGCGTCGAGGGCGGAGTCGCTCGCATGTCCGATCCCGGGATGATCCGCGAGATCCAGGAAGCCGTCTCGATCCCGGTGATGGCGAAGTGCCGCATCGGTCACTTCGCCGAGGCCCAGATCCTGCAGGCGCTGGAGATCGACTACATCGACGAGTCGGAGGTGCTCACGCCCGCCGACCTCGAGCATCACGTCGACAAGTGGGGCTTCACGATCCCGTTCGTCTGCGGCGCGACGAACCTCGGCGAGGCGCTGCGGCGGATCGCAGAGGGCGCGGCGATGATCCGCACGAAGGGCGAGGCAGGCACCGGCGACATCGTGAACGCCGTCACGCACATGCGTGCCGTCTTCGGTGGGATCCGCCGGCTCGGCTCGCTCCGCAGCGAGGAGCTCTACGCCGAGGCGAAGGAGCTGCGCGCGCCGCTCGATCTCGTCCAGTGGGTCGCCGAGCACGGCCGCCTGCCGGTCGTCACCTTTACCGCAGGCGGGATCGCGACTCCCGCCGATGCAGCGCTCTGCATGCAGCTCGGCGCCGACGGCGTCTTCGTCGGCTCGGGGATCTTCAAGTCGGGCGACCCCGAGAAGCGCGCCCGCGCGATCGTCGAGGCGACCACGCACTACATGGATGCCGCGGTGCTCGCACGCGTTTCGGAAGGTCTCGGCGAGGCGATGGTCGGCATCTCGACCGCGACGCTCGAGCCGAAAGACCTGCTCGAAACTCGCGGCTGGTAAGGGCGTCGGAGCAAGTCACAAAGTACGGGCGGGCTTGTAACGTGCAACACAAGCTGCTCTAGGGGCCGAACCTCGGGGCGGTCGCATGTGCCAGCGCGCGGGAATGCACCCGAACTGGGCGCTCAAGAAGTGCGGAGCATCCGCGTCACGATCAGAGCCGCCACCCGGGACCGCGGACCGTTCTCGAAATCCAGCCGAAGCCGGCGCGAGCCACCCCGGGAATGAGCCCTGCCGCGAGGTACACGAAGACGACGAGGATGAAGGCGACGGCGACGAAAATCGACGGGCTGTGGTGGATGGCGCTCGGCCAGTACTGTCTGTTGGAGCCGAGGAACGGGTACCAGAGCGAGCTGAACGCTGGCGAGTACGAGCAGAACGACTCGAGGGCGTAACCGTGCTCGGTGCAGAGGATCGCCTCCGCGTCGTTGCCCGATGCAAGCACGCCCGCAAACGCGATCCAGGTCGAGAACGCAAGCACGCACAGAGTGAGGGCATCCGCCGCGGCCGACCGGCGAGGGTCGCCGAGACGTAAGGCGAGCGCAAGGGACGCCGGAACGGCTGCGATCACGAAGTACCGCGGCCCCCACGAGACCCCTCCGTTCCATGACCACCACTTCGCGTAGGCGACCACCAGCCCGGCGACGAAAAGCACAAGCAGCAGCGCAGTTCGGCTGCAGGCGCCGGCCAGTTGCCTGGTGCGCCCGGCCAGCCACAGAGTCAGCCCGGGCGCGTAGAACAGCAGACCCCGCCCGGCCGCGAACAGAATCGAGACCACGCCGAGCACGAACGGGTAGCTGAAGCCTCCGTGGCCGGAATACGGCTCCTCCGTCACGTACCCATGGATGCCCTCTTCCCCGGTCGTGAACGGGCTGCCGCGCCGAAGCCAGTTCTCGAGGCCGATCAGAAAAGCAGCAACGACAACAGGGAGCAGGAAGCGCAGGCGCCTTGCGCGCACCGTCTCGGCTGCCGAGACCACGGCAAGACCGGCGACCGCTGCGGGCGTGTTGACGGCCGCGTAGACGAGCAGCGCCCAGCCGCTCTTGACGCGGCCCAGGGTGAGCAGCGTTATGCCGGTGGCGATGAAGGCGGTGTCGGCGACCTCCGTGTTGAAGGTGCGCAGCTCGTAGGTGAAAAACGAGGCGAACAGCAGGACGAGGAAGAACCGCCGTAGGAGCCTCGGCTCGACGCGCCGCCGCAGGAGGAGGTAATTCGCGACGACGGCGACCGCGACGACGACCACGTTGAAGCGCGTCACCCACCAGACCGGAGACTTGACGACGGTGCCGAGAGCGTCGAACGGCAGCGAGAGAATCGGCATCGCCAGCGAGAACGGATCCTTCGTCGTTGCGAAGCGAGTCCGCAGCAGCTCCACGTCGTTGAACCGCGCCACGTCGTCGCCGGCGAGGTGGTGCGGGAAGAAGAAGAACAGCACGACGAAGCCGACGGAAAGCAGGGCGAGCTCGAAGCGCGCCCCAGGATCTCGACCTCCGCCCTCCCGATGAGCCTCCTCACGGCGGCGTGGGATCGATTCCTCCATCGCCCGAGACGCTACGGACGGCCGCGGACAACCGCACAGCCGGGCGCGCGGCCGGCGGAGGCGGTAGAGGAGAATGCGGCCTACCCTCTGCGCTTCTCGATCCGGTTCAGTGCGGGCGTCCAGATCTTCGCCTGCCGCGGGTCGACGACCACGCTCGTCGCGTGCTGGAGCGAGATGTGATTCAGGCCCGGAGACCCTCGGTTGGGCGAGAGTGCCTGCGCCTGAACGTTCGCGATTTCGCGAATCGCCGGCCGGCCGCACTCACCAGACCGTCTCGAACGTCCCGATCCGTAGCTCGTGGTCGTGCTGGAACGCGGTCTCGTCGACGCGGCGCATGTACTCCTCGCGGTTCGCCTCGACGAACTCGTTGTAGTCCTCCCGCGAATCCCAGCGGTCGACGACGAGGTAGCGGCCGGGGATCTCGGCGTCGCGGAGAAGCTCGGTGCCGATGTAGCCGCGACCGTCCTTGAAGAACGAGGCCCACTCGCCTTCGGGGCCATAGACGCGCTCGAACTCGGCGGCATCGGCGGTCACGTCGTAGCTGAAGACGAGAGCGATCAACGCAGGCCGCCACGCTCATGGTGGGCGCTGAAGAAGTTCTCGCTCCCAGCGGTGGCCATGGAGGCGGACGCACTGATCTCCAGACACAGTGCGGCGGCGGCGACGATCTGGGCGAAGCGATAGACCTTGCCGGCGCCGGCGCAGTCGATGGAGGCGAGCCAGTCGCGGGCGGAGGGAAGCGTCGTCCCGCCGCCGATCGTCCCGACCTCGAGACCCGGGAACCGGATCGACGCCTGGAGGCCCCCGTCGACCCGCCGTGCCGTGCCGTGCGCCATCGAAGAGGTGCCGACCATCCCTAGATCCTGCCCGGTCGCAGCGAAAACCGCGGCGATCGCGGTCGCCGGGGTGAACGCGACCGACTGCATCCCCGAGGCCACGGCGCCGTGCGTTCCGGCCCAGGAAAGCGTTTCGAGGTCTGCGGCGGTGGTGTGCAGCATCCGCTCGATCCGGTCGTCCGGGATGAAAGCCTCGGCGATCACGGTCTTGCCGTGGCCCGAGGCGAAGTACTCGTGTGAAGGCTTCTTGTCGCCGCCCATGTTCGCCTCGAGGAATGCGCGCGCGGGCTTCACCGGGGCACGTTGCATCACGTAGCCCATGTTCAACGCATATGCGTTACGAGTCATCATGTTCGGCCCGACCGCGTCGCCGGTCGTCCACGCCCAGAGCACATGACACATCGGGCCCACGACATGCGTCTTCGCCTCGCGAAGGCGCGCATGGCGAGAGAGGGACGGATCGTCGGAGTCGGCGAGCCAGCGCTTCAACTCCGGAAGCTCGGCCTCGATCCAGCGCGACAGCGTCACCGCCTCGGTCGCATCCGCGCACACGAAGCACGATGCACGCGTGATCCGGTCGGCGAGGACGTGCGTCCGCACCGTCCCGGCGGCCGTCGAGCCGCGCGTCATCGAGAGCGTGAGGCTTCCCTCCGTGTGAGCGAGCGGGACATGGACGGTTTCCTCGCTCCGTGCGGACTCTTCGAGCGCGCCATCGTCGCTCAGCGCATAGGACCCGAGCTCGACCGTGACCGGGCACGCAGACACCGGGATCACTGCCACGCCGGTGAGCGCCTCGGCGGCGCCAGCGAACAGTTCGAGGTCGATCGAGGTGACGAGACCGCCGACGCCGAGGATCTCCTGGCGTGCGCGGATCGAGTCCGGATCGTTTTTCCTCGGCCAGCGCATCGGCCTATTCAACACGCAGGGCGCGCCCGGAGGCTGGATGACCGGCGGCGAATGGAGGCGGGAAATCCGTAGGTTGCGCGCTCCTGCACGTTGGTAGGCTTCGACCGCTTCGTCAGATCGATCGGGGTCGGCGGACGAAGCCATCCCGCAAGCAAGCGCAATAAGGAGTACGACAGTTGGCTGAAGGTACCGTCAAGTGGTTTTCGAACGAGAAGGGCTATGGATTCATCGAGCGTGAGGGTGGGGACGACGTCTTCGTTCACTTCTCCGCGATCACGATGGATGGCTACAAGTCACTGACCGAGGGTCAGCGCGTTCAGTTCGAAGTCGTGCAGGGCGACAAGGGCCTGCAGGCGGCGAACGTCCAGGCGCCCTAGCTTCGTTCGGAACCCCAGCGTTCGAAGGGCTCCGAGAGGGGCCCTTCGTTATGGAAGGATCGACGCATGGCAATCACCCGCGAAGAGGTACTGCACGTCGCGCGGCTCGCGCGGCTCGAGCTGTCTGAGGACGAGGTCTCCCGGTTCCAGGAGCAGCTCTCCGCGATCCTCGACGCGGTCTCCAAGGTCTCCGAGCTCGACCTCTCGGACGTGCCGCCGACCTCGCACCCGCTCGACCTCTCGAACGCGTGGGCCGAGGACGAGCCGCGGCCGTGCCTTCCGCTCGACGACGTCTTCGCAAACGCGCCGGACCGTGACGAGGACTACTTCCGGACCCCTCCCGCCTGATGCTCCGGATCGCACGCATCCGTCTCAGTTTCGGTACAGACACGTCACAGGTTCTCTGCGAGAATTACCCCAGGGAGGCGCAGGCCCCCCTAGGGGCACGTGGAGCCGCGGCGGCCGGTGGGCAGTTGTGAGCGCCGCGATCGACACGCTCCGGCTCTCCGCGGAGCAGGCGCGTGCGCTCCTCGAGAGCGGCGAGGCCTCCTCGCGCGAGCTCTTCGACGCCTACCGCGCCGCGATCGACGCCCAGAACGGCGAGCTGAATGCCTACCTCACCCTCGTCGACGAGCCCGAGGGCGGGGGAGTGCCGATCGCGCTCAAGGACGTGATCTCGACGAAGGGAATCAGGACGACGGCGGGCTCGAAGATCCTCGAGAACTACGTCCCGGTGTTCGACTCGACCGTCGCCGCCCGGTGCAAGGCGGCCGGGCTGCCGGCTCTCGGAAAGACGAACACCGACGAGTTCGCGATGGGCTCCTCGACCGAGAACTCTGCCTACGGGCCGACGCGCAATCCGTGGGACACGACCCGCGTCCCGGGCGGCTCGGGCGGCGGTTCGGCGGCCGCGGTCGCCGCGGGGCTCGCCCCGTGGGCGCTCGGCTCCGACACCGGCGGCTCGGTGAAGCTGCCGGCGGCGTTCTGCGGCAACGTCGGCCTCCGCCCGACCTACGGCACCGTCTCTCGCTACGGGATCGTGGCCTTCGCCTCGAGCCTCGACCAGGTCGGGCCGGTCACCCGGAACGTCCGCGACAACGCGCTCCTCTACGGGATCATCAGCGGACGCGATCCGCTCGATTCGACCACCGTGGACGTGCCGCCGGTCGAACTGCCCGAGCCCGGCGACCTGAAAGGCGTCCGGATCGGTCTCCCGCGCCAGCTGAACGAGGTCGAGGGGATCGAGCCGGGAGTCAAGGCTGCCGTCGACGCGGCGCTCGCCCATGCAGCCGCACTCGGCGCCGAGATCGAGAGCTGCGAGTTGCCGCTGTCGGTCGACTATGGCCTGCCCTGCTACTACCTGATCGCCCCTGCCGAGGCCTCGTCGAACCTGGCCCGTTACGACGGTGTCCGCTACGGCCTTCGCTCGGACGGCGCCGACTTCCGCGAGATGGCGATGCAGACGCGGCACGACGGCCTCGGCGACGAGCCCAAGCGGCGGATCATGATCGGCACCTACGCGCTCTCGTCCGGGTACTACGACGCCTACTACGCGACCGCCCAGAAGGTGCGCACCGTGATCAAGCGCGAGCACGAGGCGCTGTTCGAGCGCTTCGACGTGCTCGTCTCGCCGACATGTGCGACGACGGCTTTCCCGATCGGGGCCAGGGCGGCGGATCCGCTCGCGATGTATCTCACAGACGTGCTGACGATCCCCTCGAACATGGCCGGGATGCCGGGGCTCTCGATCCCGTGCGGCCTCGCCGAAGGCCTTCCCGTCGGGCTCCAGCTGATCGGGCCCCAGTTCTCCGAGAACGCGCTCTACCGCATCGCCGCCTCGCTCGAGGCGCTGATCGGGTTCGAGCCCATCCCGGACCGGCTCAAGTGAGCGCCTGGGAGCCGGTGATCGGGCTCGAGGTCCATGTCCAGCTGAAGACGCGGACGAAGATGTTCTGCCGCTGCGAGAACGGCTTCGGCGGCGGCCCGAACACGCAGACATGCCCCGTCTGCCTCGCCTTTCCGGGCGCCCTCCCGGTGCCGAATCGCGCTGCGATCGAGCTGACGATCAAGCTCGGGCTCGCTCTGGGCTCGGAGATCGCCCGGCACTCCGTCTTCCACCGAAAGAACTACTTCTATCCGGACAACCCGAAGGCGTACCAGATCTCCCAGTACGACGAACCGCTCTGCGCCGGAGGTCGACTCACGGTGCCGCGGGAGGAGGGCGACCTGGAGGTCGGGATCGTCCGCGCCCACCTCGAGGAGGATGCGGCAAAGAACATCCACGTCGCCGCGTCGGGCCGGATCCACGGCGCGACCGCGACGCTCGTCGACTTCAACCGCTGCGGCACCCCGCTGCTCGAGATCGTCACCGAGCCGGAGCTCCACTCGGCCGACGACACGAAGCGCTTTCTCCAGCTCCTCCGGCAGACGGTTGTCGAGCTGGGCCTCTCGGATGCCGAGCTCGACAAGGGCTCGATGCGGTTCGACGTGAACGTCTCCGTGCGGCCTGCCGGCTCCGATGAGCTCCGCACCCGGACGGAGCTGAAGAACATGAACTCGTTCAACTTCGCCGCGAAGGGGATCGAGAAGGAGGTCGCCCGCCAGATCGCGATCTACGAAGCGGGGGGGACGGTCGAGCAGGAGACCCTGCACTTCGACCCGGGCAACGAGGACTCACCGCCGCTCCGCTCCAAGGAGGAGGCCCAGGACTACCGCTACTTCCCCGAGCCCGACCTCGTCCCGATCGAACCGCCCGCCGAGCTCGTCGACGCCCTGCGGGCCCAGATCGGCGAGCTTCCGAGCGCCCGGATCGACCGCATCGCGAAGACGCTCTCCTTCTACGACGCCGACGTGCTCGTCACCGGTGGGCTCGACCGTCTCTGGTCGGACGTCGTCGCAGCGGGCGCCGACGAGAAGGAGACGGCAAACGTGCTCGCAAACGCCTTCGTCGCGACCGGCATCGACCCAGGCCGTGTCGATGCCGCCGAGCTCGCGAAGCTCGTCACCGCCCGCGCCGACATCCCTCGCGCGGCCTTCGACGAAGCGCTCTCCCACGCGGGGGACGACGGCTTCAGCGCCGATCCCTACGTTGCCCAGAAGGCCGTCTCCGACACGGCCGAGCTCGACCCGATCATCGATGCGGTGATCGCTGCGAACCCCGGCCAGGCCGAACAGTTCCGCGGCGGCAAGGAAGGCCTGCTGGGCTTCTTCGTCGGCCAGGTGATGAAGGAGACCGGCGGCAAGGCCGACCCGCGCGTCGTCAGCGAACGCGTTCGGCAGAAGCTGAGCGAGTAGGTCTCCACGCGATCGTCACGGCACCGAGCGCCGCAAGTGCGGACCCGGTCAGTCCGAGCGCGAGATCTCCAAGAGTGTCCCTGTAGGCGTCCGCCACCTCTCGCGGGTTCGTGCGGACGAACGTGACGTACTCGGCGGGCTCCCACAGGATCGCAGTCACCGCGCCAAAGCCGATCGCGAGCCCGAAGCTCTCCCATCGGCCCACGCGCAGGCGCCGCAGCAGGCAGACGAAGCCCGAGACGAGGATTGCCCAGTTGACGAGATGGTTCGCGTCGTCCCAGTGATTCACGGTGTCGTACAGGTTGAGCAGCAGGTCGACCGTGAGGAGGATGCGCCGGTCCGTGGTCGTTCAAGCATCTCAACCGCATCGGCGCGCTCCTGACGTGCCGGTAGCCTGGACGCAATGCAGAAGCGCTACCTCTTCACGCCAGGCCCGACGCCCGTGCCGCCCGAGGTGCTTGCGGCCGAGGCCCAGCCGATGGTGCACCACCGCGGCGCCGACTTCCGTGAGGTCTACGAGCGCACACTCGAGCGACTGCAGCAGGTCTTCCGCACGAGTGACCAGGTACTGCTCTTCAGCGCCTCGGGCACCGGGGCGATGGACAGCGCGGTCACCAACCTGACGAAGCAGGGAGATCGCGCCGCCGTCGTCGTTGCCGGCGCGTTCGGCGAGCGCTGGGCGAAGATCTGCACGCACTACGGCCTCGACGTCCAGCGGATCGACTACGAGTGGGGCGAGGTCCCTGATCCCGCGGAGATCGGCGCCGCGGTGGCCGAGAGCGGGGCGCCGATCGTTTTCTGCACCCAGTCCGAGACCTCGACCGGCGTCGTCGCCGACATCCAGGCGATCAACGCGGCGGTGGGGGAGGCGACACTGGTCGTCGATGCCGTCTCGTCGCTCGGCGCCGTCCCGCTCGAGACCGAGGCCTGGGGCGTGGACGTTGTCCTTTCCGGCTCCCAGAAGGCCCTGATGTGTCCGCCCGGCCTCGCGATGGCGTCGGTCGCCGGCCATCTCTGGGACACGCTGCCGCCCTCGCGCAGCTTCTACTTCGACTGGCGCGCAACACGCAAGGCGCAGGAGATCTTCGACGCTGCCTTCACCCCCGCTGTCTCGCTGATCCGCGGCCTCGACGTCGCGCTCGGGATGATCCTCGACGACGGCCTCGAAGCCGCTTTCGAGCGGCACGTCCGCCTCGGACGGGCCACACGCGCCGGTGTGAAGGCAATGGGGCTCGAGCTCTTCTCACCCGACGACGACTCGGCGGCCGTCGTCACCGCGATCCGAGCACCCGAGGGAATCCAGGCGCCCGCGCTTTTGCGGCACCTCCGCGAGAAGCACGGTGTCACCCTCGCTCCCGGTCAGGGCGCGCTCAAGCCGAACCTCTTCCGGATCGGACACATCGGCTGGTTCGACATCTTCGACATCGCCGCCGCGCTCGCCGCCGTCGAGCTCGCCCTCACCGAGCTCGGAGCGGACATCGAGCGCGGAGCCGCTGTGGGCCGGGCCTTCGAGGCCTACGAACAGCGCGTCACCGCCTAGAGCTCCCGGCATGTGGCCCGAGCCCGTCGAGCGAGTCGCACGGGAGCTCCGCGCCGCCGCGATCGAAGCGACGGTCCAGGAGTTCGCGGAGGAGATCTCGACCGCGGAGGCCGCGGCCACCGCAATCGGCTGCCCGCTCGACGAGATCGTGACCGCAGCGCTCTTCGTCTGCGACGGGAGGCCGGTGGTCGCGCTGATCCCGGGCGACCGGGCCGCTGACGAGAAACGGGTCGCCACGGCAGCGAACGCCACCGAGATCCGGCCCGCGACAGCGGCGGAGGTTCGCGAGGTAACGGGGTTCGATTCCGGCGCCGTCGCCCCGTTTCCGCTTCCCCCGTCACTGAGCGTGCTGATGGAGCGAACGCTCTTCCAGCATGCGCGAGTGTGGGTGCGCGCCGGCTCCGAAACCCATATGGCGGGCCTTGCGACCGCCGAGCTCCAGCAGCTCTCGGGCGCTGAAACGGCGGATCTGCTGGGCCCTCGGTACTCTTCGGCGACCGACCGGTAAAGGAGATCCCGATGGAAGCGACCGAGAAGATCTGGATGAACGGCGACCTCGTCGACTGGGACGACGCACGGATCCATGTGGGGGTACACGGCCTCCATTACGGCTCGGGAGTGTTCGAAGGGGTGCGTTGCTACGACACGCCCAAGGGCCCGGCGGTCTTCCGGCTCACCGAGCACATGGCGCGCCTGAAGGACTCGGCTGCGCTGATCAACATGGAGATCCCGTACTCGGTCGAGGAGCTCCGCACCGCCACGAACGAGCTGCTCGGCGCCAACGGGCTTGCCGAGTGCTACATCCGGCCGATCGCGTTCTCCGGTTTCGGCCAGCTCGGTGTCTCCGCGCGGTCGAACCCGGTCGAGGTGGCGATCATGTCGTGGCCGTGGGGGACATACCTCGGCGAGGAAGCGCTCAACAACGGGATCCGCACGAAGATCTCGTCCTGGCAGCGCATGCCGCCGAACGTGATCCCGCACGCCTCGAAGGCGACCGGCGTCTACCTCAACTCGATGCTGGCCGTGAACGAGGCCCAGCGCGCCGGGTACGACGAGGCGATCCTGCTCACGCCCGACGGCAACGTCGCCGACGGCCCCGGCGAGACGATCTTCGTCGTCGCCAAGGGCAAGATCTACACACCGGATCTCTCCACGGGGATCCTGCACGGGATCACGCGCGACTCGATCGTCCAGATCGCCGCCGACCTCGGGCACGACGTGGTCGAGAAGAACCTGATTCGCTCCGACCTCTATCTTGCGGACGAGATCTTCATGTGCGGCACCGCGGCCGAAGTCACGCCCGTGCGCTCGGTCGACGACCACGAGATCGGTGTCGGGCCGATCACGAAGGAGCTCCAGAAGGTGTATCTCGACACAGTCCATGGCGCAAGCGACCGCTGGGCCCAGTGGCGCGAGCTCGTCCCGAGCATGACCCGCGCGTGAGCGTCGCGTCGAAGGACATAGGGCTCTCGAGCCCGTGGATCGACGAGCGCGACGAAGAGCTCGTCCTCGAGATCATGCGTTCGGGGCGTCTCTCGCTCGGCCCCGCTGGTCCGCGCTTCGAGGCGCTCGTCGCCGAGGCCGTGGGCGCGCCGCACTGCGCGGCAGTCTCCTCCGGCACCGCGGGCCTTCATCTCTGCATGCACGTACTCGGTGTCGGGCCTGGAGACGAGGTGGTCACCTCGCCGTATTCCTTCGTCGCCTCGGCGAACTGCGCGATCTACGAGGGCGCGACGCCCGTGTTCGCCGACATCGACGCCGACACGCTGAACATGGATCCCGCGGCCGTCGAGGCCGCGATCACTCCCCGTACGAAGGCGATCGTCGCCGTCGACATCTTCGGCTACCCGTCCGAGCTCGACGAGCTCCGCGCGATCTGCGACCGCCACGGCCTCGCGCTCGTCGAGGACTCCTGCGAGGCGCTCGGCGCGGTCTACAAGGGCCGTCCGCTCGGCTCCCACGGACACCTCGCGACCTGGGCCTTCTATCCGAACAAGCAGGTGACGACGGGCGAGGGCGGTGCGGTCACGACGGCGAATGCCGATCAGCACGAGCAGCTCATCTCGCTGCGAAACCAGGGCAGGCTCGAGACCTCGAGCTGGCTCCAGCACGGCCGGCTCGGCTTCAACTACCGGCTCGACGACATCTCGGCCGCACTCGGAATCGGGCAGCTCGAGCGGCTCGACCGGATCCTCGAGGCGCGGCGCGAGGTCGCCGGCCGCTACACGGAGCTGCTCACGGGGCTCGACCTCGAGACGCCGCTCCCCGACGACGCCGACCATGTCCGCTCGTGGTTCGTCTACGTCGTGAAGCTTCCGCCGGACGTCGATCGCGACGGGATCATGGCGAGGCTCGGCCGCGAGGGGATCGCGACCGCTCCCTACTTGCCATCGATCCACCTTCAGTCCTACATGCGAGAGCGATACGGCTTCACGGAAGGGCTGTGTCCGGTGAGCGAGGACGCGAGCCGGCGGACGATGGCGCTCCCGTTCCACGCGCGCCTGCCGCGCGAGGATCAGGAGCGTGTCGTCGAGGCGCTGCGCGCCGCGCTCGAAGCAGCCTGAGAACGCGCCATAATCCCGGAATGGCCGACGGCCCTCCCAGGATGATCTTCCTCGGCTTCGGAAAGTACGTCCGGGCGGACAAGATCTATGCGCTCGAGCCGCTCGCCGAGGGCGAACGCGGGCACGGGGCGCGCACACGCGTCTGGGTCGACGGGATCGCCGAGCCGATCGTCGCTTCGAGGACGGAGCGCGCGATCGTCGCGGCGATGGGAGCGAACCCGGCCGCCGAGAGCACGAAGATCGTCGATGGAGCGCTCGACCTCGCCCAGCGGGTCGCCGACGCCGCCGAGCAGGGCCGCTTCGACGTCGTGGATCTCGGCCGGCGCGCGCGGCGCCTGCTCGAGTCGACGACGAAGCCGCAGGAGCCGGAGAGCCTCTTCTGAGCGGGCCGGAGCGGCCCGCCGCAGTCGCGGTTGACTTCGACCGCGACGCGCGTGAGGTCGCACCCGACCTGATCGGCGCCGAGCTCCTCGTCGACGGCATCGGTGGGCCGATCGTCGAGGTCGAGGTCTACACGCCGGACGATCCGGCGTCGCACGCCTTCCGCGGCCGCACTCCACGAAACGCGGCGATGTTCGGGCCGCCGGGCCACGCCTACGTCTACCGCTCCTACGGGATCCACTGGTGCCTGAACTTCGTGTGCGGCCCCGGTGAAACCGCGACCGCGATCCTGATCCGCGCGCTCGAGCCGGCAACGGGCCTCGAGACGATGCGCGAACGCCGCGGGCTGGAGGACATCCGGCTGCTCTGTTCCGGACCGGGCCGCCTCTGCGAAGCACTGGCCGTTACGCGCGCGTACGACGGCTTCCCGCTCGGCCGACCGCCGTTCAGCGTCGTCTCCGCGCCCGTGAGACCGGAGATCGTTGTCGGAACGCGGATCGGCCTCACGAAGGCGGCCGAAAGGCCCTGGCGTTACGGGCTCGCCGGCTCGCGCTTCCTGAGCAGGCCGTTCAGGCCCGCTTGACGGTCAGGACGACGCGCATCCCGGGTCCGGCGGCCACTCCCGCCCGGGGAGTCTGAGCCACGATCCGGCCCTGGCCGCCACCCTGGAAACGTCCGCGGAGGTCGAGCCGAGCGAGCGCCTTACGCGCTTTTGGCACCGCCAATCCGACGAGCCGCGGAACCGTCCCGTACACCGCGCGAGTGACGACGAGCTTCACGGTGTCGTAGGCCGAGAGCGTCCCGTTGCGCGGCGTCTGAGAGACGACGATGCCGACTCGCTGCCCCGGCTTCGCCGCTGTGTAGGAGACGATGTCGGAGAGCGGCTGGCCGATCAACCGGGCCTTCGCAGCGTCGAGCGTGGCGCCGCGCACGTTGGGAACGTCGACCTCGTTGACCTTGCACGACGCCGTCGTCGACGGGGTCTTTCCGCTGAAGAACTCGAGCAGCGCCGAGCCACGGCAGTTCCCGTTGTCGAGCTCGAGCCGGTTGTCCCTGAAGATCACCTTCGACGGGCTCGCGTAGGGAACCGAGGACGGCGGCAGGGGCGTCGACGGCGTCAGCTTCTCGTACGCGAGCGCCTTCTGCATGAACGCCTTCCAGATCAGGGCCGGATAGGTGCCGCCTTCGACGGTCTGCCCGTGGAACTCGGTGGTCATGGGGATGAGCTTGTTCGGGTAGCCGACCCACACGGCTGTCACGAGATCGGGGGTGAACCCGACGAACCACGCGTCGCCGAAGTTCTCCGTCGTACCGGTCTTCCCCGCAACCTGCCAGCCGGGAAGCGCTGCCGCCGTACCTGTCCCGTACTGCACGACGCCCTGCATCATCTGATCCTCGATTCCCGCGTTCCCGTTCGTGAGCCACGGGATCGAGATCGGCTCGGTGTCGTTCGTCACGGTCGTCGGGCTCGGGCCCGTGGGGAAGGTGATCTCCTTCACAGCGTTCGGCTCGTTGTGGAAGATCGAGGTGTCCAGGCGGTAGCCGCCGTTCGCCAGCGTCGCGTAGGCGCGCGCCATCTCGAGCGGGGTCGCGGGCTCGGCGCCGAGGCCGATCGAGAAGTACGGCCGGAGCGGGCTCGTGATCCCCATCTCCTTCGCAGCGGCGACCACGCTCCCCGGGCCGACGAGGTTCGTCAACTGGGCGAAGACGGTGTTGTCGGAGTACGCGAGCGCCTTCGAGAGGTCGATCGGGCCAAGGCTCGAGTGCTCGAAGTTGTTCACGCTCCAGGCCCGTCCACCGGCGTCGATCACGACCGGATGCGAGACGAGCTCCGACGAGGGCGCGATCCCGTCTTTCAGCGCCGCGGCGAGCACGAACGGCTTGAACGCCGACCCCGGCTGCCGCTCGCCCTGTGCCGCGAGGTTGAACTGGCTCGCGTGGAAGTTCCGCCCACCGATCATCGCGACCACGGCGCCCGTGTGGACGTTGATCGAGACGAGCGCGGCCGTCGGTCCGATCGACGGCGGAAGCACGGTCGCGATCGCCTTCCGCGCCAGCTTCTGCAGGCCAAGATCGATCGTGGTCGTCACCCGCATCCCGCCGCCGAAGACCTTCCCCGGGTAGCGCGTGACCAGTTGATTCGTGACGTAGTTCGCGAAGTACGGGGCGGCCTGGCTCGTCGTCCCTGGTAGCCGGATCGACTGCGGCTTCGGCATCGGCGAATGGATCCCCGTTCGATACCCGTCGCGGTCGATGTAGTGCTGGAGGTACATCTGCTTCAGTACGAGATTCCGGCGGTCGCGCGTCGCCATCGGATGGGTGACCGGGTCGTAGAGCGTCGGGTTCTCCGGGATCCCGGCGAGGAGCGCCGCCTCGGCCGGCGTCGCGCTCGCAGCGCTGTGACCGAAGTAGACCCGGGATGCCTCCTCGACGCCGTAGGCGCCGTTGCCGAAGTAGATCGTGTTCAGATACGCCGTGAGGATCTTGTCCTTGGGCCAGATCTGCTCGAGCTTCCAGGCGAGCGCCGCCTCCTTCAGCTTCCGGGTGACGGTGGGCGCGTCGCCGTTGATGGCGTTCTTCACGTACTGCTGTGTGATCGTCGAGCCGCCCTCGACGGGGCCGCCCGTGGCGTCCGACCAGAGCGCGCGGAGGATGCCGTGGACGTCGATCCCGCGGTGGTCGTAGAAGCGCTTGTCCTCGATCGCGACGATTGCCTGTTTGATCCGGGGCGAGATTCCGTTCGACGGGACGACGATCCTCGCCTGCGAGCCGCGGAGCACGGCGAGCACGGTCTTGCCGTCGTTCGCGTACAGATACGTGTTCTGGCGAAGCGTCTTCTGGCTCTGCGGGTTCAGCTCCGACACCTGAGCCGCGACCGCGGTGAGTATCCCGAACGTGAAGACGGTCACGCCGAGCACCGCGAGCACGCTGAGCAGCGCCAGCAGTCTCAGCTTGCGGATACGGCGCCGCTTCGGCGGGCGATTCCTTTTTCTGAGCAGGGCCAGAGCGCTGGGTAGTGTAGCCCCGTGGCCCTCGCAGACCTCACGCGCAACGCCGTCGACGTCCTTCCGGAGGGCGGTCTCGAGGCGAAGCTCGCGCTCGGCCGGCCCCTCCGCGTGAAGCTCGGGATCGACGTCACCTCGCCGGACATCCACATCGGCCGTGCGATCCCGCTCCAGCGGATGCGGGCCTTCCAGGACGAGGGGCACACCGGCGTGCTGATCATCGGCGACTACACGACGCGTATCGGCGACCCGTCGGGCCGGTCGGCCGAACGGCCGATCCTCTCCGACGAGGAGATCGACGCGAACGCGAAGACCTACCTCGAGCAGGCGATGGTCGTCCTCGACCGCGACCGCACGGAGGTGCGATACAACGGCGAGTGGCTCTCGAGGCTCAGCTACGCCGAGGTGGTGCGGCTCGCGCGAACGATCACGGTCGCGCGCCTCCTCGAACGCGACGACTTCGCAAAGCGGATGGCGGCGAAGGAGCCGATCTCCGTCTCCGAGCTCCTCTATCCGCTGATGCAGGCCTACGACTCGGTGGCCGTCGAGGCGGACGTCGAGCTCGGCGGCACCGATCAGCTCTACAACCTGCTCGCGGGCCGTGACGTGATGGCCCACTACGGGCTCGAGCCGCAGGTGGTGCTGACGACGCCGCTTCTGCTCTCGTGGGACGGCGAGAAGATGAGCTCGTCGGTCGGGAACAACATTCCCCTCACGGCCGCGCCCGAGGAGATGTTCGGGCGCACGATGCGGATCCCCGACGAGCTTCTGCCTGACTGGTGGCGCCTCGTCGTCCAGACCGGCCCGCCGGCCGGCGAGCCGATGGCGTCCAAGCTTGCGCTCGCTCGGTCGATCGTCGCCCGGTCGCACGGCGAGGCCGCGGCTGCAGCCGCCGAGGAGCACTTCTCCCGCGTCGTCCGCCGGCACGAGGCACCGGAGGAGGTCGAGGACGTGGCGCTTCCGGAAGGCGATCCGGTGCATCTACCGGCGCTTCTCGCTTCTTCTCTTGGGGTGACGTCCACCTCCGAGGCGCGGAGGCTGATCGCCCAGGGTGCCGTCAGGCTCGACGGAGTGCCGGTCGACGCGGTTGACCTGCCGCACGCCGACCTCACAGGTAAGCTGCTCCAGGTCGGCAAGCGCCGGTTCGCACGCCTGACGTAGGCGGTCGAATCGGGTTGTGACCGAAGGCCTTGCCCAGCCCTCTAGAACGCGCTACACTTCTGCGGTTGCCCTTTGGGCGACAGCAAGACCGCAGTAGGCACCACAGCCAGAAATCACCAACCGACCTCACGACCAAGGAGCTTCCTTAGGCCGATTCGTAGAAGGATACGATTCGAAACTAGTGGAGGCCTCTGGCGCGAGTCGGGGGTTTTTTTTGGGGCAAGACAAAGTTTGGGCAAGACGCACGACCGTCGCATCGCGACACCGGTCTTTGAAAACTCAACAGCGTTCATATGTCGAGACCCAGACGGTCTCGTCCGGGCTGCGTGCAAACGCCGTTCGATCACGATCCCGTCTGGTCTAGAACCTCGTCGCGTCCCGCTCACGCGGTGACGTGACCTTTGAGCACATGCTCAAAGTGGAGTTCGCCCAGCTTGCTGGGCAACAGGTCTGCCGGTTCGCCGGCAACCGATTCTTCACGGAGAGTTTGATCCTGGCTCAGGACGAACGCTGGCGGCGCGCTTAACACATGCAAGTCGAGCGAGAACCGGTCCTTCGGGACTGGGGAAAGCGGCGAACGGGTGAGTAACACGTGGGTAATCAACCCCTGGCACCGGGATAGCCCGAGGAAACTCGGATTAATACCGGATGGCCCAGCAGCTCTTCGGGGCGGCTGGAAAAGGTAGCTTCGGCCTCTGGCCAGGGACGAGCCCGCGGCGGATTAGCTTGTTGGTGGGGTAATGGCCTACCAAGGCGACGATCCGTAGCTGGTCTGAGAGGACGATCAGCCACACTGGGACTGAGACACGGCCCAGACTCCTACGGGAGGCAGCAGTGGGGAATCTTGCACAATGGGCGAAAGCCTGATGCAGCGACGCCGCGTGAGGG
>DATBBA010000053.1:0-53955 GCA_036271235.1 Gaiellaceae bacterium
CCGCTTCGGCTGTGGCCTTGCGCAGTGTGGCGCCTGCTCGGTGCTGCTGGACGGCAAGGAGATCCGCTCGTGCGTCACCCCTGTGGCTGCTGTATCCGGGAAGTCCATCACGACGCTCGAAGGGCTTCCCGCCCTGTATGCATCGCAGCGGGGGACGACGGCGGCCGCGCCGGCGCTGCATCCGCTCCAGCAGGCATGGATCGACGTGCAGGTCCCGCACTGCGGCTACTGCCAGAACGGGATGATGATCCAGGCCGCCGACCTCCTTGCGACGACGAAGAACCCGTCCGAGGACCAGATCCGCACCGCGATGAACGGCCATCTGTGCCGCTGCGGGACCTATCCGAGAATCCTGACCGCGATCCAGCAGGCGGCCAAGGTCATGGCAAAGGCGGGTGCATGATGACAGGACTGATCCAGGAGAAGGCGTTCTCCCGCCGCTCGTTCCTGAAGGGCAGCGGGGCGCTCGTCGTCGGGTTCAGCCTGACGGGCGTGGCGGCGAAGGCCGCGGGGGCAGCCGACGGCCCGTTCTCGAGCAACGCGCCCTACAACCCGAACGCAATCGACTCGTTCATCGCGATCCACGGCGACAACACGGTGACGCTCAAGTCCGGCCGCGTGGAGATCGGCCAGGGCACCTCGACGGGACTGCTGATGGTCGCCGCCGAGGAGCTGAACGTCGACCTGGCGCAGATGCACTGGGTCAACGTCGACACGAACGTGACCCCGGACACCGGCGGCACGTACGGCTCGAGCTCGATCAAGAGCTGCAGCCCGCAATGCCGGGCCGCCGCCGCGTTCGCGAAGCAGGCGCTCCTCGGCCTCGCCTCGACGAACCTCGGCGTGCCGGTCGCGAACCTGACGGTCGCAAGCGGCGTCGTCTCGGGCGGCGGCAAGACGGTGACCTACGGCCAGCTTCTCGGCGACAAGACGTTCTCGACGAACATGGGCGCCGTCACGCTGACGCAGTTCCAGTCGCCCGCCAAGTCGACCGGCTCGTACTCGCTCGTCGGAACTGCACCGCCGCGGATCGACATCCCGGCCAAGGTGACAGGGACGTATGTCTATGTCCACAACGTCCGCCTGCCGGGAATGCTCCATGCCCGGATCGTCCGCCCGCGCGGGCAGGGCGCCTACGGCACCGGTGCGCCGATCGTCTCGATCGACACGAGCTCGATCGCTCACATCCCGAACGTCCGCGTGCTCCGGAAGGCCGACTTCCTGGCCGTCGTCGCGCCGCTCGAGTACAACGCGATCCAGGCCGCCGCGCAGCTCAAGGTCACCTGGAAGGAGAACCCGCTGCTGCCGGGCAACGGAAACATCACGAAGCAGATGCGGGCCCAGTACAACGCGGGCCAGACCACTGCGACCGCGGTCAAGTCCGGCAATCCCGACGGGGCGCTCGCCTCGGCGGCGAAAGTCCTCACGGCCAGCTACACGATCAACTACAACAGCCACGCCCCGATCGGGCCGACCTGCTGCCTCGCCGACGTCACGCCGCAGGGGGCGGTCATCTACACGAGCTCGCAGGACAGCTACGTGGCCCGGGGCAGGACGGCGGCTGTGCTCGGGCTGCCCGTGAACCTCGTGCGCTTCCGCTACTACGAGGGCGGCGGCGCATTCGGCGGGCATCCGGGCAGGTACGACGCACCTCCGGCGGTCGGGCTCATCTCACAGCTCGCCGGCGCGCCCGTCCGTCTCCAGTACATGCGCTGGGACGAACAGGGCTGGGATGCCTACGGCCCGACGACGCTCGAGGACGTGCAGGCCGGGATCGACTCGACGGGGAAGATCGTCGCCTACCAGAACACCCGCTGGAACCTCCCGACCGCGGGCCTCGCGAAGCTCCGCGAGACGACGGAGGAGCTCCTCGGGATGCCGATGACGAGCGCGCAGGCGCAGGCGCAGATCCCCGGCGCGTCGCTCGAGCCGGGCGTCTACGTGATCCCGAACCAGGCGAACACGAGCCGGGCGGTTCCGTTCATCAACGGCGGCTACCTGAAGCAGGCGCCGATCCGGCAGGACGTCACCGCGCGCTTCGCCACCGAGCAGATGATCGACGAGCTCGCGTACGCGGCAGGGATGGATCCGATCGACTTCCGGATCCTGAACATGTCCGCGGCCACGAACTCACGCGACATCAACGCGCTGATGACGGCGAAGCAGATCTCAGGCTGGGTGAGCCGGCCCGCGGCGTCGAAGCTCTCGAAGGCGAACGTCGTCACCGGCCGGGGCGTTGCCACCACCGGAGCGACGGGTGCGGTCGTGGCCGAGATCACGGTGAACAGGACGACCGGCAAGATCGTCGCCACGCAGATGTTCGGAGCCCAGGACGTCGGGCTCGCGATCAACCCGGGACTGGTGATGAACCAGATGTCGGGGAGCCTCACCCAGACCTCCGGGAGAACGATCTACGAGGGCGTGGCGTACAACCGCAACCGGGTGACGGGCCTCGACTTCGTCACTTACCCGCTGCTGCGCTTCAAGGAGGCGCCGAAGGTGACGACGGTCGTCATCCAGCGGATGGACCAGGTCTCCTCCGGCGCGGGCGAGCCGCTCGTGCCCGGGACGCCGCCTGCGATCGCGAATGCGTTCTTCGACGCGACCGGGGTGAGGATCCGCAACTACCCGCTGGACCCGGGCCAGGTTCGCGCACTGCTGGCCGCCTCGAAGGCCTGACGGAGCAGTGCTCCGGCTCGCCTCACGAGGCGAGCCGGAGCATCCCGTCTGCTCCTTCGAGCTCCAGCAGGAACTGCTTGCGCTCGAGACCGCCTGCATAGCCCGTGAGCTTCCCGTCCTTCCCGACGACGCGGTGGCACGGGACGACGATCGAGAGCGGGTTGTGCGCGACCGCTCCGCCGACCTTGCGGGCCAGCGACGGGCTGCCCAGCTCCGCCGCGATCTCGCCGTAGGTGACCGTCCGGCCGTATGGAATCCGGTCGAGGCGCGCCCAGACGGCGCGACGGAACCCGTCGCCGGCCGCGGCCGTCGGTAGCTCGAACACGGTCCGCTCGCCGGCGAGGTACTCGTGGAGCTGCAGCTCGGCCTGCTCGAAGCCGCTGTCGACTCGCTCGCCGAACGTTCCCGGGTCGGGCCGCGTCCAGTGCCCCGGGAAATACACGCCGCTCAGCCGGCCGGCTTCGGCGACGAGCGTCAACTCGCCGACGGCGGTGTCGATCGAGGTGTGGGTCGTGTTCATCTGCTGATCGTCCTCCTCTGGTCAGATGTCCATGAAACGTCCCGGGCAGCGGATCCGTGAGATGGCACAACGGGCTGTGGAGTACTCCCTGCCATCGCGAGCGAGCCGGGCCTCGGGCTCGGGGCGACGTGGAGGCAGCTCCGCCGTGCCCTGCTTGCTCTCCCTGCGCTGAAATAGGCGTGCTGTCAATATCCCCTTACAGGCGCCATGTCCGAAACGGCAGAGACGACACCAGACGCACCCCCCGCGCCCGAGGACCTGACGGCGCGCTATGCGTCCCTGCTCGCGACCGGCGAGCGGGTGCTGCTCGTGCGGCGCCGGCACTGGCTGACGTTCCTGGAAGCGGGCCGGTGGTTCCTCCTGGCGGTGCTGGCCGCGATCGTTTCCGGCGCGATCGACGCGGAGGTGCCCAACGGCGGGGTCTCGGGCTTCTTCAGCACGGTGCTCGGCTACGCGACCGGGATCTTCCTGGCGGTCGGGGTGATCGGCGTCGGCTGGTACGTGATCGTCTGGCGGGTCGAGCGCTACATCGTCACGACGCGGCGCGTGATCGAGACGGGCGGGGTGATCAACAAGTGGTCGCGCGACACCTCGCTCGAGATGATCACGGACATGATCGTCGACCATCCGCTCCTCGGGCGGGTCTTCGGCTACGGGGAGATCGACCTGCTGACGGCATCCGAGCAGGGCGAGAACAAGATCCGCTTCCTGCCGGACCCGGACGACTTCAAGCGTGCGCTGCTCGATGCAAAGCAGGAGCATGCCCTCGAGCTCTCGGGTGGCAGCCGTGCGATCGTGGAGGCGCCGCAGGCGCCCGTCTCATCCCAGCCCGCTGAAACTGCGGCGCCGGCCCCGGAGCCCGAGAAGCCCTCCCACGCCTCGGCGGAGGAGGTGGACGCGTCGCTGACCCGCCTCGCCGACATGCGCGATCGCGGCCTGATCACGCAGGCCGAGTTCGACGAAAAGAAGAAGCAGCTTCTCGACCGGCTCTAGATCGGCACGACGAAGTCGCCCACGACGACCCGGCCGGGAACGACCACTTCGCCGTAGACCCCGAAGGGCAGCGGCTCCGCGAAGCCGTCGGGACGGTACTTCGCGAGGGTCACGAGCGTCGGCAGGTCGATCTCGCCGGTGTCCGGATCCCGCGTCGTCACGACGCAGCGGCCGATGTCGCCGTTGAACGAGACGGTTGCCTCGCCGATCCGGACGCTCCGGCCGATCCAGGAGTCCTCCTCGTGCGGATCGACGCCGTCGATCTCGAAGAGCATCCGGAAGCGTCTCCCGTCGATCTCGTCTGCGATCTCGGCCTCCTCGCGCAGGCGCTCGAGCGAGCCTCGCGAGACGAGCGAGACGGTGCCGCCCTCCGGGGTGCGGTCGACGGCTCCGTCGTCCGACCAGAAGAGGTCAACCGGGGTGCCCGCGTGGCGCGAGATCGCGTCCTGCCACGGGCCGATCACGCGATGAGACGGTCGCGGCTCGCGGTAGATCTCGGTCGCGACGGGCTCGCCGAGCTCGACCACGCCCTCGATCCTGGCACCGTCGGGAAAGCTCAGAGCGAGCTGCCTCGTCGATTCGTCCCACTCGGGGCTGATGCTCTGGAGTGCCCCGTTGCGCTTGCCGTTGTAGAGAGCGCCCTGGTCGTCCTGAAGCCAGAACCGCCGGTCGCCGACGACCCCACCCGGCCCGAGCATCACCTCCCCGGGATGAACGAGGCCGAGCGCTTTCACGGGCGCGATCGAGATCCGGACGACGCGTGGCTCCATCCCGTCAGCCTATTGCCTGGCGAACGATGGCCGAGATCACCGTCTTCATCGCGAGCCCGCAGACGCCTCCCCCCGCGCGAACCGAGCGCTCGACGGGCGCCTGTCCGAGCGTTCGCTCGGGCTCGTCGGTTGGCGCGCCCAACAAGCCACCGGCCCGATGCGCGCCCTCTCGCCGCCATCGGCGGCACGGTCCTCGCCGCCCACGGGAGGTTCCGGACACCGACGGATCCCGCCGCCTGGTCGAGGTCGCCGCCAAGCGAGCGGCACTGAACGGACAGGTGCACGGCCTCGGTTCGTTCGTGTGGGCGCCGTGAAGAGCGGCCTGGGACAATCCCGCGGGTTGGACGCTTCCGGCCATGTCCAGGGGTCTGTCCCCAGGACTAGACGTTTCGGGCCATGTCCAGGGGTCTGTCCCCAGGACTAAACGTTTCGGGCCATGTCCAGGGGCCTGTCCCCAGGACTAGACGTTTCGAGCCACGTCCAACGCGAAGTCTCCGAGAATGATCGTCGGCCAGACGACGATCATCCTCGGCAAGCTCTCGGGCCCCTGGACGAGCGGCGGCTGCAGGCCGATGGTCCGGCGAGTCCGGGGGTCGGGAGCGACCGGCTGGCACCTGTACGAGGGCAGTGCGAGGTGATGCGTGCGCCGTGAGCCGAAGTAGTCCTGTGCAGGACTGACTGGAGAGCTGGTTCGGTTACGCTCCGACCCGAGACACCATCGTGACCCGGCGCCTGGCCCTGAACGCCTATCCGCCCTGCCGTCGCAGGATGAACGCGACGACGGTGTCGATCGTCGCGAAGTTCGCCGGCTCGAGGTCGTCGGCGCCGACCTCGATCCCGAAGTCGTGCTCGATCAGCGACACGAGCTCGACCAGGCCGACCGAGTCGAGCACGTTGTTGAGCAGCGGCACCTCGCCGGTCAGCTCCTCGCGTGTCCCGTGCCAGTCCCCGTTGTCGATCGCGAAATCGCGGATCTGCTCCGCCACCGCTGTCATCGTTCTGTCCATGGCCATTCGGTCGGGCATGATTGCGGACCGATGACCATGCACGCGTTCGAGGAGTCACTTTCCCGGTTTCGCGGCTTCGACGACCCCCTGGGCGGCGTGTCGGAGGAGTACCTTCCGGACCCGGTCGGCCCGAACGGCCTCGCGATCCTGACCCGGCCGCTCGGCAAGCAAACCGGCACGGGGTTCGTCATCTGCCGGTCGCCCGGGCCTGAGCAGGGCCCGCTCCAGCGCCTCGAGGCGATGATCGCCCGCACGCTCGGAGCACGCGGGTTTCCCACGATCCGGATCCGGCGTGGATTCGCACTCGAGGGCGCCGGCAGCGAGCTGAACCTCGACGAGAGCATCGCCGAGGCCCAGGACGCGGTCTCTGCGCTGTCTGCCTGCGTCGAGCTCGACCGCGTCGGCACGATTGGCGAGCTGCTCGGCTCTGCCACGGCACTCGTCACGGCCGCTCATCTCGAACTGCCGCTCGTGGTCCTCGTACACCCGGTCACCACGGGAAGCGCTTATGTCGACGGGCTCTACCGGCGTCACCTGATCTCGGGCGTGATGACGCCCTCGGAGCGCATCGCCCGGCGGGAGCCGCTCGGGCAGCAGCTCGCACGTGGGCCGGTCGCGCTCCGGGGTGTCAAGCTGACACCCGACGGATTCGAAGCGCTCGCGGCGACCGGGCTCGAGCCTCTCGCCTCCGCGTACGACGGCGCGGCCCTGATCGTCGGAGTCTCGCGAGACGGGGAGCCCGACGAAGCCGTCCGGGCCCTCGGCTCGAGCTTTCGCCGACCCACCGTGCAGGTGCTCCAGGATCCGCTCCGGGTCCCGTTCGGCGAGCTCCACCTCCGCAAAGCGCGCAACCGGATCACGGAGGACGTGCGCATCGAGCTCGACCGCCGGCTCGCCGGGCTCACGGCTGACTGGGCGGAGCTCGCGGCATGAGGCACGTCCCGCTCTTCGTCCCACACGACGGCGAGCATCTCTCCGCAATCGCCGTGCTCCCCGACGGCCTGATCGCGGGTGTCGCGATCTTCCCGATGCGCACGCCCCAGGTCGGCGTGGCAGCGAACGTCTTCTGGGCGAGAGCCGCAACGGAGCTCGCCGCCCGCTCGGTCGCGAGCATCCGCTTCGAGCCTCGCGGAAGCGGCGACAGCACGGGGACGCTCCGTCCCGCACTTGCCGAGATCGCCGACCCGATTCGCGAGACCCTCACCGTCGCCGCCTTCGCGATGGAGGCACTCGACCTTCCTTCCTTCATGACCGCCGGCAGCTGTTACAACGCCGCGATCGCGCTCGAGGCCGCGCGCGATCCCCGCTGCGAGGCCTGCGTCGCCGTCGATCCGCCTTCCGCGGACCCCGGGAGCCTCGGCAGGCTCCGGCGGATCGGAGCCGAGTGGCCGCTCGTCGACGCCGTTCGCACACGCCCTGCCCTCCGCCGGGTCCTGCTCTACGACACCGTTCGCCGGCTGCTCCGCGACGGGATGGGCGCCGAGGTACACGAGGCCCTCGAGAGCTCGGCCGAGCACGCCCGCGTGCTCCTGATCGAGGACAAACAGCTCGAGACGAGGGGCATGGCCGAAGACCCCGCCGGCTACGCCGTGGTCGACGATCTCACGTTCACGATGATCCGGGTCGACGCCGTCGAGCTCGACGAGGCCGAGGAGCGCGTGCTCGGCCTGGTCGTCGAGTGGCTCGTCGACCAGGCCGGAACGGGTCGGGCGGCACCGGGCACCTTCGCCGCCGAATACCGGTGATGAGGCCGTTCTCTACCGGCCGTCGGCAAGCTTTGCGTATGCGCCCGCCGAGCGAAGATGCCTGAGCCCCTTACCCGCGGACAGCGCTACATGCCGGGGCTCGACGGTCTGCGCGCACTCGCGGTGGCGGCCGTCGTTGCCTACCACCTCGGTTTCCGCTGGGCCGGAGGCGGCCTACTCGGAGTCGGGGTGTTCTTCACGCTCAGCGGCTACCTGATCACGGACATCCTGCTCGCGCAGCTCGCCGGCCGCGGGATCAAGCTCAGCCGCTTCTGGCTGGGACGGGCGCGGCGGCTCCTGCCGGCGCTCCTCTCGATGCTCGCGATCGTGTCGGTCTGGGTCGCAACCGTCGGGCCGGCCCAGCACCGGTTCGGCGAGGTCGTCGCCGGGGCCGTGTTCTACGTCAGCAACTGGCAGCTGATCTTCCAGCACGTCTCGTACTTCGCGCGCTTCGGGCCTCCGACGCCGCTCAACCACCTCTGGTCGCTCGGGATCGAGGAGCAGTTCTACATCTTCTGGCCACTCCTCCTACTGCTCGGCGTGCGTCTCGTTCCGGAGCGCTCGCGCGTCGGCCGCACGCGGCCTCTACTGGCCTCGCTGACCCTGCTCCTGGCGGCGGGCTCGGCGATCGAGATGGCACTTCTCTACCGGCCCGGCTTCGACAGCTCACGTATCTACTTCGGCACCGACACGCGCGCCTTCGAGCTGCTCGGCGGCGCCGCGCTCGCGATGGTCTGGCCAAGCCGCCTCCTGCGGGCGAACGTCGCCCGCCCGGCGCGGCGGGCGTGTGACGTCCTCGGCGTCGTCGGGGTCGCCGGGATCGGCTACCTGATCTGGACAACGGACCAGTACTCGGCGTTCCTCTACCAGGGCGGGTTCGTGCTGCTCACCGTCGCGACCGTGCTCGTGATCGCGGCGGCGGTCCATCCCGCCTGCAGGCTCGGCCCGGCGCTCGGGATCGCGCCGCTCCGCTGGATCGGCGTCCGCTCCTACGGCATCTACCTCTGGCACATGCCGATCATCGCGCTGACCACGCCCGCGGGCGACCACACGGTCGACCTCTGGCGCGCATCGCTTCAGGTCACGGCGACGATCCTGATCGCAGCTCTCTCGTGGCGCTACCTCGAGCAGCCGATCCGCCACGGAGCGCTCGCGCGAGCGTGGCAGCGATGGCAGAGCGGTGTGCGGCCCTCGCGCAACCTACGGCGCCGCCGGCCGGGCCCTGCCGCGATCGTCCAGCTCGGCGCCGTCGCGGCGCTCGCCGCCATCGTCGCGATCCTGACCGCGGCGGGCAACGGTGGCGGCGACCCGAAGACGGCTCCGCTCGTCACGACCTCGACGCCGCCCGCGCCGCTGCAGCCCACGACGAAGGTGGCCGCCAAGCGGGTCGCGACCGGGAATCCGGCACGCAGCTCCTGCCGCGCCGTCATCGACGTCGGCGACTCCACGTCCGAAGGCCTCATCTCGCCCGACTATCTTCCCGACCGGGCAAACCGGATCGAGGCCAGGTTCGACGACGTCGGCGCGACCACCCAGCACTACGCGTTCTCGGGAGCCAGGTCGATCATCGAGACCTACGACGGCGAGGCGAACGCCGACACGGTCGCGAAGAGCTGGAAGCGCGCCCACTATCGCGGCTGCTGGGTCCTCGCCCTCGGCACGAACGACGCGGCGAACATCTACGTCGGCTCGAAGGTCGATCCGTTCACGCGGATCGAGGAGATGATGTCGACGATCGGCAGGCAACCCGTGATGTGGGTGAACGTTGTCTCGCAGCTCACGACAGGCCCGTATGCCGAGGAGAACATGAAGGAGTGGAACGAGGCCCTCCTTCGCGCCTGCCAGGACTATCCGAACATGCGGGTGTTCGACTGGAGCTCCGTCGTCCAGGACTCATGGTTCATCGACGACGGGATCCATTACACGACGCCCGGCTACCGCGCCCGCGCCCGGCTGATCGCACAGGCGCTCGGCAAGGCGTTCCCCTCCGGCGGCCACAGCGCCGGCTGCGTCGTGAACTGAGCTCGGGTGGTGGGACCTCCGCGCCAGATCGTCCTCATCCGGCACGCCGAGAAGCCGTCGGCGGGGGCCGTGGGTATCGATGTCGACGGCAATGCGAGCGACCGTTGCCTCACCCCGCGCGGCTGGCAGCGAGCGGGCGCGCTCGCGACGTTCTTTGCGCAGGCGGGAACCCGGGCCGGGCCCCTCGCGCGCCCCGACAACCTCCACTCACCGGAATACGAGACGCGAAACCGCACGATCAACCACCGGACATACGAGACGATCCTGCCGTTGAGCGAGCGCCTCGGTGTCCCGATCCGGAGCGGTCACAAGGAGGGTCACGAGGAGAAGCTCGTCCGCCACATCCTGGCGGAGGACGCCGGAACGAGCCTCGTCTGCTGGGAGCACACGCTCCTCGAGGCGATCGCCTCGCATCTCCCGCTCGCCGCCGCCTCCCCGTCCCCGCCGGCTTCCTGGCCCGCCGATCGCTTCGACCTGATCTGGCTCTTCAGCCTCGCCGGCGGCGAGGCTGGACCCGAGTACACGTTCGCCGAGCTCCCTCAGCTGCTCCTCGCCGGCGACAGCGCCGGCTGAGCGGCGGCTCGAGGCCGCGTGCGTGTGGCTTCGAACGCCACCGCGAACGCCAGCACGGCCACGACGACCCCGAAGAGCTCGAATGTCTTCTCGAGACCGAGATGCGTCGCCACGAGCCCTGCCAGCACGGCCGGAATCGAGAGTGACGCGTAGGCGACGATGTAGAACGCCGACATCACCGAAGCGCGGTGTCCGGCCGGGATCGCGACGACGAGTGCGCGGAGGCCGCCGAGGAACGCAGCGCCGAATCCTGCCCCTCCGAGGATCGAGCCGGCGACGAAGAGCGCGCCGGAACCGGTCGCGGCGGAGCCGACGATCACGAGGATCCCAGCCGCAAGTGCGAGGGATCCGGCCGCGGCGCCGATCCACGGCGGGAACCTCACCGTCAGAAGCTGCGCGACCACGGCCGAGCCGGCGAGCGCGACGATGCCGGCGCCCGAGGCGACCGCGTTCGTGGTCGAGAAGAGCTCGTCCGCGAGCTCCGGCCCGAGCGAGAAGAAGAGCGCTCCGATCGACCACGACGACAGCACCGCAAGGCCGGCGAGCACGAACGGACGGTGCACAGCCTTGGGAAGGCTCGGCCGCTCGAGCGTCAGGCTGAAGGCCTTCCGCTCGGTCACGGGCTCCGGCATCAGATAGGCGCCGGCGAACGCGATCGCGAACAGGCCGAGGAGGACTGCGTAGGGCAGTACGCGCGGCGCCGTCCCGAGGGCGACGATGACCGAGGAGACGAGCGTTCCCAGCCCGAGCCCCGCGGCGGATGCGGTCGCGTTCGTGAGGCCGACTCCCGCCGGATCCCGGCGTGGATGGAAATCGAGGAGCGATGCGCTCGCGGCGCTCACGGCCGCTCCGGTCGCGAGGCCCTGGACCCCGCGCGCGACGAAGAGCCACGCCGTCGAGTCGGCGAGCATGAAGAGAACCGTCGACCCCATGAGGGCCCCAAGCGACACGAGCAGCACCGGCCGGCGGCCGACGTCGTCCGAGGCACCTCCGAGGAGGAGGAGGCTCGCGAGCACGCCAAAGGCGTACGTCGCGTAGATCAGCGTCAACGTCAACGGCGAGAAGTGGAAGAGGAGGCTGTAGCTGCGGTAGAGCGGCGAGGGAGTCGCCGAGGCGAAGAGCCCGAGCCCGATCACCGACCCGGCCAGCGCATAGGCCCAGCGATCCGGGAGCTCGCGCTTTCCGCTCCGCGTGACGCGGAGCGCCACGGGTACCGCTTCCGATCGAGCCGACATGATCCCTCCAGTTAGTTTCTTGAAAAGACTTACTTCGAGAGTATGCCAGATAGAGTTGCTTTACGCAACTCACAGCGCTAAGCTGGTGCTGTGCTCAATCGCGCCTACGAGGATCAGAACTGCTCGGTCGCCCGCACGCTGGAGATCGTCGGCGAGCGCTGGACGCTCCTGATCATCCGCGACGCGTTCCTCGGGCTCAGCCGATTCGACCAGTTCCAGGAGAGCCTCGGGATCGCGCGCAACGTCCTCACCGAACGGCTCAAGCGGCTCGTCGAAGAGGGGATTCTCGAACGGGTGCGCTACAGCGAGCGTCCCGAGCGCTACGAGTACCGCCTCACCGCGAAGGGCCGCCAGCTCCGGATCGCGCTCACGGGGCTCCGTCAATGGGGCGACACCTACCTGAGCGACGAGCCGCCGCGCCTGCTCCGCTGCGCGTCGGACGGCAGGCCGGTCGTCGTCGCGCTCGTGCCGGAGGGCGCGGACAACATCCTGCGGGAGGACGAGGTCGAGAGCATTCCCGGCCCGGGCGCCTGAGGGCCGGCGAGACTCCTGCGTCAGACGGCGTGGACGACCAGTGCGAAGCTCTTGGAGCCCGAGCCGGACGCATAGAGCCAGCGGCCCGCACTCAGAGCGACCGTCACCGAATGGCGGCCGACGAACTTCGAACTGCTGACCGTCACCGCCCGGTGACCGGCCCGCTCGAGCACGAACCCGTGCGACGCGCTCCTGTCGGTGACGACGATCCGGTAACGGCCCGCCGTCAGCCTCGCCACGCTCTTACCTCCGAGCTCGAGGCTGACAAGGCCGGAAGGGGCGACCCCGGCTTTGAGCGTTCCGCTCACCGTCGCGGCACCGGAGCCGACGATGTCCTGCGAGGCAGCCGGAGTACCCGCCCTCGGAGAGACCGGCGTCGCAGGAGGAGTGCCGAGGACCGCTGCCGAAGCGGTGAACGTGTAGACGACTCCGGGAAGTGAGTTGTTCGTCCACGTGTAGGTGGCGAGCGGAACGAAAAACGCGGTGTCGGTGAGACTGCCGACGCCGCCCTCGCTCATGTTCTCGAGCACGTCGACGCCGGGCCCGGTGAGGTTGAAGTAGGGCATCCCGGAGGGCACGTTGAGCGGGCCGGAGAGGTGGATCGTGTAGTACCCGGCCGGGATCACCGTCGGTGCACCGCTCGTGACGCCGACCGGCGTTCCGTCGGGAAGCGTGACGGAGATCCCGTCCGTCGCGTTGAAGGTCACCTGAAGCGAGAGGTCGGCGGCCCTGCGCGCCCCGGCCGCGGGCGCGAGCAGGAGCAACGCGCCAAGCAACAGGCCTCCCATGACCAGACCGTTCGACCGCCGCGACCCCACGGAAAGAGCGTATCGCGTCGGCCCGCCCGCGACCCCCGCCCGAAGCCGTTCACCACTTCCCCACAGCTGCGACGCGAGACTGCAACCCCCGTCGCGAGCCGGGCTGCAAGAGTCGAAGGCGCCGCGAGCGCCCACGGGTGAGTGCCGCGGCTTCGTAAACGCCTATTCAGTAGGAGGGTCGATGTTGCGCAAACGCGCATTCGTTGGACTGCTCGCGATCACAGCGATCGCGGCCGGTGTCGTTCTCATCGCCGGTATCGCCGGCGCCGCACCGGGGCCGCCGGCGCCACCCCATCCCCCGGGGCCTCCGGGCCACCCGGCCAGGACGGCGACACCGATCAAGCACGTCGTCGTGATCTTCCAGGAGAACGTGTCCTTCGATCACTACTTCGGCACGTATCCGGATGCGACGGGCGGTGACGGACAGCCGTTCGCGGCCAGGCCCGGCACGCAGGCTGTGGACGGCCTGACCCCGTCGACCGATCCGTCGATCCCGGCGTCGCTCCGGCACGCCACGAATCTGCTCGTTCCGTCGGTGAACCCGAACTCGTCGCCCCCGCTCCGGCTCGACAGCAGCGCGATCGGACTGCCGAACAGCCCCGGCGGCCAGATCACCTGTGACCAGGACCACAACTACAGCGACGAGCAGCAGGCAGAGGACGGCGGGAAGATGGACAAGTTCCCCGAGTCCGTCGGCACCGACGGAGGCACGAAGACCCCGTTCGGCACGCCGTGCCTCTCGCCGATCGTGATGGACTACTACGACGGAAACACGGTCACGGGGCTCTGGAACTACGCCCAGCACTTCTCGATGAGCGACAACTCCTTCGGGTCGACGTTCGGCCCCTCCGCACCGGGGGCGATCAACGTCGCCTCGGGTGACACGGGCAATGTCGATCTGGCACACGTCGCCAACAAGGGGTCGGCGTTCCCGGTGTTCGAGTCGACCTCGAGCGCGCCGAACGGGGACGTTACGCCTGACGGCCAGAGTGGAGACTCGCTTACGAGCGACGCCCAGCCGTACTGGGACGACTGCTCGACGCGGGACGCCGTCGCGCTGAACGGCACGAACATCGGCGACGAACTGAACAGCGCAGGGCTGTCGTGGGGTTGGTTCCAGGGTGGCTTTCGCCCGACGACCGCGTTTGCGACAGCCTCCGCGGCCGTGAGCCCGGGCCAGTCGACCGCGACGTTCACGCCGGATGAGTTCTCGGGCGCGTTCTCGGGCAAGGTCGTTCCCGCGCACGCCTCGAACCAGGCGCTCTGCGACGCGGTCCATCCGGTGGGGGTCGCCCTCGGCGCCACCGATGCCCAGGCCGCACCGCTCGCGCTGGGCTTCAAGGACGACTACATCGCCCACCACGAGCCGTTCCAGTACTACTCGTCGACCGCGAACCCGCATCACCTCACGATCGCGACCGACAACCGCGGCAACGACGCCCTGCACGGCTCGGACAGCCTGTCGGACGTCGGAATGGACACCCAGACGTTCAAGGGGACCTACGGCGTGAATCCGCAGTTCAACACGCCGAACCACAACTACGACACGAGCGACTTCGATCAGCTCATGGCGGCGATCGACTCCGGCAAGCTCCCGGCAGACGCGCTTCCCGCCGTGACCTACCTCAAGGCGCCCGGGTACCAGGACGGCCACGCGGCCTACTCGGACCCGGCCGACGAGCAGGCGTTCGTGGTCAAGGAAGTGAACTCGCTCATGGCGTCGCCCGACTGGTCGAGCACCGCGATCTTCGTGAACTACGACGACTCGGACGGCTGGTACGACCACGTCTACGCCGGGGTCCAGAACCCGTCGCACGAGGGCGCCGACAACCTGACGAACACGAAGACCGGCCCGATCAGCATCACGAACCCCACCTCGGGGCAGTGTGGTGCCTCCCCGCAGCCGTCAGGCACGCCGCTCGCCGGCGAGCAGGGCCGCTGCGGCTTCGGCCCCCGCCTCCCGATGATGCTGATCTCGCCCTGCGCCGCGGCCGACCACGTCGACCACGACCTGAGCGACCAGGCCTCGATCCTGAACTTCGTCGAGTACAACTGGAACCTCCGGGGAATCCCCGGCTCGTTCGACCAGGCACTCAAGAGCACCGACCAGTCGGAGGGGATCCCGTTCGATCTCGCCGGGATGTTCGACTTCTCGAACTGCGATCAGGCGGCGCTGCCGCTCGATCCGTCCAGCGGGCAGATCGACCTCTCAGGCGCCCATCTCACGGGTGACCTGCAGGGCTCCGACTACGCGAACGGCAACCTGTCGAACGCGAATCTCGACAACTCGCACCTCGAGGGCGCGTTCCTTCCAGGCGCCAACCTCACCGGTGCGAGCCTCCATGGCGTCGACGCCGAGGGAGCCGATCTCGTCGGGGCGAACCTGACGAACGCGAACCTCGACCACGCCGACCTCACCGGCGCCGCGGTCTCCGGGATCACCTGGTCGAACACCAGGTGCCCCGACGGCTCGTCGAGCTCCACTCACGGCGGAACGTGCGTCGGCCATCTCGCGGACGGCCCTCCGGGCCCGCCCGGACATCCCGGGCACTGACCGGCGGACGCAGCGGGTAGTTCGGGAGCGGGGCCTTCGGGCCCCGCTCCACGTTTGTCGGCCCCGTGAGTGCAAGCCTCAGCGTCGGATCGGCGCTCGAGCCAGCCGAGACGGCGGAGGGCGTAGAAGCGAGGGCGAGAGTCTGGCCAGGTCGTCTGCGACCTCCGGCCGCGCGACGACAGCAAAGCATCGGTCCTGAGGCACCTTCCGCTCGGCGTCCCTCGCGCATGCCCGTGAAGTCGACGTCGACGGCAGGCCGAGCAAGCCGGCGGCGGCGCCACCGCGTTCCAACCGCGTCAGCGTCCCAAGGTGACAGGTCTACAGAAGCCCGGACTGCTGGAGCAGCGTGAGCGCGGTCGAGCCGTCGCCGAGCTGTGCCGGGGTGATCGGGTCCGGCTGGAGCTTCGACCACGGATAGAGGGCCTTCGAGGCCGAGACGCCGGGGATCAGCGGGTACTCGTAGCTCTTGCCCTGCGTGAGTGCCTCCTGGCCCTGCTTGCTCGCCATGAAGGCGAGGAACTGCTGGTCCTGGGCCTGGTGCTTGCTCGACTTCACGATCGCCGCGCCCGAGACGTCGACGATGTAGCCCGGGTCGCCGGGGGCCAGTTGCTCGATCGCGGAGTGGGTCAGGTGCGGGCCCTGGAAGTTCTTCAGCTGGAACCAGTAGTAGGGGTCGATCACGGCGATCGCGGCATGACCCGAGTTCACCTGGGCGACGATGTCGCCGTTGTTCGAGTAGACGTTGCCCTCGGCGTTCGCGCGGAGGCCCTTCAGCCACTCGACAGCGCGCGCATCGCCGACCTTGCGCGCGACCGCGATCACGATCGGCTGGAAGTCGGTCTCGCTCGGGGCGACGGCGAGCTTCCTGCTCCACTTCGGCGTGGCCAGCGCGAGGATCGAGCCGGGCAGCTGCGAGGGCTTCAGCGCGCTCGTGTTGTAGACGAGCACGCTCGCGTGCGCCGCCATCGCGAGCCAGTAGCCGTTCGGCGAGTTGTACTTCGAGGGGATCTTCGCGAGCGTGGAGCTCGCGACCTTGGAGAGCAGTCCGCGCTGCTCCATCACCTCGAGCGCCGGGGAGTTCTCGGCCACGAACACGTCGGCCGGCGACGCGCTGCCCTGGAGCACGATGAGGGTCGCGAGCTGAGAATCGGTGTTCGAGAGGACGTTCACGTGGATCCCGGACTTCGCCTCGAACGCCTTCGCGAGCGCGGCGACCGTGTCGGGATGCTGGCCGCTGTAGACATTGAGCGTCACGGGCCCGCCGCTTCGCGCGGACGCGGCTGCCGTCGCGATCGCGACGGTGAGCAGGAGCGCGACGCCGACGAGTCCGCGCCTGATCACGTGGCACCGCTCTCGACGGCAACGGGCTCTTCGAGCCCGACCGGAGCCCTGCCGTTACCGGCTGCGCTCCATGCGGTCACGGGGGTCGTCACGCTCATCATCAGCGTCGCGCCCGCAGCAGGCTCGAAACCGCCGCGAATCCGGGCGACGAGCGTCGCGGGCAGGCCACCGCCGCCGGGTGCGAGCCGCACGACCGTGTCGTGGCCGTGAAAGCGTGTGCCGAGGACGCGACCGGGAACCCCCGGGGCTGCGCCTGGGGCGAGCTCGAGCTGCTCGGGCCGGACGAGCACGGTCACCGGGCCGTTCGGAGCGGTGCCGTGAACCTTCAGCGAGCCGAGAGGAGTCTCCACGAGACCGTTATCGGCCGTGCCGTCGATCAGGTTGACCTCGCCGAGGAAGCGTGCGAGCTCGGCATCGACGGGGTGAGCGTAGAGCTCCTGAGGCGTCCCGAGCTGCGCGATCTGCCCGTCACGGATCACCGCGACCTGATCGGAGGACGAAAGCGCCTCGTCCTGATCGTGCGTCACGAGGATCGTCGTCGTCCCCGCGTCGCGGAGGATGGACTGCACGTCGGCACGGACGGCGGCGCGAAGGCTTGCGTCGAGCGAGGCGAACGGCTCGTCGAGCAGCACGATCCGCGAGCCGATCGCGAGCGCTCGGGCGAGCGCCACGCGCTGCTGCTGGCCGCCCGACAGCTGGTGGGGGTAGCGCCGCGCGAACGGCCCGAGACCGACCGTCTCGAGCAGCTCGGCGACCCGCGCGCCGCGGCGCTGCCGCCGAGGCAGCCCGAACCCGACGTTCCGCTCGACGTCCAGATGCGGGAAGAGATTCCCCTCCTGGGAGACGTATCCCACCTGGCGCTTCTCGGGCAGCAGGTGGCGGCTCTCGTCGTCGAGCATCGTGCCGCCGAGCTCGACGGTGCCCCGGTCTGCGCGCTCGAACCCGGCGAGGATGCGAAGGAGCGTCGTCTTCCCGCTCCCCGAGGCGCCGAGCACGGTCGCGAAGCTGCCGCCCGGCACGATCAGGTCGAGCCCGGTCAAGACCGGCTGGGTGCCGAACGCCTTGTGGACGTCCGTGACCACGAGTGCTGCGCCGGTCATGCGGGCCTCGTCGCGCGCGTCGGGAGCCGCTGGAAGAAACGCGCCAAGACATAGCAGGGTGCCGCAGCGAGCGCGACGATGACGAGCCCATACGGCGCAGCCTGCCCATAGGAGAGGTTCTGCTCGTAGGCCCAGAACTGCGTCCCGAGGGTCTGCACCCCCGGCGGGACGAGCAGCAGCGTCGCCGTGAGCTCGGTCACCGAGGCCAGGAAGACGAGGCAGAACGCGGCGGCGAGGCCCGGGCCGATCAGCGGCAGCGTCACCCGGCGGAAGGCCGCGACGCGTCCCTGGCCGAGCGAGCGGGCAGCGTCCTCGAGCCCCGTCGAGGCGTATGCGACCGAGGCGCGAACGGTGACGAGCGCGAACGGGAAGAAGAGAAGCGCGTAGGCGACGACCAGCATCGGAGCCGTCTGGTACTCGAAGCCGTTTGCGTAGCGCTCCGAGAAGTACGTCAGCGCGAGCGCGATCACGAGCCCGGGCATCGCGAGTGCGAGGAACGTCGAGCGTTCGAGGAGGAGCACGGCCGGTCCGCGATGGCGCACCGCGAGCAGCGCGACCGGAAGCGCCATCGCCGTCGTGAGCGCCGCGGCGGAGCCGGCGTACAGAGCCGTGTGCCACGCGGCGTTCACGATCGAATGGCCCGCAAGCGTGTGCGCGCCGCCCTCGAAGATCCAGTACACGCTCGCCGCGATCGGCTCGACGACCGCAAGGGACACGAGGACGACGAAGCCGAGGAACACGGGGATCTTCGCCCGTCCGAGGCGGTGACGCGGAAGCGCCCGCTGCGCGAGCCGGCCCGTGTACATCACCCGCGAGCGACCCCGCACGGCGACATCGCTGCCGAGCACGACGAAGCTGAGCGCCACGAGCACGAGCGAGAGCGCGCAGGCCGCCGGCACGTTGAACGAGAGCTGGAACTCGGTGAAGATCTCGGTCGTGAACGTCTGGTAGGCGATGATCTCGAACGCGCCGTACTCCGCGAGGAGCACGAGCGCGACGAGCAGGCAGCCACCGGCGATCGCGCCACGCGTCTGGGGCAGCGTCACCCGGAGAAACGTCCGGATCCGGCCGACGCCGAGCGTGCGCGACGCGTCCTCGAGGCCGGGATCGGCGCTCCGGAGGCTCGCGGCGACGGGCAGGTACACCAGCGGATAGAGCGTGAAGGTCATCACGAACACGGCCCCCTGAAAACCCTCGACGCGTGTCGTGAGGGACCACCAGCCGAAGCTCATCACGAAGTCGGGAATCGCGAACGGGATCACGACGATCACCGCCCAGAAGCGGCGAAGCGGCAGATCGGTGCGCTCGACGCACCAGGCGGTGAGGGTGCCGATCACGGCGCAGAACGCGGTGACGACGACCATCAGCCGCACGGTGTTCCAGAGAAGCGTCCGCGTCAGCGGCCGCCAGATCACGTCCCAGACCTCACCGGTCCCCGCTCCGCGCGCCTCGATCAGAAGGAAGACGAGCGGCGTGACCATCACCACCGCGACCGCGAAGGTAGCGGCGAGAAGCCACCACGGCCGGGAGCCGCGGCGCGCTGGCACCGGCTCGGCCGTCCGCGGACGCGGCGTGGCCGGCGTCGGCGCCAGCACCTCGGTCACAGCAATCCGACCTGCTGAAGCAGCTTGATCGCGGTCGACCCGTCTCCGAGCTGCGCCAGCGTGATCGAGCTCGGCTGGAGCTTCGCGAACGGCGCCTCGGGCTCACTCGTCGTGACTCCGGAGCCGATCGGGTACTCGAAGCTCGTCGAGTGCCCGATGATCTGCTGCCCCTTACGGGAAACCAGGAAAGCCACGAACTTCTGCGCCTCGGCCTGATGCTTACCGGCGCTCAGGATCCCTGCGCCCGACACGTCGATCACGTAGCCCGGGTCATGCGGGGCGAACAGCGCGATGGTCGAGTGCACGTTCGATTTCCCGATCTCGTCGGCCATCCGATACCAGTAGTACTGGTTCACGATCCCGAACGCCACCGAGCCGCGGTTCACGGCGATCGCGACCGTCTCGTTGTCGGCGTAGAGGTGGTGGCCGGCGTTCGACTTGAGGCCGTTCAGCCAAGCGAGCGCCTTCTGCTCGCCGTAGGAACGGAGCACGGAGGTGACGACGGGCTGGAAGTCTGTCTCCCCGGCGGCGAGCGCGATCTTGTCCTTGTAGCGCGGGGAGGCCATCGCGAGCACCGAGGTCGGCAGGTCCTTCTTCGAGATCAGCTTCGGGTTGTAGATCAACACGCTGACCCGCCCGGAGACGCCGACCCACTTGCCGGACGGAGAGTCGAAGCGGGCCGGAACATGCGCGAGCGTCGAGGCCTCGACGTTCGCGAGGTCGCCGCGCTCCCCCAGGTACTGGAGCGCCGGGGTGTTCTCGGTGAAGATCACGTCGGCCCGCTCGTGGCTTCCCTCGGCGACGATCTGGTTTGCGAGCACGTCCTCGTCGTCGTAGCGCGCGGTCACGTCGATCCCCGTCGCCTGCTCGAAACCCGCGACGAGCGCCTCGGTGGTTTGCTGGTGCTGGCCGCTGTAGAGCGTCAGCGTCGGAGCAGAGTCGGAGGAGGAGCCGCCCCAGGCGGCGAGCAGGAAAACGGCCGGCACGAGGACAAGGAAGCGGAGGTGAGACTTGTGCATCGATCGAGTCCTCTCTGAGCGCGGGGGTTCTCCGGACACGCCGGGCATTGTAAGGGCCACCTTACTACGGTGCCAGGATCTCTCCGCTCCTGCGGCACTCCCACGACACAGGATCGGCAGACGCCCACGCACTCTTGAGCCACTATGCCGTTTGCCGCGGCGAGCGCCGGCCTGCCGCGTGACCGGCTGGGGACGTTCCGGTTGCGGTTCGGTGACGGGCGACCGCGGCTTCGCCCGGATCCACCGACCTGCGCGGGCGCGGTGAATCCGTCGGGGCTCGCCAGGCCCAGCCGAACGCCCCGCGATCACGCATTTCGGTGGATCCGGGCTAAGATCCTCGCGTGCGTCGTCGGGGGATGGGCCTTCTGGCCGCGGTGACGGCGGCATTGATCGTGGCGGGGGGAAGCGCCGCCGACGCGCCGCTCTTCTCGAACACGGTCTTCTTCCGGATCGTCTACCGGACAGACTGCTCCTTCATGGTGACGATCGACGGCGGCTTCTCGCTCGATTCGACGGCCCCCGCACTGACCGCGACGCTTCCGCCCGGTCCCTACCAGATCTCGATCTCGACCCCGGTGACCGACGACCAGTGGAACACCGCGTACTGCACTGCCGCGAGCTTCTCGATGACGGGCCCCGGGATGAGCTACACGGCCGTTCTCGGCCAGCCGAACGGCCCGACCGGAGCCACCTTCACCCAGTCCCTCGCACCGTCCGGGACCTACACGCTGGTCGACGGGAACTCGCCGTCGAACAAGGTGACGATCACGACGGCAGCGACGGGGACGAGCACCGACCTCCTCCCGCCGCTGCCGCCCTCGACGGTCAAGGGCGGCTCCACGATCGGAGACTACGTCGGCTCCGGGATCGTTCCCTACCGCGGCGCGCTGGCCGCGACGCTCGGGAAGGCCGCAAAGCCCACCCTGGCCTGGCACGGGAGGCCCGTTGCGAGGATCGAGGCGGGACGGTACGACATCGTCGTGCACGACAGCACCGCCGCCGGCGGGTTCTACGTGGAGAAGGCCGGGCGCAAGCCGCAGGTCGTCACGGGCGTCAAGTTCCGCGGCGAACGGAAGGTCCGGGTCACCCTGACCGCCGGCAAGTGGACGTTCTTCTCGAAGAGCGGCCGCACAACGTCCTTCGTGGTCACACCGGAGACGTAGGCGTGGAGTTCCGGGACGTGATGAGGCGGCGCCGGATGCACCGGGCCTTCCTGCCCGATCCGATCCCGGTCGACCAGATCGAACGGATTGCCGGCGTGATCCGCTACGCGCCGTCGGGCGGGTTCAGCCAGGGCGGGAGCATCGTGGTCGTGACCGACGACGCGAAACGCGGCGAGATCGCCCGGGCCTTCGGCGACGAGCACTACTCGCAGGACGGCCGCAGCTTCGTCGCCGACGCGCCGGTTCACCTCGTGATCTCTGCAAACGAGGCGCTCTACCACGCGCGTTACAACGAGTCCGACAAGCTCGAGGCGACGGGCGGGGTCGAGATCGACTGGCCGGTGCCTTACTGGTTCGTCGACGCCGGTGCGCTGATGATGCTCGTACTCGAGGCGGCAATCGACGAGGGCCTTGCGAGCGCGTTCGTCGGCCACCCGGAGCAGAAGCGCATCTTCGACGAGCTACTCGACCTGCCCGCCGAGGTGGTTCCGATCGGGCTCGCACTCGTCGGGAAGCCGGGTCAGGGTGCCCCCACCGGGTCGCGGCTCGCGAAGAGACGCAGGGACGCCGGCGAGCTCATCCACTGGCAGCGCTGGTAGAGACCCCCCGGTCGAGCTCGCGGCGGGGGGCGAGGAGCGTCTCGAGCTTCTCCTCGAGCTCGGCAGCGAACTCGTCGAGCTTCTGCTGCCGGGCGCGAACGAGCTCGAGCTGGCGCTCGACGAGCGGGATCGCCCGCTCGACGATCGCTGCTCGCTCCTCGTCGGAAGCGGTATCCGCCCATTCGTCGCGAAGCTCCGCACGGGCCTGGCCGGTCTCGGCGAGCGCCGTCAGCTCCTCCAACGAGAGGCCGAGGAGATCGCGGAGCCGGACGAGCTCGGCGAGGCGCGCCACGTCGGCATCGCTGTAGAGGCGGTGGGTGCCCTTGCTCCGGTCGGAGGAAGCGCCGAGCAGGCCGAGCTCCTCGTAGTAGCGGATCGTCCGCGTGGTGACGCCGACACGGTCTGCAACCTCACCGATCCGGTAGGACATCATCGGGCCTCCGCCGCCCGCGGGGCGGCTCCGGGGATCGCCTCGGGCTCGATCGGCGCGACGGCGACCGCCTCGAGATGGTGGTACTTCCCGCCCCGCATGAGCGAGGCGACGGCGGCGATCAGGCAGGCCGCGATCGCGAAGGCGAACGCGTAGACGAGCGCGGTGTGGAACGGGCTCGAGATCAGGTGAGGGAAGAACCGCTGGCTCGTCAACTGCGCTGCCTGGCCCGGCGGCAGGTGCGCGAGCACGTGCGGGCCGAGGAGCGTCGACATCGGGTTGTAGCCGAGGAACGAGGCGAAGAGCGTCGCGACCGGGGGCAGCGAGGCGACCCGGACGGCGTCGGCGTGAGGAACGCCGTGCGCGACGAGGCCGGACTGGAGCGTATGCGGGAGCCCCGAGGCGAGACCCACGATCATCAGCGTGAAGAAGACGCCGATCGAGAGCACGCTCGCGGAGTTGATGAACGTCGCGAGCATCCCTGCACCCGCGCCGCGCTGCCTCGGGGGCAGCGAGTTCATCACCCCGGCGCTGTTCGGCGAGGAGAAGAGGCCCATCCCGATCCCGTTCAGGAGCAGGACGAACGCGAACCAGACGTAGGAGAAGCCCACGGGGAGAGCGATCAGAAGCGCGAAGCTGAGCGCGGCGAGCAGCATCCCGCCGGTGGCGAACGGCCGTGCGCCATACCGATCCGAGAGCCAGCCCGAGGCCGGCCCGGCGATCAGGAAGCCGGCGATCAGCGGCATCATGTAGATCCCGGCCCAGAGCGGCGTCTGGGAGAAGGCGTACCCGTGCTCGGGCAGCCAGATCCCCTGGAGCCAGATGATCAGGATGAACTGGAGCCCGCCGCGGCCCATCGCGGCGAGCAGGGCGGCGATGTTGCCCGCGGCGAAGGCACGGATCTTGAAGAGCTCGAGGTGGAACATCGGCTCGGCCACGCGCTTCTCGATCACACAGAAGACGGCGAGCAGCGCGAGCCCGCCGAACATCGTGATGAGCACGAACGGCGAGGTCCACCCCATCGTGTGTCCGCCGTAGGGCTGGATCCCGTAGGTGATCCCGACCATCACGCCGACGAGGCCGAGCGCGAAGGTCGCGTTGCCCCACCAGTCGATCTTCGCGGGCCGCCGTTCGCCGAGCTCGCGCAGCGAGTGGTACGACCAGATCGTCGCGATCACGCCGACCGGCACGGAGACGAGGAACACCGCGCGCCAGCTGACGGGCGCGAGCACGCCGCCGAGCACGAGCCCGATGAACGAGCCGGCGATCGCGGCGATGCTGTTGATCCCGAGCGCGAGCCCCCGCTCGTTCTGCGGGAAGGCGTCGGTGAGGATCGCGCTCGAGTTCGCAAAGAGGAGCGCGCCGCCGACCCCCTGGCCGACACGCATCAGGATCAGCCAGAGCGCGGCGGTCGTGCCGTGCATCCAGGTGAGCGAGAGCAGGATCGAGAAGACCGTGAAGACGGCGAAGCCGAGGTTGAACATCCGCACCCGGCCGTACATGTCGCCAAGCCGGCCGAGGCTCACCATCAGCACCGCCATCACGACGGGGAAGCCGAGGATCAGCCACAGGAGGTAGCTCGTGTTGCCGGGGGCGAGCGGGTCGATCCCGATCCCGCGGAAGATGTCCGGCAGCGCGATCAGCAGGATCGAGGCGTTGATGGTCGCGACGAGCATCCCGAGCGTCGTGTTCGAGAGCGCCACCCACTTGTAGTCGATCCGCGATCGTGCCATGTCCTATACCCTTCCCTCCGCTATCTACTATTGACGTAAACGTCAAGTTTACCACGAGGGGGAAGGATGAAAATCCGCTGGTATGGCCAGTCCACGTTCGCACTCACGGGCGAGCACCGCGTTGCGATCGATCCGTTCGGCGACATGTCCGAGGCGGCGGCCCGCGGCAGGATCACGTTCGACTATCCGCCGATCGACGGACTCGAAGCCGACCTGCTGCTGATCACCCACGAGCACATGGACCACAACGGCGCCGAGGCCGTCGGGGGCGATCCGGTCGTGATCCGCTCGACCGCCGGCACCTTCGAGTCGCCCGTCGGCGAGGTCGTCGGCGTCTCCTCGGAGCACGACGGGGTCGCCGGTACCCAGCGCGGGCCGAACACGATCTACCGCTTCACGCTCGACGGTGTGCGTGTGTGCCACCTCGGCGACCTCGGCCAGCCTGCGCTCCGCCCCGAGCAGATTGCCGCGATCGGTGAGATCGACGTGCTCTTCGTCCCGGCCGGAGATGGGCCGACCGTGGGCGGCGAGGCAGCCGCGCAGGTCGTTCGCGATCTTCGCCCTCGGCTCGCGATCCCGATGCACTACCGCACCCCCGCGATCGGGTTCCTCGACCCGCCGGACGCGTTCCTCGAGGCGCTCGGCGCCCCGGTCGAGCACGCCGACTCGAGCGAGATCGAGGTCGAGCCGCTCCTCGGCAGCCACGACGAGCCCCGGGTCGTCCTGCTCGCGCCCCCACTTCCCGCCTGATCCCACCGGCCGTGGCGAGCCCTCGCTCCGGCCCGAACAGCACGGTGCCTGGCACCAGCGGCGGCCGGAAACGGCTTGGCTCAGCGGTTTCTTCGTCGCTCCTGGCGCTTTCCGAATCGATGCCTGGCACGAGCGGCCTACAGAAACGGCTCGACTCGACGGGTTGTCCGACATTCCGGGGCGCGTTCTCGATCGGTGCCTCCGGTGGCGAGCGTGCGATTGCCCTCTTCGCCCTCGGGCTCGCAAGCGCGGTCGTCCTGGATGCCTGGCGATCCGCCGCATCCTGCTTCCCGCGGTGCTCCACCTCTTCGGCGAAACGGCGTGGTACTTCCCGCGCGCCCTCGACCGCCGGCTGCCGCGATTCGCGCTCGAGCACCCGGAGCCGGTCCGCCCGGCGCTCGGCGAGGCCTGAGCCAGACCGCTTAAAAGACGGTGAACACACGAAACCGGGTGGTACCATGACCCCGGGATGGCTCTTTCCAAGCGGCGAATCTGGACGCTCGGCGCGGTACTCGTCTTGGCCTGCGCACTTGTCTCGGGCGGGGGCGCCGCCTCGGCCAGCTCGCCCGGCACCTCACAGCAGACGGCTCCGACGATCTACTTCGTCTATGCACTGAACTGCACGTTCACGATCCAGAACGACGCCGGGCAGACCGTGACCGCGATCGCCCCGGGCAATTACCAGATCGACGTGCGAACGCCACTCGCGTTCGGGACGGTTCCGCTCATCGGCCTCCCGGCCGGCGACATGACTGCCTGCCACGGGATGCCGCAGTTCCAGCTCACCGGCCCCGGCGTGAGCATCTCGACGACGATGACCGCAGGCTGCGAGTCGGACAAGACCTTCCCGGCGACGCTCCAACCGAGCGCGACCTACACCGCCCAGGACAACAACCAGCCGACGGTCGCGCACGGATCGTTCACGACCCTCGCCACCGGGTCGCCGACGAGCCCGGGAACGACGACCGGCTCCGGCAAGGGGATCCCGTCGACCGACTACCTCGGCTCCGGCCTCAAGCAGGTGAAAGGGACGCTCAAGGGGACCGTCTCGCCGTCGGGCAAGCCGTCGCTGACCCTCGCCGGCAAGCCGGTCTCGACCCTCAAGCCCGGCCGCTACACCTTCGCGATCACCGATCGCGACGCCAAGGCGAGCTTCATGCTCCTCGGGCCGACGTCGAAGTCGACGCAAGCGATCACGGGCGTCAAGTTCGTCGGCAAGCGCTCCAAGAATCTCGTGCTGAAGGCCGGGCGCTGGCGGTTCTCGACGAGCGCCGGGCAGATCCACACCTTCGTCGTCGCCAAGTAGATATCACGCGTCGACGTTCTTCGCGGGCGTGCAGGTCGTCTCGGGACCGCAGCCGGGCTTGTCGTAGTCGAGGGGGAAGCCTTGCGGGCTCCGCCCGCGATAGGCGTCGCGGAACCGCGCGAAGGCCTTCTGGTCGAAGTTGGGACAGATCGCGATCCGTCCCGTGCCGTAGAAGTGGTGCAGGTAGGCGAGACCGGGGTCGCCCTTCCAACGCGGGTCGGCCGTCCAGGCGGTGAGCGCGATCTTGTCGCCGAGCCCCGCGATCGGCGTGCCGAACATCCCCACGGGCTCCTCGGCGTAGAACGCCTTCAGCTGCGCGATCGTCGCCTTCGAGACCTTCGGCCCCCACCAGATCACGACGCCGCCATGCTCCTCGTTGTGGACGACCTGCCTCGGGTTCACCGGCTTCTCGTAGAAGCCCCATACTGCCCACAGGCGGTAGTGGCCGCCGCCGGCGGGCGGGAAGGTCGTCCAGTGCGGCGGCGTCGAGAGCGTCGGGAAGTCGAGGTGATAGTTCGCATCGTGCTTCGGCGGATAGGGAGTGACGTCGCGATAGGTGCAGCCGGCCGCCCTCATCGTGGCCCCGACGCTGGGACTGCCGAGCGTCAGGACGACGACCACGGCGGCGACGATCGCAACGGCGGCGAGCGCGGCGGCGATCCAGCCGAAGCGGCGCGGAATCCTCTGACGGCCCGACTCGCTTGCCACCCTTCAAGCATAAGACCGCGGGGGAACCGCTTGCGGGTAGCCAAATCCGAAGGACGGATATCGGGGTAAAGGAGTAAGCTGGATCTCATGACGGAGCCGCGTGGAATGAGCGAAGAAGAGCCTCTGACTGCCCCCCCGGGAGCTTCTGTGAACGGTGCCGGGGACCTGGACCCGGTCCGGCCCAGGCGGCGTCCACGCGCAAAGCACGCCCTCGGAGGGCTCGTGATCGCGGCCGTCCTCGTCGGAGGCGCGCTGCGTCTCGTACCGTCGGGACAGGCCGCGCCGAGCACCGCGCAGGGGGCTGCCTCCACCGCCTGCGCCGCTAAATGACGGCAGGCACAGCTCCAGCTCCGAGCGAGACGTCGTCGCCCGATCTGGTGGCCGGCCTGAACGCGCGTGCCGGCCGCTGGGCCCGCTCCGCGATCGTGTACGGCCTCGTCGCGGCGGTCGGAGCAGCGATCGTCGGGGAATGGGGCGGCGTCTCGCCTCCCGCCGCCTACGGCCTCTGCTCGGCCTGCCACGGACGCGACCTGATCGACTGGACGCTGAACCACGTCGAGGGCACGAAGCTCTTCGTCACGGCTGCGGGCGCCAAGTGGCCGCTCTTCACGGTGGTCGGGATCGTCGTCGGCTCGCTGGCCGCGTCCCACCGCAACGGCGAGTACCGCGCGCTGAACCTGGGCGGCAACGCCCGGCAGTTCGTGCTCGGGTTCTTCGTGATGTGCGTGGCGCTGTTCGTCGGCGGCTGCCCGACGCGGATCATCATCCGGGCGGGTTACGGCGACGTCGCCGGCATGATCGCGCTCGGAGGCGTCGCGCTCGGGATCGTGTTCGCGACGGTGGGAATGCGCTGGGCGGCGCGTCGATGATCGTCTCGTTCTCGTCGCTCGCGTTCGGCCTCATCATCGGCTACCTCGGGCAGCGCTCCCGGATGTGCACGATCGGCGGGCTGCGCGACTGGATCCTCGTGCGCGACACCGCTCTACTCAAGGGCGTGGCCGCGATGCTCGTCGGCGCGTGGGTCGCGTTCGGGGCTCTGCGCTTCGCCGGTGGGAGCGCGTATGGCTCCGGCCTCCTCGCCGCCGGCACGACGCCCTCCGGCTGGACGGCCGTCCTCGCGATCGCCGTCGGAGCGGTCCTCCTCGGCCTCCTCGCGACGCTCTCGGGCGCCTGTCCGCTCCGCCAACACGTGCTCGCCGGCCAGGGCCGCATCGGCGCCTGGTCGTTCCTTGGCGGCTTCTACATCGCCGCCGTCGTCTACACGAGCTGGATCTCGCCGCACATCGGGTCGTGGGTGCTGTGAGCGCCGAGGTCTATCTGGATCACGCGGCCACCTCGTGGCCCAAACCGTCCGGGGTGCTCGAGGCGGTCGTCGACTTCTTCACGAACGCCGGGGGCAACATGGGCCGCGCCGGACACCACCGCTCGATCGCCTCCTCGCGCGTCGTGAGCCTCGCGCGCGAGAACCTCGCCGACCTGCTCGGCGCCGAGTCGCCCGACAACCTCGTCTTCACCAAGAACGCGACCGAGGCGCTGAACGTCGCGATCAACGGCCTCGCGGTCGACGGCGCTCGGATCGTCACCTCCTCGCTCGAGCACAACTCCGTGATGCGGCCCCTGCGCTACCTCGAGAGCACGGGCCGCGCGACGCTGGTTGTCGTGCCGGCCGACGGCAACACGGGCGAGCTCGACCTCGATGCCTGGGCGGAAGCACTCCGGGGCCCCGGCCCTCGACTCGCGATCGCAACCCACGCCTCGAACGTCACCGGGGTCGTCCTACCGATCGCCGGACTGTCCGCCGCAGCGCGGGATGCCGGCGTCGCGATGGTGGTCGATGCGTCACAGAGCGCCGGCCACATCCCGTTGTCGCTCTCCGAGCTTGGCGCGACGGCGGTCGCGATGCCGGGACACAAGGGCCTGCTCGGCCCGATGGGCACCGGCCTCCTCTACCTGGCTCCCGACGTCGAGATGGAGCCGCTGATCCGCGGCGGCACGGGAAGTCAGTCGGAGCTCGAGACACAGCCCGATTTCGCCCCCGACCGCTACGAGAGCGGCACGCTGAACGGCCCCGGGATCGTCGGGCTCGGCGCCGCGGCCGAGTACCTCAGCGCAGTCGGGATCGCGGAGGTTCACGCGCACGCAACGGCGCTCTGCACGCGGTTCCGCGACGCTCTCGCCGGCGTCGAGGAGCTCACGCTCTACGGACCCGAGGATCCCGCGAGCAACATCGGAATCCTCTCGGTGAACATCGCCGGCTCCCCCTGCGCAACGGTTTCGAGGCTGCTCGACGACGAATGGGGCGTGATGACTCGGGCTGGGCTCCACTGCTCGCCTGCGGCTCACCGCTCCCTCGGAACGGCGCCCGACGGCACCGTGCGCCTCTCCTGGGGCTACGACACGACCGAGGAGCAGATCGACGTCGCGGCCGAGGCGCTGCGCACGATCGCGGCCCGCGTCAGCGAGACCGAGCCCGCGAGGACCGTCGCGTGAAGTGGGGCGGCGTCGTGTCGTTCTATGCCTCGGAGCATGCGATGCGCGGCGAGCGGGTGCTCGAGCGCGCCGGCGTGCAGGCCCGTCTCGTCCCCGGTCCGCGAGAGGTCAGCCCCAACTGCGGGGTGGCGGTCGCGTTCGTCTGGGACGAGGAGCCGCAGGTCGAGCGAGCGCTCCAGGAGGCCAAGGTGCGCTACGAGGCGATCCACCGCTACGAGCTCGACGACGAGAGCGGCGCGCCCGGTGTCGTGAGGGAGTATGAGCAGCAGCGCTGACGAGGGCCCGGCGACAGGCGCGCCGGCCACACCGGAAACGGACAAGAGGCCCATCTTCAAGCGGACCTGGTTCGTGATCTCGGCCGTCATCGCCGGCTTCCTCGTCGTGCTCGCAGTCGTCGGCGCGATCTCGCGCTCGACCTCCTCGACCGCCGCTCCCGCCGTCACCGTGGCGCCCGCCGTCACCCCGACCCTTCCGCCGGTGACCTGGTACTGGACGATGGCGGTGTCGCCGACCGACCCGAACGTGCTCGCCCTGGGTACGAGCAGCGGCGTCTACCGCTCGGCCGACGGCGGCAAGACCTGGACGCTCACAGGGCTGAAAGGGATCAACACGACGAGCGTCGTGCAGTCGGGCAACTCGTTCTTCGCCGCGGGAGTCCACTCGGCGTTCACGGCGGGCCCGGTCGTCACGGCGGTCAAGGGCGGCCTCAAGCAACGCTCCGCTCCGCCCGGGCCGGCAGTGTTCGCGACGAGCTCCGACGGCGGCAAGACCTGGACGACGTTGAAACCGAAGGGACTGCCCAAGGTCGCGGTGCAGTCGCTGAGCGTCGACCCATCGGACCCGAAGACGATGTATGCGATCACGACCTCCGGGGCGTTCTACAAGTCGTCCGACGGCGCCCATTCGTTCGCGGTCGTCTCGCCGAAGCTCGGCATCCCCCCGTGGGCGCTCGCTGTCACGCAGGGCACGAACTTCGTGAGCGGCGACATGGACAACGGCTCCCACACCAGCTCGAACGGCAAGACCTGGACGGCGACCCCGTTCACCGACGGCCGGGGCACCCACATGGTGATGGAGTACGCCGTGCAGCCGGGCGACACCTCGCACATCATCATGTCGAGCATCGGGATCGAGCTCTCCACCGACGGCGGCAAGAGCTGGAGCCCGGCCCTCAAGTCGACGGTCATGTTCGGCCCGATCGCCTGGGCCTCCGGTTCGTCGGGCGTCGCCTACGCAGCGGGCTTCGACGGCTCGGTCTGGCACTCGACCGACGGCGGCAAGAGCTGGACGCCGGCGACCTAAAGGCCTGAGGTAGCGCTCAGCCGAGCGACCGCGTGCCCTGCGAGCCGATCTCCTCGAGCGAGTCGCCGGTCCTGCCGCCTCCCGGTTCTCAACCCGCGGTCGAGAGGGTGCCGACGATGTTGATCGTGATTGCGAGGATCACGGCCCCGAACACGAACGAGAGGAGCGCGTGCCGGAGCGCCGTGCGACGCATCCCTTTCGCGGTGATGTCGGTATCGGAGACCTGGAAGGTCATCCCGATCGTCATCGCGACGTAGGCGAAGTCGCGGTAGTCCGGCTTGTCGTCGGCGTGGAAGCTGATCCCGCCTCCGGGGTCCGAGTAGTACAGCCGCGCGTACCGGAGCATGAACACGGAGTGCACCGTCGCCCACGCACTCACGACCGTCACGACCGCGAGACCGATGTAGAAACCCTTCGCAAATCCGGTGCGGCCTGCGGCGTCGAGCAGCACAGCACCGACGGCGAGGAGGCTCGCAACGGCAGCCCCGATCAGGATCGCATCGGCGGCGGCCCTCGAAGCGTCCTCGGTCCGCGCGGCGCCAGCGGTGCCCCGGGCATCGAGATGGAGGGCGGTCGTCCAGACGGAGAGGAGGAAGCAGCCCGCCGCAGCGTCCCAGGCAAGGGACGTCGCGAGCCGCCAGTCGCCACCCGCGACGATAACGACGACAGCGACAGCCGCACCGCAGGCCACGCAACAGAGCAGCCGCCGGAGAGCCACCCCACCGAAGGAGAGCGGGAGTCCGAACGAGCTTGCCCGGGTCGTCATGGCCTCGTGATTCGAGCGAAGACGGTGTCAGTCGATCGGAACCGGCAGCGGTTCCGGATCGGGGGTCGGCAACGGGGTTCCGGGGTCCGGGACCGGGTAGGGCACCCCGGGGTCCGGGACCGGGTAGGGCGTGCCCGGGTCGGGGGGAAGGGGGTCCGGCGGCGCCGGGTCGGGCGACGGAATGCCCGGCTCGGGTTCGGATGCGGCAATCGAATCCATGCTCCGTGAATTCCCGGTGGACGACGATCCCAAACCGGCCGGTCGGGCCCCGCCTGGCTCGTTTGGGTTGCCCCGCTGACGGGAACCTCTGAGGAGGAGCGACGGAAAGGAGCGTCATGGCAAAGGAGCGTGACAACGCGATCTTCGAGCTTGGAAGGTTCGATCCGAGGGTCGTGCGAGAACTGGCGGCGCTTCCCGAGCCCGTCCGCCAGCTCCGAGCCGTGGACGAGGCGGCCGCCGAGCTCGGCGAGGACGTACGGATCTACACGGGCGGGGCCGAGGCCGCGTCTCTGATGGCAACGATTGTCGCGCTACGGCGCTTCGACGTCGCGCTCTGCCAGGCCGACGGCCACTGGCATATCGACGTGCGTGCCGGCGACGGCGTGATCGGTGCGATCGTCGATCTCGTCGCGGCGGCGATCGACCGCAGGCAGCTCTCGTTTGCGACCGTCTGCATCGGCAAGCGCACGCTCTCGTTCTACCCTTCGCCCTCGGGCCAGTTTCCCGCCGTCGCCGCCTGACGTGCGTCGATTCGCCGGCGCAGCCGACCGGCGGTCGCGGCGGCCCAGCGGGGAACCTCCAGCCTGACGCGTCCCGACCCAGCGAGGTCGGTGCCGGTTCTCGCACATGACCGGCGAAGGACCAGCGACACTGCACGGGTGCAGGCTCGGGGCTCGTCCAAGGTGCCGGCTTCGAGCGGGCCGTGGTGGCGGTCGCCACTCTGGCGGAAGGCCCCGATCGCGCTTGCCTATCACTCGAGCGCGCTCATCGCCGTTGCGATCGCCGGGTTCCTGGTCGCGCTCGCAGCGTCGTCGGCGCCGTTCGTGACGACGGCGTCCGCCAGCTCCGCGCTGAAGGACAACCTCGCCGGGCTCAGCCCGCTTGCCACCGGGCTCGACATCCAGGGGCTCACCCCGCCGTTGACGAGCGTTGCCGCCGAGACGAAGATCGTCGCTCGCCGCCAGGCGGCGATCCAGACGCTGAGAGACAAGCTCCATCTCGAGGCGCCCGTCTTCACCGAGGCGTCGGAGCTCCCGGTTGCGATCTCGAGCCCGACCGGCGACCAGCCCGTCATCCTCATGGCCCGAACGGGCGCGCTCGGGCACGTGAAGATCATCTCGCAGACGAGGGGAGACGGGGTCTGGCTTCCCGACCTGACCGCGTCGACGAGCGGCGTGCGCGCGGGCGGGACGATCAGGATTGCGTTCTCCGACCAGGGCACCGGCAAGAGCAGCACGCGCGCGGTGCGGGTGAAGGGGATCTACGAAGCGCTCGATCGCACCGTCCCCGACGCGTACTGGGCGAACCTGCTCCCGGAGATCGTCCCGCAGGGCGCCGATCCCCCGCCGCCGCAGCGGTTCGTCCTGATGAGCCCGAAGGCTCTCTACACGCTCACGAGGGACCTCTCGAACGTTCGCACGATCAAGGCCAACGGCCGTGTCTTCCATGTCGGTGAGGGCCCAGCGCTCACGACGATGGCCGAGCTCCCCGTCTCTCCGAAGGGGCTCACGCTCGCAAAGGCCCGGATTCTCGCGCGGCGGTTCGGCGCGCTCAGGAACTCGCTTCCGACCTCGACACTCGGCAGAACACTCGGTTGCGCTGGCGGACGGATCGTCTCCTTCAGCACGTCCACGAGTACGGCGAGGTGCCCGGTCACGAGCTCGCTCTCGTCGGCCGTCGCGATCGCCAATCGGAACGCGAGCCAGATCTCGGCCGCCGTGACGCTGCTCGCCGGCGCAGGCACCCTGATCGCGCTCGCCGTGGCCGGGGCGGCCGGAGTCTTCCTCGTCCGGCGGCGATCCGCGGAGGCAGGCCTGCTCTACGCCCGCGGCGAGAGCGTCGTCGCCTTCGGCGCCCGGACCTGCGTCGAGCTGCTGCTCCCGACGATCGCGGGGGCCGCCGCGGGCTTTGCACTGGCCCTCGGCCTGACGAGCTTCTTCGCACCTTCCGGCTCGATCGACTCCTCGACGCTCCACTCCGCCCTCGCCCGTGGCGCCCTCGCGGCGGCCGCCGGGCTTCTCCTCGCAGCCACCGTCGCGTCCGTGATGTTCGTACGGCAGTTCGACTCGGGCACGCGGCGCGCTCGCTGGCTCCGCTTCTTCCCGTGGGAGCTCGTCCTGCTCGCGGTTGCGCTCTGGCTGCTGCACGACGTCGAGAACGGAGGCGGCCTCGCCGGCCGCACCGCCACGGCCGCGGGCCACCCCACGCTCGCGGTGTTCCTCTTCCCCCTCCTGCTCGTGGCCGCGGTCGCCGGCCTGGCGACGAGGGCGCTCCGCTTCGCGCTCCGGCCGAGACCGGGGCAGGGGGCCAACCTGCCCGTCGCGCCGTTCTTCGCCCTCCGCCGGCTCTCGGCTGCACGCGGCCTGCTCACCGCGCTCCTCGTCGTCTCGACGGTTGCCTTCGGCGCGTACTTCTACGCCCAGGCGCTCGCGGCGTCACTGACCCGGAACGTGACCGAGAAGGCCTACGTCGCCTACGGCGGCGACGTCCAGGGGCTCGCGGACGACGCTGCTCCGCTGCCCCGCAGCTTCCCGTATCCGGCGACCGAGCTCGACTACGCCAACCAGTCGGCCAGCCTCGGGGGCATCGACGGCACAGGGACGGACGTGATGGCGGTCGACCCGGCCACGCTCGGCTCCGTGATCCGGTGGTACGGCGACTGGGGCGCCGACCCGAGGAAGAGCTTTGCGAAGCTCGATCCCGCAGGGTCCGGGGCTCTCCCGGCGATCGTCAGCGACACGGTACCGCTCGGGACGAAAGCGATCTGGCTGCAGAACGCCCGTGTGCCGATCCGGGTGATCGCTCGAGTCAAATCGTTCCCCGGGATGACCGCAGGAACGCCGCTCGTCGTGGTGAGCCGGAGCGCGCTGAACCGGTTCGCGCAGAGGACGAAGCTCTACGACCCGCTCGGCGAGGCGCAGACCTTCATCTGGGCCAAGGGGCCGCCGTCCGAGGTCTCCGCGGCGCTCGAGGCCGCACCGATCCGTGCGTACTACGTGACGACGGTGGACGCCTTCCGCCAGGATCCGGACGTCCTCCTGGCGACGAAGACGTTCTCCTACATGCGTTTGATCGCGATCGCGGCAGGCGTGCTCGTCTTCGTCGCGTTGCTGCTCTACCTGCAGGCGAGACAGCGTTCGCAGGCAGTCGCCTCGGCGCTCGCCGTGCGGATGGGCCTCCGCCGAGGCGCAGAGATCGGCTCGCTCGCGCTCGAGCTCGCGGCAATCGCCCTCGTCGCTGCCATCGTCGGCGGCGTCGTGGCGATCGCGGCGGCCGGCCCGATCACCCGCCATATCGACCCTCTGCCGACCGACGCGCCCCCGCCGTCGCTCGTGATCCCGGTCGGAGCGATCGTGGGAAGCGCGATCGCGCTCCTCGTCGTCGGCATCGGGGCGGCCACACTCACGAGCAGGCTCTCCCGGCGCACGGACATGAGCGAGGCCCTCCGTGTCGCTTGATCCCGTGTCTCGCGATTCCCTCGTCACCTGCCAGGAGCTGTCCAAGACCTACGACACCCCGAGCGGCGGAATCGAAGCGCTCCGCTCGGTCGACGCAGAGTTCGCGCTCGGCGAGATCACGGCGATCGTCGGGTCCTCCGGCAGCGGCAAGTCGACGCTTCTTCGCGCGCTGGCGGGACTCGACCGGCCCTCGAGCGGAGAGCTCCTGATCTCGGGCCGCGACCTGGGGGTGGCCTCGCCGCGCGACCTTCGCAGGCACCGGCGCGAGCGGGTGACCTACGTCAGCCAGAAGGCGGCCGACAACTTCATCCCGCACCTCACGCTCGCCGAGCACGCGCGCGACCTTCCTCACCTGGGCGAGAGCTTGCTCGCCGACGTCGGGCTGGGGGAGCGGATGGATGCAAAGCCGATCGAGCTCTCCGGCGGAGAGCAGGCACGAGCCGCCTTCGCCCTGGCGCTCGCTCGCGAGACGCCGCTCGTCGTCGCCGACGAGCCCACGGCCGAGCTCGACCGCGACTCGGCAGAGCTCCTGCTGGAAGCGATCCGCCGCCACGCGGGAACGGGTCGCGCGCTCGTCGTCGCCACGCACGACCCTGACGTGACCGCGATCGCAGACAGCGTGCTCCACCTCGAGCGGGGCCGGGTCGTCGACGGGGGAATGGCCGTCCAGGCTCAGGGCGCCGCCGCACCGGCCGCGCCGCCGGGGGCCGAGGATGCAGTCGAGGCCCGTGGGCTCTCGCGCTCGTTCATGCACGGCGGCGAGCGTGTCCACGCGGTCCGTGACGCGAGCTTCACCCTGCGCCGCGGCGAGATCGGGATCCTCCTCGGGCGTTCCGGCTCGGGCAAGTCGACGATCCTGACCCTGCTTGCCGGCTGGCATCCGCCCGACTCGGGCGAGATCCTCTGGGCCGGGGAGCCGATCAACCCCGCGACCCTTCCCTGGGCCGAGCTCGGCTACCTCCCGCAGCGCTTCGGCCTGATCCCCGAGCTCACCGCGCGCGAGAACATCGAGCTGCCGGCGCGGCTCACCGGTCGCCGCGACGAGCTCGCGCCCCGGATCGATCATCTGCTCGAGGAGCTCGGCCTCACCGAGCTCGCAGCGCGCGTCCCTGCCGAGACCTCGATCGGCCAGCAGCAGCGCATCGCGCTCGCCCGTGCGCTCGTCCTCTCCCCCCGCCTGCTGCTCGCCGACGAGCCGAGCTCTCACCAGGACGCCGGCTGGCACGACGCCGTCTGGCAGCTTCTCGCCGAAGCGGCAACCGAGGGAACCGCCTGCCTCGCCGCGACCCACGAGGAAGACGCCACCCAGTACGCCACACACGTGTGGCGGATCGCGGAGGGCCTCGTAGAGGCGGGATGAGCGGTTCGAGCGCGTTCTCTCGCCGTGACGACGATCGCGCTGGCAACGGACGCCTTGGAACCACGCATCTTCGCGCCGACGGCCCGCCTGAGCTCTGCCTCCTGGAGGACTGAAAGAGCGCCGCACGACGCAGAGCGATCGAAAGCCCCGTAACGCTCCCGTGACGCTTCCGTGACGCCTGCGAGGCACGATCGGAGGCGACCTTTTCAGCAACGGGAGGGAATCATGAGCGGCAGGGAGACGACGAGAAGGACGGGGCTTGCGGCGTGCATCGCCCTCGCGTGCCTCGCAGCGGCAACGAGCGGCCGCACGGCGGCGGCGGCAGCAGCGGCCGGGTGCAACGTCCCGATCACGCACGACCCGTACGACGGCTATCACGTCGGGGTGCCGGCAGGCTGGCAGGTCTTCCGTACGGGCGGCCGGCTCGTCGTGACGCCGAGTGCGACCGCGCCGATCCAGTCGATCGTCGCGCCGGTCGTGCTCTCGAGCGGGGTCACGCCGAGCTCGTACTTCGCCTCCGCGCTCGGAACGCTCGACCGGCAGATCGACGCGATCGGGAACGCGATGAGCTACCGCGTCACGAGCACGCGCAACGGAATCCCGCAGGCGACACTCACCGGCCGCGCAGGCAAGACAGCGCTCACCGGCCGCGCGACAGTGCTCGTCCTTCCGGACCGAACCGCGCATGGGTCTCAGCTCGCCGTGCTCTTGGCCTACTGGGCGCCCACAGCGAGCTTCGCCTCGCTCAGCGGCAAGCTCGCGGGCGTCGGGCTCTGTTACGGCGCCGAGCGAGCGCCGCTCTTCCGCGTGTTCCACGACCAGGCGTTCACCTATGCGATGCCGCCCGGCTTCGAGGTCACGAGCGAGGGCCAGGACGAGCTCCGGATCTCGCTCGGAGCCAACGCGTCGGCGAACTACCTGCTGACGCTGCTTCCGGCGAGCGACGGCGTCACATCGGTTCAGTCGCTCCAGCAGTTCGTCTTCGCGAGCGACAGGATCAAGATCACGAAGGTTCTCTCGTCGAGCCTCTCGGGGACAGAGCGGACCTCGAGCGGCGCGATCGCGCAGGACGAGAGCCTCGAGTTCCTCGGCATCCTCAACGGCTCGACGCCGGTGCACGGCCTCGCCTCGATCGACGCCGCGACCGCAAGCGGGAGCGATGCCTCGGGCACGATCCGGCTCGCGCTCACGAGCCCGTCGACCTGGAACTCGACCGGCGGCGCCGTGATCCGGATCGCCTCCGGCGTGCAGCACAGCTTCACCCAGGATCTCCAGCAGTGGGAGCGTCTGAGCCAGCAGCAGCAGGCTTTCGGCTCCCAGGTCTCGGGCTTCGACCAGGCCCTGAACGGCGAGGATCTGGTGCAGGACAACGCAACCGGCCAGACGTTCGAGGCGCCCTACTCGAGCTTCCTGCAGAGCGGCCCCGACGGCCCCGGCTACTACTCGGGGTCGGCGGGAGCACTCCAGAAGCTCCAGATCGTCACTCCGAGCTGATTCGTTCCGGAGGATCAGCCGGCTCGTCACGGGCCGGCGGATCCTCCTGCCGGACGAAGAGCCCCAGCACGCCCCGCTTGATCTGGGTGAGCACGGGCAGCGCAGGCTCGGCGCTCGGGGGCCGGGCCCACGCAGCCGCGACCTCGGCGCCGAGCAGGAGCACCGAGGAGTAGAGGTAGACGGAGTACAGGAAGACGAGCGCCGCCGTGAGCGACCCGTAGATGACGGAGAGGTTCGTCACCTTGTCGTAGACGAAGCTCGACGCGAACGAGATCAGCTGGAGGAGCACGCCGGTGACGATCGCGCCCGCGAGACCGTCCCGGATCCGGAGCCCGCGCGCAGGAACGAACCGGTAGAGCAGCAGTACCACTCCGACGGAGATCGCGAAGCCGACCCCGTGGACGACGACGCGGGCGAGCGCTCCCTCTGCACCGACTCGACCGACGGCCCGCTCGACGAAGCCCCCGACCACGGTGACGGCGGCTGTTGCAAGCACGAGCACGGCGGCTCCGAGGACGAGCGCGAGATCGATGAGCTTGCCGCGAACGCTCGGCCTCGACCGCGTCACCTGCATCGCGGCCTCGAGCCCCTGACGGATCGAGGTCATCATCCCGGTCGCGGCCCAGGCGAAGAGGACGAGGCTCACGAGCCCGGCCGCGCTCGACGGGCTCGCGATCGCGGTGATCGCGTTCTCGACGTCCTGGTGCCCCTGACTCGACACCGGGAGCGCGTCGACGATCGCGTCGATCACGCGGTTCTTGTAGTCCTCGTTCTGGAGGACGAGGCCGAAGATCGAGACGAGCACGATCGCGAGCGGCGCGACCGAGAAGAGCACCCGGTAGGCGATTCCGGCCGCCTGCTGCGGGCACCGGTCGGAGTAGAAGCGCTGGGCCGCCTCGGGGATGACGCGCAGGACCTTTCGCGCGCCGTCGCGGATCCAGCCGCTCCCGTCACTCACCGGCGGTCGCGAGCTCCTCTGCGTGCTCTCGCTTCACCCGTCGCCGGAGGAGCCGCGCCAGGTAGATCACGATGAGGATGTTGATCGCGATCCCGCCGGCCTTCCAGACCGTCGGGCGGTGGATCAGCTCGTAGATCTCGTAGGGAAGGAGCACCGACGTTGCGATCACGGTCAGGTACTCGGCCCACAGCTTGTCGAGCCAGAGGCCGATCCCCTCGACGAGCTCGAGGATCCCGTAGCCGATCGCGAGGAGCGCTGCGATCTTGATCTCCGAGGCGTGCAGGTCGTGCAGGTAGACGACGATCCGGTGGAAGAACGGGCGCCGCGGGTCGAGCTCGATCGCCCGGAGGACGCGCGAAGCGAGGTTCCCGAAGTCCTTGTCGAGATGCGTCAGCAGGTACACGCCCGCTGCGACGAGCAGGATCGAGCGCACGATCCGCTCGAGCGCGATCAGCTTGAGCAGGCGACGGCTGCGAGGGGGGTCGCCGCCGTGGGCCACGCGGAGGATCTTATTCGGCCGGACCTCCGGCAACCACGGGTGAACTACGATCAACCGCATGACTGCGATCGCCGAAAGCAGGATCGCCCTCGTCGAGGAACTGATGGCGCGCTTCCAGCAAGTCCCGCGCGAGGCCGTGCTGAAGGAGGATCTGCTCCGCACCGGGATCGCCTTCGCCGAGTCGGCGCTCACCGACAACCTCGACGGAGAGGTCAAGCCGAAGTCGTACTTCATCTTCTCCTTCGACCAGAAACCGCTCTCCGAGCTCGGTGCGGCGGCCTCGCGGAGGCCACCCGAGGAGATCGCGCTCACCGGCGGCCCGTACGAGCTACGGCGGACGATCGTCTCGGTCCGGGTGAACCCCGACTCGCCCTACCGCGTCGAGGAGGACGGCGAAGGCGGGCTGCGGCTCGCGCTCGAGGGGCGGCCGATCGCCGAGGTCGCACTGCCGCCGATGCCCGAGTACTACCGGCACACGCTCGCGAACGGCAAGACCGTGATGGAGACCGCGCCGACGATCCAGTGGGGCTATCTCATCTACCTCACCGTGCTGCGGCTCTGCCAGTACTTCGGGGCGCAGGAGGAGTGCCGGTTCTGCGACATCAACCACAACTGGCGCCAGCACAAGCGTGAGGGGCGCCCGTACACCGGCGTGAAGCCCGTCGAGGACATCCTGGAGGCGCTGGCGATCATCGATCGCTACGACCGCGACCGCGTCTCGAGCGCCTACACCCTCACGGGCGGCTCGGTGACCTCGACCGTCGACGGGCTCGCCGAGGCCGACTTCTACGGCCGCTACGCCCAGGCGATCGAGGAGCGGTTCCCGGGCCGGTGGATCGGGAAGGTCGTCGCGCAGGCGCTGCCGCGCGAGGACGTCCAGCGGTACAAGGACTACGGGATCACGATCTACCACCCGAACTACGAGGTCTGGGACAAGCGGCTGTTCGAGATCATCTCCCCTGGCAAGGAACGCTACGTCGGGCGCGAGGAGTGGCACCGCCGGATCTTCGACGCGGCCGAGGTGTTCGGCGCGCGAAACGTGATCCCGAACTTCGTCGCCGGCGTCGAGATGGCAAAGCCGTTCGGGTTCGCGACGGTCGACGAGGCGATCGCCTCCACGACGGAGGGCCTCGACCACTTCATGAGCCGGGGGATCACGCCGAGGTTCACGAACTGGTGCCCCGAGCCGACGACTCCGCTCGGCCGCGACAACCCGGAAGGCGCGCCGCTCGAGTACCACATCCGGCTCCTCCAGGCCTACCGGGAGGCGCTCGATCGCCACGGGCTCGAGCCGCCGCCGGGCTACGGCCCCGCAGGCCCCGGGAATGCGGTCTTCTCGGTGAGCGCGTTCATGGACACGCTCACACCCTAGGATTTACGCGGCTCCGCGCGCTCGCAGGAGCTCCGCCACGGACCAGGCCTGGAACGGGCAGCCGGTCGCGAGGTGCGGCGGCGCCCCGTCGGCCGTCTCGGACGCCGAGCCGACGCCCCAGTCCGCGACGTGCGCCTCGAGCCCGGCGAGCACTCCAGCGGTCGGAATCCCGGCGACGCGCGCGGCGTCGAGGTAGGGCCCGATGAGCCACGGCCACACGGTTCCCTGGTGGTAGGCGGCGTCGCGCTCGGCCGGGGTGCCGCGATGAACCGGCCGGTACTGCGGATCGTCGGGTGAGAGCGAGCGCAGCCCGAGCGGTGTGAGGAGCGAGTCCCGGCACGTTTCGACGGCGGCCCTTGCCGCCTCCGGATCGAGGGGGCTCCCGGGTAGGGCGACGGCCAGGAGCTGGTTCGGACGCACCGAGGCATCGTCACCGCCGGGCCCGTCGATTACGTCCAGAAGCCCGTGTCCGTCGCTCCGGACGAACCGAGCGCCGAAGGATGCGGCCGCCTGCTTGCGCGCGGCGGCGCAACGATCGCCGAAGCCACGGTCGGTGGAGAGCTCCTGAGCAACAGACAGCGCGCGAAGCCAGAGCGCATTCACCTCCACCGGCTTGCCGGCCCGCGGCGTCACCGGGACGCCGTCGATCCGTGCATCCATCCAGGTCAGCGCCCAGCCGTCCTGCCCCTGGCGCAGCAGGCCGTCCGCGGGGTCGACGCCGATCCCGAAGCGCGTTCCGGCAAGGTGGTGCTCGACGATCTCCATGAGCACCGGCGCGAGCTCGCTTCCGAGGTCGGAGTCGCCGCAGACCGTCACGTGCCGCCCGAGCGCATGGACGAACCAGAGTGTGCCGTCGGCGGTGTTGTACTCGAGCGAACCGGTGTCCGCAGTGTTCGCGAGCATTCCCTGCGAGACGGTCATTGCCGAGCTCCGCAGCACCTCGCGGCCCTCGTCCGAACGTCCGGTCGAGAGGTAGAGCCCTTCGTACGAGGTCATCAGGTCGCGCGACCACTCGCCGAACCATGGATAGCCTGCGACTGCGGTCGGGCGTCCGGACGTGACGATGGCGAACCGATCGGCGGCGAGGACGAGACTCGCATCGATCTCGTCGGCCGGCTTCGCGGCGGCGAGGAGCTTGGCGGCACGGCTCCGGGCGGTGGCGACGATCTCGGTTGCCGGGCGCGTGGGCCCGCCGGCTGCAGACGCGGTGACCTCGTGGAACCCGCCGGGCTCGAGCTCGGCCCGGAACAGGCCCGCGGCCCAGAGATCCTCGTGGTCCGTGAGTCCGCGGGCTGCCTCCTCGCGCATCTGGACGTCGCGATACCAGGCGCCGCCGGGCTGCCAGCCCTCGCCGCTGACGGTGTAGGCGCGCTCGAACATGAAGCCTTCGCCCGTGCGCTCGAGCTCCGGGTCGCCGTTGGCGCGCCGCTCACCGTGCACGCTGCGCCAGGTGCAGAGCGGCGTGAGCTCGAGCGTGACGGGGCGGTCGGCGCCGAGCAGCCGGTGGACGACTCCGACGGCGGCAGAACCGTGGGCGGCGGCGAGCTCGCGCTCGACCACGATCCCGCCGACCTGCCACCGCCACCGCGGGACGCCGTCCTCCAGGTCGAACGTGGCCAGCAGCTCGTGGCCGCGCGGGTCGACGGAACCGGCGCCCCACTCGTCGGTCGCGAGGCGAATCCGCGCGTCACCGAGCACGAGCACCGGGTCGAGCGCCGCGAGGCCGAGCATCCGGTGCGCCGGGCCGTCGACCGCGACGACGAGGAGCCCGTGGTAGCGCCGGATTCGCAGACCGGCGATCGTGCCCATCGCATATCCGCCGAGGCCGTCGGCGACGAGCCACTCCCGCGCCGCCGCCTCCGTGAGCGAGCCGCAGGTCTGCGGCCCGAACGCGATCGTCACACCGTCGCCTCGACCTGGTCGCCCGAGACGAGCTCTCCGAGGGTCGGCACGTGCCCGCCGCAGTGGCGGAAGACGATCTCTGCGATCACCCCCGTCCAGCCGGTCTGGTGGCTCGCGCCGAGGCCGGCGCCGTTGTCGGCGTGGAAGTACTCGTGGAAGAGCAGGTTGTCCTTCCACGCAGGATCGGACTGGAGCCGCTCGACCCAGCCGAAACAGGGGCGCCGGCCGTCCTCGCCGACCACGAAGAGCCGCATCAGCCGCGACTGCAGGTCGTCGGCGATCTCCTCCAGGGTGAGCACCTTGCCGGAGCCGGTCGGGTACTCGAGCTTGAGCTCGTCGCCGAAGAAGCGCGCGTAGCGACGGAGCGCCTCGATCACGAGAAAGTTCACCGGCATCCAGATCGGGCCGCGCCAGTTCGAGTTGCCGCCGAAGAGGCCCGTCGTCGACTCCGCCGGTTCGTAGTCGATCGTGGCGCTCACACCGTCGATCTCGAGCTCGAACGGGTGCTCGAGGTGCCAGCGGGAGACGGCCCGGAGGCCGTAGGGCGAGAGGAACTCCGACTCGTCGAACAGCTTTTCGAGCACCCGAAGCACGCGCGGCATCCCGACGACCCCGAGAAGGATCCGGCGGGCTCCCGGCTCCCCGGCGATCGGATGAGCCGCACGGAGCATGTCGGAAGCCTTCTTGTTCACGACCTCGGCGCGCTCGATCACGGCCTCGTCGATCGCAACGACGCCGAGCAGCGGGAGCACGCCGACGATCGAGCGCACCTTGATCGCCTTCGTCGTGCCGTCCGCGAGGCGGAGCTGGTCGTAGAAGAAGCCGTCGGTGTCGTCCCAGAGCCCCTGCGACTCGAGCGCACTCGAGATCAGCGCGAAATGCTCGAGGAACTTCAGCACGAGGTCGGTTGCCGGGCGCCCGCGGCGGACCAGGATCGAGGCGATCGCAGCCATGCTGAGCGCGTAGAAGCCCATCCACCCGGTGCTGTCGGACTGCTCGAGGAACTGCCCGGGCGCAAGGTGGGAGCGGTCGATGGGGCCGATGTTGTCGAGCCCGAGGAAGCCGCCCTCGAAGATGTTCGAGCCGTCGGCGTCGAGGCGGTTCACCCACCAGGTGAAGTTCACGAGCAGCTTGTCGAAGATGCGGCTCAGGAACGCCACGTCACGGCCGCCGTCGATCGCGAACACCTCGAGCGCCGCCCATGCCTGCACGGGCGGGTTGACGTCGTCGAACGACCACTCGTACGCGGCGAGGGCGCCGTTCGGATGCTGGAACCACTCGCGGCAGAGCAGGATCAGCTGGTACTTCGCGAAGGCGGGGTCGACTCGGGCCAAGGCGACGCAGTGGAAGGCGAGATCCCAGGCAGCGAACCACGGGTACTCCCACTTGTCCGGCATCGACATGATGTCGAACGCATCGAAGCTGCGCCAGTGCGCGTTCCGGCCGGTGAGTCGCGAGGCAGGCGGGGTCGGCTGCGAGGGATCGCCGTCGAGCCAGCGGGCGACATCGTAGGCATAGAGCTGCTTGCTCCACAGCATCCCGGCAAGGGCCTGGCGGCTGACGCGCGCCTCGTCGTCGTCGGCGTCGGGCGGGCGGAGCTCCTCGTAGAACTCGTCGGCCTCGGCGAGGCGTCGCTCGGACGTCTCGTCGAACCCGGCCCACGGGTCTCCGGTCTTCCCGGCCGGCCTCAGCCTGACCCGGATCGACTCCGTCTCGCCGGGGCCGACTTCGAGCTCGTACCAGAAGGCCGCCTTGGTGCCCGTTCCGTCGCCGGTCGTGGGCGCTCCGGAGACCACGTGATCGTTGATCCCGTCCTTCGGCGCGCGGGTCGCGGACTCACTCCCGAAGACCCGCTCCATGTTCGTCTCGTTCTCACAGAAGAGCAGCTTCGGCTCGCCCTCGGCCGCAAGCTCGAGCTCGCCGAGGAAGGGGTGTTCGGTGCGAAGCTTCGCGGTTCCGGCGATCCGGAGCTCGGGCTTGGGCCCGGAGTCGAGCCCCCACGCCCACGTGTTCCGGTACCAGGCCGTCGGGAGGACGTGCAGCGTCGCGGCCTCGGGGCCGGCGTTCGTCACGCGCACCGTCATCAGCAGGTCGTGCGGGTCGGCCTTGGCGTAGTCGACCTCGACGATCCAGTAGCGATCCTCGTCGAATGCGTTCGTGTCCAGCAGCTCGTACTCCGGATCGAGCTTGCCGCGGCGCCCGTTCTCCGCCACGAGCTCGTCGTAGGGGAACTCGGCCTGCGGGTAGTGATAGCGCCAGCGATTCCAGGCATGGCTCGGAAGCGCGTCGAGGTACCACCAGTACTCCTTGGCGTCCTCGCCGTGATTCCCCTGGTTCCCGGTCAGCCCGAAGAGGCGCTCCTTGAGAATCGGGTCGCGGCCGTTCCAGAGCGCCAACGAGACGCAGAGGCGCTGCTCGATGTCGCTGAAGCCGGCGAGCCCGTCCTCACCCCACCGGTAGGCACGCGAGCGGGCATGGTCGTGCGGGAGGTACTCCCATGCCGTACCGTCGGGGCTGTAGTCCTCGCGTACGGTTCCCCACTGCCGCTCGGAGAGATACGGGCCCCAGTGGTACCAGTCGCCGGCCTGCAGGAGCCCGTTTTCGAGGTGGCCGAAGGTCTCGACCCGGTCGCGTTCGGCACTCATCCCGATCTCACGCTCCCCCTGTGTCGACCGGAGCCCCGCCCCGCGCGGTGACCCCCGGTGCGACGAGATCATGCCTTGCTGCGTGTGGTCCCGCCAGCCCCGGCCTAGACTGCTTCGGCCGTGCGGATCCTTCCCGACTGGCTTGCCCACTACCGGCGCGCGTGGCTCGGACACGACATCGGGGCCGGGCTCATCGTGTGGGGCGTCGTCGTCCCCCAGGCTGTCGCCTACGCGCAGATAGCGGGGCTGCCGCCGTCGGCCGGGCTCGTGGCCGCGCCGGCCGCGCTCGTCGTGTACGCGATCCTCGGCTCGTCGAGAACGCTCGTCGTGAGTGCGACGACCGCGACCTCGGCGCTCTCGGCGGCCGCGGTCGCTCCGCTCGCGCATGGGGATCCGAAGCGATTCGCAGCGCTCTCTGCCGCGCTCGCGATCGTCACGGGCGTCGTGCTGATCGCCGCGGGGCTGCTCCGGATCGGCGGGGTGATGGATCTCGTCTCGAAGCCGGTGATGACCGGCTTCCTCTTCGGGCTCGGGCTCTTCGTCGCCGTCGGGCAGCTTCCGAAGCTCTTCGGGATCCGTGACGGACACGGAAACTTCTTCCCGAGGCTCCTGGACTTCTTCCGCCACCTGCACGACACGAACGGCTGGACGCTCGCGACGGGCGTCGTGTCCATAGCTGCGCTGCTTCTCCTGATGCGGCTCGCGCCCCAAGTGCCGGCGACACTCGTCGTGCTCGTCGGTTCGATCGTCCTTTCGAGCCTTCTCGACCTCTCGAGCCATGGCGTCGATGTCGTCGGGACCTTGCCCCGCGCGTTCCCGCATCCGGCCATTCCTGACGTCGGCTGGCACGATCTCGTCGAGCTTCTGGCGCCCGCGTTCGGCGTGATGATCCTGAGCGCCGAGGCGATCGGCGTCGCCCGCACACTCGGAGGGCAGGACGGTTACCGCGTGGCCGTGAATCACGACCTGATCGCGCTCGGCGGCTCGAACGCGCTTGCGGGCCTCTCGCCGGGCTTCGTCCAGTCGGGCGGCGCGAGCCAGACGATGGCGAACGAGCGTGCCGGCGGCAAGACGCAGTTCGCGACGATCGTCGCGGCCGCGCTGATCCTGCTCACCGGCGCGTTTTTCACCGGCCTCTTCAAGAACCTGCCCGAGACGACGCTGGCGGCGATCGTGATCGTCGCGATCTCCGGCTTCTGGAAAGTCAGCGAGCTCCGCCGGCTGGCCGGGCTCCGCACGAGCGCGATCGCGTTCGCGATGACCGCACTCGTCGGCGTGCTGCTGCTCGGCGTGCTCCCGGGCCTTCTGCTCGCCGCCGCGCTTTCACTGGTTCTCGTGATCAAGAAGCTGAGCCGGCCGACGATCGGGATCCTCGCCCGCGACTCCGCGAGCGGCGTCTGGGGCAACACCGATCGCCACCCGGGCTGGGCTCCGTCGACGAGCGCCGTCGTGGTGCGGGTCGAAGGACCGCTGTTCTATGCAAACGTGACCGCGGTGAAGGAGCGCATCCTCGACCTCGTCGATGCGGCCGACCCCCGGCCGCCGGCGGTCGTGCTCGACCTCTCGAACAACGCCGAGCTCGACGTCCAGACCGTCGACACCCTCTCCGAGCTCGCCTCGGCGCTCGGACGAGACCATGTCGCGCTGCGCGTGTCCGGGGTGCACGCTCAGGCACTCGAGCTGCTCGAGCGCGCAAAGCTCACGGATCGCATCGGGATCTTCCCGACTCTCGACGCGGCTGCGAAGGGGTGAGCCCGGTCGCCCCACGCTGGGAATGGCGCACCTTCGGCGACGACCTCGATGCGGCCACGAGCATCCTCGAGACCCTCGGCGAGGGGCGCGCCGAAGACTCCGACGAGCTCTACCTGCTCTCGAGAGCGAGCGACGAGTCGGTCAAGGTGCGCTCCGGGCTCCTCGAGCTGAAGCTGCTCGAACGGCGGAGCGAGGACGGCCTCGAGCTCTGGCGACCCTCGTTCGAGGGGGCATTCCCGCTCGGCGCGGACGAGCTCGATCCGGTGCTCGCAGCTCTCGGCGCCCCGGTGCCGCTCGCACTCGAGCGCTACAGCGAAGCCGAGCTCCTCGACGAGATCGCCGCTCACCCCGGGCTCCTCGCGGTGGAGGTCCACAAGCACCGCCGGCACTTCACGCTCGACGGCTGCCTTGCCGAATCGACCTCCGTCACGACCCACGCCGCGTCGACGACGACGATCGCCATCGAGTCCGAGCACTCCGAGCAAGTCGTCGCCGCGCGGAGGAGACTCCGGATCGACGACAGGGCGAACGTCTCCTACCCGCGCGGGCTCAAGACACTTCTCCGCTTCGGCGGCTCCGTCTAGAGCTACTCGTCGCCGTCGCCGTCGCCGTCGGCGACGGCGGCCTCGACAGGTGGCTTCTCCTCGGGCAGCTTGGCCTCCGAGTCGCCGTTCGCGAGCTCCGCCGCGAAGAACTCGAGCGCCTTCTTGGTCTTCGTCTGCTGGTCTCCGTCGAGGCCGATCCCGACACCCGCGAAGTAGGCCCTTGCCTCTGCAGCCACCTGGAACGCCTCCGACGGCGCGCACTTCGTCGAGAGCTCGAGGATGCGCGAGCCGTCCGGGTAGAGCCACATCTCCACGACGAGCCTGCGCCCGAGATCCTCGGGGTAGATCCGCCCCTTCAGCACGAAGATCGGCCCGAGCAGCGAAAGGCTGTCGAGCTCGAGCCCTTCCGGTGCGTGCTGGCGGTAGAAGCGCCGCTGCTCCTTCGAGAAGAGCTTCCGGATCGGATGCGAGCCGGCGACGACGCTGCGCGCGTCCACCGTGCCGAGTGCCCACTTCATCGAGCCGGAGCAGACGAACCCGCCCGGCATCGCATCGACCTCGATGTTGAAGTTGTCCGAGACGCGAACCTCCGGCGCGAGCTCGGCCGGCACGACGGGGCGGAGCTTCACGACCGAATCGGCGCCCTTGCCCTGGATCCGGCGGGCGCGCACGACGACGCCGGCGCCGTTCAGCGCGAGGTCTGGCGTATCGAAGAAGAAGACCTGCCGGATCTGCGCCTCGAGCGGGTCGATTCCGAGCGTTGCGATCGTCGAGCGGTGGCTCGAGTCGGGCACCGTCAACTTCAGCTCGACGCTGTCGGCGTCCTTGATCAGGCCGGCCATCTCGACGAACTCCTGATCCGAGAGCCGCGGCATTGCGGTCGACGACATTGCCTCCTCCTTGCAGTCGGCGGTGCGTTTACCGGCTGATTCTCCCAGATCTTGCACCGGATCGGACATATGAGACGATGCGGCCATGGTCGCTCTGACGAAGCCGGCAGCCGGCGGAGGCGACGGAGGAGCCCTGATCGGCGAGTCGCGGTGGCCGCCCGCCGCCGCGCTGCTCACGTTCATGCTGCTGAACATCGGCCTTCGTCTCTGGCTGCCACGTGGAGGCGCGATCCGCGTCGTCTGGCTCACCCCGCTCATCGAGGCCGTGCTCCTCCTCGTGCTCGTGCTGAGCGACCCGGTCAACGTCCGTCGCCGTGCGAGCTGGCTCCGCCCGGCCGCGCTCGCCCTCGTCTCGATCCTGGTGTGCGCAGCGCTCTGGGCCACGGCTCTCCTCGTCTACGACCTGATCAAGGGGAAGGGCGTGACGAACGACCCCGGAGAGCTCCTCGCCTCGGGGGCGCTCGTCTGGGTGGGGAACAACCTCGCCTTCGCGCTGCTCTACTGGCTGCTCGACAGCGGGGGCCCGATCGCCCGCTCGCGGAACGCGTTCCCGCTCGACTTCGCCTTCACCCAGCAGTTGAGCCCCGAGCTCGCACCCCGCGGCTGGCGTCCGGTGTTCCTCGACTACCTGCACCTCGGCTTCACGAACGCGACCGCCTTCAGCCCGACCGACGTGATGCCGCTCACGCACCGGGCGAAGTTCGTCATGCTCGTCCAGTCCACCGTGGCCCTGGCACTCTTCGGACTGATCGTGGCGCGGGCCGTCAACGCGTTCAGCTGATCGAGCCTCCGATGCCAGACACCCACAACACCCAGAACGCCGACCGGCTCGTGATCTTCGGGATCACCGGGGACCTCGCGCGTGTGATGACCTTCAGGTCGCTGTACCGCCTCGAGGCCCGTGGCCTTCTCGACTGCCCGATCGTCGGCGTCGCGGCCGACGACTGGACGATCGACCACCTGCTCGCGTACGCGCACGACTCCATCGTCGCGACAGGCGAGGAGCCCGACGAGGACGTCTTCAAGCGGCTCGCGGCACGGCTCTCCTACGTGCAGGGCGACTTCGGCGACTCGGCGACCTATGGCAAGGTCGGCTCCGCGATCGAGGGCGCGACGCTGCCCGTCTTCTATCTCGAGATCCCACCGTCGCTCTTCGGCACGGTCGTCAAGGGCCTCGCCGACGCCGGGCTCACGACGACAGCGCGCATCGTCGTCGAGAAGCCGTTCGGCCACGACCTCACCTCGGCGCGAGCCCTCGCGGCCGAGCTTCACAGCCACGTCGAGGAGTCGCAGATCTTCCGGATCGACCACTACCTCGGGAAGATGGGCCTCGAGGAGATCCTGCATCTCCGGTTCGCGAACTCGATGCTCGAGCCGGTCTGGAACCGCAACTACCTCGCGTGCATCCAGATCACGATGGCCGAGAAGTTCGGGATCGCGGACCGCGGCCACTTCTACGATCCGGTCGGGGCGCTTCGCGACGTCGTCGTGAACCACCTGATGCAGATGGTCGCGGCCTGCGCGATGGAGGCGCCGGCGCGAGGCGATCCCGAGACGCTCGAGAACGCGGCCGTCACGCTCTTCCGCTCCGTCAAGGAGGCCGACCCCGGCCACTACGTGCGCGGGCAGTACGACGGCTACCGCTCGGTCGCCGGCGTCGCCCCGGACTCGACCACGGAGACGTTCGCCGCGGTGCGGCTCGAGATCGAGAACTGGCGCTGGGCCGGCGTTCCGTTCTTCATCCGCGCGGGCAAGTGCCTGCCCGTGACGCAGACCGAGCTCCGGCTCGTCTTCAAGCACCCGCCGAAGCTCGGATTCGCCGAGTACGACACGCACGTCGCGCCGAATCAGATCGTCGTGAAGCTCGACCCGGCCACCGGGATCCGGCTCATCGTCGAGGCGCACCGGGCCGACGGGCCCGGGCCGATCGAGCTCGACATGGAGTTCGGCGAGGAGGGCGGCGAGGGCCCGACTCCCTACGAGGTACTGCTCCACGCCGCGATGATCGGCGACCGCACGCGCTTCACCCGCCAGGATGGTGTCGAGGAGACCTGGCGCGTCATGCAGCCTCTGCTCGACTCCCCACCGCCGGTTCAGCCCTATGCGCCCGGCTCCTGGGGGCCCGAAGGCTGTATCGCGCTGCTCGGCGAGCACGAGCGCTGGCACGGCCCCTGGATCAGCTGACCAGGGTCTCGTCGAGGAGGCGGAGGGGAGCGTCTTACCGGGTGATCGCGTCCGGGACGGTCCCGGGCGTTCGGCGGATCACGTCGACGACCTCAGGCTCTTGCAGGAATCGGCCTTGTCGAACGCCGTCTGCAGCTCGCCGCTCGTATCCAGGCCCTTCAGCGTCGTGTAGGTCGCGGAGATCTCGTTGCCCATCGTCTGGAGCGTGCTCGTCACGACCGGGATCGCGCTGAACGCGCTACTCACGCCGGTGATCCCCTTCACCTCGTCCGAGATCTTCTGGGAGCCGTCGTGGATCTGTTGTGAGAGCTCGTCGACGGATTGCTTCGCCTGATCGCCCGACTGGGTGTTCGGCTTCCCGAGCTTCTTCAGGCTGGAGACAAAGGTGTTCGTCGCGTCCTGGACGTCGTTCCCGGCGCTCTGGATGCTGCTCTTCGAGAGATTCCCGCCCTGCAGCGAATCAGCCGTCGAGTTGACCGAGGCCTTCCAGGTGTTGATCGCGGTGCACAGACTGTTCGCCCAGTCGGTGGCGGGATCGGCCTTCTTGCTTCCCCCGCACCCGGCGGCAAGCACGACCGCGGCAAGCACCGGCAGCACTGCGATGCGGATGTCCCTCCGGTGCATCCCCGAACCGTAATGGTTTTCGGCGGGCGCGCCGCGGCCGGCTCGGTTGCATCCGGGCCCGATGCCAGGATCGGTGGCTCCGGCCGGGCTCGCTCTCTCCGCGACCTCGGGCCGCTCGCCGACGAGCCCGGGGCCGCCTCGAACAACCGAAAGCTCAGCCCGCCCGGTGCCGCCGGTGGCGCCCGACGAGGTAGACGGGAATCGCGATCGGCGCAAGACACGTGAGCACGATGAACCAGAGGATCTTCCCGCCCACCGAGATCGAGTCGGTGAGGAGCATGACGAGCGACACGAGCCAGGCCAGGAAGAGCAGCGCGAGCACCACGATCGAGACGGCGACTCCCCATCCCGAGGTGAGCGCGAACGACGCGAGAGCGGCGACCATCGTTGGAGTAGACAGGACGAGCAACGCCGCGTCAAAATCGTCGCGGACGCGAGCCGGCGCTCAGCCGGCCGGGGTCGGCAGGCCGGGAGCGCCGCCGATGCCCTGCCGGTCGGAGACCCCTGCGAGGTCGAAGTCGACCGAGCCGCCGAACGAGTCGTTCACGGTCGCGTCAAGCCGTTCGAGCTCCCGGTCGACGGCGGGTACGTACTCGAGAAGCACCGCCTCCCGAAGCCCCTCGAGCATGGACCGAAGCCTCCGGACGACCTGGATCGTCGAGTGCCCGTTCTGCCTGATCTCGGTCGTCCCGAGCGAGAGGAACTCGTCCCAGCGGGGTGCGGGCAGGACCACCCGGCGACGCCCGCCGGCGTCGCGGAGCTCGTAGCTGCCGTCGAAGCCCGGGGTCTTGCCGATCGTCATCAGCAGCTCCTCGACCCTGTCGATGACCTGGACGGCGGTCGTCGGGTCGTTGATCGCGGTGGAGAGGGCCTTGTTCGCGATGTCCACCATCACGCGCAGCGCGAAGGCTGGATCCTGGTCGATCGTGCGCTCGGTTCCGAGCGCCACGAGACCCCGCAGCCTCTGCTCGTCGGCGGCGGAGATCGGCCCTCCGTAGACGTCGAAGAGCCGGGTTCCGCCGACGAGGAAATCGCCGATCCCGTTGACCATGACGAGCACACGGTCGGCGTGGGTCGCCCACGCCACGAGTGCATGCGTGTTCAGTGCCTGCACGGCACCCGACCGCTCGCAGCTCACCGCGGCGCTCGGGTCGCCCGCGAGCGGCGACTCGTGAGCCTCCGGCGGGTCGGCCCACTCCCCGAGCTCGGCCGCTTCCGAATACGCGCCGACCGCTTCGCGTCCGGCCCGTCCGACGATCTCGGCCACCGCGACCGGCCGCAGCCGGTGCAGGTAGCGATCGAGGAAGACGAGGAATAGCACGAGCACCGCCCCGACCAGGAGCCCGGCGACGGTCACGCTGATCGACGGGACGGCGTGTCGCTCGACCTTCCCGAGAAGCGCGAACGAGAAGAAGAGCGTGCAGAGCAGCACCGCGAGCACGGCCTTCAACACCGGATCGCGGTACCAGATCCGCATGTAGCGGGCAGAGAACGTCTGCGTGGACATCTGGACGACGAGCACCGTCACCGTCACGACGAAGCCCGTCAGGGCGATCATTGCCCCGACGATCGTCGTGAGGATCGTCTGGGCCGTCCCCGCCGAGTAGACGTAGCCCGCGGGAAGCGTGAAGCGGCCGTCGAGCCACCTGCTCGCAAAGCTCAGCAGCCATCCGATCACGCCTCCGAGGAGCGGAGCGACCCAGAGGTTGCCCTTGAGGTTCTGGCGGATGCGAAACCTGAGGGCCCAGGACACGGGCGCAGCGTACTTCGCCTCTCGCGCGGACGTCCGGGCCGCCACGCTAGGATTGACGGGTGCAGGGGCGAGCTACGGCACCTTTGCCCTGACCTCGATCCTGATGCCGACCTCTTCAATGCACGCCGCCCATCGCCTCGGAAACGCCGGTCGCGGACTCTGCGTGGTCGCGGCTTGACCGGCGCCGAAGCGAAGTCAGAGGAGTCCTGGCGCAGGATCCTCGCGCCGTACATGACGCCGAACGTCGGGCTCAGCGTCCAGAACGTCCTCACCTCGGTCGTGCCCTACCTCGGGCTCGTGCTCGCGATGTGCTTCGCGCTCCACGTCTCCGTCTGGCTCGTGCTGGCGCTCTCGATTCCCGCTGCCGGGTTCCTGACCCGGACGTTCATCGTCTTCCACGACTGCGCCCACGGCTCGTTTCTCCCGTCGAAGCGCGCGAACTCGCTCCTCGGAGCGTCCCTCAGCCCGCTCGTCTACATGCCCTTTGCATCCTGGCGTCACGAGCATGCGATCCATCACGCGACGACCGGCGATCTCGA
>DATBBA010000054.1:0-3555 GCA_036271235.1 Gaiellaceae bacterium
TGCCTGCCGAGCGGCGGCGGCGGCGGTGGCGGCGGAAACTCCGGTGGCGGCGGAACCGGGGGCAGCAACGTCGGTGGGAGCACGTCGACGACTCCCATCTCCCGCCCGACCGCCAAGGTCATCAAGCACGCAGGCAAGGACAGTAGGGCGTTGGCCGCTCTCGTCCAGGGCAGCTCCCCCACGGGCCTCCAGCGGTCGAGTGCTTCAGAGTCCGGGACCAACCCCAGCGCGGTCGGCTCGGCCTTCGATCTCGGCTCGGGACCGACGGCGCTGCTCATCGCGCTGGCGGGTACCGCCGTTCTTCTGCTCGGCGCCACCGGAGTGCGCGGCTGGCGCCGGTCGCACCGCGCCTGAGCGCCTCCTGACAAGGCAGTCCCGATGACGGCACCGGATGTCTCCGTGATCGTGCCGACGTATGAGGGGCGGCACCACCTCGAGCGGCTGCTTCCCTCGCTCCACGAGCAGACGCTCACACACGAGGTGATCGTCGTCGACAACGGGTCGACCGACGGGACGAACGAGTTCCTGCAGCAGCGCTGGCCGCAGGTCCGCGTGGTCTCCTTCCCGGACAACCGCGGCTTCGGCAAGGCGGCAAACGCCGGCGTCGACGCTGCGAGCTCGCAGACGGTCGTCCTGCTCAACAACGACACCGTGTGCACGCCGACCTTCCTCGAACGGCTGGTGGCGGCGCTCGACCCCGAGCAGGGGATCGTGATGGCGTCGCCGGTTCTCGTGCGGCTCGGCAACGAGGACCGGATCGACACCGCGGGCATCGTCGTCGACCGAACCCTGCACGGGTTCAACCACCTGTACGGCGAGCCGGTGGAGGTGCTGGAGGGAGGCGCGTTCGACCCCCTCGCGCCGTGCGGCGGCGCCGCGGCGTTCGATCGGTCCGCATTCCTGGAGGTCGGCGGCTTCGACCCGGCGTTCTTCGCCTACCTCGAGGATGTCGACCTCGGGATCCGGTGTGTCGCTCGAGGCTGGAGGTGCCGTTTGGCGCCGACGGCAACCGGGATCCACGCCCACTCCGGAACCCTCGGCGAGGGCTCGGCGGCGAAGAATCGGCTGACCGCCTGGGGACGCGGCTACATCGCGGGGAAGTACCGCCTCCACACCCGGCCGCACCTCTTCCTCTGGGCCGCTGCCGGCGAAGGAGTGATGGCCGTCGGCAAGGCCGTCGTCGATCGCGACCTCTCGAGCACGAAAGCCTTCTTCACCGGTCTCCGCGCCGGGCTGCAGGCACCCCGGGAGCCGTTCCCGAGCCTCCCCGCCGGGCCTGCCACCCTCTCGCCGTTCGACGGCTTCCGGCGTCGGCTCACGCGCCGCTTCAAGCTCGGCACGCGCGAATCCGCGCTATACAGGAGCGCGTGAGCAACCCTCCCGACGCGTATGCGGCCCGCCATACGGGTCGCCGTGGTGCGGCGCTCGCCGTGCCGCGATCGGCTGCTCGCTACGCCCTCCTCGCGCTGACGATCGGCTGCATCGTCGCGCTCGCCGTGCTCAAGGCGGGAGGCGCCGGGTCTCACGTCACGTCAGATGTGCTGGGCGGCGTCCTCGCCGTCGCGTTCATCGCGCTGGCACTGATCGACTTCCGCCTGAGCGTGGCGGTCACGATCTTCGAACTGGTCCTCGGCGGCGCCGGCGGCCACTGGATCGACTACGGCAGCCTGTCGGGCCGCATCTTCCTGATCTCGGTCGTGACCGTCCGTGGGGGCTGGCTCACCATCGTCGACCGGAGGCGTGGACTGCACCCGGTACTCGGCCGCTACGGAGCGCACGCACTCGCGCTCGCGATCCTCATCCCGGCGATCTGGATTCCGCTCGGTCTCATCGACGGCAACGGTCGTCACAACGCGGTTGCCGACGGCAACGGGTTCCTGTTCTTCGCGTTCGTCGTCGTTGTCATGACGCTCTTCAGGAGAGGAGACGGCGGCTGGCTCCGGAGAGTGTTCTTCGCGGCGTGCGCAGCGAACGCCGCGGCGTATTTCGGCCTGATCGTCCTGACCGCGTCCGGTGCGGTGAGCCTCGACAGCGTCCGCCAGTGGCTGAGCCTCCGCCTCGCGATGGGCGGCGTCATCGGGTACATGCCGAACGGCGACTTCAGGCTCTTCACCGCCGGCAGCCTGTTTCTCGTGGTCGGGCTCGTGCTGACGGCGCAGCGGCTGCTCGTCCGACCCCGGGATCTCCTGCTCTGGCTGCTCGCCGCCATCCTGACCGTCGATCTCATCGCCACGTACACCCGCGGGCTCTGGCTCAGCGCCTTCGTCGCCGTGGTTCTCGTGCTCGCCTTCGAGGTACGCAGCGTCAGACAGCTGGGTTTCGCCGTGGCCATCCCGAGCGTGCTCTTCGGCCTCGCGCTCGCTGCCGCGCCACTCGGGGGATTCTCGCTCTACGGCTACGTCTTCAACCGCGCCACGACGATCACTGCGTCCGGCCCCGGCTTCACCCACCGGGTCACGAACCCCGGCTTCGAGAGGTCCTTGCGCGGATGGGACGTCAACCGCGCGGGTGGGCGGGCGCTGCGCGCACTCGGGACTTCCGCCGCGGCGCGCTCGGGGACGCGCAGCCTCGAGCTGCGGAATTCCAAGCCCGACGAGGACGCGTACGCCTTCCAGAACCTCGCCGTGAGGCCGAAGACGAGCTACGCGGTGAGCGCCTGGGTGAACGCGCCCACGCTTCGCCTCCCGGCCGCCAGCCGCAGAGGCCTGCTCGTCTGGGACGCGCAGGACGGGCTCCTGTACACGGTGCCCCTCACGCGCAGCACCCACGGCTGGAGGCGCCTGTCGTTCACGTTCCCGACCCGTGCACAGGCCGGGGACATTCAGATCAGGCTCTACGCGCCGCAGGGTCGCGTCCTCTGGGATGACGTCCGGATCGCCCAGCGTGGCCACGCCGCTGCGAGCGCGCGAGCAGCAGGAAGCCGGCTCGAGGTGAGCTCCATCGCGGAGAGCTCGGCGACGCAGACGATGGCTCTCCGGTCGACGGCCCACGGCCGAGGCGACATCGCAGGTGAGGCTTCGAACGCGTACAAAAAAGCCGAGGCCAAGGCGCTCTGGGGCTACATCAAGCACCGCCCGATCTACGGCTACGGCTTCGGGAAGGTGGCAAGCGGCTTCTCCACGGGCTACTCGTACGAGCTCTCGTATCTCGATCTCCTGCTCAAGGCCGGGCTCATCGGCTTGCTGCTCTACCTGTCCTTCCCGCTCAGGCTGATCGTGGACGCGTGCCGCCTGCGTCGGAGTGCCGCCTACACGCGCCTCGAGCGCGTACGACGGATCGGCGCCCCCGGAGTCGTCGCCGGCGTCGTGGCCGGCATCCTGCTGGCCGGCGCGACGAACCCGTACCTCTTCGCGGCCTTCGGCCTCGTCTCGATCCTGATGATGGTGGCGTGGCTGGAAGAGGCGCCGGGCCGCGGCTAGCGGCTGCGCTCCGTCACCACGATGTCTTGCCACCCCATCCCGTCGGACCGGCCCGACCAGACCCCGTAGCGGACGCTGCGGATCCGCAGGCCGTTGCGCTCGAGCTCGTCCCGTACGTCGGCCTCCTCGTAGGCGA